>NZ_JBHXVP010000010.1:0-185330 GCF_042672245.1 Rhodococcus sp. NPDC127527
GGGGTGGTGGGTTCGTGGCGGGCCCCACCCCGGGGGGGGGGGCGGCCGGGCCCCCCCCCCCCCCCGCCGCCGGATGATGCTGGTGGAACGACTGCCCTAGTGGGCGACCGGGCAACCGCCGGTCTTGTAGTCGACCTGGTACTCCTTGATGCCGTTGAGCCAGCCGGAGCGCAGCCGGCGGGTGTCGCCGGCCTCGACGATGTCCGGCAGGAAGTCGGCGATCGCGTTGAAGATCAGGTCGATCTCCATCCGGGCCAGGTTGGCGCCGAGGCAGTAGTGGGCGCCGGTACCGCCGAACGACAGGTGCGGGTTCGGGTCGCGCAGGATGTCGAACTTCTCCGGGTTCTCGAACACGTCCTCGTCGAAGTTCGCCGACACGTAGCTCATCACCACGCGCTGGCCCTTCTTGATCGCCACGCCACCGATCTCGGTGTCCTCGAGCGCCGTACGCTGGAAGGCAGCGACCGGGGTGGCCCAGCGGATGATCTCGTCGGCCGTGGTCTTCGGCCGCTCCTTCTTGTACAGCTCCCACTGCTCGGGGTTGTCCATGAAGGCCTTCATGCCGTGCGTGGTGGCGTTGCGGGTGGTCTCGTTGCCGGCCACCGCGAGCACGATCACGAAGAAGCCGAACTCCTCCGGGCTGAGCACGTCGCCGTCGACGTCCGCCTCGATGAGGGTGGTGACGAGGTCGTCGGCCGGGTTCTGCTTGCGGGCCTCGGCCATCTGGTACGCGTAGCCGAGGATCTCCATCGACGCGGCCGCCGGATCGATGTCCGCGAACTCGGGGTCGTCGTACGAGGTCATCTGGTTGGACCACTCGAAGACCTTGCCGCGGTCCTCCTGCGGCACGCCGATCAGTTCCGCGATGGCCTGCAGCGGCAGCTCCGCCGCAACCTGGGTGACGAAGTCGCCGCTGCCCTCCGCGGCGGCGGCCTTGACGATGGCCTCGGCGCGGTCCCGCAGCTCTTCCTTGATCCCGTTGATCGCGCGGGGGGTGAAGCCGCGGGAGACCAGCTTGCGCAGCTTGGTGTGCTCCGGCGCGTCCTTGTTCAGGAGCACGAAGCGCTGGAGTTCGATCTGCTCACGCTGCATGTCGTCGGCGAAGCGCGGGATGGCGGTGTTCTCCCAAGTGGAGAAGACGTCGCTGCGCTGCGAGACGTCCCGGATGTCCTCGTGCCGGGTGACCAGCCAGTAGCCACCGTCGTTGAACCCGCCGACGCCGTCGGGCTGCTCGACCCAGTACACCGGCTCGGCCTTGCGGACCTCGGCGAGTTCCTCCACCGGAAGCCGGTGTGCGTAGATGTCGGGGTCCGTAAAGTCGAATCCCGCGGGAATGTTGGGCTGTGCCACTGTTGTCTCCTGCCCCCGCGATCGATGTCGCAAGTGATCTGTAACACGTTCTATAAACATTGAATCACAGGCCCTCCGTATAGGGAAGAACCGTGGGCACAGTCCTTGCTCCTGAGGTGAACCTGTTCTACTTTTCAAGGTACAAACGGAAAGGAGCCCGCCGTGGGCACACCAGTAATCGTCGAGGCAGTTCGCACCCCCATCGGCAAGCGCGGCGGCTGGCTGTCCGGGCTGCACGCCGCGGAGACCCTCGGGGCCGTTCAGGTCGGGCTGCTCGAGCGCGCCGGCGTCGATCCCGCCCTCGTCGAGCAGGTGATCGGCGGCTGCGTCACGCAGGCGGGTGCGCAGTCCAACAACGTCACCCGCACGGCGTGGCTCGCGGCCGGGCTCCCGTGGCAGGTCGGCGCCACCACCATCGACTGCCAGTGCGGATCGGCGCAGCAGGCCAACCACCTGATCGCCGGCCTCATCGCCACCGGCGCCATCGACATGGGCGTCGCCTGTGGCGTCGAGCAGATGAGCCAGGTCCCGCTCGGCGCGAACGTCGGCACCGAGGCCGGCCCGCGCCGCCCCGCGTCGTGGGACATCGACATGCCCGCCCAGTTCGAGGCCGCCGAGCGGATCGCGAAGCGCCGCGGCATCACCCGTGAGGACATCGAGGCGCTCGGCGTCCGGTCGCAGGCACTGGCCAAGCAGGCCTGGGCCGAGGGCCGCTTCGACCGCGAGGTGCTTCCCGTGACGGCGCCCGTCATCGGCGAGGACAAGCTGCCCACCGACGAGACCACCGTCATCTCCCGGGACCAGGGCCTGCGCGACACCACCGCGGAGTCCCTCGCCAAGCTCAAGCCGGTCATCGAGGGCGGCATCCACACCGCGGGCACCTCGTCGCAGATCTCCGACGGCGCCGCCGCCGTGCTGCTGATGGACTCCGACCGCGCGATCGCGCTCGGCCTCAAGCCCCGCGCGCGGATCGTCTCGCAGGTGCTCGTCGGCGCCGAGCCCGAGTTCCACCTCGACGGCCCCGTCCAGGCGACCGCCAAGGTCCTGGAGAAGGCCGGCATGAAGATCGGCGACCTCGACCTGTTCGAGGTCAACGAAGCCTTCGCCTCCGTGGCACTGTCCTGGGCCCAGGTGCACGGACCGGACATGGACAAGGTGAACGTCAACGGCGGCGCGCTGGCGCTCGGCCACCCGGTCGGCAGCACCGGCTCGCGACTGATCACCACCGCCCTGCACGAGCTCGAGCGTCGCGACGGCTCGACCGCCCTGATCTCGATGTGCGCGGGCGGCGCGCTGGCCACCGGCACCATCATCGAGCGGATCTGACGCCACGATGAAGCGCCCACCGCTGCTCGACACGAAGTTCACCCGGGTCGTCATCAAATGGATGTCGAAGTCGAACGTGATCGCGTACCGGGCAACCGGTGGGCGCCTCGGCGGCAAATGGCGGGTCGGCAGTGCCGCGCGCAGCGGCCTGCCGATCTGCCTGCTCACCACCACCGGACGCAAGAGCGGCGAGCCGCGGGTGAGCCCGCTGCTGTTCCTCGAGGACGGCGACCGGGTCGTACTGGTCGCCTCCCAGGGCGGCCAGCCCAAGAACCCAATGTGGTACCTGAACCTGAAGGCCGACCCCAACGTCACCGTCCAGATCCGTTCCGACGTGCGCCATCTGGTTGCGAAGGTCGCGGACGACGCCGAGCACGCGGAGCTGTGGCCCAAGCTGGTCGCGATGTACCCCGAGTTCGACGACTACCAGTCCTGGACCGATCGGACGATTCCCGTCGTCGTGTGCGCATAGCAATTGCCTGTCCGTTGACAGACAATGCGATGAGAGCGTCCGCCGCCCACCAGGCAGGCGCGCGCTCCGCTGTTGTACACCAACGGATAGGGAGATTTCGTCATGACGGCTGGCCCCCAAGATCAGATCCTGGACCGACGTGAGCTCGCCGCGGCGCTGCTGAAGGCGCTCGACATGCGGCACGAGGTCCTCGACGCCATCGTCGACAGTGACGACCACGAGTCCGCCGTGCGCACCGTCAGCGGGTTGCTCGAGACGAGCGCAGCCAACGCCAACGTGGTGCTCGGCCTGCAGCTCGGCAGGTTGACCAGGATCGAACGCGACCGGCTCAGCAACGAGGTGCGAAACCTGGACGCGACGCTCAAGTGGCTGCCGGAACAGCGACCGTTCGCGACCGGCGCAGGGGTTCGACTGCGGCCGTTCAGCACCAGCGACACCGACACCGAGCTGTTCCGACTGCGGTCGGCCGAGCAGCTCGACGAGAACGGTGCGCCGTGGCCGACCGATCGGGTGGAGTCCGAGCGCACGGCCGGACTGAATCGGGTCGACGACGAGAGCGCGGCGTGGTTCGTCTGCGAGGACGTGAGCGGCGACCGGCCCCAGAGCGTCGGCCTCGTTTTCGGCGAGCTGACCGGTCAGGAAGTGGACATCGCGGTGTGGATCGCACCGCAGTCACGCAAGCACGGATACGGCACCGCTGCGCTCAAGCAGTCGCGCAGCGAGCTGGCCGCCTACTTCCCCGGGACCGTCGTCGTCGTCCGGACCCCCGCCGGCGCATAGCGCAGTGGTGCGGTTGCGGAGGGCCTGCCCTCCGTAACCGCACCACTGCGCGAAGCGCTTTACGCGCCGTAGACGGGAGTGGGCGTCTCGGCCTTCTCCAGCAGGTCCGCGACGACGGGACCGAGCTCCTTGGGATCCCAGCGGTCACCCTTGTCCTGGGAGGGTCCGTGGCGCCAGCCCTCGGCGACCGTGATCTTGCCGCCCTCGACCTCGAACACCCGGCCGCTGACGGCCTTCGACTCGGTCGAACCCAGCCACACGACCAGCGGGGAGATGTTCTCCGGCGCCATCGCGTCGAAGCCCTCCTCCGGCGCGGCCATCGCCTCGGCCATCGCGCCGCCGGCGCCGACGGTCATGCGCGTGCGGGCCGCGGGAGCGATCGCGTTCACCGAGACGCCGTAGTTCTTCAGCTCGGCGGCGGCCTGGATGGTCATCTCGGCGATACCGGCCTTGGCGGCCGCGTAGTTGCCCTGGCCGATGGAGCCCTGCAGGCCCGCGCCCGAGCTGGTGTTGATGATGCGCGCGTCCACCGGACGTCCGGCCTTGGACTCGGCGCGCCAGTACGCGGCGGCGTGCCGCAGCGGCGCGAAGTGACCCTTGAGGTGCACGCGGATCACCGCGTCCCACTCCTCCTCGGCCATCCCGACGAGCATGCGGTCGCGCAGGAAGCCCGCGTTGTTGACCAGCACGTCGAGGCCGCCGAAGTTGTCGATGGCCGTCTTGATCAGGTTCTGGGCGCCGTCCCAGTCGGCGACGTCGTCGCCGTTCACGACCGCCTGGCCGCCGGCGGCGATGATCTCCGCGACGACCTGCTCGCCGGGGCTCTCACCCGTCGCCGATCCGTCTCCGCCGACACCGATGTCGTTGACGACGACCTTCGCACCCTCGGCCGCGAAAGCCAGCGCGTGCGCCCGCCCGATGCCGCGGCCCGCGCCCGTCACGATGACGACGCGACCGTCTACCAGTCCGCTCACTTGTTCTCCTTAACTTGCTGCATTGTTCGAAGTTTCCGCGTCCGCCGCAGCCAGGAAGGCCGGGCGTTCACCGCCACCGTGCACGGTCAGGGTCGAACCGCTGACGTACGACGCCAGCGGGGACGCGAGGAAGATCGCACTGTTTCCGATGTCCTCGGGCCGGGCCATCCTGCCCAGCGGGACCGTTTCGCCGACCGCGGCGATGCCCTCGGGGCCGCCGTAGTGCAGGTGCGACTGCTCGGTCTCGACGAGGCCGACGACGATCGAGTTGACCCGGACCTTCGGCGCCCACTCCACCGCGAGGCTCGTCGACAGGCTGTCGATGCCCGCCTTGGCGGCACCGTACGCCGCCGTGCCCGGTGAGGGCCTGCTGCCGCTGACGCTCGAGACCATCACGATCGAGCCGCCGCCGTCCTGCTTCTGCATCACGGCATTCGCCACCTGCGAGATGAGCAGCGGCGCGAGCAGATTCAGCTCCACGATCTTCGAGTGGAAGCGCGGGCTCGCGTCGGCAGCGAGCGCGTAGGGCGCGCCGCCCGCGTTGTTGACGACGGTGTCGAGCCGGCCGTGCGTCGCGACGATCTGCTCGATCATCGACTGCACCTGCTCGGGATCGCGGACGTCACACGCGATGAACTCGACCGCTCGTCCGTCGACCTCGATCGGCTCGTCCGCGGGCCGCCGCGCGCAGGTGATCACCGTGGCGCCGGCGGCCAGGAAGGCGCGGCTGATACCCGCACCGATGCCACGTACGCCGCCGGTGACGAGTACGACGTTGCCGTCCAGACCTAGCTCCACCAGTACCTCCGCTGCCTGAAGATTCCCCGCGCGTCAGGGATTCTCTGCGGGTCGAGGGACCGCCCGTCCACATCGAACGAACTCCGGCTCGACCCGCAGGTGTGCTAACTTACCAAGCAATCGCTTGGTTTGGCGACCTACCTAAGGAAACACGATGGGAATCACCTCAAAATCCGACGGGTCCGGCATCACCACGGTCACCGTCGACTACCCCCCTGTGAACGCCATCCCCTCGAAGGGGTGGTTCGAACTGGCTGACGCCATCCGCGAGGCCGGCAAGGATCAGAGCACCCACGTGGTGATCCTGCGAGCCGAGGGCCGCGGCTTCAACGCCGGCGTCGACATCAAGGAAATGCAGGCCACCGAGGGTCACGGCGCGTTGATCGACGCCAACCGCGGCTGCGCTGCGGCCTTCTCCGCGGTCTACGACTGCGAGGTTCCCGTCGTGGTCGCCGTCAACGGCTTCTGCGTCGGCGGCGGCATCGGCCTGGTCGGCAACGCGGACGTCATCGTCGCGTCCGACGACGCGATCTTCGGTCTGCCCGAGGTCGACCGCGGCGCACTCGGTGCGGCCACGCACCTCGCGCGCCTGGTCCCCCAGCACATGATGCGCACGCTGTACTACACGGCGAAGAACGTCGACGCCCAGACCCTCAAGCACTTCGGTTCCGTGTACGACGTGGTCCCGCGCGCCGAACTCGACGCCTGCGCACTGAAGATCGCCGGCGAGATCGCCGCCAAGGACACCCGGGTCATCCGGCGCGCCAAGGAAGCCATCAACCGCATCGACGTGATGGACGTACACACCAGCTACCGGATCGAGCAGGGCTTCACGTTCGAGCTCAACCTCGCCGGCGTCGCCGACGAGCACCGCGACGAGTTCGTCGCCACCGGCAAGCCGCGCGCGAACAAGTAGGGAGTGAACTGAGAATGGCTGACAAGAGGAAGTCGCTCGACGAGATCGTCGGCGAACTGCGCAGCGGCATGACCATCGGCCTCGGCGGCTGGGGATCGCGCCGCAAGCCGATGGCGTTCGTCCGCGCGATCCTGCGCTCGGACGTCAAGGACCTGACCGTCGTCACCTACGGCGGACCCGACCTGGGCCTGCTGTGCTCGGCGGGCAAGGTCAAGAAGGCCTACTACGGATTCGTGTCGCTGGACTCGGCGCCGTTCTACGACCCGTGGTTCGCCAAGGCCCGCACCTCCGGCGAGCTCGTCGCCCGCGAGATGGACGAGGGCATGGTCAAGTGCGGCCTCGAGGCCGCCGCCGCACGCCTGCCGTTCCTGCCGATCCGCGCCGGCCTCGGCTCGGACGTGCAGAACTTCTGGGGCGACGAGCTCAAGACCGTCACCTCCCCCTACGCCGACGAGTCCGGCAAGCCCGAGACCCTGATCGCGATGCCGGCGCTGAACCTGGACGCCGCGTTCGTGCACCTGAACATCGGCGACGCCCGCGGCAACGCCGGATACCAGGGCGTCGACCCCTACTTCGACGACCTGTACCTGATGGCCGCCGAGAGGCGTTACCTCTCGGTCGAGAAGGTCGTCGAGACCGAGCAGCTGGTCAAGGAGGTGCCGCTGCAGCAGCTGATCGTCAATCGGATGATGGTCGACGCCGTGGTCGAGGCCCCGAACGGCGCACACTTCACCCTCGCCGGCGAGTCCTACGGCCGGGACGAGAAGTTCCAGCGGCACTACGCCGAGGCCGCCAAGACCCCCGAGTCCTGGCAGGCCTTCGTGGACCGCTTCCTGTCCGGTTCCGAGGACGACTACCAGGCCGCCGTCAAGAAGTTCGCAGAGGAGCAGCAGGCATGACCGCCACCGAGACCGTAACTCGCGCCGAGTACTGCGCGATCGCCTGCGCCGACCTGTTCGCCGGCGCCGGCGAGATCATGGCCAGCCCGATGTCGACGATGTCGCAGCTCGGCGCCCGCCTGGCCCGGCTCACCACCGAGCCGGACCTGCTGATCACCGACGGCGAGGCGCTGATCCTTGCCGACACCCCGGCCGTCGGCAAGACCGGTCCGGTCGAGGGTTGGATGCCGTTCCGCAAGGTGTTCGACGTCGTCGCCTCCGGTCGCCGCCACGTCGTCATGGGCGCCAACCAGATCGACAAGTACGGCAACCAGAACCTGTCCGCCTTCGGTCCGCTGCAGCAGCCGAGCCGGCAGATGTTCGGTGTCCGCGGAGCCCCGGGCAACACGATCAACCACGCCACCAGCTACTGGGTCGGCAAGCACACCTCGCGCGTCTTCTGCGACCAGGTCGACGTCGTCTCGGGCGTGGGCTACGACAAGGTCGATCCGGAGAACCCGGCCTACAAGTACCTGGGCGTGTACCGCGTCGTCACCAACCTGGGCGTCTTCGACTTCGGTGGGCCGGGCCGCACCTTCCGCGCGCTGACCCTGCACCCGGGCGTCACCGCCGACGAGGTCGCGGAGAACACCTCCTTCGAGGTCGCCGGTCTCGCCGAGGCGGGTGTCACCCGCGAGCCGACCGCCGAGGAGCTGCGCATCATCCGCGAGGTGCTCGACCCGAAGAGCTTCCGCGACCGCGAGGTCTCAGCGTGAGCGCGCAGGTTCTCCGCACGCCGCTGACCGAACTGGTCGGCATCGAGCACCCGATCGTGCAGACCGGCATGGGCTGGGTCTCGGGCCCGCGCCTGACCGCGGCCACCTGCAACGCGGGTGGCCTGGGCATCCTCGCCTCGGCGACGATGACCTACGACGAGCTCGAGGCGGCGATCAAGAAGACCAAGCAGCTCACCGACAAGCCGTTCGGCGTCAACATGCGCGCCGACGCGTCGGACGCCGGGCAGCGGTGCGACCTGCTGATCCGTGAGGGCGTCAAGGTCGCCTCGTTCGCGCTGGCGCCGAAGAAGGACCTGATCGCCAAGCTCAAGGACAACGGCATCGTCGTGGTCCCCTCGATCGGTGCCGCCAAGCACGCGGTCAAGGTAGCCTCCTGGGGCGCGGACGCGGTGGTCGTGCAGGGCGGCGAGGGCGGCGGGCACACCGGCGGCGTCGCGACGACGCTGCTGCTGCCCTCGGTCCTGGACGCGGTCGACATCCCGGTGATCGCCGGCGGCGGCTTCTTCGACGGGCGCGGACTGGCGGCAGCACTGTCGTACGGTGCGGCCGGTGTCGCGATGGGCACCCGCTTCCTGCTCACCAGCGACTCCGCGGTGCCGGACTCGGTCAAGCAGGAGTACCTCAAGCGCGGCCTGCAGGACACCACGGTGTCCGTCAAGGTCGACGGCATGCCGCACCGGGTGCTCAACACCGACCTGGTCAACAGCCTCGAGAAGTCCAGCTACGCAAAGGGACTCGTCGCCGCGACGAAGAACGCCCTGAAGTTCAAGGCCATGACGGGCATGAAGTGGTCGACGCTGGCCAAGGACGGCCTGGCGATGAAGAAGTCCGGCGACCGGACCTGGCAGCAGATCATCATGGCCGCCAACACCCCGATGCTGCTCAAGGCCGGACTGGTCGAGGGCAACACCGAGGCGGGCGTGCTGGCGTCGGGTCAGGTGGTCGGCATGATCGACGACCTGCCCAGCTGCCAGGAACTGATCGACCGGATCATGGCCGACGCCGTGAAGCGGATCGACGCCCTCGGGGCCTTCAAGGCCTGAGCGCACACTCCCACGTGATGAGGGGAGCCTTCGACCGGTCCAACTGGTCGGAGGCTCCCCTCACCCGTTTGCGGCGGCGGCCGCGATGCGGGCGCGTACCTCCGGACGGCGCAGCGGTGGGACGGTCTGCGGGGGCTGCCTGCGCGGAGGGAGCGCCGCCAGCAGCTCGGCGGTGGTCGCGGTGACCTCCTCGACCGCCTTCTCGAAGGCCTCCCGGTTGGCGTCGGAGAGCTTCTGGATCCCGCTCACCTTCCGAACGTACTGACGCGCTGCGGCCTCGATCTCCTCCGCCGTGGCGGCCGGCTCGAGTCCGCGCAGCTCGGTGATGTTTCGGCACATGCCCCGACCCTAGCGCCTCGTGCTCGAAGTCCCTTGATGGTTGCCGGGGATCCACGTGGATGCATCGGAAGGCGGAGGAGTCCCAGGTAGCGGTGTTCTACCTGGGACTTCGACAACGCAGCGAGGCGCCGCGTTGGCCCCGGCAACCGCGAGAAGACTTCGGGCGCGGGGCGCTAACCCCGGATCGTCGGCGGCGGCGAGGGCCGACCGACAACCAGATCGGTGTAGGGCGCCAGCGCCCCCGCCAGGGTGCGCAGGCACAGCTCGCGCAGCTCGGCGGCCGGGACCGCGGGGTGATCGAGCCAGTCGAGGCAGGTGGCCCGGACGAAGGCGAGCCAGCCGTGCACCGCAATCGCGGCGACCTCCAGTTCGGACGGGTCGAGGTCGATCGCGTCGAGGATCCGGCGCTGCTGGGTGTCGATCTCACGCTCGACGATGGCGCGGATGCCGGGGTCGGCGGACAGCGCACCCTGGTTGACCGCCCGGATTCCGTGACCGTTCGCCGCGAAGTGGTCGAGGTAGGCATCGAGTCCCGCCGTCACCTGGTCGCGGACCGGAAGGTCGGGGTCGGGCCTCGTCGCCTCGACCAGCGCGTCCGCCGCCCGCTGCACGATCGCCGCGAAGAAGTCCCGCTTGTTCGGGAAGTAGTGGTACATCAGCCCGCGCGAGACCCCGGCGAGTTCCGCGACCTCTTCTATCCACACCTCGTCGTACGGGCGCTCCGCGAAGAGGCGGGCACCGATGTCGAGCAGCTGCATCCGGCGCTGCTCGGGGGCCAGGCGGCGACGTGGTTCCGACATCGTGAGCCCAGACTACTTGACACGAGTTCAGTAAGGGGTACGTTGCCTTACTAGACACGAGTTCAGTACTGGGGAGGCTGACGTGAGCGTGGACCTGCTTCCGACCGGCCGGCTCGCGATTCCGCATCCGCGCCGGCGACTGCCCGTCCTTGGCGACGTGATCGGCGTCAATCCGCGCACGCCCGTGCAGGATTCGATGCGCTACGCGGCCGAACTCGGGCCGATCTTCGAGCGGAAGGTTCTCGGCACCCGATTCGTCATCGTCTCGGACCCCGACATCGTCGCCGAGCTCGGCGACGAGACGCGGTTCCGCAAACACCTCGCCCCGGCTGTCGCGGCGCTGCGCGGCATCGCGGGCGACGGACTGTTCACCGCGTACAGCGAGGAACCGAACTGGCGGCGCGGACACGAACTGTTGATGCCCGCATTCACCAAGAGCGCGATGCGGTCGTACCACGAGACGATGGTCGACGTCGCGGGCGAACTGACGCGGCACTGGGATCGCCGACTCGAACCGACTGCGCGGGTGGATGTCTCGTCCGACATGACCAAGCTGACGCTCGAGACGATCGGCCGCACCGGCTTCAGCTACTCGTTCGACTCGTTCGAGCGCGACCGGCCCCACCCGTTCGTCGAGACCATGGTCCGCGCCCTCTCCCACGCCCAGCTGATGACCTCCCCCGTCGGCCGACTCCCCCTGGCCCGCCGAAAGTCTCGTCACGAGGCGGACGTCGCCTACCTCGCCGAGGTCGTCGACGAGGTTATCCGGTCCCGCTGGGACAGCATCGAGAGCGCGCCCGAGGACCTGCTCGAACTGATGCTGCGCGCCGAGCGTGAGAACAGCCCGAATCGTGTCGACGAACTCAACATTCGGCACCAGGTCATCACCTTCCTCGTCGCCGGCCACGAAACCACGTCCGGGGCACTGTCGTTCGCGCTCTACTACCTCTCACGTCATCCCGAGGTCCTGGCCCGGGCGCAGGCCGAGGTGGACGCGGTGTGGGGCCGTGAGCGCGACCACCGGCCGTCCTACGAGCAGATCGCGAAACTGCGGTACGTCCGCAGGATCCTCGACGAGTCACTCCGGCTGTGGCCGACCGCGCCCGCCTACGCGCGGGAAGCCGTTCACGACACGACACTGCTCGGCAGGCACCGGATGCGGGCGGGCGACTGGATGCTCGTGCTGATCCCGGCTCTGCACCGAAACCCGGTGTGGGGATCCGATCCGGACCGCTTCGACCCCGACCGCTTCCTCTCCGAGCGCGTCCGGACCCGACCGGCCCACGTCTACAAGCCGTTCGGTACCGGCGAGCGTGCCTGCATTGGACGCCAATTCGCTTTGCACGAGGCCGTTCTCGTGCTCGGCACCGTGCTCCATCGCTACGACATCACCGGCGATCCGAACTACCGGTTGCGCGTTCAGGAGCGACTGACGCTGATGCCGACACGATTCGACGTCACGCTCACCCGCAGACACTGAGACAACCGGAACCGGACCGAAGAGCCTCGGACGAGCCGGGCCTCCACCCCGCTCCGGTAATGTCCGCCCTTGTGAAGGCGTCCCACGAGCATTCCGTCGAGGCCAGCGGCCCCGGCCGACCCCGCGACCCGCAGGTAGACCTGGCGGTCATGCAGGCGACGGTGGATCTACTCGTCGAGGCCGGGTACCAGAAGACCACCATCCAGGCGATCGCCCGTCGCGCACAGGTCAGCGCGCCGGCGATCTACCGCCGCTGGGCCACCCGCGAGATGATCATCGAGGACGCGATCTTCGGCCTCCAAAGTGGCGAGGTCCCGCTGCCACCCGCCACCGACGACCTGCGCGCCGACCTGCTGGCGTGGATCCACAAGTTCCTCGCCCGTACCGCCCACCCCGCCGCCCGCTCGGCGATCCCGGGTCTGCTCTCGGCGTACCACCACCACGACGGGGTGCACGAGCGCGTCGTGCAGCGCGCCGAGAAACCGGTGCGCACGGTACTGGTCGCGCGCATCCTCCAGGCCGTCCCGTCCCCCGGCCCGCACGCCGAGACCACCGCCGAGACGGTGTTCGACATTCTGGTGTCCAGCACCATGATCCGGGGCCTGGCGCACGGCTACGAGGACGCCGACGCGTGGTGCGAGCGCCTCGCCGACGCGCTCTACGCACTGATCGGCACGCTCCAGTAGCCGCTCGGGCACAGCCCCGTCGTCGCCCACCAGTTTGCCACCTCGTGCGGCATGATGGTGTGACGTAGGCATCAAAGGCTGGAGGCCCATGGGCCAACCGTCCTCGCAGGAGACACTCGAGCCGCGGCGCCCGGTCCGCTTCTGCACGGCGCCGACCGGCGCGCGGATCGCATACACCTGCATGGGACGGGGGAAAGCCCTGCTGGTTCCCGCGGCGTGGATCAGCCATCTGGAACTGCTGTGGCAGGACCCGGCCTACCGCGCCTTCTTCGCTCCACTGTCGGCGGTCCGCACGGTAGTGCAGTACGACCGGCCCGGCTGCGGGCTTTCCGACCCCTGGCCGGGGGCGCAGGGACTGGACACCGATGTGGCGGTGCTTCACGGCCTTGCCGATCACCTGGACCTGGACCGCTTCGATCTGCTGGGCATCTCCCTGGGCGCGCCGGTGTCGGTCGCCGTCGCGGCCCGGTTCCCACAGCGGGTCGACCGGCTGATCCTGTACGGCGGTTACGCCGACGGCGCGCACATCGCCGCGCCGGAGGTCCGCACCGCCATGCTGGGCATGATCCGGGCGCACTGGGGGTTGGGGTCGGAGCTGCTGGCGGACATCTTCCTGCCGGACGGCAGTACCGCGACCAAGGCGCTCTTCGCCCGCCTGCAGCGGGAGGCGGCATCGCCGCACCTCGCCGTCGACCTGCTCGCGCAGTGCTACGAGATCGACGTGACCGATCTACTCGCCCGGGTCGCCGCCCCGACGCTGGTGGTGCACCGGCGCGGAGACCGGGCCATCCCCTACCGTGCGGGCCGGGAGCTGGCCGCGCGGATCCCCGGCGCGCGGCTGATCTCACTGCCCGGCAACAGCCATTTCCCGTACGTGGGCGAGGCCGCGGCCATCGTCCGGGCGATCCTGGAATTCCTCCGGAGCGGTCCCGCCACGCCCCCGACGGAACGGCCAGCCCCGCCCGCGGGCGAGTTGACCCCGCGACAGCTGCAGGTGGCCGCACTCGTCGCCGATGGCATGACCAACCGGCAGATCGCCCAGCGGCTGGGCATCGAGGAGCGCTCTGCCGAGGGACACCTGGAGCGCATCCGCCTCCGGCTCGGCGTCACGTCCCGCGCCCAGGTCGCCGCCTGGTGGGGCCGGCGAATCTCGCCCAGCTCGGGAACCGACGTCGAGGTACCGGATTGAGGTACCGGCTGGGGTGATTCCCGCCTATCCACCGCTACGCCCCTCCGCCAGGCTTGTCGTCACCTCGACCGTGAACCCGGAAAGGAGCGCCAGCGATGGACGCCAGCCACGATGTGTTGTCCCGCGAGCCCGAGGAGTCTGCGCCGATCACGCCAGGAGCAGTTCGGCACCATCCCCTCCGCGGGCCGTTCAACGCCCTGTTCTTCACCGCGCTCGACCGGTACCTGGATCACCTGCTGCAGCCGCACAAACGGTCCCTGTTCGACAACCTTCCCGGCACCGTCGTCGAGCTGGGGCCCGGTGTGGGGGCGAACCTGCGCTATCTCCGCGCGGGCACCCGGCTGATCGCCGTCGAGCCGAACCCGGCCATGCGCGATCGCCTGCGCGCGCGTGCCGCCCGCGCCCGAATCGATGTGGAACTGCACGCCACCGGCGCCGAACGGCTCGATCTGCCCGACGCGTCGGTCGACGCGGTGATATCCAGCCTCGTGCTCTGCACCGTGCCCGACCCCGCCGCCGTCCTCACCGAGGTCCACCGCGTCCTGCGTCCCGGGGGGCGATACGCCTTCCTGGAACACGTCGCCGCCCCGGACGGCACGGCCCTGCGCCGCCTGCAGCGGGCCGCGCGGCGGCCATGGAGTTGGACCTTCGAAGGCTGCTCCTGCGAGCGGGACCTGCGGGCAGTCGTCGAGGCTGCCGGATTCGCCGAGACGACCGTCGAGGCCTACCGGCTGCGCTCGCCCTTCCTGCCGGCCAACACCCAGATCGCAGGCGTCGCCCGCAAACACAGCTGACGGAACCCTGGACAGACGTCGAAGCCCTCCCGATCGACGATCGGGAGGGCTTCGACAGCGGCCGGGACTAGTCCTGGATGCGCTCGATGATCGTGACGTTCGCGGTGCCGCCACCCTCGCAGATGGTGAGCAGGCCGTAGCGGCCGCCGGTGCGCTCGAGCTCGTTGAGCAGGGTGGCCATCAGCTTGGTGCCGGTGGCGCCGAGCGGGTGGCCGAGCGCGATCGCGCCGCCGTTGACGTTGACCTTGGCCGGGTCGGCGCCGATCTCCTTGATCCAGGCGAGCACGACGGGCGCGAAGGCCTCGTTGATCTCGATCAGATCGATGTCGTCGATGGTCAGGCCGGTCTTGGCGAGCGCGTGCTGGGTGGCCGGGATCGGGGCGCTGAGCATGAAGATCGGGTCGTCGCCACGGGCGCTCATGTGGTGGATCCGGGCGCGGGGCTTCAGACCGTGCTTGGCGACGGCCTCCTCCGAGGCGAGCAGCAGCGCGCTGGCGCCGTCGGAGATCTGGCTGGCGACGGCGGCGGTCAGGCGTCCACCCTCGACCAGGACGTTGAGGCCGGCCATCTTCTCGAGGCTGGTCTCACGCGGGCCCTCGTCGGTGGTGACGTCACCGAACGGGACGATCTCCTTCTCGAAGCGTCCCTCGGCGATCGCGGACTTGGCGCGCTCGTGGCTCTGCAGGGCCCACTTCTCGAGCTCCTCGCGGCTGATGTCCCACTTCTCGGCGATCATCTCGGCACCGCGGAACTGCGAGACCTCCTCGTTGCCGTAGCGCTCGGTCCAGCCCTTGGACTCGGCGGTAGGGGTGGAGAAGCCGTACTGGTCGCCGACGATCATGGCGGCCGAGATCGGGATCTGGCTCATGTTCTGGACGCCGCCGGCGATGATCAGGTCGGCGGTGCCGGAGAGGATCGCCTGCGCACCGAACTGGATGGCCTGCTGGCTCGAACCGCACTGACGGTCCACGGTCACGCCCGGCACGTGCTGCGGCAGGCCCGCGGCCAGCCACGACAGGCGCGCGATGTTGCCGGCCTGGCCGCCGATGGCGTCGACACAGCCGAAGATGACGTCGTCGACGTCCGACGGGTCGATGCCGGTCCGCTCGACGACGGCCTTGATGACGTGCGCGCCGAGGTCGATCGGGTGGACGGGGGCCAGGCCACCGTTCTTCTTGCCGATCGGGGTGCGGATGGCGTCGACGATGTATGCCTCGGGCATGGGATAACTCCTACGGTTCGGATCGAGACTTAGGAAGCCGGTCGTGACTGGGGGCTGGCGAGCCCGTCGAGCACGATCGCCAGGTACTGCTTGGCAACGGTCTCGGCGGTCATCGGTCCGCCCGGCCGATACCAGCGGACCGCCACCCACACGGTGTCACGCATGAAGCGGTAGACCAGTTCGACGTCGATGTCGGGACGGAAGCTGCCGTCCTCGATGCCGGACTCGAGCACCGAGACCCACAGGCCGCGGAACTCCCGATTACGCTCGGTGATGTAGTCGAACCGCTCGCTGCCGACGAGGTGCTTGGCCTCGTCCTGGTAGATCGCCACCGCGGCGTGCGACTGGTCGATGGAGTCGAACGACGCGACGACCAGCGACTCGAGGGTTGCGCGGGCACTGAGCCCGGCGTCCACGATTGCGCGGTAGCGGCCGAACAGGTCGTCGAGGAAGCCCTTGAGGATCTCGTCGACCATCGACTCCTTCGAGTCGAAGTGGTGGTAGAGACTGCCGGAGAGGATTCCAGCGGCATCGGCGATGTCGCGGACGGTAGTCGCGCGCATCCCACGGTCGGCGAACAGCGAGGCCGCCAACTCGAGCAGTTCGGCTCGACGGCCGGACTTGTTGGCGGACTCTTCGGCGGCACGAGGCGGAGGGGTCACAACGACAGGATATCAACCAAGCGCTTGTTAGGGTATCGGCATGCCCCTCCAATCTCCCTGCGCAGTCGTCACCGGCGGTTCCGGTGGCATCGGTATCGAGATCTCCCGGCGTCTCGCCGCCGACGGACTGCCCGTCGCGATCACGTACCACTCCAACGCCGCACGCGCCGACGCCCTGGTCGCTGAGCTCACCGCCGCCGGCGGACGCGCCCGCGCGGACCGGGTGGACCTCGCCGACACCGGGCAGGTCGCCGGCTGGGCGCAGGCGCTGACCGCCGAGTTCGGACAGCCCGCGGTACTGGTGCACGCGGCCGGGCCGCACATCCCGATGGTGCACCTGTCGAAGGTCTCGCCCGACACCTTCTCCGCACATCTCGGCGCCGAGGCCGCCGCGTTCTTCACGCTCGTGCACGGCTTCCTGCCCGCACTTCGGGAGACGCGCGGCTCGGTGGTCGCGGTGACCACCGCCGCCACCGACCGGTTCCCGGTCCGCGACGGACTGTCGTCGGGCACCAAGGGCGCCGTCGAGGCGCTGGTCCGGGCGTTCGCCGCCGAGGAGGGCCGCTTCGGCGTCCGCTTCAACTCCGTCGGACCCGGCATGCTGACCGACGGCATGGCCGAGCGACTGATGGGCAACGCGGACCTCGACGAGCGCGCACAGGCGGTCGCGATGAGCAGGATCCCGCTGCAGCGCTTCGGCTCCGCGGCGGACGTCGCCGAGGCCGTCTGCTTCCTGGCAAGCGAGAAGGCCGGCTTCGTCACCGGACAGAAACTGAACGTCGACGGCGGCTACACGGTCTAGGCGGCTTCGCCGCCCGTGCGCGGTCAACGAGTGTCAGGACTCGTCGGCCGCGCACAGGCGCGACACGGGTTTTCGTCGCGCCTGATCCATCCCTCGCGGCGCAGGACCTGCTCGACGTCCCCGGCTACCAGGCACGGCGTCCCCGCGACCTCCTCGTAGCCGAACACCAGCCGTGGCCGATCGGCCAGTTCGGCGGCGTTGTCGCGGCGACGGTCCCGGAACGCCACCTCGCGCATGGAGTGCGACCGGCGCCCGTCGAGGCGCACGATCAGCGGGACACCGTGTTCGGTGTAGTCACAGTCCTCCCAGAGCGTCCGACCGTCGACCACCACCGGCCCCTGCCTGCGGGCCACGGGAAGTCCGTGGGCCTGTTCCACATCGATCGCGAAGCGGTACTCGAGCATCGACTGGACCCCCTCGGACAGCAGCCGGACGGCAGCCTCGAGCGCTTTCCGGTAGCGCCGCGGGGTCCGCTCGTGCATCCGCCGCCGGATGTCGTCCAACCGGATACGAGCGTTCGTGACGGTGCCGATCAGGCTGACGTATGCCTCGTGCGCCGAGGGCTCGGCGATGGCTACGTCGAGCGCGGTGTCCGCGCGGGTCGTGCGCGGGGGCAGGAGGTCGGCGGCGCCGATGTGGCGTTGCGCGCGCGACCGGTGCACCACCACCCCGGGGTGCAGGACACTCCCCCGGGCGGGTACCACGTGGTCGCCGCGGAGCGCGTGTCCGACCGCTGTCGCGGGTTGACCGATCGCGGAGACACCGTAGGGAACCGTGATGTGGACGGGACCGGCCTCGTCCACCGGGGCCATCCCCCACAGCTCCGCGGCCGTCCGGTGACTGATCATCGCCGCTGCGCCTCCGTAGAGCAGCCCCGCTTCGAGGATCGCGTCTCGACTCAGCGCACCCGAGGTGATCGCGTAGACCCCGTGCAGCACCCGCTGCCAGCGCCCGGTTTCGAGGCGTTGACGCGTTCTCGACGGCGGGAATCCCAGGGCGTGCAGTTGCGCCGCGGTGACGATTCCGCACTGGCGGTCGACGAGGGCCTGTAGCGCTGCGGGCGAAAACGTTGCGGGCATGCCGACGACACTCGCGTCGGGCACCGACCGGATCGACGAAAGCGGGGCGGGTTATCCACAGGCGCTACACACCTTTGCGTGGTTGACGAGTGCCAGGACTCGTCAACCACGCACAGGCGGCGGAGCCGCCTAGGCGCGCTGGCTGGAGATGGAGACGATCTCGCCGGTGAGGTAGGTGGTGTAGTCGCTCGCGAGCATCGCGATGGTCGCGGCGATCTCCCACACCTCGGCGGCGCGGCCGAAGGCCTCGGCCCCGGCCAGCTGGTCCAGCAGTTCCTCGCTGGTGACCTTCGACAGGAACGCGTGCTTCGCGATGGACGGCGCGACCGCGTTGATCCGGACGCCGTACTCGGCCGCCTCGATCGCCGAGCAGCGGGTCAGCGCCATGACGCCTGCCTTGGCCGCGGCGTAGTGCGACTGCGAGTGCTGCGCACGCCAGCCGAGCACCGACGCGTTGTTCACCAGGACGCCGTTGTGGTCGACGGACTTGAAGTACCGCAGCGCCGCACGGGTGGCACGGAAGGTGCTGGTCAGCGTGACGTCGACGACGCGGTCCCACTGCTCGTCGGTCATGTCGACGATCGGGGTCTCGCCGCCGAGGCCGGCGTTGTTGACCAGGACGTCGATGCGGCCGAGCTTCTCCGCGGCGCCGGCGATGAGCGCGTCGACCTGTTCGGTGCTCGAGACGTCACACACGAACGACTCGATCTGCTGGCCGCCGAACTCGGCGGCGAGCTTCTCGACGGTCTCCCCGAGGCGACGCTCGTGGAAGTCCGAGACCAGGACGTCGGCGCCCTCGAGCAGCGCGCGGCGGGCGGTGGCGAAGCCGATGCCCGTGCCGGCGGCGGCCGTCACGACGACCTTCTTTCCCTTGAGCAGGTTGTGGCCCTCGATCTCCGCGGGGGCGACGGCGAGCGGGGACTTGATGGTGGCGGTCACGGGCGTGCCTCTCGGGGAAGGCCGAGCACGCGCTCGGCGATGATGTTGCGCTGGATCTCGTTGGATCCGCCGTAGATGGTGTCGGCGCGCGTGAACAGCCACAGACGCTGCAGATCGTTCAGTTCCTCGCCGGGCTCGGTGTTCTCGACGCCCACGAGCGAGGCGGCACCCTGGACCTCCATGGCGAGTTCGCCGAGCCCGCGGTGCCAGTTGGCCCACAGCAGCTTCGCGACCGACGCCTCGCCACCGTTGGAGCTCGCGTCGACGCTGGCGAGCGTGCGCAGCGCGTGGGCCCGAATGACCTGCAGGCTCATCCAGGCGCGGGAGATCTTGTTGCGGATCGCCGGGTCCTGCGCCGCCCCGTTGCGCTCGGCCAACTCGACGATGGACTCGAGCTCACGGGCGAAGCCGATCTGCTGGCCGAGGGTCGAGACGCCGCGCTCGAAGGTGAGCGTGCCCATCGCGGTGGCCCAACCGTTGCCCTCGCCGCCGACGACGAGGTCCGCGTCGGTGCGGGCGTTGTCGAAGAACACCTCGTTGAACTCCGAGGTGCCGGTCAGCTGGATGATCGGGCGGACCTCGATGCCCTGCTGATTCATGGGAACCAGGAGGTAGGACAGGCCCTTGTGGCGCGACGACCCCGGCTCGGTGCGCGCGACGACGAAGCACCAGTCGGCCAGGTGCGCTAGGGACGTCCAGACCTTCTGGCCGTTCACGACCCACTGGTCGCCCTCGATACGCGCGGTGGTCGACACGTTCGCGAGGTCGGAACCGGCGCCTGGCTCGGAGTAGCCCTGGCACCACAGTTCGGTGACGGTCTTGATTCCCGGCAGGAAGCGCTGCTTCTGCTCCTCGGTGCCGAACGCGATGAGCGTCGGGCCCAGCAGTTCCTCACCGATGTGGCTCACGCGTGCCGGTGCGTTCGCACGCGCGTACTCCTGATGGAAGATGATCTGCTGGCTCAGCGTCGCCTCGCGTCCGCCGTACTCCTTCGGCCACCCGAGGCAGGTCCAGCCGGCGGCGGCCAGGTGGCGATCCCACTCCAGGCGTTCCTCGAACGCCTCGTGTTCACGCCCCGGCCCGCCCAGGCCCTTCAGCTCGGCAAACTTCCCGGAGAGGTTCTCTTCGAGCCATTCGCGTACTTCTTTGGCGAATGCCGCGTCGGCGGCCTCGCTCTCACCCTGGCTAACGTCCACAGCGATACGGTACCCTACCAAGCACTTGCTTTGTATAGAGGTTCCGCCTCGTTGAGGAGAGATTGTGAGCACGAATGTGACCACCGGGCCCCGGACCACCCCGGCCGCGCTGTGGCGCGCCGCTGAACAATTCGGGTCGAACGAGGCCGTTGCAGACGGATCCGAGCGCATTACCTACACCGAGTTGCTCGACCGCGTGCGCACCGCCGCGCGGGCGCTGATGGCCAAGGGCGTCCAGGCCGGCGACCGTATCGCAATCTGGGCGCCGAACACCTACCACTGGGTCGAGGCGTTCCTCGCGGCCCAGTACGCCGGTGCGACGCTGGTTCCGATCAGCACCCGCTACACCGGCCACGAGGCCCTCGACATCCTCCAGCGCACCAAGGCGAAGGTCCTGGTCGTGCCGGATCGTTTCCTCAAGGCCGATCGCCTCGCGGACGTCCTCAAGGCGGCGGGCGAGAGCGGAATCCCGGCACTCGAGCTCGTGGTGCGCACCCCGTCCGACGATCCGACCTCGGGCGCCCCCACGACGGAATTCCCGGGTGGCGAGATCCTCGAGTGGGATCAGATCCCCGAGGCCGCCGAACCCGTCTCGGTGGAAGAGGCCGACGTCCGCGCTCACGCCGTCTCCCCCGACGACGTCGCAGACATCCTGTTCACGTCCGGCACCACCGGCAAGAGCAAGGGCGTCATGACCGCGCACCGCCAGACCGTCGGGATCGCCGACGCGTGGGCCGACTGCGCCGAGGTCGACGACAAGGACCGCTACCTCGTCATCAACCCGTTCTTCCACACCTTCGGCTACAAGGCCGGAATCATGGTGTGCATCCTGCGCGGCGCGACGATCGTGCCTGCCGCGGTGTTCGACGTCCCCACGATCATGACGATGATCGCCGACGAGAAGATCAGCGTGCTTCCGGGCGCCCCCACGATCCACCAGACGATCCTCGACTTCCCGACCCGCGGCGACTACAACCTGTCGAGCCTGCGCGTCGCGATCACCGGCGCGGCCGCTGTCCCGGTCGTGCTCGTGGAGCGCATGCAGGCCGAACTGGGCTACGACGCCGTCATCACCGCTTACGGCCAGACCGAAGCGGTCGTGGTGACCATGTGCCGAACCGACGACGATCCGGTCACCGTGTCGACGTCGTCCGGCCGCGCGATCCCCGGCATGGAGGTCAAGATCGGCGAGCAGGGCGAGATCCTGGTCCGCGGCGAGAACATCATGCTCGGCTACCTCGACGACCCCGAGTCGACGCGGAAGACGATCGACGAGGACGGCTGGCTGCACACCGGGGACGTCGGAGTCCTGGACGATCGCGGCTACCTCGACATCACCGACCGGCTCAAGGACATGTTCATCTCGAACGGCTTCAACGTGTATCCGGCCGAGGTCGAGAACACCCTGGCACGCATCGACTCCGTCGCCGAGGCCGCCGTCATCGGCATTCCCGACGAGCGGGCCGGCGAGGTCGGGCGCGCCTACGTGGTCGTCAAGCCCGGCGCCACCCTGACGGCCGACGAGGTCATCGCGTTTTGCAAGGAGCGCCTGGCGGGCTTCAAGATTCCGCGCGAGGTTCACATCATCGACGGTCTGCCGCGCAACCCGTCCGGCAAGGTGCTCAAGAACGACCTCCGCCAGGGGAAGGCATGACCATGACCGTCAGCGACACGGATGCCGGGACCCTTCCCGACGAGGGCGACGTCGTCACCTACGAGGTCCGCGACCATGTTGCGTACGTGACGATGAACCGACCCGAGTACCGCAATGCGCAGAACTCGGTGATGACGTACGCCCTCGACGCCGCATTCGAGCGGGCCGTCGAGGACGACGACGTCAAGGTGATCGTGCTGGCCGGCAACGGCGAGCACTTCAGCGCCGGCCACGACATCGGGACACAGGGCCGCGACCATCACGTGCACTACGAGAACAAGGCCGCCCTGTGGTGGGACCACCTCGGCAAGCCGGGCGGCGACCAGCGTTTCGCCCGCGAGACCGAGGTGTACCTGGGCATGTGCCGCCGCTGGCGGGAGATGCCGAAGCCGATGATCGCGCAGATCCACGGCGCGTGCATCGCCGGTGGCCTGATGCTGGCCTGGTGCTGCGACCTGATCGTCGCCACCGACGACGCGTTCTTCTCGGATCCGGTTGTCCGGATGGGCATTCCGGGTGTCGAGTACTTCGCCCACCCGTGGGTGCTGGGGTCACGGTTCGCGAAGGAGATCCTCTTCACGGGCGATCGCTTCACCGCGCAGCGCGCGTATGAGGTGGGGATGGTCAACCGGGTCGTGCCGCGCGCCGACCTGGAGGCCGAGACCCGCGAGCTGGCCGCGCGCGTCGCGCAGATGCCGCGATTCGGTCTGGCATTGACCAAGAAGGCCGTCAACCAGTGCGAGGACCTGATGGGTCAGCGTGCCGGGATGGACTCGGTGTTCGGCCTGCACCACTTTGCCCATGCGCACAACGCCGAGGTGGGTAGGGACTCCCTTGGCGGAATGGACGTCAACAGTATGAAAGCGAAGGCGGAATAGTGGATCTCGAACTGGATGAGAAGGCCCGCGCCTTCCAACTGGAAGTGCGCGAATGGCTCGCTGCCAACGTCCCGGCACAGCCGCTGCCGTCGATGGACACCGCGGAGGGTTTCGAGGCCCACCGCGAGTGGGAGCACAAGCTCGCCGACGCCCGCCTGTCGACCGTCGCGTGGCCGGCGGAGTTCGGCGGCCGTGACGCGTCGATGATCGAGTGGGTGCTCTTCGAGGAGGAGTACTACAAGGCCGGCGCCCCCGGCCGGGTCAGCCAGAACGGCATCTTCCTGTTCGCGCCGACGCTCTTCGAGCACGGCACCGAGGAGCAGCTCGCGCGCATCATGCCGCGTATGTCCCGCGCCGACGACATCTGGGCGCAGGCGTGGTCGGAGCCCGAGGCCGGCAGCGACCTCGCGGGCATCCGCTCGACGGCCCGCCGCACCGAAGGCGGCTGGATCCTCAACGGGCAGAAGACGTGGAGCTCCCGCGCCACGTACGCCGACTGGGGCTTCGGCATGTTCCGCACCGACCCGGAGGCGCAGCGCCACAAGGGTCTGACCTACTTCATGTTCCCGCTGAACCAGGACGGCGTCACCGTGCGCCCGATCCCGCAGCTCGACGGCGAGCCCGGTTTCGCGGAGATCTTCTTCGAGGACGTCTTCGTCCCGGACGCCGACGTCGTCGGCGAGGTCAACAACGGGTGGCGGGTCGCGATGAGCACCGCCAGCAACGAGCGTGGCCTGTCGCTGCGCAGCCCGGGCCGCTTCATGTCCGCGGTGGATCGGCTGATCGAGGTCTGGAAGGCGAACGCCGACGACAGCGACACCGCCGCCCGCGACCGCGTGGTCGACGCGTGGATCGGCGCCGAGGCGTACCGCCTGCACACCTGGGGCACCGTGACCCGGATGCTCGAAGGCGTCCCGCTGGGTGTCGAGGGCTCGATCAACAAGATCTTCTGGTCCGAGCTCGACGTCCGGATCCACGAGACGGCCCTCGACCTGCTCGGCGCCGACGGTGAGCTCGCCGGCAAGTGGCAGGACGGGTACCTGTTCTCGCTGTCCGGCCCGATCTACGCCGGCACCAACGAAATTCAGCGCAACATCGTTGCCGAGCGTCTGCTCGGACTCCCGAAGGCGGATCGATGAAATTCTCCCTGTCCACCGAGCAGCGCGATTTCGCGGACAGCCTCCGCGGACTGCTCGCCAACGCCAACACCCCGGCCGTCGTCCGGTCGTGGGGTGAGAACGACACCGCCCCGGGCCGTGAGCTGCTGCAGCAGCTCGCCGAGACCGGCGTGACCGCGCTCGCCGTGCCCGAGGAGTTCGACGGCATCGCCGCGCAC
This sequence comes from Rhodococcus sp. NPDC127527, assembly GCF_042672245.1. NCBI lineage: Bacteria > Bacillati > Actinomycetota > Actinomycetes > Mycobacteriales > Nocardiaceae > Rhodococcus > Rhodococcus sp. NPDC127527. Next base: position 24,391 of record NZ_JBHXVP010000010.1, read on the forward strand.
CCCGCCGATCTGGCCGTGGCGTTCGTCGAGCTGGGCCGCGCCGCCGTGCCCGGCCCCATTCTCGAGACCGCCGCCGCGGTGCCCGCCCTGCTGTCGGCACTCGACGACCAGCAGCTCGCCAAGCGTTTCCTGCCGGGCATCGCCGAGGGCACGTCCCTGGCCTCGCTGGTGCTCGAACCGTCCACCCCGCGGGCCCTCGACGCCGACCTGGCCGACCCGGTTCTGCGGGTCTCCGGCGACACCCTCGAGCTGGTCCGCGCGACCACCCAGCTCGAGTCGGTCGACCCGGCCCGACGCCTGTTCGAGGTCGAGTCCGTCGAGACGCTCGCGCAGGGTGCGGACGTCGCCGCGGCGGCGGAGAAGGCGTACGACCTCGCGGTCCTGGCCGCCGCGGCGCAGCTGATCGGCGCCGGCCACGCGATGATCGACACCGCCACCGAGTACGCGAAGAACCGGTCCCAGTTCGGCCGCGTGATCGGCAGCTTCCAGGCCGTCAAGCACCACCTCTCCGACGCGCTCGTGGCCGTCGAGATGGCGACCCCGCTGGTGTACGGCGCGGCGATCTCCATCGCCGAGGGTTCGGACACGATCGCCCGCGACGTCTCGGCCGCAAAGGTCGCCGCCGCGAACGCCGCCTACCTGGCGTCGCGCAAGACGCTGCAGGTCCACGGCGCCATCGGGTACACCCTCGAGTGCGACCTGTCGCTGTGGCTGACCAAGGTGCGGGCCCTGCAGTCCGCGTGGGGCACCGCCTCCGCGCACCGCGCACGGATTGCGAGCGCGCTGTGAGCGGGGTCGGAGTGTTCGCGGAGGAGCAGATCGAGCTCCGCAAGACGGTTGCCCAATTGCTGGGCAAGCGCGCCGACGCGACCGCGCTGCGCAAGACGCTCGAGTCGGGCGAGGCGTTCGACCGCGGCCTGTGGGACGTGCTGTGCCAGCAGGTCGGCGTCGCGGCGCTCGCAATCCCGGAGGAGTTCGGCGGCTTCGGTGCCACACTCGTCGAGCAGCACCTGGTGCTCGAGGAGCTCGGCGCCGCGCTGACGCCGTCCCCGATGCTCGGTTCCGCGGTCCTGGCCGCGCAGGCGATCCTGGCGTCCGGCAACACGGAGGCGTGCGAGCGTCTGCTTCCCGGCATCGCCGAGGGCTCGTCCATCGCCGCGCTGTGCTGGGTGGGCCCCGAGGGTCACTGGCGCAGCAACGAGGTGGCGTGCACTGCGGCCGGCAGCGACGCCGACGGCTACACCGTCTCGGGCACCGCGCACTACGTGCTCGACGGCGCGCACGCCGACGTGCTGATCGTGGCGGCCTCGGTGGGAGGCGTGATCGCGCTGTTCGAGGTCGACCCGTCCGCCGACGGCGTCGCCCGCCGTCAGCTGCCGACGATGGACCTGACCCGCCCGATGTCGTTGGTGGAGTTCGCTTCCACCCCGGCCGTGCGGCTCACCGCCGACGACGCGTCCGCGTCGCTCGAGCGGGTCCGGACCATCGCCATCGTGGCGTTGTCGGCCGAGCAGGTCGGCGCCGCCGAGCGCTGCATGCAGATGACGGTGGACTACAGCAAGGACCGCGTCCAGTTCGGTCGCGCGATCGGTAGCTTCCAGGCGCTCAAGCACCGCATGGCCGACCTGTACTTCCTGGTCGAGACGGCGCGGTCGGCGTCGTACGCGGCGGTGTACTCGCTCAGCGAGGGCCTGCCGTCGGCGGCCGCGGACGCCGCAGTCGCGAAGGCGTACTGCTCGGAGGCGTTCAACGCGATCACCGGGGATGCGATCCAGCTGCACGGCGGCATCGCGATCACCTGGGAGCATGACGCGCACCTGTTCTTCAAGCGCGCGCACGGCAGCTCGCAGCTGTTCGGGCAGCCCGAGGAGTTCATCAAGGAGATGGAGTCGCTGGCGGGCCTGTCTGCATGAGGTCGCCGGGCTCGCGGGGTGTCACACCCCGCGAGCCCGAAAGCGTCTCCCCCGCCCGGCTTTCCGGCCCGCGATCAGGGTCTCGATTCACGGGATCGGCGAAAATCGCGCACCGGGTCCGCGGCCGGTGCCATGCTTCGCGCATGGACCTGGCAGCGATCGAGGACGTCCGTCAGCTCAAGTACCGATACTTCCGCACCCTGGACCTCAAACTGTGGGACGAGTTCGCGGACACCCTCGCCGAGGACGTCGTCGCCGAATACGGCACGCATGCGCTCACCGACCCGCTGGCGTTCGAGGGTCGCGAGGCACTGGCCGGGTTCATGCGACAGACGCTCGGCCCGTCGATCACCACGGTCCACGTCGCCAGCCATCCGGAGATCACCGTGACGGGCGACTCTGCGGTCGGGTCGTGGTGTTTCGAGGACACCGTGATCGTCCCGGACGCCAACAGCCAGATCCGTGGCGCCGGGTACTACCGGGACGCCTACCGTCGCGACCGGGACGGCCGCTGGCGGATCACCCGCACCTCGTACACGCGGATCTACGAATCGCTGATCTCGCTCGACGACATGCCGAGCCACCGGTTCCTGTCCCACATGTGGGCCGATCGCCCGGCCGCCGACGGCTGACTCACGACCCCTCCCGGGTCAGGGGCCCGTCAGGTTGTCGCGCGCCCAGGACGCGATGGCGTCGAGCGCGGGGATCAGGGCCTTGCTCGCCTCGGTCGCGCTGTACACGACCGTGATCGGAGGCCCCTCGTCGACGGTGCGCTGCGCCAGTCCCGCCGCGGTGAGTTCGGTCAGCCGCTCGGAGAGGACCGAATCGCTGATCCCGGCGACGGCCCGTTTGAGTTCCGCGAAACCGGCCGGCCCCTGCACCAGGGTGCCGATCAACACGCCGTTCCAGCGCTTGCCGAGGAATTTGAACGCCTGGGTCAGCCCGGCATCGCACTCGCGCGGCTCGTGGCCCTCGGCCTCCTTCTGCATTTCTCCACCCTACCAACCGACTCCAGCACCGATAGTTGCTAGCTTTTCCGAAGTGCGCTAGCTTCTTCGGTGTCACTCGTTTTTCCGAAGGGGCCGTGACGAGTACCGGCACCGATCCTCGAGGAGTCACCCATGTTCATCGCCGCCGCAATCGTGTCCGTGCTGCTCGCCCTCGTCCTGGCGTTTTCCGCCGTGGGCAAGCTGACCAGGAACCCCCAGCAGGTCGAGAGCATGACCAATGTCGGCTTCCCCGTCGACAGGATGTGGTTGCTCGCGCTCGCCGAACTGGCCGGCGCGGTGGGCCTGATCGTCGGCCTGTTCTGGTGGCCGATCGGCCTCGCCGCCGCAATCGGTGTCGTCGCCTACTTCCTCGGCGCGATCCTCATGCACCTGCGCGCGAACGACAAGACCATCGCCCCCGCCGGTGTGCTGATGCTCGTCGCGATCGCGGTCGCAGTCCTGGTGCCGGTCGCCGCCTGAGCAACCCCGTCGGAGGACCGCGGCGTCTACCAGCGGACGGGCATCTCCTCGATACCGGTGACGAAGTTCGCGGGCCGCCTCGACAGCGTCGCTTCGGAGACGAGCCCCATCGTCGGGACTCGCTCGAGCAGCCGGTCGAACATCAGCCTGCCCTCGATCCGGGCCAACTGATTGCCGAGGCAGAAGTGGGATCCGAATCCGAAAGCGATGTGCGGGTTCGGATCCCGAGTGACGTCGAAGCGCTCGGGCCTCTCGAACACGGACTCGTCGAAGTTCGCAGCCTCGAACAGCAGCATCATCTTCTCGCCCTCGCGCAACTGCGTGCCGTGGAACTCGACGTCCCGGGTCACGGTGCGGCACATGTTCTTCACCGGTGACGCCCAGCGCAGCATCTCCTCGAGCGCCTGCGGGATCAGCGTTCGATCCGCAACCAGCTTGTCGCGCTGCTCCGGGTTGCGCAGCAACTGCTCCATCCCGCCGCTGAGCACGTGCCGGGTCGTCTCGTCCCCGCCGATCAGGATCAGCAGGGTCTCGGCGACGATCTCCTCGTCGGTGAGCCGATGACCGTCGATCTCAGCGTGAACCAGGACGCTGGTCAGGTCCTCGGTCGGCGCCGAGCGCCGGTCTGCGATCGTGCGCATCGTGAAGTCCACGAACGAGACGTACGCCGACATCATCTTGGCGACCGTCTCCTCGGACACGTTGCTGCCCTGCGCCTTGACGAGATCGTCACTCCACTCCAGGAACATGGTGCGCTCCTGCGGGCGGACCCCGAGCATGTCGCCGATGACCGCCATCGGCAGCGGCGCGGCCAGGTCCCGGACGAAGTCACACTCCCCCTTGTCGATCACGGCGTCGATCAATTCGTCGCAGATACGGCGGATGTCGTCGATCTTCGCCTCGACCCGCCTGCGGGTGAATCCGGTGTTGACGAGCTTGCGCCGGTGCAGGTGCTCGGGGTCGTCCATGTCGATCATGTGTGGCAGCGGTCCGACGTCGGGACGGATTCCGCCGGCATTGGAGAACACCACGGCATCGCGTTCGGCGTCGATCACCGCCGCGTAGCCCGCCGCGCCCGGCCGCCCGTGCCGGTCCCGGAACACCGGCTCGTTCGCCCGCATCCACGCGTACGCCTCGCGCGGGTCGCCGAGGTTCCCGGCATAGAACCGTCCGTCGACCAGGTCGATGTCGGGTCGCATGGTTTCGTCCCCTCGGTCGGCAGCCCCGGAACCTGTCCACACAGGTTGATTCCGACCCTATTCCCGACACACGGATTACGTGTCCGGAATACACCTTCCGGTGGTAGAACGGGTTGCGAGCGGAGGGAGGGCGTGGTGGTCGCGAACGGGACAGGTGCCGTGGAGGGCAAGTCCGTGCTGGTGACGGGAGGCGGCAGCGGTATCGGACTCGGCGTGGCCGAGCTGCTCGCGCAGTCCGGCGCCCACGTCACGATCTGCGGGCGCACGCCGGACAAGCTCGTGGCGGCCGCCGCGACCGTCACACCCGAACACGGCGGTTCGATCGCTCACCACGCCGCCGACGTCACCGTCGAGGAGCAGGTCGCGAGCGCCGTCCGCGCCGCGACCGCCGTCACCGGTCGGCTCGACGGCGTGGTCGCCTGCGCCGGCGGCAACGAGACCATCGCGCCTGTCACCCAGCTCGATGTCGACGCCTGGCGCCGCACCGTCGAGCTGAACGTCACCGGCACCATGCTCACGCTCAAACATGCTGCCCGCGAACTCGTTCGAGGCGGCGGTGGATCGTTCGTCGCGATCTCCTCGATCGCCAGCAGCAACACCCATCGCTGGTTCGGTGCCTACGGCGTCTCGAAGTCCGGCGTGGACCACCTCGTCCAGCTCGGCGCCGACGAACTCGGCGCCAGCAACGTCCGCGTCAACTGCATCAGGCCCGGCCTGACGCGCACCGACCTGGTCGCGCTCATCACCGACGGCGGCCCGCTACTCGACGACTACCGGGCCTGCACTCCCCTGCCGCGTATCGGCGAACCGGAGGACGTCGCGCGGCTCGCCCGGTTCCTCCTCGGTGACGAGTCGACCTGGATCACCGGTCAGATCATCAATGTCGACGGCGGCCAGATGCTGCGCCGTGGACCGGATTTCAGCTCGATGCTCGAGCAGGCCTACGGCGCCGACGGCCTGCGTGGCGTGGTGCCGCAATGATGTCCGGCAGCGGAACCTCCCACGAAGTCCTCGGCCGGCGGGTCGAGATGCCCGTGCAGATTCGCCAGGCCTCCGCGTTCATGGCGATGTACTCGGTGCCGACCGCCGCGGCGCAGTCCGTGATCGACTACACCGGGCTCGAGATCCTGCAGTACCGGCCCGGCCGCGGCCTGTGCGCGCTCGTGTTCGTCGACTACGTGGACGGGGACCTGGGCCCCTACAACGAATTCGGCGTCACCTTCATGGTCCGCAACCATCTGGCCTCCCGCGGCACATCGGTGCCCGCGGACCTGCGCTCGCTCGCGACGGGAAGTGCGGGCACCCTCATCCATCAACTGCCCGTCGACGGCGAGTTCACCATGGCTGCGGGCCGCGGGATCTGGGGATTCCCCAAGGTACTGGCGGAGTTCGACGCCGACCACTCGAGCCGGGTCAAGCGAGCCTCCGTCAGCAGGGACGGGCAACTGATCGCGTCGCTGACCCTGAGGCCGGGCATCCGGCTGCCCGGGTCGGGGACCAGCACCTCGCTGGAGGCCTATTCGCATCTCGACGGCATCACCCGCCACACCGCCTGGGACATGCACCCGAGCGGTGTGCGGTCCAGGATCGGAGGTGCCGATCTCACACTCGGCTCGCATCCGATTGCCGACGAGTTGCGTGCGGTCGGGTTGCCCCGGCGAGCGCTGATGACGTCGTCGATCCCGAACCTGAAGATGACCTTCGGGGACGCGAAGCCGGTGTGAGGGATCAGGATTCGAGGATCGTCTTGGCCTTCTCCAGGTTGCCCCGCACATCGTGCGCGTAGAGCCGCTGCACGATCGGATCGGCAAACTTGAACAGTCCCGTGCCCGCCTCCGACTCCTGCAGGAAGGTCACCCGGGTGCCGTCACCGTCCGCCGCGAAGTCCAGTTCCCTCGTGTAGCCGATCTTCGTTTCCTTCGACCGGAACCCCATTCGCTTGTTCGCCTCGTACTCGGTCAGTTCCTCCGTACCCTCGACCCGCACGCCGGCGGCCTTGACCGCGAGGGACAACACTGCTCCGACCTCGTCCGCCTTGCCCGAGACCAGCCTGTAGTCGATGACGTTGCTGCTCCAGTTCGTGACGTTGTCGGGGTTCGACAGGTACTCGAACACCTCGGCCACGGGTCGTTGAATGTTGATCGATTCTTCGGTCTTCAGTGTCTTGGACATGCGCAGGGATCCTTGCCTGGTGGGCGAACTGCTCTGCCACGCCGGATGCACGGACGATGGCGCGCGCACCCGACAACCGGGAACCTGCCAGCCGAGTCGACGCGAGGGAGTTCAGCGAGACGACTCCGCCGGGACCGCTGGACGGTTCCCACCGCGATCTTCCATCGCCACGGCCAATCCTAGGCTGATCGGCGCCGCGACAGAAGTGCGCCAAACCCCTTGCCAATCGCCGCCTCGTCGTGTGTGCTGTCATCTGGACACTTGACCAAATCGCATTCTTCTCATCTCGCAAAGGATTCCGTCGTGACGATCAGTCGACGCAGCGTGCTCGCGGGGGCCGCTGCCACTCCGGCGCTGGCCGCCCTCGGCGCCGGCCGCGCCACCGCAGCGGCGCCGCGCACCACCGAGCACGCGCGGACCGCGCCTGCCAAGGGCGGGTTCCGTGTGGGCGTCGGCCTGTCCGACATGACCGGACCCGTCGCCGAGAACGGCATGATGGGCTACTCGAGCTTCGAGCAGCGCGCCGAGGGACTGCATCAGCGCACCCGCGTGCGCGCCTACATATTCGCCGGCGCCGACGATTCTCGGGTGGTCTTCGTCTGCGCCGACACCTGCATGATCTTCCAGGCCGTGCACGACGCGGTCATGGTTCGGCTCAGCCAGAAGTACGGCAACACCTACACCGAACGCAACGTCATGCTCACCGCCGTGCACTCGCACGCCGCCTGCGGCGGGGCGTCGCAGGACTACGCGTACAGCCTGGCCACCCTCGGCTTCCAGCCGCTGGTCTTCAACGCCGAGGTCGACGGCCTGGTCGAGGCGATCAGCGCCGCCCACGACAACCTCGCGCCGGGCACCGTCGCACTGGGCAACAGCGAACTCACCGATGCCAGCGTCAACCGCTCCCGGGTCGCCTTCGACCGGAATCCGCAGAGCGACAAGGACTACTACCCGCTGGGCATCGACAGCCACATGCGGGTGCTTCGCGTCAGCCAGGGCAGCGACAACGTCGGCGCCATCGGCTGGTTCCCCACCCACGGGGCCTCGCTCACCGAGGAGAACAAGCTCATCTCCGGCGACAACAAGGGTGCCGCCGCCTACTTCTGGGAGCACGACGTCGCCGGGGTGCGCTACCTCGACGGGAAGCCGAGCTTCGTCGCGTCGTTCCCGCAGACCAACACCGGCGACATGTCGCCGAACCTGGACCTCGAGCCCGGCAAGGGTCCGACCGACGACGAGTTCGAGAACACCCGGCTGATCGGCGAGCGCCAACTCGCCGCGGCGCGCGTCGCCTTCAAGTCGGCCGAGCCGATCTCCTCCACGGTCGTGGACAGTCGGATCATGTACCTCGACATGGCGAACCAGCTCGTCGACGGTCGCTACACCAGCGACGGTAAGCCGCAGCGCACCTCGCCCGCCTGCGTCGGCGCGTCGATGGCCGCAGGCAGCACCGAGGACGGCCCCGCCATCCCGATCTTCCCGGAGGGCACCCGCAACCCGGTGATCGACGCCCTCGGCGGAATCGACACCAAGACTCCCCAGTGGCTCGCCGACGCACAGGCGCCGAAGCTCGTGGTCGTGCCCGTGGGCCTGCTCCCACCGGACGGCTGGGTGCCGCACGTCCTCAAGATCCAGATCATCCGGATCGGCGACCTCTACGTGGTCGGCGGACCCGCGGAGTTCACCATCGTCTCGGGGTTGCGGGTGCGCCGGACGGTCGCCGAGGAACTCGGCGTGCCGCTCGAGAAGGTGATCTTCCAGGGCTACGCCAATGCGTACTCGAGCTACTGCACGACCCCCGAGGAGTACGACTCCCAGCAGTACGAGGGCGGCTCGACGCTGTTCGGCCGCAACACCCTTCCCGCCTACCAGCAGGGCTACGCGCAGCTCGCGATCGCCATGCGCGACGGCGCCGAGGTGCCCCGCGGACCCGCACCCCGCGACCTGTCCGGATTCCAGCCGAGCTTCGGCCCGGACGTCCCGGCAGACGCGCCGACGCCGGGCCGCCAGTTCGGTGACGTACTGATCCAGCCCTCCGCCGCCGCGGCGGTCGGGACCCAGGTGGCCGTCGAGTTCTCCACCGGGCATCCGAAGAACAACCTGCACCGCCGCGGCACCTTCTTCGAGGTCCAGCGACTCGACGGCGGGCGGTGGGTGCGGCACGCCGACGACGGCGACTGGTCCACCAAGTACCACTGGCGCCGTGAGGGTTCGAACGCCTCGGTCGCGCGCATCACCTGGGACGTGCCGGAGGGGACGGCCGCCGGCCGCTACCGGATCCAACATTTCGGCGACCGCAAGAACCCGGACGGTTCGATCGCGCCGTTCACCGGCACCTCCGCGGAGTTCACCGTCTGACGCGTTCTCGCCCGCCTCGAAGCCGAGGCGGGCGAGAGTGTCTGCGCGCGGGACACGAGCCGCTGCGCGGTCAGCCCGCGGGGATGACGAAGGTGTCGTTGACGAAGCGCTCCGCGCGCCCGGAGAACGCGATGCCGGTCGCGGTGTCCCCGCCGAGAATCCGGTGCACCGCGGTGCCCTCCGGAGCAGTCACGGTCCCGACGCCCGCCGCGGGGCGGTCGATCGTCATGTTCGCGTTCGTGGTTACCACATAGCGGCCCTGCGCATCCCGCGTCCACAACTTGTACACGATTCCGGGGTTCGGTACCCGCACCCCGTCGGGAAGCAGTGACGGCGTCAGCTGTGCCGTGGCCGCGGTCGGCGCGAGTTCACCGCCGGCCGTCGCCGAGGCGAGCCTGCCGAGCTGATCGGGCGCGCCGAGGTCGAGGGTGATGTCCACGAGCTCGCTGCGATAGCCGAGCCCCGACTTGAACTCGGACAGCAACTCGTTCGTGTCCAACTGCGAGATCATGTAGATGTTCTCGGCGACGGCCTCACCCAGTCGCGGCGACGCGATCGGCCGCGGCGGCTCGACCGACAGTGCGGCTTCGGACAGGTGGAATCGGCCGATCTCGGTTCCGTTCACGTCCGCACCCGCGCAAGTCGAGGTCTCGACCAGCATCGTGGGCATTGCGGCGAGGGCGAATCCGGCCGGGAGCATCGCCCGGGCCCGCTCGGCCTGCCCCGGGTCGAGCGGGATCGTGACACCCAGGTTGGCACACGACCGTGCCTCCACGACCCCGACATGCGTCGCACCCGCTGCGGCCGGATCGGCCGCGGCGGGTGCGACGAGGACCAGGGGAAGGGCGAGCGCACCCATCGCACCCCGTGCCAACGCCTGTCGTCGTCCACGGGACACGTGCACCGCGTTCCGCCTCTCTGTTGTGAGAACCCTACTGCCGTCAGGACCGTCTCGAGGTCGTCCCGCCACTTCGCCGGCTCGATGACTGTGTACCGACCACGATAGAACAGCAACGGCCGTTCGCGGTCCTGATCTCGCTCGGCGAGTGCACCGGGACGAACACCAGGAAGGGCCCGTCCACGCGGTTCGCGTGAACGGGCCCTTCCCTTTTCGCCCCTCCGGGTCTGTGCGGCCTTACAGCCAGGTGTCCTCCGTGGTCGCGGTGAGGAACGCCTCGAGGTCGTCGCGCCAGGGCGCGGGGACCGTCTTGTCCGGCTCGATGCCGGTGTACTGCCCGCGGTAGAACAGCAGCGGGCGCTCGGTCTTGATCTCGCTCATCGACGACACCCTGCCGAACACCACGTAGTGGTCACCGCCGTCGTGGACGGTCTCGACGGAGCAGTCGATGTGCGCGAGCGACTTGTCGATGATCGGCGAACCCAACGGCGAAGGTGTCCAGTCGATTCCGGCGAACTTGTCCGGCTCACGGGAGCCGAATCGTGCACACACCGACTGCTGCTCCTCGGCGAGTACGTTCACGCAGAACTTCCCGGTGCGCTCGATCGCCGCCCAGGACCGTGAGCCCTTGGTGGGGCAGAACAGCACCAGCGGCGGATCGAGCGACAGCGCCGCGAACGACTGGCACGCGAACCCGACCGGCTCGCCGTCGTCGACCGTGGTGATGATCGTGACGCCGGTGCAGAACTGACCGAGCACGGTGCGGAACTGACGCGGGTCGATCGTCGCACCCGTCTCTGATGCCACCTCGGACGAGCTCACTACTTCATTCCCACCGTGAAGTCGTGACCCCACAGGCTCACTGCGGTGCTCTCCCGCGCGATCCAGTTCTCGTCCTCGACCTCGAGTCCCTCACAGCCGAACTCGATGTCGAACCCGCCCGGGGTCTTCATGTAGAACGAGAGCATCAGGTCGTTGACGTGCCGGCCGAGGCTGGCCGACATCTTGACCTTCTTGCGCAGCGCCCGGTCCAGGCACAGGCCGACGTCGTCCGAGTTCTCCACCTCTACCATCAGGTGCACGATCCCGGTCGGGTTCGGCAGCGGCAGGAACGCGAGGCTGTGATGACGCGGGTTGCAGCCGAGGAAGCGCAGCCAGGCCGGCTCGCCGTCGGCGGGACGGCCAACCATCTGCGGAGGCAGGCGCATCGAGTCGCGCAGCTTGAACCCGAGGACGTCCCGGTAGAACCGGAGCGAGGCCTCGTCGTCGTTCGTGGTGAGCACCACGTGCCCGAGACCCTGCTCGCCGGTGACGAACTTGTGCCCGTACGGGCTCACGATCCGCCGGTGCTCGAGCGCGGCACCGTGGAACACCTCGAGGGTGTTGCCGGAGGTGTCCTCGAAGGTGATCAGCTCGACGACGCGACGGTCCGCCAACTGGTCGGCGGTGCCCTCCTTGAACGGCACTCCCGCGGCGGCCAGGTTGTCCCGAACCTCCTGCAGGCCGGCAGCATTGGCCGTCTCCCAGCCGGAGACCTGCAGCCGGTCCTTCTCGCCCGGCACGATCACCAGGCGGGCCGGGAAGTCGTCCATACGCAGGTACAGGGCGTCCGGGTTGGTGCCCTTGCCCTCGATCATGCCGAGAACCTTGAGACCGTACTCGCGCCAGGCCGCCATGTCGGTGGCCTCGATGCGCATGTACGCGAGCGAACGAATACCCATCACTTGCCTCCTTCTCGGGCGGAGCCTCGGGCAATGTCACTGTCGAGAAGGAAGTCGCCGGCCAGGCGGTTGAACTCGTCGAACTTCTCGAGCTGCGCCCAGTGGCCGCAGCCGCCGAAGACGTGCAGTTGCACCCGCGGGATCATCTTGAGGGCGACGAGCGCCCCGTCGATCGGGTTGACCCGATCCTCGCGGCCCCAGATCAGCAGCACGCGCTGGCGCAGCTTGTAGGCATCACGCCAGAGCATGCCGAGCTCGAACTCAGGGCCGGAGAAGGACTTCCCCATCGCCTTGGCCGCCGCCAGCGACTCCGGGGTGCTGGCCGCGGCGAACCGGTCGTCGATCAGTTCCGGGGTGATGAGGGACTGGTCGAAGACCATGATCCGCAGGAACGCCTCGAGGTTCTCGCGGGTCGGCTGGTAGCTGAACTTGCCGAGGTTCTTGACGCCCTCGGTCGGGTCCGGCGCGAACAGGTTGACGCTGAGCCCACCCGGGCCCATGAGCACGAGCCGGCCGGCCCGGTCCGGGTAGTCCAGGGCGAAGCGCACCGCGGCGCCGCCGCCGAGCGAATTGCCCAGCAGGTGAACGCGTTCGGTGATGCCGAGGGTGTCGAGCAGATCCTTCAGCGCCGAGGCACTGTGCCGGAAGTACTGCGGATGCTCGGTCGGCTTGTCCGACTTGCCGTAGCCCGGCTGGTCGACGGCGAGCACGTGGAACTGCTGCGCCAGCACGGGAATGTTCTTGGCGAAGTTCGACCACGACGACGCGCCGGGACCGCCGCCGTGCAGCAGCACGATCGTCGGCCCGTTGCCGACGCCGGCCTCGTGGTAGTGCAGCTGCAGGTCGGGCCGCACCTGAGCGAAGCGGGAGGTGGATTCGTAGGTGAGTTCTTCGGTTGCCGTCATCGACTCTCCCCTAGACCATCGTGTCGGTCAGGGGCAGGCCGAACTCGGCGCCACCGAACATCACGTACGCGCGCTCGGCGTCGTTGGCCGCGTGAACCCGGCCGGCGTGCGCGTCGCGCCAGAAACGCTGGATCGGAGTGCCGTTCGCGAGGGCCGTCGCACCGGAGTTCTCGAAGAGCAGGTCGATCGAGGCGATCGCGCGACCGGTGGCTCGCACCTGGTCACGACGGGCCCGCAGGCGCAGCTCGAGCGGCACGTCCTCGCCCGCGAGCAGGTGGGCGTACTCGTCGGCGACGTTGCCCGACAGCTGGCGCCAGGCGGCGTCGATGTCGCTGGAGGCCTCCGCGATCCGCACCTTCGCGAACGGGTCGTCCTTGGCCTTCTCGCCTGCGTAGGCAGCGCGCACTCGCTTGCCCTGGTGCTCGACGTGGGCGTCGTAGGCGCCGTACGCCATGCCGACGATCGGGGTCGAGATGGTGGTGGGATGGATGGTGCCCCACGGCATCTTGTAGACCGGCGCGGTGTTCTGCTGGAGACCCGGAGCGGTCAGGTCGCTCATCGCCTTGAAGCTCAGGAAACGGTGACGCGGCACGAACACGTCCTTGACGACGACCGTGTTGCTGCCGGTGCCGCGCAGGCCGACGACGTTCCACACGTCGTCGATCTGGTAGTCCTCGCGGGGGATCAGGAAGCTGCCGAAGTCGACCGGGCGGCCGTCCTTGATGACAGGACCACCGACGACGACCCAGGTGGCGTGGTCGCAACCCGAGGACCAGGCCCAGGCGCCGTTGACCTTGTAGCCGCCGTCGACGACCTCACCGGCACCCATCGGCGCGTAGGACGAGGAGATCCGCACGTCGGTGTCCTGGCCCCACACGTCCTCCTGCGCCTGCTGGTCGAACAGTGCCAGGTGCCAGTTGTGGACGCCGATGATGCCGGAGACCCAACCGGTGGAGCCGCACGCGCTCGCGATGTTGCGGACCGCCGTGTAGAAGGTGACGGGATCGGCCTCGTAGCCACCCCACTGGGCGGGCTGGAGAAGACGGAAGAAGCCGGCCTCCTGGAGCGCCTTGATCGAGTCGTCGGGGATGCGACGAAGATCCTCGGTCTCCTGTGCGCGCTCGCGCAGGGTCGGCAGAAGCTCGTTCAGCTTCTCGATCACCACGCGGCTGTCGTGCTCACCCACTGGTCACTCCTCTTGTGTCGTGCGGCTCGGAGGTTCACTTTCCCCTGAGACTAGAACACGTTCCCATTCGTGTCGAGCAACTGGGGGCTCACTGCGACAAAAGTCCCTGACTGCGGCTACCCGCATGAATATCTAGCAAAACTGGCACAAGTTCTATAACGTGTTCTAGTAACAAGAACGAAGGGATGTGAGGGGACAGATGACGCAGAAGAGCGGCGCATCCGGCAAGGGCGTTCGTGAGATCGATGTAGGCAGCACCCCGACGCGGTACGCCCGCGGATGGCACTGCATCGGCCTCGAGAGTGAGTTCCTCGACGGCAAGCCGCACTCGGTGGAGGCGTTCGGCACCAAGCTCGTCGTCTTCGCCGACAGCGAGGGCAAGCTGAACGTTCTCGACGCGTACTGCCGGCACATGGGCGGTGACCTCAGCCAGGGCACCGTCAAGGACGACTCGATCGCCTGCCCGTTCCACGACTGGCGCTGGGGCGGCAACGGCAAGTGCACCGGCATCCCCTACGCCCGTCGCGTTCCGCCGCTCGCACGCACCCGCTCGTGGACCACGCTGCAGCGCAACAAGCAGCTCTTCGTCTGGCACGACCCCGAGGGCAACCCGCCGCCGGAGGACGTCACGATCCCCGAGCTGCCGGAGGTTCTCACCGACGAGTGGACCGACTGGCAGTGGAACCGGATCGTGGTCACCGGCTCGAACTGCCGCGAGATCGTCGACAACGTCGTGGACATGGCGCACTTCTTCTACGTCCACTTCGGATTCCCGAAGTACTTCAAGAACGTCTTCGAGGGCCACGTCGCGACCCAGTACCTCCAGAACCACGGCCGACCGGACGTCGGCAACATGGGCACCCAGTACGGCGAGTCCGTCCTGGACTCGGAGGCCTCGTACTTCGGCCCGTCGTACATGGTCAACTGGCTGCACAACAACTACAGCGGCTACAAGGTCGAGAGTGTCCTGATCAACTGCCACTACCCGATCACGCAGGACTCCTTCATGCTCATGTACGGCGTGAGCGTGGAGAAGCCGAAGGGCCTCGACGACGCCACCAGTGAGAAGCTGGCACGCAAGTTCACCGAGGGTGTGGCGATGGGCTTCGAGCAGGACGTCGCGATCTGGAAGAACAAGACCAAGATCGAGAATCCGCTGCTCTGCGAGGAGGACGGCCCGGTCTACCAGCTACGACGCTGGTACGAGCAGTTCTACGTCGACGTCGCCGACATCGACGAGAAGATGACGCAGCGGTTCGAGTTCGAGATCGACACCACCAAGGCCGTCGAGGCGTGGCAGCGCGAGGTCGACGCGAACCTCGCCCGTCAGGCCGAGGAGAAGGCCGCGGCCGAGAACAAGACAGGCGTGTGACGATGACCTCGACCTGGGCCAAGGCCCCGAACTACGCAGACAGCCCGGCCCGGGTCGAGGCCGTCCGTGCGCAGACCGCAGTCGACCACCAGACCTACCTCGAGCAGGGGCTGCAGGAGGTGGAGTGCCGCGCGTGCGGTACCTGTGTGCTGGTCCGGAAGAACAGCTTCAAACACACGAGCATCCAGTGGCAGGCCGATCCCGCCACGGTGTGCCCGGAGTTCGTCAGCGCAGGCGGACGCACCGGGTCGCGGCAGACCTGCCCGCGGCTGATGAACAGCATCAACCACGCGGTGATGGAGGGCATCCTCGAGGTCCGCGACGCGCAGTCCGAGTAGTCGACACGGAACGAGGGGCGTGCATCCGAGGGGATGCACGCCCCTTTCTCGTCCCCGCCCGGGATGTCGGTGGCCGGGCAATACTGCGCAAGAACCTCAACCGCGGCGACTTCCTGGTTGACGACCGGAAGGCCATCGGCGCCGGCAAGTTCGGGGGCGAGTTGATCGAGTTCGGTTCGGACAAGTTCAAGACGTGGCCCGACGTCACGAAGTACCTCCTCGAGAAGAAGTGATCCCCGCCGGGCCCGGCGGTCAGGCCCCGGCCTGCTCGCGCTGCAACTCCAGCGCGATGTCGATCAACTGGTCCTCCTGCCCCCCGACGAGCTTGCGCTTGCCGGCCCGGACCAGCATCTCCGCGGCGGAGACGCCGTACCGCTCGGCCTGCCGCTCGGCATGCTTGAGGAAGCTCGAGTACACGCCCGCGTAGCCCATCATCAGGGCCTGCCGGTCCAGCAGGCACTCGGCCGGCATCGTCGGGCGAACCACGTCCTCGGCGGCGTCGGCGATCGCGAAGAAGTCGATGCCGGTCTTGACCCCGATCTTGTCGCACACCCCGACGAATGCCTCGACGGGCGCGTTGCCGGCACCGGCGCCGAAACGTCGGGTGCTGCCGTCGATCTGCTTGGCGCCGGCCCGAACGGCCGCAATGGAATTCGCGACGCCCAGGCCCAGGTTCTCGTGGCCGTGGAAACCGACCTGCGCGTCGTGCCCGAGTTCCGCGGCCAGGGCCTCGACGCGATCGGCGACCTGCTCGAGCACCAGTGCGCCTGCGGAATCGACGACGTACACGCACTGGCAGCCGGCATCGGCCATGATGCGTGCCTGCCGGGCCAGTTTCTCGGGCGTGACGGTGTGCGCCATCATCAGGAACCCGACCGTCTCGAGCCCGCGCTCGCGCGCCAGCCCGAAGTGCTGGACGGACACGTCGGCCTCGGTGCAGTGCGTGGCGATGCGGCAGATCGAGGCTCCGTTGTCCTGGGCCTCGATGATGTCCTCCTTGACCCCGACGCCGGGCAGCATCAGGAAGGCGATCTTCGCCCGCTTCGCGGTCTCCACCGCGATCGTGATCAGCTCCTGCTCCGGGGTCCTGGAGAAGCCGTAGTTGAACGACGAGCCACCGAGGCCGTCACCGTGCGTGACCTCGATGACCGGCACGCCGGCGTGGTCGAGGGCACCGACGATCGCGCGCACCTCCTCGCCGGTGAACTGGTGCCGCTTGTGATGCGAGCCGTCCCGGAGCGAGGTGTCGGTGACCCGGACGTCCCACGAGGGATCGAAATGGACGGTGCTGCCGGTGCGAGTCATGTCGGTCACGCCTCCACGCGCAGGAGCTTCTGGGCGATCTCCTCGCCCACCTTGGTGGCCGCCGCGGTCATGATGTCGAGATTGCCTGCGTACGGCGGCAGGAAGTCGCCCGCACCTTCGACCTCCACGAAGGTGGTGACGGTCGCGTACCCGCCGGAGACGACGCTCGGCTCGTCGAACTGCGGTTCGTTCAGCAGTCGGTACCCGGGCACGTACTGCGCGATGTCGGCGACCACCCGGTGGATCGAGTCGGTGATCGCGCCTCGATCCGCGTCCTCCGGTATCGCGCAGAAGATGGTGTCGCGCATGATCATCGGCGGGTCCGCCGGGTTGAGGATGATGATCGCCTTGCCCCGGCGGGCCCCGCCGATCACCTCCACGCCGCGGCTGGTGGTCTTGGTGAACTCGTCGATGTTCGCGCGGGTGCCAGGGCCGGCCGAGACCGAGGCGACCGACGCGACGATCTCGGCATAGGGCACGTCGACAACGCGGGAGACCGCGTACACGACCGGGATGGTGGCCTGTCCGCCACAGGTGATCATGTTGACGTTCGGGGCGTCGAGATGCTCGCGCAGGTTCGCCGGCGGCACCACCGCCGGGCCGACCGCCGCCGGAGTGAGGTCGACGGCGCGAATTCCGGCGGCCCGGTACTTCGGGGCAGCGTCGCGGTGCACGTACGCCGAGGTTGCCTCGAACACCAGGTCGGGCTTCTCCGACTGGGCGAGCAGCCAGTCGACACCCTCCGCCGAGGTCTCGAGGCCTATCGAGCGTGCTCGGGCGAGACCCTCACTCTCGGGATCGATGCCGATCATCCAGCGCGGCTCGAGCCACCGCGATCGCTGCAGTTTGTAGAGCAGATCGGTACTGATGTTCCCGGATCCGACAATCGCAACGCTCGCCTTGGCCATCGAAACCACTCCTATGTGAATTGGAGAGATACGGAACCGAGCCCCCCGAACTCGGCGTAGACCTGGTCACCCGGACGGACATCGAAGGCGCGAGTGCACGAACCCGGCAACACGATGTCTCCAGCCTTCAACCGAACCCCGAAGCTGTCCACCTTCTGCGCCAGCCAGGCCACCGCCCTGGCCGGATGCCCGAGGACCGCGTCACTGCGCCCCTCGGCGACCCGCTCACCGTTGACGGCCAGGGTCACGTCGATGCCGGCGAGGTCGATGTCGCCAGGCCGGACCCGACCGGTACCGATCGCGTGACCGGCATACGACGCGTTGTCGGCGACGGTGTCGAGCAGACCGATCTTCCAGTCCTTGATCCGCGAGTCGATCAGTTCGATCGACGGGACCACGAACTCCGTTGCAGCCAGCACGTCCTCGACGGTACAACCCGCTCCTGGCAGATCGGCGCCGAGAACGAAACTGACCTCCACCTCCACCCGGGGCAACAGGTAGCGCGAGCAGGCGACCGGCTCCCCCTCCCGGAGTTCCTGGGTGTCGAAGAGGTGCCCGTAGTCGGGCTCGCTGACACCGAGCATCTCCTGCATCGCCTTGGCAGTCAGGCCGACCTTGTGCCCGATCACGCGCTCGCCGGCCGCGACTCGGCGGCGGACGTTGAGCAACTGGATCTCGTAGGCGTCGACCACCTCGATGTCCGGATGGAGCACCGTCAACGGGTCGAGCGGTGCGAACCCCTTCTCCGCAGCATGCAGTCGATCCGCAATATCGATACGCATTTCGGTCGAGAGCATGGGTCGGGTTCCCTTCGGTAGCGTGTGCGACTAAGTCGTCGAGACAGCTCCGGACCGGGAAGCCCCGCGACGAGCAGCGTGCGCGGCGGCACGACGGCCGGAGAACACACAGTCTGCAAGTGAGAGCCCACTCACGTAGGAGTTCGAGCAAATCCCCACCGCGGTGCGACCGGCCGCGTATAAGCCGTCGATCGCATTACCGCCGTCGGTCATGACGGCCCCGGACTGCTCGTCGACGACGAGGCCGCCGAGCGTCAGCATCGGCAGGGGGTTGGTCAGACTCTTCTTGAGGGAGACGTCGAACAGCGAGAACGGCCCGGACACGACCGGGCGCCGGAAGTCGTCGGGCTTGCCCATCGGGTCGGGGGTGCCCGCGGAGATCGCCTCGTTGTGCGCGGCCACCGTCGCGACCAGGCCGGCCGGGTCTATGCCGACCTTGCCCGCGAGTTCCTCCAAGGTGGCACCGGTCGTCCGGTCGACCCGCATCAGGGTCTCCGACTGGATGCGCTGGAACCAGTTGGTCTGCTCGCCGAGCGAGCCTCGGGCCCGGGCGACCAGGTCGGCGTCGGCGACGAGCCAGCCCTCCCCCTCGTGCTCGGAGATCATCGCGTGCCCGAGAGCCGCGCCGTACCGCGACTCGTCGACCATCCGGTCGCCCTTGCGGTTCACCAGCAGCGACCCGAGAAAGGCACTCGGCGGCACGATGAATCGCCATGCCGAGATGCTGGCGAGCTTGTCGGTCGCCCCTCCGACGTCGGTGCCCATGAGAATGCCACTGCCGTCGTCGCCCGCGGTGCCCAACGCGAGCCCGCCTCGGTAGCGGGGCGCGTGCTCGGCGACCATGCCGCGGTTGGCGATGAAGCCTCCGGAACTCAGGATCACCCCGGATCGGGCCTCGATCCGGATCGGCCGTGCGTGGGCCGCCTCGAGCCGTTCGACCCGTTTCTGCAGAGCCTTGCGCATGGGCGGGTAGTAGATCCCGGGCTTCGCCGACAGCGCCGACAGTCGGGCGTGCTGGGCACGCACCCGTTTGGACGCACCCCGCAGGCTCCTGCACTCGACACCGATCACCGCGCCCTCGTCGTCGGTGAGCAACCGAACCGCCCGCGTCTGCTGTTCGAGCCGTAGGCCCTTGGCGACGGCGGAGTCGATCAGCGGCCGGTAGAGCATCTTGCCGGACGTGCCCTTGCCCTTGGCCCGGTGCCCGCGCGGTGCGGGTGGCGCCACGTCTCGGAAACCGCCGGCGGCCTCGCTACCGGAGAAGTACAGGTAGTGGCGATCCGTCGGATAGGAGGTCTTGTAGGGGCAGAGCGATCCCTCGAACGGCACCCCGTGCCCGGCGAGCCAGTCGATCATCGCCGGACTCTCGTCGCAGAACTTGCGCAGGGTTTCCGGCCGGACGGCGTCTCCGACCTCGCGGCTGAGGTAGGCGAACATGGCGTCCGGGGTGTCCTCGACACCCGCGTCGCGCTGGATCCTGGTGCCGCCGCCCGCGTAGACGATGCCGCCGGAGATCGTGCTGGCGCCGCCGCCGGCGAACCGGTCGAGCGCGATCACGTCCGCGCCCGCCGCCAACGCCTCCAGTGCCGCGGAGGCACCCGCAACGCCGACTCCGACCACCACGACATCGGCGGAAAGATCCCAGGCCACAGCGCACCGCCCCTTTCAAACTGCAACGCGTTTCGTTTGCATACCGGCCGCACAGCCGATCTCGGCAATACTTCCTGGCAGAAAGCATGGACTCATGCCCACCTCATTCTATAACGTGTTCTACATGAGTAAGCAGGAATACGACGTCGTCGTCGTCGGAAGCGGTGCCGCGGGCATGACCGCGGCACTGACCGCCGCCCACCACGGGCTGAGCGTTGTCATCGTCGAGAAGGCCGCCCACTACGGCGGATCCACCGCGCGGTCCGGCGGCGGCGTCTGGATCCCCAACAACGAGGTCCTCCAGGCCGACGGCGTCACCGACACCCCCGAAGCCGCGCGCGAGTACCTGCACAACATCATCGGCGACGTGGTCGCCCCCGAGCGGATCGACACCTACCTCGACCGCGGCCCCGAGATGCTCTCGTTCGTGATGAAGAACAGCGCGCTGAAGCTGCAGTGGGTGCCCGGTTACTCGGACTACTACCCGGAGGCCCCCGGCGGCCGAGTCGGCGGCCGCTCCGTCGAGCCCACCCCGTTCGACGGCAACCAGCTCGGCGACGACCGCAAGAACCTCGAGCCGGACTACGTGAAGGCGCCGAAGAACTTCGTCATCACCCAGGCCGACTACAAGTGGCTCAACCTGCTGATGCGCAACCGTCGCGGCCCCATGCGCGCGATGAAGGTCGGCATGCGCTTCCTGGCCGCCAAGGCGTCCGGCAAGGATCTGCTCGTGCGCGGCCAGGCTCTGGTCGCGGGCATGCGTATCGGCCTCCGCGACGCTGGCGTGCCGATCCTGCTCAACACCCCCCTGACCGAGCTGTACACCGAGGACGGCGCCGTGCGCGGCGTGAAGGTCCTGATCGACGGCGAGGAGCAGGTCATCCGCGCCAAGCACGGTGTCGTGCTGGGCTCCGGCGGCTTCGAGCACAACGACGAGATGCGTAAGAAGTACCAGCGCGGCCCGATCGGGACCGAGTGGACCGTCGGCGCCAAGGCCAACACTGGCGACGGCATCCTCGCAGGCGAGAAGGTCGGCGCCGCACTCGATTTCATGGACGACGCCTGGTGGGGCCCGTCCATCCCACTGACCGGCGGCCCCTGGTTCGCGCTCTCCGAGCGGACCCTGCCCGGCTCGATGATGGTCAACACCCGCGGCAAGCGGTTCGGCAACGAGGCCGCGCCCTACGTCGAGGCCACCCACATGATGTACGGCGGCAAGTACGGCCAGGGCGAGGGCGACGGCGAGAACATCCCGACCTGGATGATCCTCGACCAGCGCTACCGCAACCGCTACACCTTCGCCGGCATCACCCCGCGTTCGCCGTTCCCGGGCCGCTGGCTCAAGGCCGGGATCGTGGTGAAGGCCAACACCATCGCCGAGCTTGCGGAGAAGACCGGGTTGCCGGTCGAGGCGCTGACCGAGACCGTCGAGCGGTTCAACGGCTTCGCCCGCAACGGCAAGGACGAGGACTTCGGCCGCGGCGACAGCGGCTACGACGCCTACTACGGCGATCCCCGCCTGAAGAACCCCAGCCTCGCCGAGATCAGCAAGGCCCCGTTCTACGCGATCAAGATGGTGCCGGGCGACCTGGGCACCAAGGGCGGCATCCAGACCGACGTCGACGGCCGCGCGGTGCGCGAGGACGGCACGGTCATCGAGGGCCTCTACGCGGCCGGCAACGTCAGCGCCCCCGTGATGGGCCACACCTACGCGGGCCCGGGCGCGACCATCGGACCCGCGATGACGTTCGCCTACCTCGCCGTCCTCGACATCGCCGAGCGAGCGAAGGGCGCCTCGGACCCCGAGTCCAGCTCTGCCGCTGCCACTTCGAACTGAACAGGACACCTCGTGCCCATCAATCCCGACATCGCGATCGGAGCCGAGCTGCCCAGCCAGGAGTTCACCTGGACCAGCTCGGACGTACAGCTCTACCACCTCGGAATCGGAGCGGGCGCCCGCCCGCTCGACTCCAGCGAGTTGCGCTACCTCGAGGACGGCAAGCCGCAGGTGCTGCCGACGTTTGCCACGGTGGTGGCCAACATCCATGCCACCGAGGCACCGAAGGTGTCCTTCCCCGGCGTGGAAATCGACCTCGCGAAGGTGGTGCACGGCAGCCAGGAGGTGACCGTGCACCAGCCGATCCCCGCGGCGGGCAGCGGCCGTACCACCACTCGGATCGCCGAGGTGTGGGACAAGGGCAAGGCCGCGGTCATCGTGCAGGAGTCGGTCACCACCGACTTCGACGGCAACCCGCTGTGGACCGCGCGCTCGTCGATCTTCGCCCGCGGTGAGGGCGGCTTCGGCGGCGAGCGTGGGCCGTCGGAATCCGTCGAGCTGCCGGACCGCGCGCCGGACTTCGAGACCGTGGTGGCCACCCTGCCGCAGCAGGCATTGCTGTACCGGATGTGCGGCGACCGCAATCCGCTCCACTCGGATCCCGAATTCGCCACCGCGGCAGGCTTCCCAGCGCCTATCCTGCATGGGCTCTGCACGTACGGGATCGTATGCAAGGCGGCGGTCGACGTGGCGCTCGAAGCGGACGCGTCGAAGGTGAAGGGCTACCGGGCACGCTTCGCCGGGGTCGTGTACCCGGGCGAGTCCCTCGCCGTCCGGATCTGGAAGGACTCGGGCCGGCTGCTGATTTCGGCGACCGTCCCGGATCGCGACAGTTCACCCGCACTTGCTGACGTTGTCCTCACACTCGCCTAACATGCCGGACAACTGACCAACTTGCTCTACCGCTGAATCCTCCCCCTCATCACGACTGGAGTTATCGCATGCCGAAAACGGACGACACGGCCGCCGGATTGTCCCGGCGCGGCTTCCTCACCGCCGCGGGCGCCGGCGCCCTCGCCGTGGGCGCAGTGGGCGCCTGGACACCCGCCTACGCCATTCCGTTCGGGTCGTCGGGATCGGCTTCGGGATCCGCCGGCGGTACCACGCTGCCGGCGCCCCCGAACTTCCCGAGCGGCATCGACCTGGCTCAGCAGGCGTACCAGAACTGGTCCAAGGAGATCATGCTGGACGCCGTCTGGACGTGCTCGCCGAAGACCGCCGAGGACGTTGTGACCCTGGCGAACTGGGCACACGCCAACAGCTACACGCTGCGCCCGCGTGGCGCCCAGCACGGCTGGACCCCGCTGACCGTCGTCAACGGCGCGTCCGTCGACAAGGTCATCCTCGTCGACACGATGAAGCACCTCAACGGCGTTTCGGTCGACGCGGGCGGCTCCCCGGCGACCGTCACCGCGGGTCCGGGTGCCACCCTGGACGCGATCACCACCGCGCTGCAGACGAAGAACCTCGGCTTCGCGAACCTCCCCGCCCCGGGTGTGCTGTCCATCGCGGGCTCGCTTGCCGTCGATGCGCACGGCGCCGCCCTGCCCGCGGATGGCCAGGCCACCGCACCCGGTCACACCTACGGCTCGCTGTCCAACCTGGTGACCTCGCTGACCGCGGTGGTCTGGAACGGCACCGAGTACGCCCAGAAGACGTACTCGCGCAACGATCCCCAGATCAAGCCGCTGCTGACCAACCTCGGTCGCACCTTCCTCACCTCGGTCACCCTGCAGGCAGGCCCGAACTTCCGGATGCGGTGCCAGAGCTACACCGACATCAAGTGGCAGGACATGTTCGCGCCCAAGGGCGCATCGGGCCGCACCTTCGAGAGCTACGTCAAGGCCAACGGCGGCGTCGAGGCCATCTGGTACCCCTTCACCGACAAGCCGTGGCTCAAGGTGTGGTCGCTCGCGCCCAGCAAGCCCGCCGGATCGCGGGAGGTCACCGGGCCGTACAACTACCCGTTCTCGGACAACCTGCCCGAGGTCCTCACCGACCTGCTCGGGAAGATGAACTCCGGCCTGCCCGGCATCGCCCCGATGTTCGGCCAGACCATGTACTCCACCACGGTCGCCGGACTGGCCGCGACGAACGCGAACGACATCTGGGGTTGGTCGAAGGACGTCCAGTTCTACATCAAGGCGACCACCCTGCGTCTGACCGAGGGCGGCGGCGCCGTCATCACCAAGCGCGAGAACATCGGTCAGGTCATCCACGACTTCACCACCTGGTACAACGAGCGCATCGAGTTCTACCGGGCCCAGGGGAAGTTCCCGCTCAACGGTCCCGTCGAGATCCGCTGCTGCGGCCTCGACCAGGCCGCCGACGTGAAGGTCCCGTCGGCCGGCGCGCCGACCATCTCCGCGATGCGGCCGCGGCCGGACCATCCGGACTGGGACACCGCCATCTGGCTGAACGTGCTCGGCGTTCCCGGCACCCCCGGCATGTTCGAGTTCTACCGCGAGATGGAGCAGTGGATGCGCTCGCACTACACCGGCTCGGAGTACACCTTCCGTCCGGAGTGGTCGAAGGGCTGGGCGTTCGGCCCGAACCCGTACACCGACGGCGGAATCATCAGCGGCGCCCTCCCCCAGAGCTACCGGGACGGATTGCCCGCGAGCGACAACTGGGACACCGCCCGCGACACGTTCAACGAGCTCGACCCGCACCACATCTACAGCAACACCTTCATGGACCAGCTGCTGCCGTAACGCACCAGCCCGTTCCACCGACGCCGGTGGTGTCCGCGCTCACGCGCCGGCACCACCGGCGTTCGCGTTCCCGGGGCGTCCGCCTCCGCCGGCGTCGAACGGCGTTCCTCGGCGCGGCGATCACCCGGTGACGCGAGCGGCGTTGCCCGCGTCGATCGGCAACACGGTGCCGCTGATGTGGGCACTCGCCTCGGCCGCGAAGAAGAGCACGGCGCGCGTGATCTCGTACGGGTCGAGCCAGGGCACCGGCTGCGCGTGCAGGCTCTCGAACACCGGCGCCACGTCGTCCGCAGTCGGGGCCGCCAGATCCGGGCGCATCAGGGAATACAAGGCGTCGTTGTGGATCATCGGAGTCGAAATGTTGCCCGGGGCAATCGCATTGACGGTGATGCCGGACTGGGCGAGATCCAGCGCGGCGCTCTTGGTCATGCCGATCACGCCCCACTTCGAGGCGGCGTAGGCGACCATGTTCGTGC
Organism: Rhodococcus sp. NPDC127527; assembly: GCF_042672245.1. Lineage (NCBI taxonomy): Bacteria > Bacillati > Actinomycetota > Actinomycetes > Mycobacteriales > Nocardiaceae > Rhodococcus > Rhodococcus sp. NPDC127527. The sequence goes on from NZ_JBHXVP010000010.1 coordinate 49,609, forward strand.
TGCCCGCGCGTCCGAGCATCGAGGAGATCGTGACGATCCGGCCGTAACCACGTTCGATCATGCCCGGTGCGACCGCGCCGAGGGTGTTGAAGACGCCGGTCAGGTTGGAGTTGACGGTCTCGTTCCACTGCGCGGTCGTCATCGACTGCACGGGGGCCGCGACGGACACGCCGGCGTTCGCGACCGCGATGTCCACGCGACCGAACTCGGACTCGGCGCGGGCCACCAGCGCGTCCATCGCAGGACGGTCCGCGGTGTCGGCCTTGACCGCGATGCATCGACGCCCGGTCGCCTCGACCAGCCGGACCGTTTCGGCCAGGTCGTCCTCGGTGGCGAGCGGGTAGAACACGGCTGGGCTGTCCTCGCAGCGGTCGCAGATCACCACGTCGGCGCCGCGTTCGGCGAATGCGACCGCGTGCGACCGGCCCTGCCCTCGGGCGCCGCCGGTGATCAGTGCAACCTTGCCGTCGAAATCGTCCATCCCTGCGCTCCTCAGTTCGGTCTTCCTCGCTCCATGACTACCGGCCCGAGGGCTGCGGCGGCCGCGCAGTCCCGATGACCGGTACCACTCCCGCGAGCGACCCGAATTGTCCGGTTTCCCGGCGCGGGGGCGTCCGTTCTCTATTTGTTGAGCGCGCCCGACCGCTTCCCGACGACGACGAGGCAGACATGAACTCCGGTCTTTCCACCATTGGTCTGCCGATCGTGCTGGCGGTCATCATGTTCGGGCTCGGTCTGTCCCTGACCGTCGGCGACTTCACCCGGGTGGCCCGGCATCCGAGGGCCGTCGCGATCGCGCTGGTCTGCCAGCTCGTCGTCCTGCCCGCCGTCGCCTTCGGACTCGTCCTGCTCTTCGACCTGCCCGCCCTCCTCGCGGTGGGCATGATGCTGCTCGCCGCCTCGCCCGGCGGCACCACCGCGAACCTCTTCAGCCACCTGTTCCGTGGCGACGTGGCGCTCAACGTCAGTCTCACCGCGGTGAACTCGGTGATCGCGGTGGTGACCCTGCCACTGATCACCAACTTCGCACTCGGCTACTTCGACCCGCCGGACGGCGGACCGCTCGGACTGCAGTTCGCCAAGGTGCTGCAGATCTTCGCGATCGTGCTGATCCCCGTCGCGATCGGGGTGTGGGTGCGGCGGGTGCGGCCCGGATTCGCGAACCGGATGGACCGCCCCGTGCGGATCAGCTCCGCGGTCGCGCTGGCGCTGGTCGTCCTCGGCACCGTGGTGGCCGAACGGGAGAACATCGCGGGCTATCTCGCCGACGTCGGGGTGGTCGTGCTGATCTTCTGCGTACTGAGCCTGACCATCGGATACGTCGTCCCGCGCGCACTGGGGATCACCAGCCACCAGTCGATCGCCAGCTCGATGGAGATCGGCATCCACAACAGCACCCTCGCGATCACCATCGCGGTCGGCCTCCTCGACAGCACCCGCATCGCCGTCCCCGCCGCCGTCTACGGCGTCGCGATGTTCCCGGTCGCGGCGCTGTTCGGGTGGGCAATCACCCACCGGCGCACAGGCTTCGGCGATCAGGCGCCGGACAGCGGCGCGGCGGTCGAGGTCGCGGGCTAGCCGCGCCGTTCAGGCCGTCAGCAGGGACAGCCTGCTCCGCGTCCGAGCGAGGTCGTGCACGCGGTCCACCGTGACCGAGGGGTCCCGTGTCCAGTCCGCGCCGACCACGGTCAGCGGGATGTCGCTGTCGTGCAGCACGTCGACCAGCGAGCAGAAGCGCTGCACCCCGTCCGGCGTCGCCGCCCCGATCGGCGGGAGTCCGCTCACCACCCACTGCCGGTGCTCGGCGGTGAGCCGCAGGTAGTCGTGCGTCGAGGTCGGCTGCTCGCAGAGGTCCCCGAAGTCGAACCAGACCTGGTCTCCCCGCACGGCCCGGGCCACGATCGGCCGACTCGACGGTGTCAGGACGACCCGTTCGTCCGCGTCCGGTTCCGCGGATGCGGCGACCAGGTAGCGACCCGAAGCGAAGCCGCCGCTCGCCCCCTGCCTGTCGATCCGGTAGTCGCGCCCGCCGTCGAGCTCGACCACCTCGAGCCGCTCGCGCAGCACCGCGATGGTCGGTAGGAAGCCGTCGTGGAACAGGGGATTCGGCATCAGCCCCTCCGGCGGGTAGTTGGAGGTGACCACCAGGGCCGTCCCCCGGTCGCCCAACGCTCGCAGCAGTCGGGCCAGCAGCGCACCGTCGCCGACGTCGTGCACGTGGAATTCGTCGAAGAACAGGACCTGGCAGCCGTCCAGCATCTGATCCATCGCTCCGTCGATCCCGTTCGTGTGCACGAGAGCGTGCAGCCGCCGGAAGAAGTCGTGGAAGTGGACGCGGGTCGTCCGGCGGCCCACCAGCGCCTCCCGGTAGACGTCGATCAGCCAGGTCTTGCCGCGGCCGACCGAACCCCACAGGTAGACGCCGCGGCCGGGGCGCAGATCCAGCCGTGCGAGCCGCGCGGCGACCGCGAGCTGGCCGGGGTCGAGCGCGAAGCCGGCGGCCGCGGCGGCGCGTTCGAAGGTCTCGACGGTGATCTTCGGGTGACGGGTTCGCATGACTCGACTCTACGAATGTAGAGTCACAGTCGGCAATGTGACGAAGGCATCAGCGAGAGGGCACCACGATGGCGAGCGGAACCGACCGGCGCGAACGAATCTCGGACGCCGTACTCGACATAGTCGACGCGGACGGCATCCGGGCGCTGACCCACCGCGCGGTCGACCGGCACCTCGAACTTCCGGCCGGGTCCACCTCGTACTACTTCCGGACCAAACGGGAACTGCTCGTCGCAGCCGCCGCGCACCTCACCGAGATCTCCCGACGCGACTTCCGGAGCTCCCGACTCGCCCCACCACCGCCGGACGCGACACCGCCGATCACTCGGATCGCCGCCGATATCGGCGCGGCGCTCGACGCCACGCTCGCCGATCGGGCTCGCGACCTACGGGTCCGCTGCGCACTGATGCTGGAGATGATGCACGACAAGGAGATTCAGCAGTCGCTGTCGACCAGCATCTTCTCGCGGGAGCTGGCCACGGACCTGGTCCGCGCCCTGGGATCGAGCGATCCCGAAGTCGACGGCGGCAACTTCGTGGCGCTGTGCGAGGGACTGGTGTGGGAGAGCTCGGTCGGGATGCGGGCAATCACCGGACCGGCTCCGGGTACCACCGCGAGCCGCCGCCTGCTCACCGCCGCCGTCGCGACGTACCTGAGCGGAGTGGTCGCCCGCGCCGGTGAAGCTGTGCGCTGACCCCGGATACGCCGAACGGGCGGTTGCCCGGCCAACCCCCGTGAGGGAGCCGCGGCAACCGCCCGTTCGTGGTGGATCAGGCCGTGAGCACCAGACCCGACGTCGGGACGCCGGTGCCCGCGGTGACGAGCACGTTCTGCACGTCGGGCACCTGGTTGACGGAGGTCCCGCGGATCTGCCGCACGCCCTCGGCGATCCCGTTCATGCCGTGGATGTATCCCTCGCCGAGCTGGCCGCCGTGGGTGTTGAGCGGCAGCCGGCCGCCCAGCTCGATGGCGCCGTCGGCGATGAAGTCCTTCGCCTCGCCGCGACCGCAGAAGCCGAGCTCCTCGAGCTGCATGAGCACGTACGGGGTGAAGTGGTCGTAGAGCACCGCGGTCTGCATGTCCTGCGGACGCAGCCCCGACTGGGCCCACAGCTGGTCGCCGACCAGCCCCATCTCCGGCAGGCCGCTCAGGCCGTCCCGGTAGTAGCTGGTCATGATGTACTGGTCCGCCCCGCTGCCCTGCGCGGCGGCGGCGATGATCGCCGGCGTGTTGGGCAGGTCCTTCGCCCGCTCCGGCGAGGTCACCACGATCGCGATGCCGCCGTCGGTCTCCTGGCAGCAGTCCAGCAGGTGCAGCGGCTCGGCGATCCACCGCGAGGCCTGGTGGTCCTCGATCGTGATCGGCTTGCCGTAGAAGAAGGCGTTCGGGTTGGTCGCCGCGTGCTTGCGGTCGGCGACCGCCACCGCCCCGAAATCCCGGCTGGTGGCGCCGTACACGTGCATGTACCGCTGCGCGATCATCGCGACGAACGAGGCCGGGGTGCTCAGGCCGTGCGGGTAGGAGAACGCGTTGTCGGTGCCCGACGAGTTCACCTGCTGCACCAGCGCCGAATTGACCTGCCCGAAGCGCATTCCCGAGCGCTCGTTGAACGCGCGGTACGCGACCACCACGTCGGCAACGCCGGTGGCCACCGCCATCGCCGCCTGCTGGATGGTGGCACAGGCCGCGCCGCCGCCGTAGTGGATGCGGGAGAAGAACTTCAGGTTCGGGATGCCGACCGAACGGGCCACGGCCACTTCGGTGTTCGTGTCCATGGTGAACGAGGTCAGGCCGTCCACGTCGGACGGCTTCAGGCCGGCGTCGTCGAGGGCGGCCTGCACTGCCTCCGCCGCGAGGCGCAGCTCGCTGCGTCCCGAATCCTTGGAGAAGTCGGTGGCGCCGATGCCGACGATGGCGGCCTTGCCCGAGAGTGCGTCGCTCATGCGCCCGCTCCGTCCATCACGAGGGTGACCGTCGACTTGATGTGGTCGCCGAGGCTGTCCTTGCCGACGATGTCGAGGGTGACCAGACCGTCCTCGACCGACGCCACAGTGCCGGTCAGGGTCAGGGTGTCGTAGGCGTACCAGGGCACCCCGAGGCGCAGCTTGATCGACTTGATCACGGCACGCGGGCCGGCCCAGTCGGTGACGTACCGCTGCACCAGGCCGGTGTCGGTGAGGATGTTGACGAAGATGTCCTTGGAACCGCGCTGCTGCGCCTTGTCGCGGTCGTGGTGGACGTCCTGGAAGTCCCTGGTGGCCAACGCCGTCGACACGATGAACGTCGGGTCGCCGTGGATGGACAGGGTGGGCAGGGTCTCCCCCACCGTCGCTGTCAGGGTCGAGCTCATCACTGCTCCTTCACGGGACGCCACGCGTACAGCGTCCACGGCTGTTGTCCGGTCTCGTCGTCGCCGGGCAGGTCGAGGAACTCCACCTGCACGGGCGCCCCGATCGTGACCTCGCTCGGGTCGACGCCGCGCAGCTCGCCGAGCATCCGCACGCCCTCCGCGAGTTCCACGAGCGCGACGACGAACGGGAGCGAACGGCCCGGCACCTTCGGCGCGTGGTGAACGACGTAGCTGAACACCGTGCCGCGGCCGGACGCGACCACGTAGTCGGTGCGCTCGGACTTGTCCTTCCAGATCGCCGGGACCGGCGGGTGCTGGAGCGAGCCGTCCGGTCGCTGCTGGAGGCGAAGCTCGTGGGCGGCGACGCCCTCCCAGAAGAACTCGGTGTCGCGGGACTGCGAGGGTCGCAGCATCCGGGTCGGGTCGAGGTCGTCGAGCGACTCGCCCAGGCTCGACGACGCGGATCCCGCGGGGGCGGCCTCCGCCTTCGCCGGGGGTGCGAACTTCAGGATCCGGAAGAGCATCTCGGCGACGACCTCGTCGCCCACCTTCCAGAAGTTCCGGGTGGTGAAGAACCAGCCCTCACCCAGTCCGGTCTTCTTCGGTCCCACAACGTCTTCGAGGACCGACTCGATGGTCACCTCCTCGCCCGGGCGGACGTAGCGGTGGTAGGTCTGGTCGCAGTTCGTCGCGACCACCGAGGTGTACCCGGCCTCGTCGAGGATCTCCGTCATCCGGCCGAGCGGATCGTCCTCCTCGCGCACGGCGCCGAGCCCACGCATCGTCCAGACCTGCGCCATGGCCGGCGGTGCGACGATGCCGCCGTGGCCCGCCGCAATGGCGGCGTCCTCGTCGACGTAGATGGGGTTCTCGTCGCCGATCGCCTCGACCCAGTTGCGGATCATCGGCATGTTGATCGGGTCACGACCGGCCCGCGGCTTGCTGGCACCGCCGTCCCGGACTCGCTGCGCCGCAGCGAGGATCGATGCTTCCTTGTCGCTCACTGCACCCTCCGTCGTGGTCATCGCGGGACCTTCGGCAGGCTGAGCCCGGCCATCGCGATGAGCTCGCGCATGACCTCGTTGACGCCACCGCCGAAGGTGATGACCACGTTGCGCTTGATCTGCACGTCGAGCCAGTGCATCAGCTTCGCGGTCTCCGGGTCACCCGGATCGCCGTGCGCGCCGATGATCTCGTCCGCGATGCGTCCCACACGCTGGATCCGTTCGGTCGCAAAGACCTTGGTGGCCGAGGCGTCCGCGATGTCGACGTCGCCGGTGGCCGCCGCCACCTGCCAGTTCAGCAGCTCGTTGAGCCGGTAGGTCGCGTGGATCTCTCCGAGGCCGCGCTGGACATCGGGCTCGGACAACAGATCCCGCTTGGCCGCCCACTCGTGCACCTTCTCGTACAGGCCCGCGACTCGGCCGGCCGGTCCGAGCATGACGCGCTCGTGGTTGAGCTGGGTGGTGATGAGCTTCCAGCCCTTGTTCTCCTCTCCGACGAGCATGCTCGCGGGCACCCGGACGTCGGAGTAGTAGGTGGCGTTGACGTGGTGCGCGCCGTCGGCGGTGATGATCGGGGTCCACGTGAAACCGGGGTCCTTGGTGTCCACGATCAGGATCGAGATGCCACGGTGACGCGAGTCCGCGTCACCGGTGCGCACGGCGAGCCAGATGTAGTCCGCGTCGTGGCCGCCGGTGGTGAAGATCTTCTGGCCGTTGACGATGTAGTCGTCGCCGTCGCGCACCGCGGTGGTGCGCAGCGCGGCCAGGTCGGTGCCGGCGTCGGGCTCGGAGTAGCCGATCGCGAAGTGGACCTCACCAGCCAGGATCGCGGGCAGGAACTTCTGCTTCTGCTCCTCGGTGCCGTACACCTGCAGGGTCGGTCCGACCGTCTGCAACGTCACCGACGGCAGCGGCACGTCCGCGCGGACGGCCTCGTTGACGAAGATCTGCTGCTCGATCTCGCCGAAGCCGCGACCGCCGAACTCCGTCGGCCAGCCCACGCCGAGCCAGCCGTCCTTGCCCATCCGGCGGATCACCTCGCGGTAGGTCGGACCGTGCCGCTCGGTGAGCATGATCTCGGCCTCCTCCGGCGAGATCAGGTTGGCGAAGTATCGGCGCAGTTCCGCCTGCAGCTCACGCTGCTGCGGTGTCAGATCGATGAACACCGGGCCCCCACGAGGTCGAGTCGGGACGAGGCACCGCCGACGAGGCGGGCCAGGTCTTTGGCAATGGAGAAGTAGCGGTGCATCGGGTAGGTGACGTCGACGCCGAGCCCACCGTGCAGGTGGTGCAGCGTGCGCATCGCGGCGGGCACCTCGGCGGCGATCCAGTAGGACAGCACCTCGAGATCGTCGTCGGCGTCGAGCCCCTCCGACACCCGCCAGCCCGACGCGAGCGCCGAGACGTGCAGGGTCCGCGAGGTGACGTAGACGTCGGCGATCTGCTGGGCCACGGCCTGGAAGGTCGCCAGCGGCTTGCCGAACTGCTCACGGGTGCGCAGGTGCTCGGCGGTCAGTGTGGTGGCGCCGGCGAGCAGTCCGTCCGCGTACGCGCCGATCGCGGCCTGTGCGATCTGGTACAGGACGGCGTTGTCGCCGCCCAGGACCTCAGCGGCGGGGACCCGCACGTTGTCGAGGCGCACCGAGAACTCCGGGCTGCCCGAGGACGAGGAGATTCTCGACAGGCTGACACCGGGGGCGTCCGGGGCGACCAGTACGACGCCCGCGTCGGTCGGCACCAGGATCCGGTACGCGACGTCCGCGAACGGCACCGCCACCTTCAGCCCGTTGACGAGCACGTCGTCGCCGTCCGCGACCGCCGTGGTCGACGGCGCGGCCGGGAAGGCCGCCCCGGGCTCGCTGAGCCCGGCGGTGAGGATTCGGCCGGTCGCGACCTCGGCGAGCAGCGCGTCCTGCTGCTCGTCCGAACCGAGCGCGAGGATCGGCAGCAGGCCGAAGCCGAGGGTCGCCAGCGCGGGCACCGGAGCGGCACCGCGACCGACCTCGGTGAGCAGGGGCAGCACCTCGGGCAGGCCGAGCCCGGCGCCGCCCAGGCGCTCGGGTACGGCGAGCGAGAGCAGGTCGGCCTTGGCCATCGCCTCCCACAACGCCGGGTTGAACCCGCTGGTGTCGGCGGGATCGGAGGGTTCGCGGGCCAACAGGCCGACGACGATCTCCGCCACCGTTTCTTGAGTCTGATCGAGAGAGAAATCCACGCTGAACAATCCCGCCTACGAGTTAGAACGTGTTCTAAGTTGTATCAGGTTTCCGAAGGTCCCGACAGTGTCCTGACGGCTAGTTCCGCGGCAGCCCCAGGAGGTGCTCGGCAGCGACCGTGAGCAGGATCTGCTCGGTGCCGCCCGCGATGGACAGGCATCGGGTGTTGAGGAATTCGCGCGAGAGCGGTCCCTCGACCGCACCGGCGGTGCCCGCCAGCTCGAGTGCGAACTCCGCGACCGCCTGCCGGTGCCGGACACCGACCAGCTTGCGCACACTCGACGCCGGACCGGGGTCCTGGCCGTCGAGCTGACGCAACGTGGTCCGGTGCTCGAGCAGCGACCCGACCATCGCCTCGCCGACGAGGAAGCCGACGCGGTCGTCGGTGACGGGGTTCGACCCGCCACGGCCGGCGAGCTCGAGCAGTTCCTCCATCGCCTTGCCGAGCGAGGAGCCGCCGCTCATCGCCACGCGCTCGTTGGCGAGGGTGGTGCGTGCCAGCTTCCAGCCGCCGTTGATCTGTCCGACCACGCAGTCGTCGGGGACGAACACGTCGTCGAGGAAGACCTCGTTGAACAGGGCGTCGCCGGTGATCTCCCGCAGCGGGGAGATGCGGATGCCCGCGCTGCGCATGTCCACCAGGAAGTAGGTGATGCCGCGGTGCTTGGGGGCGTCCTTGTCGGTGCGTGCCAGGCAGATCGCCCAATCCGCCTCACGCGCAAGCGAGGTCCACACCTTCTGACCCTGCAGCTTCCAGCCGCCGTCGACCTTCTCCGCGGTGGTGCGCAGCGCGGCGAGGTCGGAACCCGCGCCCGGCTCGCTGAACAGCTGGCACCAGATCACGTCACCGCGCAGCGTCGGCATGGCGAAGCGTTCGATCTGCTCGGGCGTGCCGTGCTCGAGGATCGTCGGCACCGCCCACCACCCGATGACCAGGTTCGGCGTCTCCAGTCCGGCGCGCACGAGCTCCTCGCCGATCAGGATCTGCTCGGCCGCCTTGGCCGACTTGCCGTACGGCTGCGGCCAGTGCGCGGCCAGGTACCCGGACTCCGCGAACGCCGCACGCCTGCCGTCCTCGGGCAGCGCGGCGATCGCCTCCAGCTCACCGCGGACGGCGTCGCGCTGCGCCTCGAGCTCGCCGAGGTCGACGGTGAGGTGGCGCCGCGCGCCGGCATTGGTCAGCTCGGCGACCCGGGCCCGCCAGGCCGCCGACCCGCCGAGCAGCTGCCGCAGCGAGAGCACCCGACGCAGGTAGAAGTGAGCGTCGTGCTCCCAGGTGAAGCCGATTCCGCCGAGCACCTGGATGCAGTCCTTGGCGGTGTCGACCGCCGCGTCCAACGCGACCGAGGCGGCGACCGCGGCCGCGACCGGCAGCTCCTCGCCGGACTCCGCGGCGACCGCCGCGTCCCACGCCACCGCGCGGATCTGTTCGACCCGGCACAGCATCTCGGCGCACAGGTGCTTGATCGCCTGGAACGAACCGATCGGCTTGCCGAACTGTTCGCGAATCTTGGCGTACTCCACCGCGGTTCGCAGGCACCAGCCGGCCACGCCGGCGGCCTCGGCGGCGGCGAGGGTGGCCACCAGGTCGCGGACCAGCCCGGGGCGAACCTCCGACAGCACGCGGTCCGCGGAGACCCGCACCCCGTCACAGGTCACGGAGGCCAACGGGGTGCTCACGTCGACGTTCTCGACCGCCTCGACACCGAGGCCCGGCGCGTCCGCCTCGACCAGGCACCACGTGACTGCATTGCCGACGGCGGCGGGCAGCAGCACCGCGACACCGGGCGCGCCGCCGAGCGCGAAGCCGGCCGCGCCGGACAGCACCAGTCCGCCGTCGCCGTCGGCCTCGGCGGGCACGGCTCCGTCGATCACCACACCGACCGGGACTGCACCCTCGGCCAGCTCGGGCCCCCACTGCTTGGCCGCCGGCTCGCCGCTGCGGCCGACCACCAGCGCAGCGAGCGCGGTGGAGAGCACCGGGCCGCAGGCGAGCTCGGTCGCGGCCTGCTCGAGCATGACCGCGAGGTCGACGATCTCGCCGTCCGCGCCACCCACCTCCTCGGCCTGCGCGACCATGAACAGCCCGAGATCGGCGAGCGCGGACCAGTGCGAACGCCAGGAGTCCGCCGGACCCGAGCGCAGCGTCTCGATGGGATGCGCCGCACGCGCCCAGGACTGAATAGATTCCTGGACCGCTCGTTGCTCGTCTGTCGTGGCGATCGTCACAAGGAGGTCCAACCTTTCGATACTGACAAAACCGTCTAGAACGTGTTCTAATCTCTATGTTGGTCCGGAGTCAAGGCCGAGCCGGATCCACACGAAGCATCCTCGGCCGAAACTCAAGGAATTCGTCGATGACCTCCTCCTCTCGTAGTCGTTCCGCGGACAAGTCCTCCGCAAACAACGGGACTGTCTCGACGCTGACCGACGACGACCTCAGTTCCAATGCGCAGCGTGAACGCCGCAAGCGGATCCTCGACGCGACGCTGGCGCTGGCGTCCAAGGGCGGATACGAGGCGGTGCAGATGCGCGCCGTCGCCGAACGCGCCGACGTCGCGGTGGGCACGCTCTACCGCTACTTCCCGTCGAAGGTGCATCTCCTGGTCTCGGCGCTCGCGAACGAATTCGAGAAGATCGACTCCCGCAGGAAGATGCCGCCGGGCAACAGCCCGATCGAGCGCATGCATCTGATCCTGGGCCAGATCACCCGCGCCATGCAGCGCGACCCGCTGCTCACCGAGGCCATGACGCGCGCGTTCATGTTCGCCGACGCGTCGGCCGCCGCCGAGGTCGACCAGGTCGGCAAGCTGATGGACTCGCTGTTCGCCAGGGCCATGAGCGACGGCGTCCCGTCCGAGGAGCAGCTCGCGATCGCCCGTGTCATCTCCGATGTGTGGCTGTCGAATCTGGTCGCGTGGCTGACGCGTCGCTCCTCCGCCACCGACGTGGCGAAGCGGCTCGAACTGACCGTTGAACTTCTTCTCGGCGGCGGTTACAAGGATCCCGTCACTCCATAAGTAGAATTCGCGCAGTGAGTGCGCAGGATCTACCCGTCGAGCTCCGCAGGCGTCTCGTGTCCGTCGCGAGGACGCCGCGTCTACTAGTCGCGTCCGATTACGACGGGACCATGGCCCCGATCGTGTCCGACCCGTCGAAGGCCTTCCCCCACGCGGAATCCGTGCGAGCGCTACGGTCGCTCGCGAGCCTGCCCGCGACGACCTCCGCGGTGATCTCCGGGCGCGCGCTGCGTGACCTCGCCATGCTGTCGCGGCTGCCCGTCGAGGTGCAGCTCGTCGGCAGTCACGGCTCCGAGTTCGACGTCGGCTTCGTGCACGAGATCAGCGACGACGCCCGCCGCCTGCTGCGCGAACTCACCGAGGAACTGCAGGAGATCGCGGCCGAGGGCGCGGGCCTCACGGTCGAGATCAAGCCGGCCAGTGCCGCGCTGCACGTGCGCAACGCCGCGCCCGAGATCGGCGAGGCCGCGCTCGAGCGGGTACGCGGCGGCGCCGCCACCTGGAACGGGGTGCAGGTCACCGAGGGCAAGGCCGTCATCGAGCTCGCGGTCATCGCGACCGACAAGGGCGAGGCGCTCGACATCCTGCGACACCGGGAGGGTGCGTCGGCGACCGTGTTCTTCGGCGACGACGTCACCGACGAGAAGGCCTTCAGCCGGCTGCAGGGACCCGACGTCGGCATCAAGGTCGGCGAGGGCGACACGCTCGCCGAGTACCGGGTGGCGAGCACCGAGGACGTCAGCGCCGCGCTGGCGTTCCTGCTCGAGGAGCGGCACACCTGGCTGCACGGCGACAGCGCCACCCCGATCCAGCGACTGACCATGCTGGCCAGCCCGCGCTCGGTGGCCCTGCTGACCCCCGATGCGACCCTGACCTGGTTGTGCCATCCCGAACCGGACTCGGCCGCGATGTTCGCACACCTGCTCGGCGGAGTCGGGGCCGGACACTTCACCGTCGCGCCGCACCGCGCCGCCCTTCCACTGAGCCAGCGCTACATCGACGGCACCATGACCGTGCAGACCCGGTGGGCGAGCCTGCAGGTCACCGACTACCTGCCGCACGACGTCGGACCCGGGCGCACCGACCTGATCCGGATGATCACCGGCCGGGCCAAGGCCGTGGTGACCTTCGCGCCCCGCCCGGAATTCGGGCAGGTCCAGGTCCATCTCGAGCTCGAGGAGGACGGCCTGCGCGTGTACGGCACCAGCGATCCGGTGGTGTTGCGCTCCCCCGGCGTGCACTGGGAGATCTCCAGCGACGGCGTGCAGCAGACCGCCAGCGCGGTCGTCGACCCGTCCGAGGGGCCGGTCCTGCTCGAACTACGTTGCGGCAGTTCCGAACTCGGCCCCTCCGAGATACCCGAGCCGGAACGCCGAGCGGAGAGCGAGTCGTACTGGCGCGACTGGGCGGAAAGCCTCGAGCTGCCGACCCGCAAGCGCGGTCTGATGAAGCGTTCGGCGCTGACCCTGCGCGGGCTCGTGCATGCGGACTCCGGCTCGATCCTCGCCGCCGCCACCACCTCGCTCCCCGAGGAGATCGGCGGAGTCCGCAACTGGGACTACCGCTACTGCTGGCTGCGTGACGCCGCGCTGACCGCGTCCGCGCTCGTCGCGCTGGGCTCGCTCGGCGAGGCCGAGGCATTCCTGACCTGGGTGCACGGCGTGCTCGAGACGCTTCCCGGGCCCGAACGCCTGCACCCGCTGTACACGATCTACGGCGGCAACCTGCCCGCCGAGGCCGTGATCGACTCGCTGCCCGGTTACAGCGGCTCGCGGCCGGTGCGGATCGGCAACGCGGCGAACTCGCAGGTGCAGCTCGACGTGTTCGGTCCGATCGTGGACCTCATCTCGCACCTGGCGCACGCCCGCGCCGAGCACGGCGTCGCCGAGCCGGTGACCGACGCCGACTGGAACCTGGTGTGCGCCATGGTTTCCGCGGTCCAGGCCCGATGGGCCGAACCGGACAACGGCATCTGGGAGATCCGCGGCAACCCCCGTCACCACGTGTACTCGAAGGTGATGTGCTGGGTGACCGTGGACCGCGCTCTGACCCTCGCCGAGGTCTTCGGCCGCGACGCCGAGCCGGAGTGGTCGGCGCTGCGCGCCGAGATCGCCGACGAGGTCCTGGACCGCGGCTGGAGCGACCGCGCGCGCTCGTTCACCGCCGCCTACGACGGCACCGACCTCGACGCGGCCACCCTGCACATCGGACTGTCCGGGCTGATCGACCCAGCCGACCCTCGGTTCGCGGCGACGGTGACCGCGACGGAGGCCGAACTGCGCAGCGGCTCGACGGTGTACCGGTACCACCACGACGACGGACTGCCCGGCGGCGAGGGCGGATTCCACCTGTGCGCGGCCTGGCTGGTGGAGGCCTACCTGCTGACCGGACAACGTGCCGACGCCGAGGCGCTGTTCGCCCAGTTGGTCGAGACGGCCGGCCCGACCGGCCTGCTCAGCGAGGAGTACGACCCGGTCGCCGAACGATCGCTGGGCAACCACCCACAGGCGTACAGCCACATCGGGCTGCTCCGCTGCGCGCAGTTGCTCAGCTGATCCCTCGGGGCCGCGGGGATCGACCTCACCGACGACGGGTGCGTCGCCCTCCGCCGGGTGAGGGCGGCGCAGCGGTGTGGCCGCGAACGAGTTCGGTGTCGAGCATCTCGACGGTCGCGATGCCGGGATGCGAGGGCCTGAGCAACAGCGCGCCCGCCCGCCGACCCTTCTCCTCGGCCGGCTGGCGGACCGTGGTCAGTCCCTCCCTCAACGCCTCGTCGATGCCGTCGAATCCGGTGATGGACAGCTGGCCGGGCACGTCGAGCCCACCCCAGCGGGCGAAGTCCAGCGCACCGAGGGCCAGCACGTCCGTGGTGCACAGCAAAGCGGTGATGCGCGGATTCACCGTCATCGCCTCTTCGGCGGCGGAGTGCCCGGCTTTCGCGCTGTGCTCGGCGCGCTCGATCACGGTGAGCGACGCCGGGTCGAGTCCGGCCGCGGACAGCGCGTCGCGCACACCTGCGATCCGTTCCCGCTGGACGTGGAAGTTCGGCGACTGGAGCCGCTCCGCGTCGGCGGTGCCGTCCCGCTGGTCGCGCCCGAGCCGCATGCACACCACGCCGATCTCCTCGTGCCCCAACGACAACAGGTAGTCGGCCACCTTGCGCATGGCCCCGCGGTCGTCGATGCCGACCAGCGACGCGCCCGGGATCTCGCGCGGCTGGTCGCACACGACCATCGGCAGCCTGCGCTCGACCACGGCCGCGAGGTACGGGTCGTCGTCGGCGACCGAGTAGACGACGAAGCCGTCCACCCCGGCCTGCTGCACGACCGCTGCCGCGCTGACGTCGTCGCGACCCGGTCCGGCCGGCACCAGCAGCAGACCCTGACCGGCGGCCTCACAGGACTCCGCCAGTCCCGCCAGGAAGCTCATCGCCGCCGGGTCCCGGAACGAGTAGCTCAGCGCCTCGGTCAGCAGCAGCCCGACCGCGCCCGCCCGTCGGGTGCGCAGCGAGCGGGCGACCGGATCCGGCCCCGGGTAGCCACGCCGCTTGGCCGCGTCGAGGACCCGCTCGCGCAGTTCCGCGGACAGTTGGTCGGGCCGGTTGTAGGCGTTGGAGACCGTGGTTCGGGACACCTTGAGCTCCGCAGCCAGCGACGCCAGCGTCGCCTGACGACGTGGATGACGGGACCGGGGCATAACGGGACGGTACGCAATGCCCGGGGTGACCGAAAGCACGACCCCGCTAATGTACAACGGAAACGGTTTCCATTAAGATCTTGGACATGCCTCCGGTCGACTTCCAGCCCCAGCGGTTCCGCCGCGCCCGCCCGCGCGCGGCAGGGTTCGCCGCGATCGGTCTGGTCGCCGTCGCCGCACTCGGCCTGAGCGCCTGTTCGTCGGCCTCGGCGGGCGACAGGGCAGCGAACGGACAGCGCATCAGCGTCGTCGCCTCCACCAACGTGTGGGGCTCGGTGGCCGCCGCGGTCGCAGGCGACCGCGCCGACGTGACCTCCATCGTCACCGACCCGGCGGCCGACCCGCACTCCTACGAGGTGAGCCCGCGAGATGCGGCGAGGCTCACCGACGCCGACCTGATCGTCTACAACGGGGGCGGCTACGACGGATTCCTCGACGACGTCCTGCGCAGCACCCGCGACAAGCGCACGGTCAACGCGTTCGAGTTGTACGGCTCGGAGTCGGACCTCGCGGACGGACACGACCACGCCGCCGATCCCGTCGCCGCCGCACCCGTTGCCGCAGCGCCCGATTCGCACGACGGCCACGACCATGCGCACGGCGCGGTGAACGAGCACGTCTGGTACGACGTACCCACCGTCGACGCCGTCGCCAAGCAGGTCGCCACCGAACTCGGCGAGCTCGACCCGGCAAACGCCGCCGCGTACACCGCCAACGCCGCCGCGTACCACGAGAAGCTGCACGCGATCACCGCCGTCACCTCGTCGATCGCGAAGAACCACCCGCAGGCCCCGGTCGCACAGACCGAGCCCATCGCGCACTACCTGCTCGCCGCCGCCGACCTGCACGACAAGACCCCCGAGGACTTCACCAAGGCCATCGAGGACGGCAACGACCCGCCGCCTGCCGCCATCGCCGCGACCCGAGACCTGCTGGCGGCGAAGAAGGTCGGCGCTCTCGTCTACAACACCCAGACCCAGGACAAGGTCACCAAGGACATCCGGTCCGCGGCCGAGGCCGCGGGTATCCGGGTGGTCGAGGTGACAGAGACCCTCCCCACGGGGGTCGACTACATTACGTGGCAGACCAACAACGCGGAGCAGCTCGCGGCCGCGCTCGGCCCGGCACCGCTCGGCTGACGGACACCGAAGGCCACCACGTGACAACCGAACCCACCGCCCCCGCGGTACAACTGCAGGGCGCGCGGCTCGCCTACGGCGACCGCACCCTCTGGTCGGGCCTCGACCTCGAGGTCGCGCCCGGCGAGTTCGTCGCAGTTCTCGGCCCCAACGGATCCGGCAAGACGTCTCTGCTCAAGGTCCTGCTGGGCCAGGTGCCCCTGTCCGGTGGGACCGCCCGGGTCGCGGGCACGCCGGCCAAGGCCGGCAACGCCCACGTCGGGTACATCCCCCAGCAGAAGTCCATGGACGAGGGTCTGCCGCTGCGCGGCCGCGACCTGGTCGGACTCGGCGTCGACGGTCACCGCTGGGGAACGGGGCTGCGAGGCAGGCGCGCCCGCAACGCGATCGTCGACGCCGCCATCACCGAGGTCGGAGCGCAGTCGTACGCCGACGCACCGGTCGGGTCGCTCTCCGGCGGCGAGCAGCAGCGACTGCGGGTGGCCCAGGCACTGGTCGGTGATCCCCGGGTGCTGCTGTGCGACGAACCCCTGCTCAGCCTCGACCTGGCGAACCAGCACCGGGTCTCCGACCTGATCAACCGGCGCCGACTCGGCCACGACACCGCGGTGCTGTTCGTGACGCACGAGATCAATCCGATCCTGCCGCTCGTCGACCGGGTGCTGTACCTGGTGGACGGGCGCTTCCGCATCGGCACCGCCGCAGAGGTGATGACCTCAGAGGTGCTGTCCGAGCTCTACCAGACCGATGTCGAGGTGTTGCACGTACGCGGCAGGCTGGTCGTCGTCGGCACCGGCGACGCCATCGACGCGCTCGGCAGCGCGGGCGGCCGCGGCGACGAGGGTGTCCACCACGAGGACCACGCATGAACGAGAAGCTCTCCGACGCACTGTCGAACATGTTCGACTGGCAGGCCACCCTGGACCTGCTGCACTACGACTTCGTGCAGCAGGCGCTGCTGGCCGCCGCGATCCTCGGACTGCTCGCGGGCGCCATCGGGCCGCTGATCATCAGCAGGCAGATGTCGTTCGCGGTGCACGGCACCAGCGAGCTGTCGCTGACCGGCGCGTCGGCCGCCCTGCTCGCCGGGGTGAGCGTCGGCGTCGGCGCGATCGTCGGTTCGGTGGTCGCCGCGGTCCTGTTCGGCCTGTTGGGTTCGAAGGCGCGCGAACGCGATTCGGTGATCGGCGTGATCATGTCGTTCGGCCTCGGCCTGTCCGTGCTGTTCATGTGGCTCTACCCGGGCCGCACCGGCACCAGCTTCTCCCTGCTGGTCGGGCAGATCGTCGGCGTCGGGAACAGCGGGCTGCAACTGCTCCTGGTGTGCGCGGTGCTGGTCCTCGCCGTCCTGCTGGTGGTGTACCGGCCGCTGCTGTTCGCCAGCACCGATCCCGACGTCGCGCTGGCCCGCGGGGTCCCGATCCGCATGCTGTCCATCGTGTTCGCGGTACTCGTCGGTGTGGCCGCCGCCCTCGGCGTCCAGATCGTCGGCGCGCTGCTGGTGCTCTCGCTGCTGATCACCCCGGCCGCCGCGGCCGCACGTATCACCTCGAGCCCGCTGCGGACCACCGTGCTGTCCATCGTGTTCGCCGAGGTGGCGGCGGTCGGCGGCATCCTGCTCTCGCTCGCGCCGGGCGTGCCGGTCTCGACGTTCGTCACCACCATCTCGTTCGTGATCTACCTGGCCTGCCGGGCCGTCGGGGCGCGGCGCGGCCGCGGCGCCGGACGCAAGCCGGTCCCGGCCGCCGCCTGACGCCTCGACCGTCGGCGAGCGCCGCGGGCACCTAGGATTCGGGGATGGCGTCCATCGATCTCAACAGCGACCTCGGCGAGAGTTTCGGCGCCTGGCGACTCGGCGACGACGACGCCATGCTGACCGTGGTGACGAGCGCCAACATCGCCTGCGGCTTCCACGCCGGCGACCCGACCACGCTGCTGAGCACCTGCCGTGCCGCCGCGGGGCGCACCGTCCGGATCGGTGCCCAGGTCGGCTACCACGACCTCGCCGGGTTCGGCCGGCGCTTCGTCGACGTCGCCCCGACCGATCTCACGGCCGACGTGATCTACCAGATCGGCGCACTGGACGGCCTCGCGCAGGTCGCCGGGTCCGCGGTGGGGTACGTCAAACCGCATGGCGCGCTGTACAACACGATCGTCCACCATCGCGGGCAGGCGCGGGCGGTGGTCGAGGCGGTCCTCGCGTACGACCCCACCCTCCCGGTCCTCGGTCTGCCCGGTTCGGTGTTCCTCGCCGAGGCGGAGGCCGCGGGCCTGCGCACGGTGACCGAGGCCTTCGCCGACCGGGCCTACACCCCCACCGGCGAGCTGGTGCCGCGCGGAACACCGGGCGCGGTGCTCTCGGATCCGGACGTCGTCGCCGAGCGGGTGCTCAGGATGGTCGAGCGGTCCGAGATCGAGGCCGTCGACGGCACCGTCCTGACGGTCCACCCCGAATCGGTGTGCGTACACGGCGACTCGCCGGCCGCGGTCGCGTTGGCCGAACGGATCCGGGCGCGGCTCGAGGCCGCGGGCGTCGCCCTGACCGCCTTCGTCTGATGCGTCTGCTGGACGCGGGCGACAGCGCGGTGCTGGTCGAGTACGAGGATCTCGACGCGGTGCTCGCACACTTCCGCGCACTGGACACCGACCGCCGTCCCGGGGTGCTCGACCTCGTCCCCGCGGCCCGCACCCTCCTGGTTCGCTTCGACCGCGCGAGCACCGACCGGGAGGCGGTCGCGCGGTGGCTCCGCGAGACCGAGCCGCTGGTCGGTGTGCCCGCCGAGGCCGCCGAGTCGGTCCGGATCGGCGTCCGATACGACGGCCCCGACCTGACCGAGGTCGGGCGACTGACCGGCCTCGGCGTCGACGGCGTGATCGCCGCGCACACCGGCAGTCGGTGGACGGTCGCCTTCTCCGGATTCGCCCCCGGCTTCGGCTACCTCGTCGGCGGCGCCCCCTCGCTACGGGTGCCGCGTCGTGAGACGCCCCGAGTCGCGGTCCCGGCCGGGGCGGTCGGGCTGGCGGGCGAGTTCTCCGGCGTCTACCCGCGGTCCTCGCCGGGCGGCTGGCAGTTGATCGGCAGCACCGAGACGCTCGTGTGGGACGCCGAACGCGACCCGCCCGCGTTGCTCCGGCCCGGTGTCACCGTGCGCTTCCACGCGCTCTGACCGACGCCTCCGCGGCGCCTACCGGGCCGGCTGCGCGCGCCACGCCATCGGCACCGCGGCGACGGCGATCACCGCGAACACCCCGAACAGCAGTCGCGCCGACCCCGACATCGAGCCGCCGAGATTGACCAGCACCCCGGCCAGCGCGGACCCGAACGCATTGGCCACCAGCTGGACCGTGTTGATCGCCGCGGCCGCGCGGCCGCCCTCGCCGGGATCGTCCACGCTGCCCATCACGAACGTCGCCAGGTGCGGCCACGCGACTCCGATGCCCGCGCCGGCCACCACGAGGGCCAGGACCCAGGTCGCGATCACCCAGCCGGACGACGTCTCGCGCTGGGAGAGAGCCGCGGCGAGAAAGCCGAACGCGACCAGGGCCGGCCCCGAGACCACCACCGCCCGGACCGTCCGGGGCCGGGCGGCGCCGGCGCTGGAGAGCTCGCCGATCGTCCAGCCCACCGCCAGCGCCGCGCCGAGGAACCCCGCGGCGACCGGCGCGAGCCCACCGAGCCGCTGGCCGAACAGTGGGACGAACGTCTCCGCCGTGGACGCGATCGCGAGCAGCGCGATGGTCAGGTAGGCCCACCGCAGCCGGTTGCTCGCGGCGAACGTGATCACGGGCAGCACCCGGGTGGTCGACGTCCGCTCGCAGATCACGAAGACGGCCAGCAGCGCCAGCCCCGCCACCACCCCGGCGGCGGCGACGCCGGCGCGCGTCGCCAGACTCGCCACGCTCACGACCAGCGCCGCGGCCGAGAGCAACAGCATCGACCGGACCGGCACCGCGTCCACCGCGGACGCGTCGGCCCGGCTGCCCGAGATGTACCGCGGCACCATGGCCGCGATGCCTGCGGCGAGAACCGCCAGCACCACGAACGCCAGCCGCCACGCACCGAACTGGGCGAACACGCCGCCGAGGGACGGGCCGACGAACGTCCCGAGACCCCACATGCCCGACACGAGCGCCGACGCCCGCGCCCACAGGTGCGCGGGCAGCACGGAGCGGATGAGGGCGTAGCCGAGCCCGCTGAGCAGGCCGCCGCCGAATCCCTGCAGCGCGCGTCCGAGCAGTAGGACGGTCATGTCGGGGGCGACCGTGCACACGACGGTGCCGACCGCGAACACCGCGATCGCCACCAGGTAGGCCCCGCGCGGGCCCGCCGCCGAGAGAAGCCTGCTGACGAGCACCGCGGCGACCACAGAGGCGACGAGGAATATCGTTGTCGCCCAAGCGTAGAACCGCGCGCCGCCGATCTCGTCGATCGCCGACGGCAGCAGGCTGGTCGTCAGGTAGATGTTGATCGCGTAGAGCGCGACCCCGCCCGCCAGCACGACCATCGGTCCGAGGTACGCGGGCCCGAGCAGTTCACGCCAGCCGCGAACGGGGGTCGGGGGTTCGGTCTCGGTCAGCTGCATGACCGCAACGCTAGAACCTCGAGTGCACTCGAAGTCAACCGCGGCCCGTCGAGATGCCCGTCCTCGGCGACTATCCGCCGAGGGCGAAGGCGACCAGGAAACCGAGCGCGGTGGACAAACCCACCCACCAGCCGCCCTCCCGGTACGCCTCGGGCATCAGCGAATCGGCGAGCACCGCGATCGTGGCGCCACCGGCGAACGCCTGGATCACCGCGATGGACCGGTCCGGGATGTTGTCGGCCGCCGCGTTCGCGGCGACGACCACCAGTACCAACACGACCGCGGTGACCGTCCACAGCAGCAGGGCCCGGCGCACGTTGAAATTCGGCTGCTTGCGCATCGACGCGGCACCGGCCACCGCCTCGGGCACGTTGCCCACCGCGACCGCGACGAGCAGCACGACGCCGCCTCCCCCGCCCAGCGAGACACCGAGCGCGGTGTTCTCGGGGATGCCGTCGAGCAGCGAGCCGAGCATCAGCGCCCAACCGAGCGCCGCGGGGCCGAGTTTGTTCTCGATGAGGTGATCGGCGACCACGTACACCAGCGCGCCGGCCATCAGTGCCGACCCCGCGATCAGACCGCCCTCGGACGTGAACGCGGGCTGGAACAGCTCGGTGGACACCGCTGCCACCATGGTGCCCGCGCCGAAGGCCATCAGTGCTGCGAGCACGGTCCGCGGCAGGTCGTAACGCAATCCCACCGCCGCGCCGACGAGCAGCGGTATCGCAGTTCCCAACCCGTAGAGCGCAGCGGTCGACATTCGCCGATGCTACGGCCCGGTGGGTGACAATTGTGGCGTGAGTTGGCTCGAGGTCGTGCGCAGCGGGATCCTGGTCACGGTTCAGGACCGGGGACGACCCGGTTTCGCGGCACTGGGCGTCGGAACCTCCGGCGCCGCCGACCGACGCTCGCACGACAGCGCAAACCGCCTGGTGGGCAACGACCCCGCCGCCGCGACCCTCGAGGTGACGCTCGGCGGCCTGCGGGTCCGCGCGCACGGGCAGGCGACGGTCGCGGTCACCGGAGCACGGATCCCCCTGCTGGTCAACGGGATTCCGTGCGGCGACTACAGCGCAACGCATCTGTCCGACGGCGATGTGCTGACCCTCGGCCACGCCACCAACGGCCTGCGCAGCTATCTGGCCGTACGCGGCGGGGTGGACGTCGCGCCGACCCTGGGCAGCCGGTCGACCGACACCCTCGCCGGACTCGGTCCCCCGCCGATCCGCGCCGGCGACCGCGTCCCGATCGGGCGACTGGCGCGGCAGTGGCCCGCCGAGGACCTCATCCCCCCGCCCCCGACCGTCGGGGCCACGACCCTGCGCGTGTGCCTCGGACCGCGGGACGCGATGTTCGCGCCCGAGGCGCTCGACACCCTGTTCGGTCAGGTCTGGACGGTGTCGCAGGACAGCAACCGGGTCGGCGCGCGGCTCACGGGCCCGAAGGCCCTGGTGCGCGCCGACCGAAGCGAGCTGCCGAGCGAGGGCATGGTGGCGGGCGCGCTGCAGGTCCCGGCGAGCGGGCAGCCGGTCCTCTTCCTCGCCGACCACCCCGTGACCGGCGGCTACCCCGTGATCGCGGTGGTCGTGGGCGACGACCTGGGGGCCGCGGCCCAACTCGTCCCCGGCGCGACGCTCAGGTTCGCCCGCGCCCACTGACCTGGCCCAGCCGCGCCGCGAGCTCGAGGACGTCGAGGTCCCGACCGCGAGGACCGACGAGGCTGAGCCCCACCGGAATTCCGTCCACGGTGGGCACCGGGACACTGACCGCGCAGCGGCCGGTCGCACCGGCGACACAGGTGAGCGCGAAGGTCGCGGCGCGGGCCCGCTCCACGACCGGGCCGCCGAGCGCCGATTCCGCGCGGGTCGGCGCGACCGACGACGCCGACGGCAGCAAAAGCAGGTGCTCGCCGAGGAATCGGTCCAGCTCCGCGGCGAACCGGCGCAGCCCGCCGACCGCGCGTTCGTGGTCGGCGGCGGTGTGGCGCGCGGCGGCCTCGAATCGCGCACGCACGTCCGGGTTCAGGCTGTCCCAGTGTCGAGAGATCCACGGCCCGTGCGCGTGCCACGCCTCCCAGCCCTGCACGGTCTGGAAGTCGCGGACCGCACCCGCCAGTCGGCCGGCGTCGAGCGGCCGGTGCTCGACCGGCGGCAGACCCGAGTCGCCCGACCAGGCCTCGATCGCCCTCGTCGTCGCGTCCCGCACCTGCGCCGACACGAACGACGACAGGTCGTCGGCGACGATCGCTCGCGTGAACGATCGCCGGGCACGGCCCGGTAACAGCACCCGACCGACCGCGGTCAGCGTCGCCGCGTCCCGGGCGATCCAGCCGACGGTGTCGAAGGACGGTGCCAGCGGGACCACCCCGTCCGTCGACACGACACCGTGCGTCGGGCGCATCCCGTAGAGACCCTGGTACGACGCGGGAACTCGGATCGATCCGGCGGTGTCGGTGCCGAGACCGACCGTGGCCTCTCCGAGCGCGACCGCGCTGGCCGGGCCGGAACTCGACCCACCCGGAATCCGATCCGGCGCGGCCGGGTTCGGCGGGGTTCCGTAGTGCGCGTTGGTTCCGGTCAGGCTGTAGGCGAACTCGTCGGTGCGGGCGATCCCCGCGATCCGCGCCCCCGCGGCGAGCAACGCCGCCGGCGCGGCGGCGGTGCGAGCGGCGGGTGCCGATTCGGCGAGCCAGGCGGGATTGCCCGCCCCGACCCGGTGGCCGGCGACGTCGTACAGGTCCTTGACCGCGACGCTCACCCCGTCGAGCGGTCCGGTGCCCGTCGGCGCGATCAGCGGCCTACCGAACTCCCGCCACACCGCACGAGCGGACCCCGCGGAGGGACCCGGGCTCACGGCCGGTCGGGGTCGCGCGTCAGCGTCGCCGCTGACGGGCGATGTCGGAGAGGACGACGCCGGCCGCGACCGACGCGTTGAGGGACTCGACCGGGCCCGCCATCGGAATACTGAGGATGGTGTCGCAGGTCTCGCGGACCAGCCGGGACAGGCCCTTGCCCTCGGACCCCACCACGATCACCACCGGACCGGTGCCGTCGTACTGGTCGAGGGTGGTGTCGCCGCCCGCGTCGAGCCCGACGATCTGGACGCCCTTGGCGGCCCAGTCCTTCAGGGTCCGGGTCAGGTTGGTGGCCTGGGCGATCGGCAGCCGGGCCGCCGCGCCCGCACTGGTCCGCCATGCCACCGCGGTGACGGATGCGCTGCGGCGCTGCGGGATCACCACGCCGTGTCCACCGAAGGCGGCGACCGAACGCACCACCGCGCCGAGATTGCGCGGGTCGGTGATGTTGTCCAGCGCCACCAGGAGCGCCGGTTCCTGCTGCTTGCGGGCCTCGGCGATGAGGTCGTCGGGGTGGGCGTACCGGTACGGCGGCACCTGCAGGGCAACGCCCTGGTGCAGCCCGTTGGCGCTCATCCGGTCCAGGTCGCCGCGCGGCACCTCGAGGATGGAGATGCCGGCGTCCGCGGCGATCTGCACGCTCTCCTTGAGCCGGTCGTCGCTCTCGGTGCCGACCGCGACGTACAGCGCGGTCGCCGGGACGCCTGCGCGCAGGCACTCGAGCACCGGGTTGCGGCCGAGCACGTTCTCCGGGCCGTCGTCGCCCTTGCGGGGCGAGCCGCCACGCCCGCGCGGCGCGCTGCCGCCCGGACGGCCGGTGTTCGCGGCCTTCGCCGCTGCCCGGGCCCGCTTGGCCGCGGGATGCTTGGTCCGCTCGATCGCGGGCGGGGTCGCACCGCGGCCCTCGAGGCTGCGGCGCCCCTTGCCGCCGGAACCGGTGACCTGGCCCTTCTTGGTGCCGGACTTGCGGATCGCACCGCGCCTGCTCGAATTGCCAGCCATCACTGCCCTGCTTCGTTGTGGTTCGTGTCGAGAGCCCATTCGGGCCCGTTCGGGGTGTCGGTGACCGCGATGCCCGCCGCGGCGAGCCGATCACGGATCTCGTCGGCGGCCGCCCAGTCCTTGTCGGCCTTCGCCCGCGCTCGCGCGTCGAGGCTCGCGCGGACCAGCACGTCCAACGCGTCGTGTGCGGCGGACGCGTCGGCGGACCCCGCGACCCAGTGCGGGTCGAGCGGATCCACGCCGAGGATGCCCATCATCGCGCGCACCTGTCCGGCGATCTCCCTGGCCGCGGCCAGGTCGCCCGCGTCGAGCGCCTTGTTGCCCTCGGTGCGGCGGCCGTGAATCGCGGCCAGCGCCTTGGGCACACCGAGATCGTCGTCGAGGGCGGCGGCGAACTCCTCGGTCCACTTCCCCACCGGGACGTCGCCGGCCCGCTCCTGGGTCTTGAGGACGAATGCCTCGATGCCGCGGTAGGTTTCCGCCGCGACGTCGAGCGCATGATCGGAGTACTCGAGCATGGATCGGTAGTGTGCGCCGCCGAGGTAGAACCGAAGTTCTTGCGGCCGAACTCTTTTCAGCACGTTCGGCACCGACAGCACGTTGCCGAGGGACTTGGACATCTTCTCGCCGCCCATGGTGACCCAGCCGTTGTGCAGCCAGTAGCGCGCGAATCCGTCCCCCGCGGCCCGGCTCTGCGCTAGCTCGTTCTCGTGGTGCGGGAACACCAGATCGAGCCCACCGCAGTGAATGTCGAACTCCGAGCCCAGGTATGCCTCGGCCATCGCGGAGCACTCGAGGTGCCAGCCCGGCCGGCCGCGCCCCCACGGCGTCGGCCAGGACGGCTCCCCCGGCTTCTCTGCCTTCCACAGCGTGAAGTCTCGCGGGTCGCGCTTGCCCTCGGCGGCGCTCTCGCCCTGGTGCACGTCGTCGAGCTTGTGTCCGGACAGCGCGCCGTAGTTCTTCCAACTCTGCACGTCGAAGTACACGTCGCCGGCCGCGGCGTACGCGTGTCCGGCGTCGATCAGCCGCTGCATCAACTCGACCATCTGGGTGACGTGACCGGTCGCGCGCGGCTCGGCGGACGGCGGCAGCACGCCGAGCTGGCCGTAGGCCCAGTCGAAGGAGCGCTCGTAGGTCGCCGCCCACTCCCACCACGGGCGACCCGCCTCGGCGGCCTTGTTCAGGATCTTGTCGTCGATGTCGGTGACGTTCCGGACGAACGCGACGTCGTAGTCGTGCGCCAACAGCCAGCGCCGCAGCACGTCGAACGCCACGCCGCTGCGGACGTGGCCGATGTGCGGGTCACCCTGGACGGTGGCCCCACACAGGTAGATCGACGCGTGTCCGGGGGCCAGCGGAACGAAGTCACGCAGGGCCCGCGTCTCGGTGTCGAATAGGCGCAGGGTCACGACGTGCGATCTTACCGGTCCGAACCGGCGGGAAGTACCAGCGCGGTCGCGACGGCGGCGATGCCCTCGCCGCGGCCGGTCAGTCCGAGTCCGTCGGTGGTGGTCGCGGACACCGAGATCGGTGCGCCGAGAACGCAGCTCAACACGGACTGGGCCTCGAGCCGGCGCGGGCCGACCTTCGGGCGATTCCCGATCACCTGCACCGCAGCATTCCCGATGGCCAGCCCCTCGGCCTCGAGCAGGCGGCGCACCTCGCCGAGCAGCGCGGCGCCGCTGGCGCCGTCCCACTCCGGGCGGCCGGTGCCGAACACCGAACCGAGATCACCGAGACCGGCCGCCGACAGCAGCGCGTCGCAGAGCGCGTGGGCGGCGACGTCACCGTCCGAGTGGCCGGCACAGCCGTCCTCACCCTCGAACAGCAGACCCGCGATCCAGCAGGGCCGGCCCGCCTCGATCGGATGGACGTCGGTACCGATACCCACACGCACTCCGTGCACTCCTACTCTTCGATCGATTCTCGGTCGTCGACCACGGCCCTGGCCAGCGCGAGGTCGAGTGGCGTGGTGATCTTGAAGGCGAGCGGTTCGCCCGCGATGGTCCGGACCCGTGCGCCGAGGCGCTCGACCAGGCCCGCGTCGTCGGTGGCCTCGGCGGCCTCCGCATACGCGCGGCGGAGCAGTCCGGCCTCGAACCCCTGCGGCGTCTGGATCGCGCGCAGTTCCGAGCGGGGCGGCGTGCCGGTGACGACACCGAGCAGGTCCACCGTCTTGATCGTGTCCGCCACCGGCAGGGCGGGCACCACTGCCTCGCGGCCGGCGCGCAGTTCCGCGACCACCCGCGTGATCAGCGACGGCGGCGTCAGCGCCCGTGCCGCGTCGTGCACGAGCAACAGGCCCGCGTCGGACGCCGCGGCGATGCCCGCGCGTACCGAGTCGGTGCGCTCCGCCCCACCGGCGACCACGTCGACGCCGTCGGGCAGCTCGGCTCGAACATCCGCGACGCGGTCCTCGGGCACGATCACGACGACCCGGTCCACCGCGCCGGACGCCAGCAGCCCGTCCACCGACAGTCGCAGCAGGGTCCGCCCGCCGAGCGTCACGAACGCCTTGGGCACGCCCTCCCCCAGCCGCACCCCCTGACCGGCGGCCGGCACCAACGCAACGACCCGGCCTCCGCCATTCACGTCGACCGGGTCTGTCACTTCAGCCATTTCCGCTAGGACGCCGCGGCGAGAACCTCGTCGAGAATGGTCTCGGCCTTGGCGTCGTCGGTTCCCTCGGCGAGCGCGAGCTCGCCGACGAGGATCTGCCGCGCCTTGGCCAACATCCGCTTCTCGCCGGCGGACAGCCCGCGATCCTGCTCGCGTCGCCAGAGGTCACGCACGACCTCGGCCACCTTGTTCACGTCACCCGACGCGAGCTTCTCCAGATTCGCCTTGTACCGACGCGACCAGTTGGTCGGCTCCTCGGTGTGCGGTGCGCGGAGCACCTGGAAGACCTTGTCCAGCCCCTCCTGGCCCACGACATCACGAACGCCGACGTACTCGGCGTTGTCTGCGGGAACCCGAACGGTGAGGTCGCCCTGCGCGACCTTCAGAACGAGGTACTCCTTTTGTTCACCCTTGATGGTGCGAGTTTCGATTGCCTCGATCAGCGCCGCTCCGTGGTGGGGGTATACGACGGTGTCTCCGACCTTAAAAATCATCTGTCCCGTGCCCCTTTCGATCTGCCCAGTTTAACACGGGTTCTCGCGGCAGTGGTTCCAACGCCGCTGGTCAGGGGCACAGCGGGGTGGTTGGAGGGCTTGACAGGGCGACCTGAACGTGCTTCCTCGAGCACCCAAACCGACCGACTGGCCCCACAATTCGGCCATCCGGCGCGCGGCGCGACCTGCCGAAGAACGACCCGGGGATCGGCACGCGGGATCTGACTACTACTCTGCCTAGTGGAGTTACGACCCGATGCCGTGGAGGACAACCCGTGACAGCCCTGAATGCGTCGACTCGCCGAGTCGCCACCGCCGTTGCCCTGGCCGCAGCCGCGGCCATCTCGCTGTCCGCCTGCAGCGCGGGCCAAATCACCCAGACCGCGACCCAGGTCGCCGCGGTGAACGGTAACTACGCGAACCAAGGCGACATCTCGCTGCGCAACGTGCACATCCTCTTCCCGCAGAGCGAGGAGTACAGCCTCGAGCCGGGCGGCACCGCCGCCCTCGCGTTCACCGCGGTGAACAACGACGAGCAGCGGTCCGAGCGCCTCGGCCGGATCACCACCGACTACGCCAAGTCGGTCACGATCGCCGGCGAGGTGGGCGGGCGCGTGATCGACCCGCAGACCTCCCTCGGCGCCGGCGTCCGCGCCGCCACCGTGCTGGACAACCCGGAGGAGCCGACCCAGCTCGTGCTGGTCACCCTCGACGGGATCAAGGAGGGCGTGCGCCCCGGCCTGACCGTGCCGATCACGTTCACCTTCGAGCATGCGGGTGACATCACGGTCCAGGTCCCGGTCGACGCGGGCCCGACCGCCGAGCGCCACGAGTCCGCCAAGTCGGGCACCGCGGGCTCGGAGCCGCTCGGCAGCGCCGGCGGGCACTGACCGAACAGCTGCAACTTCAGAGAACGACCCCCGACCTGCAGGTCGGGGGTCGTTCTCGTCCTGACGCCCGGGTCGGCGTCCCCCGCGATCCGGCGGCTGAGACTCAACCGATCCGCAGGAGTTTTCGCGCGACCCGTATCTGTTGCCCGAGAGACGCATCCGGCAGGTACGCGCGCGCGACGGCGTTCACGATGCTCGGCAGCGCCACGGCGTCGGGAAAGACCAGGTACATCGGTGCGTACTGGGGCTGGAACTTGGATTTGAATGCCAGCAGCGAACGGAATCCGTACACCGGTTCGAGGGTCCGCCCGAGCGCGTCCATGATCCACTCGAGCGCCGCGCCGCTGCGCCGCTCGCTGTCGGCCACGCGGCCCACGGGTTCCTGCTCGGCCCTGGCGAGGGGCGCGCCGGACAGGCTGAGAAACGTCGCACCCTCCTCCCTGAACAGCAGCGCGGCCGAGGCGATCAGGAACTCGATACTGGGGTTGAACCCCAGCGATCGGCGGCGCATCAGGTCCAACGTCCAGCCCACCGGACGACCGCGCTCGTAGACGGGCAGCCACGAGGTCACCGCATGCACGGTGCGGTCGTCGTCGATGGCAACGAGACAGCGCACCTCCGGATCGGAGAGCTCCTCCAGACCGCCGAGGGTGAAGCCCATCTCCGGCATGCCCCGCTCGGCGATCCACCCGTTCGAGATCATAGTGATCTGGTCGACGATCACCACCGGTGCGGTTGCGAAGGACACCCACTCGGCGTGCACTCCGACCTTCTTCGCCTTGTTGATCGCGGTCCGGACATCCTGGAACTTCTTGCCGGTGAAGCTCAGCTCGTCGAGGTCGAGGACGGTGTTCTCGGCGATATGGATCGCGCTCCATCCGACCCGGTGCGCAGTTTCGGCAACCCGACCGGTGGCGGAGTAGAAGCATGGCGTCCACCCTTTGAGGGTGCAGAAGTCGGAGAACTCTTTCATGTTGTCCTGCAAGTGATCCGGTGGTCCGACCGGATCACCGGTCGTCAGCGCAACGCCACCGACGACGCGATACCCGACAAAGCTGGAACCGTCCGCACTGAACCAGTATCTGTTCCCCGACCAGGTGGTCATCCAGGACAGCGCGCTGCCACCGTTGCTGTGCAGAAGGTCGCGAGCCCGTGTGCGCGAACCCACGGACTCGTCGTCCGATGGTGTCAGGAGGGAAGACAG
The DNA here is from genome assembly GCF_042672245.1 of Rhodococcus sp. NPDC127527. NCBI lineage: Bacteria > Bacillati > Actinomycetota > Actinomycetes > Mycobacteriales > Nocardiaceae > Rhodococcus > Rhodococcus sp. NPDC127527. Next base: position 79,237 of record NZ_JBHXVP010000010.1, read on the forward strand.
CAACACGAAGCTGACCACGATCCAGAAGAGCACCCCGACCCATTCGTAGAGGATCGTCGCAGGCAGGGCCTGGGGCAGATAGGCGGGCGTGAGGAACTGGAGGAACACCGGCGGTACCAGTCGCTGCGGAAACGAGAGGAGCAACTCCGGCGCCGTCGGGGCCCGGTCGAATCCGTTGCGGGTCAGCGTGCCGATGACGACGTAGACGCCGGCCGAAACCACGAAGGCCGCGACGATCGTGCGCGCGGTCCGCCGGCGGGCGCCTCGCGGTGTCGTCACGGAGAACAGTCTCCTGGTCAGCAGCAGGACCAGGACGACCACCACCATCGCCATGTAGGGCAGGAGCTCGAGGGCAAGGCCGATTACGTCGTGAGCAGTTTGCCCCGGGTGACGGCGGGTGAAATACCTGACTGCCGTGACCATCACGCCGAGGCCGAGCAGCGTGGACGTCGCGGCAACGGCCGCGAGCCAGGCCAGTCGCCTGCCGCGCCGCAGGCCGTCGCTGAGCACCAGCATCAGGACCGTCGGCATCAACATCAGGACATACGGACCGGCCCCCGAGAGTTGCAGGTCTCGCAGCCCGCGGTGACATTCGTGCGCGAGACCCGGAGTGGCACAGAGTGTTCGAACCTGAGCGACGTCTATTCCGGGGCTGCTGAACATGTCCCGCAGAGAGGACAGCGGACCCACCGCCCCCGGCGAGATCGCGGCAAGCAGTGGCCCCACTGTGCTTGCGACGACGACAATTGCGACCAGGACCCGCTTTTCCCGCAGCGTCGGGTTCTGCGACACGGTGCTGGTATCGCTTCGGAAGATCACCGGCCCGACGAGCAGACCCGCCACGGCGGTACCGAGCCTGATCAGATCGTCGAGCGCACCGCCGAACAGTGCCAGCGTGGTGAGTAGGAAGAACATGCCGAGCCGGATACGACGGCGCCACATCGTGGGCATCGCCACGCTCGAAGCGGTGACCACGCCGACGAGCCAGAGACCGGGACCGATGGCGATGCCGTGCTGCAGGTGTGCGCCCCAGGTGGTGTGGAACAGCGCGATCAGGGCGGCCGATCCCAGCGCGAGCATAACTCCGAGAACTTCGGCGACGATCGCACTCACGACGAATCGAGCGGAGCCGATTCTGTGCTCGATCGGCACCGCCACGGCGAGGATCAACGCGGTCGCCACGAACAACCCGCCCGATCCCGGCGTCAAGAAGCCGGCGGTGAGGACCGCCCACAAGTGCCCTCCCCGGAGGGCCTCCGCGCCGATCCCGATGCGGCTCGAGAGGTCCGGATCGGGGCCGTGGGCGAGGGTGCCGGTGATCAGCCCGACAGTCCACAACGACAGCACAATTGCGATGCTGACCGGGGCTCCCTCGAGACCGGCGCGCGGCAGACCTGCCAGTCGGGTGGCCTGCCTCCGCGCTGTGGCCCCGCTCGGCGGCGAACTCAGACTTGTCGAGCTCATGACACGAGCCCCACTCTCTGCGTCAAGCGCATCTCGGGACTCGTCGACATGTCGCGCAACAAGGACCCGGGCACTGCGCTGGTACTGATGGGAACGGATCTGCGTGCGGTACCGCGGCCCTCACGACGGTTGGAGCACGGGCGGGCGGCCCGCCCCCGTTGTGGGGGCGGGCCACCCGATTCGAGGTGGCGACTACTTCTTCGGGGCAGCCGGCTGATTGAGCACCTGCATGAACTGCGGGGCATTCGCCAACGCCGAACCGAGGCCACCGACCGCGGTACCCGCCAGGCTCGACGTCGCACCGAGCAGCAACGCACCACCGATACACCCGGCGATCGGACCCGCACCGAACAACATCGCCGCCGGCGCCGACACCACACCCGCCACCGTCGCACCGAGGATGCAACCGCCGACCAGGCCGGCCGCAGCACCGAGGAAACCACCGACCGAAGCGGTCAGACCGATCGCCGGCTGCACGCCACCGATCGCGGCGGGCAGGTCGATGTCGCTCGGCGCCAGCCTCGGCGCCGCGGTGGCAACAGCGGGATCGGTGTTCGCCGTCAGGGTCGCGGTGTTGCCTGCGACCTGCGCGGCAACCGGGTAGGCGCGCCCGTCGACGGCCAGGCTCAGCGGCACGGCCTCGACGGCGACGCCCTGGCCGTCGCGGACCACCAGGTGGTTGTCCTCGACGTTCAGCGATCCGGCGGCGGTCTGGACGATGACCTGGTTGCCGCTGCGGGTGACGGTCCAGCCGACGGCGTGCTGCTCGGCCTGGCTGGTCTGCGACGCATCGGGCGTCGCGGGTGCGGCGTAGGCGGTGCCTGCGGCGATGCCGGTGGCGGCGATCGCCAGGACGGCGGTGGCAGTGAACTTACGAATCTTCATGGTGATCGTATTTTCGATTCTGTCGGGTTGGCAGGGGGGTGCCAGCGCGAGGCGAACAACGGATGCAGCGGGGATCGTCCCGGGTACAGGTCGGCCGACCGCGGGCGCCTGCCGGTCGGGGGTCACTCCTCCCGGAGGGCGAAAGCCCACGACCGCAACAAACGTGTGGTGCGAATCACATGGCATCGGTAATGATGCCGCCAGTTCGGGTCAGGGGTCCAAGACGAAATGCCACATACATCCATAGGCACTGGCGATGGAATCAGGGCGGCCCCCCACATCGGTCACGAAACCGGGAAGAGCCTCGACAGCCCTTCCCGGTTCTCGTCAATTCCCATGCGGCTTACCGCCGTTCGGTGAGCTCAGAGCCCGACCACCTCGGGCTCTCGACTCCCGCAGAACCTGGCGAGTCGGCCCTGGATCAGCTCGACCGCCTCGGCCACGATCCGGTCGACCAGCACGGCCACCGTCGGGACGTCGTGGATCAGACCCTGCGACATACCGGCGGACCAGATGCCGGCTTCGGGATCGCCGTTCTCGTAGACCGTGCGGCCGCGGGCGCCGGACACCAGGTCTCGGACATCGTCGAACAGCCCACCTACGACGCGGCTTCCGTCGAAACGTTGTCCGGCTCGGCGACCACCGGACTCGATCAGGGCGCCGATCTGCGCGCCGGTCAGGCCCGCCTCGCGGAGCACCGCCACCGAGCGCTCGCCCAGTTCCGGCGACGGGACGGCAGCCGAACTGGGCTGTCCGGCAATGTGATACGGGAGTCCGACGTAACGACCACCCTCGACCTTCCGGGCGTCCGTCCTGAGATCGACGGTCGTCTGTCGTCAGGAGGGAAAGTCGCGTTTACACGCGTCCGACAGGTTCTCGTGATCACCCGGTCCTGTCGCGACCTCCGCCGACTCCCCCAGTCGTGTGGCGTCACGCTCGGGCCGGGTGAACAGGACCGACATGGTTCCGCCGGCCAGCAAGAGCACCCCGGCGATCACGAACGCGTGGTTGAACCCGGCGGCAGAATCGGCCCCGCCGGCGGCCTCCACCAACCGCCCGGTCACGTACGGCGCGACCAGCCCTGCCGTCGTGATCAATCCGGTCAGCGTCGAGAACACGGCCGCCCGCTGTCGAACCGGGACAATCGCACCGATCACCGTCGCACCGATCGCGAACTGGACGCCGCCGATCGCGAATGCCAGGGTGAGCAGGACCATCGTCGCAAGACCGGCCGGCGCCACCGGCAGCAGCAGCATCGCGACACCGGCCACCAGGACACAGCCGGCGCCGAGCAACCCGCGCGCGATCCGGCTCGAAACCCCGCGCCGCATCAACCCGTCGGTCAGGAAGCCCTGGCACAGCATCAGCACACCGCTGACACCCCACGGCAGCACGACAAGCAGGCCGGCCGCCCTGGCGCCGAATCCGAGCGGCCCCTCGAGGTACGCCGGCACCCACGAGATCAGCAGGGCCAGCGCCCAGTACGCTGCGAAGCCCGCGACCAGCAGACTCAGGCTGGTCCCGCACAGAAAGATGTGCCGGTAGGCGATGTGTGGCTCCGCGGCCGTCGAACCGTCCGCCACCGGTGCCGCCGTCGCAGCTTCGATCGAGTCGTACGGTCCCTCGCGCCCGACCACCAGCCACGCCGCCACCCACAGCAGTCCGATGCCGAACATGGTGAAGAACGCCCAGCGCCACCCGAAGGAAATGATGATGCTGGTCATCACCGGGGCCAGCACCACGACCCCCAGGGAGGCCCCGAGGTTGACGATCGAGCACGGAAGGCCCCGCCGTTCGTCCGGGAACCACTTCTGCACCGCGTGCAAGGCCAGCGGATTCGCCGGCCCCTCCGCCGCACCCAGCACCACCCGGCTCGCCAGGATCGCGATGAACCCGACATTCGTCAACATCGGCAACTGCGTCACCGCCCAGACGACGGCGATCACCGCCAGCACCCACTTGGTCTGCACCCGGTTCGCCACGAACCCGACCACGATCGCCGAGATGCTGAACAGCGCGAAGAACCCACTCGACAGCAACCCGTACTGACTCGCTGACAGCCCCAGATCCCTCATGATCGGCTTGGCCGCCAGCCCCAGAATCGCCTTGTCCCCGAAGTTGATCAGCATGAACAGGAGCAACATGCCCGTGATCGCCCACGCCTGGCGCCCGTTCAGTGGCGGCGGCGAACTGACGGGCGACGCTGGGGAAATCGCGGGCGGTCCAACGGCCATCGGCGACCCTCCGATCCGACGAGGAATGCTGCCACCCTCAGTGCATCACTCGATCACGTCCATCTGTAGAGCAATATGCAGAATCCGGGTCATCGGTTCCACCCACGGGCTCCGTCACAACACTGCCGTCGTTCGCCGATCGGTGCGACCGCGCCGCGGCCGATGCAAGCGCGCCCAGCAGCGCGACGACGGCGAGCACGGTAAAGGCGATCTGGAACCCCTGTCCCAGTGCGGTCGCCGCACCAGGCCCGAGAGCCTCGCCGCTGCGGCTGTACACCGCACTGCGGTCCGGGCCGGACAGCGGCGCTGCCAGCACGACAAGGCATCCGGCGACGCCGATCACGTTGCCGAGCATCTGCAGCAACGCCCGCACGCCGCTGATGACGCCCAGTTTCGAGCGATCGCAATCCAGGAGCAGCGCCGCACCGTTGGCGGTGAGCAGGATGCCCGTCCCGGTACCCGACACGAACCCCCCGACCGCGGTGAGCTGCAGGTAAGCCGACCCGCTCACGGTCGGCAACAGGAGCAACACCCCGACCACCGTGACGAGCGAGCCTGCGACACCGAGCCAGTAGTGGCTGAACCATCGCTCGAGGACTCCGTAGGCGAGTGCGGCCAGCATTGTTCCGATCGAGAGCGGAACCACCGCCAAGCCCGCGACCGCCGGCCCGAGAGCATGCACCGTTTGGAACATCAGGGCGATCAACAGGATCAGCGGGAAGCGCACCGCGCAGCTCAGGAAGCTGGAGACGTTCGCCCACCGGAAGACCCTGTCGGTGAACAGGGACAGGTCGAGAATCGGGAAGGAGAACCGCCGCTCCCACCAGAGGAATACGACCAGCGACACGGCGGCCACGAGGACGAGCACGACGATCAGTGGACTCGTCCAGCCTCGTTCGTTGCCCGTACTCAACGCAGCCACACCCGACACGATCGCGGCGACGGACAGCCCGGCTCCGGCCCAGTCGAATCCCCCGCTGCGGGGGTCGTCGGACCGCCGTGGCAGCACTCGCAGCCCGGCGAGATAGGCGGCAACCGCGATCGGGACGTTCACCCAGAACAACCACCGCCATCCCGGGCCGGACACGATGATGCCGCCGAGCACCGGGCCGACAATCTGCGCGACGGAGTTGACCGCGAAGAAGATCCCCATCGCCGATCCCAGTCGGCGCGGCGGATACACGGCAGCGATCATCGCCGCACCGGTCGCGAACATCATCGCCGCGGCGATGCCCTGCAGCGCCCGCCCGGCGATCAGGGCGACCGCTCCCGGCGCGAGGGCCGACAGCGCGCTGGACACGGCGAACAGAGTCATCCCCGCCAGGAACACCCGGCGGCGACCGATCATGTCGGCGACGCGTCCGAACACCAGGATCGTGCCGACCATCCCGACCAGGTAGGACAGCAGGATCCAGCTGGTGGCCGTCGGGCCGGACCCTAGTCCGACAGCGATCACGGGCAGCGCGACGTTCAGTGTGCCCTGGTTGATACCGCCGAGGAACGCGGTGAACGAGGCGACGACGAGCACCCAGACCGGGCGGCCGCCCATGAGGCGCGCGTCCGGATCGGTAGGGATCGCGACTCGAATGTCGGTCACGTTCCGGACCGCGCCACCGACGCGTCCGGTGCCCCTCCGGGTTCAGTACCGGCCGGCAGCGCGCCGACGTCGGCCACACCATTCTGTCCGGTCTCGCTCATCGCCCATCCCTGTCGAACCATGTCTCGCCACGTGCACCCAACATCTCCTCGAGGACCGCCTCGCGTCAAAGACGAAGAACCACATGGCGACATAGCCGATTTGTATCGGTTCGAAATGCGGGCCGACGCGCGGGCACGTTCTGCTCCGCCACTCGGCCGATGCACCGGCAGGCGCACTCTCGGCGGGATTCGCTCGGCGGCTAAGCGGTCGCGCTGCTCGTCCCGGCGGCCCTGGCCATCTCCGCGAAGGCGTTCGCGGCTGGTGACAGCTCATCGGTTCGACACACCACGCCGAAGTCACGCCCCAGCTCCGGCTCGGTGCGCACGATGTCGACGCCTCGATGGGCCGCCTGCTCGGCCTCGTGCTCGGTGAGGAACGCGGCCCCGGCACCTGCCGCGACCAGGAGGAACACATTGTGCTCGTGTTCCAGCTCGACCACCACGCGCGGAGTGAACCCGAACGCGGCACACGTGCGGTCGATCTCGTCTCGAACCGTGGTACCGCGCGGACCCACCACCAGCGGCACGTCCGCGAGCTGTGCGAACGGCAGCGTCGCCGATGCAGCGTGCGGCGAACCCGCCGGAAGGCCGAGCAGCAGCCGACGTCTGCCGAGGGGGTGGGCGACCACCTTCGCACCGCCGACCGGCAGGTAGTCGACCCCGACCTCGCATCGTGCGCTCCGAAGCAGGTCCTCCACCTTCGCGTTGGCTCCCGGATCGATCACGTTCACCCAGACACCCGGGTACCGCGCCCGGAACTGGGCCACCAGCGGTGTGAGCGGATCCACCGCCAGGTCCGAGGGGCTGGCCACGTCGAGCCGGCCCCGTTCGAGCGTGGCGATCCGACGCACCACCTCGTCCGCCGATCGCGACGACTCCATGACCTGACGCGCGGGACCGAGCAGTGCCACGCCCGCTGCCGTGAGTTCCATGCCCCGCGGCACCCGCCGGAACAGCTCGACGCCCAAGGTGTTCTCCAGGGATCGAAGCGACTGGGACAACGCCGGCTGCGCGACGAAGAGCATCTCGGCGGCCCGGGTGACGCTGCCGTGCTCGACCACTGCGAGGAAGTAGCGCAGCTGACGTGAATCCATCGCCCGAGCGTATCCCCCGGTCGCCGAGCGATAGGCTGAGCCGACCGGGTCCGGTCGCCGGCGGCGGCGACCACGTGATGTCGAGGTGCAGGATGGAGTTTCGGCAGGCCGAGCATTTCCTTGCCGTGATCGAGCACGGCGGGGTGGTGAGGGCCGCCGCGGCACTGCACCTCGCGCAACCCTCACTGTCACAGTCGATCAGGGTCCTCGAACGCGAACTCGGCACCCCGCTGTTCCACCGTGTCGGACGCGGCCTCGTCCCCACCCCCGCCGGCACGGATCTGGTCAAACCGGCCCGGCAGCTGCTCAGGGACATGGCCACCGCCCAGGCCTCCGTTGCGGAGCTCTCGGGTCTGCACGGCGGGCACGTCGATGTGGGCTCGACCGCCGGCGCACACGAGTCTGCGCTGCCGGACCTGGTCGGCGACCTGAGGCGCAGGTACCCCACCGTGACGGTCCGGATCAATGAGTACGCGTCCGAGCCGGAGGTCGTGCGTGCCGTCCGCGACGGCAGTGTCGAACTGGGATTCGGCTACCTCGAACTCCCCGAATTGGACGAACCCAGCAGGCCAACGGATCTCGAGGTCCACGACCTGATCGTCGACGAACTGGTTGTGGCACTTCCCGAATCGGTCGCGGCGGAACTGGCCGACCCGCTGCCGTTCGAGCGCCTCCCCGACCTTCCGGTGATCGCGGTGCCCAGCGGTGCCCGGGCGCGGTTCGTGGTGGAGACCGCGCTCCGCCACGCATCCCAACGGACCAGGCTGGGCATTGTCACCGCGCACCGGCAGGCGGCCATACCGCTGGTCGCCGCAGGCGCCGGAATGGCTTGGACCACAAGGACACAGGCCGACAACGCCAGCGAGCCCGGTGTGGTGTCGCGCGCGACGGACCCGCCCGTGCTGCTCACCATGGCCGTGCTGCACCGTCCGGGGGTACTGGCCCCGGCCGCGCGGGCGCTGCTCGAGATCGCGTTGCGGCGACGGGACCTGGCCGACCGGCAGTGATCAGCTTCCGCGCGTGGAAGCCGTCGGGTTGAAGGTCTTGCCTTCCTTCGCCAGTCGCGCCAACAGCGGTGCAGGTTCCCGGTCGCCGTCGAAACGCCGCAGAGCCACCTCGACGACGTCCAGTCCGACGGTGTCGGCGTAGAACATCGGTCCACCGCGGTACCTGGGAAACCCGTATCCCGCCAGGTAGACGACGTCGATGTCGGAGGCGCGCAACGCAATTCCCTCGTCCAGGATCCGGGCACCCTCGTCGACGAGCGCAAACACCAAGCGCTGCACGATCTCCTCGTCCGAGAACTCCCGCCGCCGGGTTCCGTGCTCGCGGTGGTAGGTCTCCAACAGTTCCGCGACGACCGGGCTCGGGATCGCGTCACGGCTCCCGGCCGCGTAGTCGTACCAGCCGGCGCCCGTCTTCTGCCCGAATCGGCCCATCTCGCAAAGCTTGTCGGAGATCTCGTCCCGTGGCGTGTCGGGGTCCTCCGCGTAGCGCCGCTTGCGGATGGCCCACCCGATGTCGCCGCCGGCAAGGTCACCCATTCGGAACGGCCCCATCGCGTAGCCGAATCGCTCGATGGCGCGATCGATCTGCTCGGGCGTGGCACCCGCCACGAGGAGTCCGCTCGCCGCCTGCCGGTACCGGGCCAGCATCCGGTTGCCGATGAAGCCGTCGCAGACGCCGGCCACCACCGCTACCTTGCCGATCAGCTGTCCCACCGCCATCGCCGTCGCCAGCACGTCCTCCGACGTCTTCGCACCACGCACGACCTCGAGCAGGGTCATCACGTTGGCCGGGCTGAAGAAGTGCAAGCCGAGCACGTCACCGGGACGACCGGTGATGTCCGCGATGGCGTTCACGTCCAGCGTCGACGTGTTCGTCGCCAGGATCGCACCCGGCTTGGCCACCTCGTCGAGCCGCGAGAACACCGCCCGCTTGACGTCCATGTCCTCGAAGACCGCCTCGATCACCAGGTCGACGTCGGCGAGGTCCGCATAGTCGGTGGTCGGGCTGAGCTGGGCCATCCGCTTCTCCAACGTCTCGGCCGTCAGCTTCCCCCGGTCGACCTGTGCCTGGTAATTGCGGCGGATGACGGCCAGGCCCCGATCGAGCGGCTCCTGACCGGTCTCGAGCAGCGTCACCGGGACACCCGCGTCGAGGAAGTTCATCGCGATGCCGCCTCCCATGGTCCCGGCACCGATCACCGCGACCTTCTCCACGGGGCGCCCCGGAGTGTCGGCCGCGATGCCGGGAATCCGGCGGGCCGTCCGCTCCGCGAAGAATGCGTGCCTGAGCGAGGCGGACTGGTCGCCATCGACAAGCCCGAGGAACGCTGCACGCTCCGCGGCGAGACCCTCGTCGAACGGCACCGTGATCGCCTTCTCGACCAGGTCCAGCGCGACCAGCGGCGCCGCGAATCCGCGACCTCGCTTGGTCAGTTGGGTGCGTAACGCGTCGAGGTCCCCGGCCGAGTCCGGTGTGACGGACAGGTCTCGAATCCGCGGGCGCGTGGGGGCGCCGGCCACCTCGAGCGCGAACTGCGTGGCCGCGGCCACCGCGTCGCCGTCGACGACCCGGTCGAACAGCCGCTGGCCCGCCACCGTCGCGAGCGCCTTCGCGGTGCGCGGCGCGCCCCCGGTGATGAACTCCGCCGCGGTGCGCACGTCGAGCACGCGCGGGATCCGCTGCGTCCCACCAGCGCCCGGTACCAGTCCGAGCTTGACCTCGGGCAGGCCCACCTTCGCCGCGGCGTTCGCGACCCGGTAGTGCGCACCCAGCGCGAGTTCGAGCCCGCCGCCGAAGCAGGTGCCCTCGATCGCCGCGACCACCGGCTTGCCGGCTTCCTCCAGCGCCTCGATCACCGCGGGGAGCGACGGCTCCGCTGCGGCGTTGGCGGTACCGAACTCGGAGATGTCCGCACCGGCGGAGAAGAACTTCCCGTTGCCGGCCACCACGATGGCCGCCACGTCGGCGGACTCCAGCGCGAGGCCGAGATCACGCACGATCCCCCGCCGGGTCTCGAGGCCGAGCCCGTTGACCGGTGGATTGTCGAGTCGAATGATCGCGACGCCCCCGGCGACGCTGTACTGGGTGGACATATGTCAGGACCTCTTCCTCACGGGTGGGTTGATCGGACCGCAGCGCCTGTGCCACGGGTGTGGTGGCGACGAGATCCAGTCAACGGTGTGCGCGGGCGCACGACAAGGTCCGAAAACCGAAGGCGGGCATCGGCAGCGCCTATGTGTCGGCAACGCGCTGCCGGCGGATGCCCTGTCCGCCCCCCGATTCGATAGCCAATCCCTATTCGAGCCACCGGTTATTGGTATTGGACGTGGGATCGGAACGGGGCGACGCTGATACGACTTCGATCGACCTGAGAGAAAGCGACGGCATGCGCGTCTTCGAGAGCAGCGAAGCGATCCGGGAGGCTGTCGGGGACACCCTCGGTACGAGCGTCCGCTCCACAGCGGCGCCGACCGAGCTCACGTGATGGGAACGAACGACCTCCGTACCCCCTGGCGACCGCGGTCCCTGACCGAGGGAACCGATCCGGACCCGCGGTTCACCCTCGCGAACGAGCGGACCTTCCTGGCCTGGGTGCGGACTGCGCTGGGGATCGTGGCCGCCGCGCTGGGGCTCGAGGCCTTCGCCGGCGACCTGCTGCCTGCGACACTGCGCAAGGTCGTGGCGGCCGCGCTGCTGATCTTGGCGGCGGTCGTGGTGGTCGCGGCCCTCTACCGATGGCTGCGTATCGAGGTGGCGATGCGGACCGGGCGCAGCCTCCCCGTGCCCGTCGTCTTCGGCGTCCTGACGGTCTTCTTCGTGGGAGCGTGCGCCGTCTTCATGTCCGTCCTACTGCCGTGACGGCCGTCGCCGAACCCGTCCACGACGACCCCGGACTGCAGCCCGAACGCACCACCCTGTCGTGGATCCGCACCGCGACGGTCCTGGTCGCTGACGTCCTGCTCTTCGCCAGGGTCACGCCGGGCGGTGCCGTCGCCGCGACGGCCGTCGGCGTCGTGTGCCTGATGTTTCCGCTCTTCGTGCTCGCGACCGCGCGCCGCCGTCACGGCACGCGGGTCCACCGCTTCGCCTCGGGCACGGCTGCGCCCGCACTCCGCTGGAACCTGCTCCTCACGTCCACCGTGCTGACCCTGGCCGGAGGCGCCGCCGTACTCGTCCTCGCCCACTAGTGCCGGCGCTCGCTCCCGCACGGTGTGTCGGACCCGGCACCTAGGCTGCCCTCGTGGCGAAACCCAAATCCAGCTACCGCTGTTCGGCCTGCCAGCACGTGATGGCGAAGTGGGTGGGCCGCTGCCCGGAGTGCGACGCCTGGGGCTCGGTCGAGGAGGCCCCGGTGCTCGCCGTCGCCGTCGCCGGCCGGCCCGGCGCGAGCACGGCCCGCGCCGGCACCGGACTGGTCCCCACCTCCCCCGCGACGCCGCTGACACAGGTCAGCGCCACTGTCAGCCGAGCCAAGCCGACCGGCGTCCCCGAGCTCGATCGGGTCCTCGGCGGCGGCATCGTCCCCGGGTCGGTGGTCCTGCTCGCCGGCGAACCGGGCGTCGGCAAGTCGACGTTGCTGCTCGAGGTCGTGCACCGATGGGCGCGCCGCGGCCCCGACGACCGCTCGCTCTACGTGACCGGCGAGGAGTCCGCCGGACAGGTGCGTCTGCGCGCCGACCGCACCGGCGCCGTCCACGACCGCGTGTACCTGGCCGCCGAATCGGACCTGGCGACGGTGTTCGGCCACGTGGAACAGGTCAAGCCCACGCTGCTGATCGTCGACTCGGTACAGACGATGCTCGCCGCCGACGTCGAGGGCGTGACCGGCGGTGTCACCCAGGTCCGCGCCATCACCGCGGCCCTGACGACGCTCGCCAAGACCAGCGGCATCCCGGTGCTGCTGATCGGGCACGTCACCAAGGACGGTGCGGTCGCCGGCCCACGCGCGCTCGAGCACCTGGTGGACGTGGTGCTGCACTTCGAGGGCGACAAGCACTCGACGCTGCGGATGTTGCGCGGGGTGAAGAATCGGTTCGGATCAGCCGACGAGGTCGGGTGCTTCGAACTGCGCGAGGACGGCATCGAGTGCGTCACCGACCCCTCGGGCCTGTTCCTGCACCACCGCGACGACACCGCCCCCGGCACCGCCGTCACCGTCTCGATGGACGGCAAACGCGCGCTGCTCGGCGAGGTGCAGGGCCTGGTGGTGCCGACCCAGAACCCGTCGCCACGCCGGGCGGTGAGCGGCATGGACGCGGCCCGGGTGGCGATGGTGCTGGCGGTGCTCGCCAAGCACGGCAATGTGCGGACCCACGACAAGGAGGTGTACGCCGCGACGGTCGGCGGTATGCGCCTGACCGAACCCGCGGCCGACCTGGCGCTCGCGCTGGCCATCGCGTCCGCGAACCGCGACCAGGCGCTGCCGCCGGGATTGGTCGTGCTCGGCGAGGTCGGGCTGGCCGGAGAGGTCCGACGGGTCACCGCCGTCGGGCGGCGACTCGCCGAGGCCAAGCGCCTCGGATTCACCCACGCGGTGGTGCCCCGCGACTCCGGGCCGCACCCCGCCGGCCTGCGCGTCGACGAGGTGTCCACCCTGCGCGAGGCACTGCGCGTACTGCCCCGCAGGATGGAGGCGGTCTAGGCAGTCGGCCCGTACCGCTAGAGCGTGGAACTGCCGAACGGGGAGGTCGCCGTGCCGTCGACGAACTCCTGCATGGGCGTGAAGTGCTCGGGCTTGATGGTCAGGAACAGCCCGCGCGAGGTGGCGACCACCTCGTCGCTCGCCGCCGAGCCCTCCACGATGCGGGCCTCCGAACTGGTGTAGACCTTGCGTCGGACCATGCCGTCTATCCGGGCCCGGAACTCGAGCACCGAGCCGAGCGGAATCGGCCGGGCGAAATCGATCTCCAGGTGCCCGGTCACCACCGGCCCGCCGAGCAGCATGCACGCCATGCCCTGCGTCTCGTCGAACGCGGTGGACAGGATGCCGCCGTGGATGACTCCGGGTCCGCCCTGGTAGCGGTTGGCGACCGTCAGCCGGCCGGACACCTCGATGCCCTCCTCCGCGACGAACGCCATGGCCATGCCGCTGGGCTGGTCGTCGCCGCAACCGAAGCACTTCGACCAGTGCTGGGGAAGTGCAGCGCCGGGCGCCGGGAACCAGTCGGGGCGGGTCGGAAGTTCGAGATCATCGGGCAAAGTCCAGGTACTACTCATGGATAGGTAGGCTAACCGCGGGAATTGCGCGTGGAGTTACCGGCTCCCTCGCATCGGAACGGGACCGCGAGGGTCGGCGAGCAGGGGGACGGCGATGGAAGACACCGCGGCCACGCTGCGCGAGACGCTGGCGCGGCTGGCGCCGGGCACCGAACTACGTGACGGACTCGAGCGCATTCTGCGCGGCCGCACCGGCGCCCTCATCGTGCTCGGCTACGACGACGAGATCGAGGAACTCTGCGACGGCGGCTTCGAACTCGACGTCGAGTTCGCGCCGACCCGACTGCGTGAGCTGTCGAAGATGGACGGTGCGGTGGTGCTCTCCACCGACGGCACCCGGATCGTCCGCGCCAACGTGCAGCTGGTGCCCGACTACAAGATCCCGACCGTCGAGTCCGGCACCCGGCACCGCGCGGCGGAACGCACGGCCATCCAGACCGGCTACCCGGTGGTGTCGGTGAGCCAGTCGATGAGCATCGTCAGCGTCTACGTCGGAGGGGTCCGGCACGTGCTGGACGGGTCCGCGACGATTCTCTCGCGCGCGAACCAGGCGGTCGCCACCCTCGAGCGCTACAAGTCGCGACTGACCGAGGTCACCAACGCGCTCTCGGTCGTCGAGATCGAGGACTTCGTGACCCTGCGTGACGCGCTCACCGTCGTGCAGCGGCTGGAGATGGTGCGCCGAGTGTCGGTGGAGATCGAACGCGACGTGCTCGAGCTCGGCACCGACGGCAGGCAGTTGGCACTGCAGCTCGAGGAACTGGTCGGCGACAACGACGTGGCACGGCAGCTGGTGGTCCGCGACTACCTCGCCGGATCCGGGCAGCCGACGACCGAGTCGGTCGAGAAGACCCTCGCCGCACTCGACAAGCTGACCGACGCAGACCTGCTGGACCTGACCACCCTGGCCCGCGCGCTCGGCTACCCCGCGACGATCGAGGCGCTCGACTCCCCGATGAGCCCGCGCGGGTACCGGGTGCTGGCACGGGTCCCGCGCTTGCAGTTCCACCAGGTGCACCGGCTGGTCGGCTCGTTCGGCACGCTGCAGGGCCTGCTCGCCGCGACCGCCGCCGACCTACAGTCGGTGGAGGGCATCGGCGGCTTGTGGGCCAGGCACATCCGCGAGGGCCTGTCCCGGCTGGCCGAGACCTCGATCACCGGCCCGTTCGACTGAGCCCTCCGCGCTGTGCGCGATCCTCACCCTGGGGAGGGTGCGGATCGCGCACAGGCGCCGGAGGCTGGTCAGCCGAGGTTGAACGGCTCCGGCGTGCTGCGCAGGGCACCGAGCTGACCGACCACCGTGTAGGCACCGGGGCCGACCGGGTTCCGGGGCGCGGTGCAGCCCGGCTCCGAGGTCGCGCCCGACCACTTGACCGTGAAGGCCGCCTGCTCCCCCGGCTTGAGGGTGCGCACGTCGGCGGCGGCGTTCGGGAAGCAGTCGGTGTTCGACCACAACCGCTTCTGTCCGTCGAGGGAGTAGACCATCACCTGCTGCATGCCGGCACCGAGATCACGGTCGCAGGCAGCGTTGCCGATGTTGGTGACGACGATGCCGAACGACGGCTCCGTCCCGGCCGGGTAGTTCGGCTGGTCCGAACTGACCTTGATCGCGAGCGAGTTGTCGGGGCACTGCCCGGGGGGCACCGCCGCCCCGGACACCGAGGCCGCGACCGAGGTCCCCGACACGTGATCGTCCGCGCCGCCCGAGACCGACCCGGAGCCGGCATCCGCGTCGGCCGAGGTCGACGCGGCGGTCGTCGATGTCGAGGTCAGGGAGGAACTCGCGGCCGCGGCTTCCGCGGACGGGTTGTCGTCGCCACCGCCGCGAAGCGAGGTGACGATCAACACCACAACGATCAGCGCGACCACCGCCACGCCGAGCGCAAGCATGCGGCGTCGCTGGTAGATCTCGGGGGGCAGCGGCCCGGATGGTTCCAACACGGATACCACGGTAGGTGCCCGCGCCGACACCATCGCCCACCAGGTCCGGCGTGTCGCTCACACTGCTGCGATCAGGCGGACTCGGCCTCGTCGACGACCTCGCCGATCTCACCGACCACACCGCGCAGCTTGATGCCCCCGTCGGCGAGCGTGTACGTGACGCCGACGATCGCACAGGTGCCGTTGGCGACCCGCTCCGCGATGATCCGCGAGCGGTCCATCAGCAGCGACCCGGTCTCCACCACGTGCCTGCCCTCGAGCTCGTCGACGGTGCTCAGTCCCTCGTTGCGACCCATCAGGATCGACGGCGCGACCCGCTCGACGATGCTGCGGATGAAGCCACCGGGCACCTCACCCTTGTCGAGAGCGGTGAGCGTCGCGGCGACCGCGCCGCAGCTGTCGTGACCGAGCACGACGATCAGCGGCACGTTCAGGATGTCGACGGCGTACTCGATCGAGCCCAGCACGGAGCTGTCGATGACGTGACCCGCGGTCCGCACGACGAACATGTCGCCGAGTCCCTGGTCGAAGATGATCTCGGCGGCGACACGTGAGTCGCCGCATCCGAACAGCACTGCGGTGGGGTGCTGTCCCTGGACGAGCTTGGCCCGGTCGGCGATCCCCTGACTGGGGTGCAGCGAGGTGTCGCTGACGAACCGCTCGTTACCCTGCTTGAGGGCTTTCCAGGCCGAAATCGGGTTGGAGTTAGGCATGCCAGCCATTGTGCACCCGACCACATCACCGCTGTAACGGCGACCTGGCAGAACTGCGACGAGAGGGCATGACGATCCGGTGAATTCCTCCGCACTGATCCGCTGGTTCGAGCAGGAGGGGCGAGACCTGCCGTGGCGGCGCGAGGCGGTGACCGCCTGGCAGATCCTCATGAGCGAGATCATGCTGCAGCAGACACCGGTCGTGCGGGTGGCGCCGATCTGGGAGCAGTGGGTGGCGCGCTGGCCGGTGCCGTCGGCGATGGCCGCGTCCAGCCAGGGCGAGGTGCTGCGCGCCTGGGGCAAGCTCGGCTACCCGCGCCGCGCGCTGCGGCTGCACGAGTGCGCGCGAGTGCTCGCCACCGAGCACGGCGACGAGGTGCCCACCGACGTGGACGTCCTGCTCGGCCTGCCGGGGATCGGCGCCTACACCGCCCGCGCGGTTGCGTGCTTCGCCTACGGACAGCGAGTCCCCGTGGTGGACACCAACGTTCGCCGAGTGATCGCCCGTGCCGTGCACGGCGCGGCCGAGCCCGGAAACCCGTCGACCAACCGCGATCTGGCCGACGCGCTGGCGCTTCTCCCCCGAGCCAGGGCGAGAGCCGCGGTGTTCTCGGCCGCGCTCATGGAACTGGGCGCGACCGTCTGCACCGCGCGCAACGCCGATTGCGACCGGTGCCCGCTGACCGAATGCGCCTGGGTCGACGCGGGTCGCCCCGAACACACCGGCCCCCCTCGCAAGGTGCAGAAGTTCGCCGGCACCGACCGTCAGGTGCGTGGGCGCCTGATGGACGTGCTGCGCGAGAGCCACGGACCCGTCGAACGAGCGCGCCTCGACCTGGCGTGGTCGACCGACCCCGCACAGCGGGACCGGGCGCTGGACTCGTTGCTCGTGGACGGGCTGGTCGAGCAGACCGACGACGGGCTGTTCGCACTCGCGGGCGAGGGTGACGCCGGGCACTGACGCCCGACCCGACCCGGTAGTCGCCCGCAGCCTGCGCACCGCCGACCCGGGACACTCCGTGACCTCCGCCACACCACGAATACCAGCATGTCCGACACACCTGCCCCGACCAGGCGATTTTCTCCGGCCGTAGACCCCGAAACGCATACCCCCACCCGGTATGACTCCGCGGCCGAGTCCACCCCTTGCGTCACCTACCCCCCAGGGGTATGTTCATCTCCGTAAGAGCCCCTACCCCCCAGTGGTATAGGGCAGAATGTAGAGAGAGGGAGACCGACATGACCACTATCGCGAACTACACCGTCACCGGCATGACCTGCGGCCACTGCGCGAGCTCGGTCCGCGAGGAGGTCGGCAAGATCGACGGGATCACCGCGATCGACGTCGATGTCCCCTCCGGCCGTCTCACGATCACCAGCACCGCCCCCCTCGTCGACGCCGCCGTGATCGAGGCCGTCGACGAGGCCGGCTACAGGGCCGCGCCCGCACAGGATCGGCCGTGAACACCGCAACCAAACTCGCCGGGTACGCCGGGGGTCTCGCCGTGATCTTCACGGCGGCCCTCGGCCTCGGCGCCGCGACCGGAAGCCCCGCCGACACGACCACCGACCATTCCACCCACGAAGCCGCCGCCGACGCCGGTCACACCGAGGCCGCGACGCCGGCCGGACTGCAGGTCTCGGAGCGGGGGTACACCCTGTCCGAGGTCACCGCGCCCGTCGCCACGAATCAGCCCGGCACCCTGGCCTTCCGGATCCTCGGACCCGACGGCGCACCGGTCACCACGTTCGACGACCTGCACGAGAAGCAGCTGCACCTGATCGCGGTCCGCACCGACACCAGCGGTTTCCGGCACGTGCACCCGGCCCTCGACGCGAACGGGACCTGGTCCATCGACTGGACCTGGGCCCGCGGCGGGACCTACCGGGTGTTCGCCGACTTCCAGCCCAGCGGCGGCCCCGGCCAGCTCACCCTCGGCCGCAACGTCGAGGTCGCCGGCGATCTGGCCCCCACCCCACTGCCCGCGCCGTCCCAGGTCGCGGAGGTCGACGGCTACCAGGTGACCCTCGACGGAGACCTCACCACCGAGGGCGGACCGCTGACACTCACGGTCACCAGGGACGGCAAGCCCGTCACCGACCTGCAGCCGTACCTCGGTGCCTACGGCCACCTGGTCGCGCTGCGCGCCGGCGACCTCGCGTACCTGCACGTACACCCGCAGGGCGAACCCGGCGACGGCGTCACCGCGCCCGGACCCGAGATCACCTTCCACGCCCAGGCACCGAGCGACGGCAGCTACCGCGTGTACCTCGACTTCCAGCACGAGAACGTCGTCCGCACAGCGGAATTCACAGTCGCCACCGGAAAGACCGAGGCGGCCACACCTGCCGCACCCCAGCCCGCCACCGGCGGCCACGGACACTGACAGCCACACCGGAGAGGAGTCACGATGAACCCCGTCACGCACGCCCCGGCCGACGGACAGGTCGAGTTGCTGATCGGTGGCATGACCTGCGCGTCCTGCGCGGCCCGCATCGAGCGCAAGCTCAACAAGATCGACGGGGTGACCGCCACCGTCAACTACGCGACCGAGAAGGCGCGTGTCGACATCGACGGTGACGTGACCACCGAGGAGCTCGTGGCCGCCGTCGAGCAGGCCGGCTACCGCGCCACCCTGCCGACCCCCGCGAGCGCGGCCCCCGACGCCACGGCACCGGCCGAGGACGACCCGACCGCGGCGCTGCGCCGCCGCCTGCTGATCTCGGCGGCGCTCAGCGTGCCGGTCATCGCGATGGCGATGGTGCCGGCGCTGCAGTTCACCAACTGGCAGTGGCTGTCGCTGACCCTCGCCGCGCCCGTCGTGGTGTGGGGCGCCTGGCCGTTCCACCGGGCCGCCTGGACCAACCTGCGGCACGGCACCGCCACCATGGACACCCTCGTGTCGATGGGCACCCTCGCGGCGCTCGGCTGGTCGCTGTACGCGCTGTTCTGGGGCACCGCGGGCGTGGCGGGCATGACGCACCCGTTCGAGCTGACCATCTCCCGCACCGACGGCGCGGGCAACATCTACCTCGAGGCCGCGGCGGGCGTGACCACGTTCATCCTCGCTGGACGCTACTTCGAGGCCAGGTCCAAGCGTCGCGCCGGCGCCGCGCTGCGGGCCCTGCTCGAGCTCGGCGCCAAGGAGGTCTCGGTGCTGCGCGGCGGGGTCGAACAACGCATCCCCGTCGACCAGCTCGCCGTCGGCGACGAGTTCGTCGTCCGTCCCGGCGAGAAGATCGCCACCGACGGCGAGGTGACCGAGGGTTCGTCCGCGGTCGACGCCTCGATGCTGACCGGCGAATCCGTTCCGGTCGAGGTCGGCCCGGGCGACGCGGTGGTCGGTGCCACCGTGAACGTGGGCGGCCGGATCGTGGTGCGCGCCACCCGGATCGGCTCGGACACCCAGCTCGCGCAGATGGCGAAGCTGGTCGAGGACGCGCAGACGGGCAAGGCCCAGGCGCAGCGCCTGGCCGACAGGATCTCCGGGATCTTCGTGCCGATCGTGATCGCCCTGTCGGTGGCTACCCTCGGCTTCTGGATCGGCACCGGCGGCTCGATCGCCGCCGCCTTCACCGCCGCCGTCGCCGTGCTCATCATCGCCTGCCCGTGCGCCCTGGGGCTGGCCACGCCGACCGCGCTCATGGTCGGCACCGGTCGCGGCGCGCAGCTCGGCATCCTGATCAAGGGGCCCGAGGTGCTCGAGTCCACCCGGCGCGTGGACACCGTCGTGCTGGACAAGACCGGCACCGTCACCACCGGCAAGATGACCCTGCAGGACGTCGTCGCGGCCGAGGGCGTGGACGCCGACGAGCTGCTGCGGCTGGCCGGGGCGCTGGAGGACTCCTCCGAGCACCCGATCGCCCAGGCGATCGCCAAGGGCGCGCGCGAGAAGGTCGGGGCGAGCGCAGCGACGGGGAATGCGACGAGCGTCCTCGCCACGGTGGCTGAGTTCGCGAACATCGAGGGCCTCGGCGTGCAGGGCATCGTCGACGGCCACGCGGTGATCGTGGGCCGGGCCCGCCTGCTGGCGGACTGGGCGCAACCGCTGACCGCCGAACTCGAAACGGCCATGCGCGCAGCCGAATCCGCGGGCAAGACCGCCGTCGCGGTCGGCTGGGACGGCCGGGCTCGCGGCGTGCTCGTGGTCGCGGATGCGGTCAAGGCCACCTCCGCCGAGGCGATCGAGCAGCTGCGGGCGCTGGGACTGACCCCGATCATGCTCACCGGCGACAACGCCGCCGCGGCGCGCACCATCGCCGACCAGGTCGGGATCGACGAGGTGATCGCCGAGGTGCTCCCGCAGGACAAGGTCGAGACCGTCAAGCGGCTGCAGGCGCAAGGCCGGGTCGTCGCGATGGTCGGCGACGGCGTCAACGACGCGGCCGCCCTCGCCCAGGCCGACCTCGGCCTGGCGATGGGCACCGGCACCGATGTCGCGATCGAGGCCAGCGACCTGACCCTGGTGCGCGGGGACCTGCGGGCGGCAGCGGACGCGATCCGCCTGTCCCGCAAGACCCTCGGCACCATCAAGGGCAACCTGTTCTGGGCGTTCGCCTACAACGTGGCCGCCCTGCCGCTGGCCGCGGCAGGCCTGCTGAACCCGATGCTGGCCGGCGCCGCGATGGCCTTCTCCTCGGTCTTCGTGGTCAGCAACAGCCTGCGGCTGCGCCGGTTCCGCTCCACCGCGACGTAGCGGGCCGGCGGTGAACCCTGAGGGCGGGCGGCTCGATCGACGAGCCGCCCGCCCTCAGCTCTGCCCGTCCAGGAACGCCTCCACCGCGGCCCGGTACTCGGCCGGCCGGTCGTCGTGCACGAGATGTCCGGCGCCGGCCACCAGTACGTAGCTCGTCGCCGCGTCGCGTGGAGTCTCGGCCATCGCGCGCATCTGGCCCTCGGGGGTGATGGTGAACTCGCCCTCGAGCAGCAGCGCCGGGGCCCGCACCGCCGACCACTGCGTCCAGAAGTCGCGGGTCCCCCACTCCTCGGAGATGTCCCGCCACACGGGCACCTCGCCGTGCAGGTGGAAGCCGTCGGGTCGCTCCTCGAACGAGTCCATGAAGTACTGGGCCGCAACGGGTCCGAAGAAATCGACCATGTGCTCGCGGTCCCGGAAGGGCGCCGGCCAGGACCCGATCATCTCGGCCCAGTCGCGTGCGGTGCGGCCCTGGAAGTCGGGCGCCATGTCCTCGACCACCAGCGCGGTGACGCGATCCGGATGGGCGGCGGCGAAACACCACGCGTGTAGGCCGCCCATCGAATGTCCGATCACCACCATCGGTTCGGTGATCGGCGCGACCGCCGCGGCGAGATCCTCGACGAACGCCTCGGTGGTCAGCTCGGCGGGAGCGGGCCTGCCGTGCCCGGCCGCGTCGAAGGTGTAGACGTGTCCGTGCTCGCGCAGCCACGGCACGTGCCTGCGCCAGGTCCTGGCGCTGCCCATCAGTCCGTGGAGCAACAGAATCGGCCGACCGGTCCCACCCTCGTCATGCAGCACGGCACCGAGGTTAACCCGGTGCCGTGCCGCATCGACGCCCCTGGTGCTGTCAGCCCCGGTCGAGCACCGGTACCGCCGGGTACCTACGTCGCCGCAGCAGCGGGGACACGGTGACCGCCAGCCCGACCAGTGCCACGCCGGTGACGAGCACCAGCCCGGGCCGGAACTGGTCGAAGCTCGCGGTGGCCGCTCCCGCTGCGTGCGAGCCGCCGGTGACGAGCGCGGTGGTCAGCGCCAGCACCAGGGCCGCGCCGACCTGCATCGAGGTCTGCACGAGGCCCGAGGCCAGACCCTGCTCGGAGTCGTCCACGCCCGCGGTGGCCTGCGCCATGATCGAGGTGAAGCCGAACGCGAAGCCGAACCCGAGCAGGATGACGCTCGGCATGATCGCAACGACGTAGGTGGGCTGGTCACTGCCGACGAACAGGAACCACAGGTAGCCCGCGCTGAGCGAGCCGATCGCGGCGATGATCATCCGCGGCGTCCCGAAGCGGTCCACGAGTCGGCCGACGAACGGTGAGATCACCGCGACGATCAGCCCCGCCGGGAGCAGTGCCATTGCCATCTTCAGCGGCGACCAGCCGAGTCCCGACTGCAGGAAGATCGTCATCATGAACTGGAAGCTCAGGTAGGAACCGAACAGCGCGATGATGCTCAGGTTGGCGCGCACGATCGCGCCGACCCGCAGGATGCTCAACCGAACCAGTGGATGCGCAATTCGCTTCTCCACCACGACGAACGAGGTGAGCAGCGTGGCCGCGAGGGCGAAGAGTCCGAGCGTGAGCGGAGCCGCCCAGCCACGCGCTGGTGCGGACACGACCGTGTAGACGGCGAGCATCATGCCCGCGACGAGGGTGACCGCACCCGCGAGGTCGTGCCCGCCGGTATCGGCCGGCCGGTCCCGCGGGATGAGAACGACGGCGGCGCCAAGGGCGGCGACCGCGAACGGCACCGGCATCAGGAACGTCCATCGCCACCCGGCGCTGGTCAGCAGTCCGCCCAGGATCAACCCGGAGGAGTAGCCGCTGGCGCCGAAGACGGAGAAGATCGACAGCGCGCGGTTGCGGGCAGGCCCCTCCTTGAAGGTGGTGGTCAGGATCGACATCGCGGTCGGCGCGGTGAAGGCCGCGGCGAGGCCCTTCACGAAGCGGGTCACGATGAGCAGGGTGCCGTCGTCGACGAGCCCGCCGACCAGCGAGGCCAGGGCGAAGACCGCCAGAGCCACCAGGAAGACGTTGCGCCTGCCGAGCAGGTCGGCCGTGCGCCCACCGAGCAGCAGCAGGCCACCGAAGCCGAGCACGTAGCCGTTGATGATCCATTGCAGCGAGGTGGTGTCGAGGCCGAGTTCGGTACCGATGGACGGCAGTGCGACGCCCACCATGGAGACGTCGAGCCCGTCGAGGAACATCACGACGCACAGCACCGCGAGGATCCCCCAGAGCCGGGCCGTCCAACCTTGTTGGGCCCCCGGCGAATCCGTTGTCGTGGTCAGGTTCGGGATGGATTCGGTGATGGTCACGAATGAGACAGTAGATGCATGTGCAATCAATGTGCAAGCACTAATTCTGTTTGCATTTATTTTGCTTGCACCGATTCGGGGGGCGAACTAGGATGCGGCCATGACCTCACCCGCGGAGCTGCGCGACACCTGGCGCACCCTGCTGACCCGGTACAACGGCATCGCCTGCGAACTCGACCGGCGGATGCAGAGCGCCCACGGGCTGAGCATGAGCGACTTCGAGACCCTGGACCGCCTGATGTCGGTCACCTGCAAGCACCCGCGCATGCAGGAGCTGGCGGCCGACATGTACCTGAGCCCGAGCGCGCTCTCGCGCAGCGTGGCCCGGCTGGAGAAGGCCGGGCTGGTGTCGCGGTCGCTGTGCGAATCCGACCGGCGCGGCGTCTTCGTCGACGTGACGGATGCCGGGCGCGCGGTCCACGCGGACGCCGCCGGGATCCAGCTGACGGTGCTCGCCGAGCACCTCGGCGAGCCCACCGACGCCGGCTGACCGCACCACTCCGCGAGGCGTCGCGAGTACGCTCGCGGCCATGGCAGTCGTGAAGATCAACGCAATCGAGGTGCCCGCGGGCGCCGGTCCCGAACTCGAGAAGCGGTTCGCGCAGCGCGCGGACGCCGTCGAGAACTCCCCCGGATTCCTGGGCTTCCAGCTGTTGCGCCCGACCGGCGGCGAGACCCGCTACTTCGTGGTCACCCAGTGGGAGTCCGAGGATGCCTTCGCGGCCTGGCGCGACGGTGACGCCCGCGCCGCCCACGCCGGCGAGGCGCGCAAGCCCGTCGCCACCGGCGCCTCCCTGCTCGAGTTCGAGGTCGTGCTCGACGTCGCCGCCAAGGCATAGGGACGCCCGAGCCCGGAGAAACCCGGTCTGGTACTGATCGCGCCGGTAGATTCACTCGTATGACCGCGGTAGTCGACTCCGCGAAACGGCACACCCTGCAGGCGTTGCTGTCGCTGCCCCCCGGCATCGTCCGCCGCCTCGCAGGGCGGCCGGTGGAGATCGAGGGCAACGTCCTCGACCCCGAGATGCAGCTCGTCCTCGCGCTGCGCAAGATCGAGGGCGCGGCCATCGAGGAACGACCGATTCCGAGCGGCCGACGCGCGCTTGTCGACGCCGCCAAGGCGGTCGGCGGCGACCTGCCGATCGGCGCGGTCACCGACCTCGACATCGACGGTCCGGGCGGCCCGCTCCGGCTGCGCTTCTACACCCCGCGCAAGTTGACCGCGGCGTCGCCGGCCCTGTTCTTCGTCCACGGCGGCGGATTCATCTACGGCGACCTCGAATCCCACGACGCGATGTGCCGTTTCCTCGCCGAGCGGGCGGGAGTCCGGGTGGTCGCCGTCGACTACCGGCTCGCCCCCGAATCGCCCTTCCCCGCGGCCGTCGACGACGTCGAGGCGGCGTACTCGTTCGTGACCGCCAACGCGACGGGCCTGGGCATCGACCCGGACCGCATCGCCGTCGGCGGTGACAGCGCGGGCGGCAATCTCGCCGCGGTGCTCGCCCAGCGCGCCACCCGCGGGCAGGTCGGGGCGCCGCCCGTCTTCCAGTTGCTGATCTATCCCGCGGTGGATTTCGCCGTGAAGCGGCCCAGCCGGACGACCTTCGCGACTGGGTTCTTCCTGAACAAACGGTTCACGGACCTCACCGAGGCGAGCTACCCGCCCGCCGGGGTGGACCTGACCGACCCGCTGCTGTCCCCGATCTACGGCGACCTGACAGGCCTGCCGCCCGCCTGTGTCGTGACGGCCGGATTCGACCCGTTGCGCGACGAGGGCGACGACTACGCCGAGAAGCTCCGCGAAGCGGGGGTGCAGGTGCAGCACGTCCGCGAGCCCGGGCTGATCCACTCCTTCGCGAACATGGTGGGCGTCGGGCGCTCGGGGCCCGAGGCAATGGGACGGGCCGCGGCCGCGCTGCGGAAGGCCGTCTCCGCCCCGTAGCCGTTCCTCGCCGGGACGGCATCGATTGACACCACCGCCGGGTCAGTGCGAGAGTGCGCTGGTAATAGCGATGGCTGACGGGAATCCGGCGAAAGTCCGGAGCGGTCGCGCCACTGTGATCGAGGCACCGCCTCGACAGCCAGACACCGTGGCCATCGCCTGGACTTTTGAGGGACGCGCAATCCCAGGAGGAACCATGGCACTCGTTCACACCCCCAGCAAGGCAACCGATTCCATCGGCATTGCGATGATCATCGCGGGCGTGGTCCTGCTCGCGATGCTGACCCTGTACCTGGTCGGCTTCGACCAGGGTGCGGTCTCGCGCGGCGGCATGTACATGCACGAGCTGATGCACGACGGTCGCCACCTGCTGGGCCTGCCGTGCCACTGACCGACGCCTTCACGAAACTCCTCATCCGCGGCCTGCTGGCCGGCCTCGTCGCCGGCCTGCTGGCCGGCGCCGTCGCGTTCGTGATCGGCGAACCGCACATCGACGCGGCCATCGCGATCGAGGAGTCCGCATCCGCTCCGGCCGAGCACGCGGCGACGCCGCACGAGCACAACGCCGCATCCGTGCACACCGACGCGACCGAGCATCCCGATGAACCTGCCGCCGAGTCGTCAGGCCACTCGCACGGCGGAGACGCGCTGGTCAGTCGCGACGGTCAGCGGTTCGGACTGTTCCTGGCCACCACGTTCGCCGGGCTCGCACTGGGCGCGATCTTCGCGGTCGTCGCCCACTACGCGCGGCGGGTGAGCACTCTGTCCGGGCCGGTCCTGGGTCTGTGCCTCGCCGGCCTCGGCTGGCTAGCCATCGAGGCGGTGCCGTTCTTCAAGTACCCGGCCAACCCGCCCGCCGTCGGCGACCCGGACACCATCGACAAGCGCACCTGGCTCTGGCTCGCATCGGTGCTGCTCGGACTGCTCGCGGTCGGGCTCGCGGCGTACGCGGCGAGGATCGTCTCGGCGCACCAGTTCCTGACCGTGCGCATCGCGGTGCCGCTGCTGGTGTTCCTGGTGGTCGTGGCGATCGGGTACGTCGCGCTCCCCGGCGTCAACGAAGTCGGCAGCGATTTCCCCGCCACGTTGTTGTGGGAGTTCCGAGTCTCCTCGTTGGCCATCCAGGCGACGCTGTGGCTCGCACTCGGACTCGGCTTCGCGTTCCTCACCGAACGCGCCACCCGAGCACGGAACGCGGCGCTCGACGCGGTCCGCTAGGACCACCTGCCCCTTCCCGAATGGCCCATCCGTTCAGTTGGACTGAACGGATGGGCCATTCGGGAGGCAGGGGCTCTGGTCAGACGGCGCAGGAGCCGTCGGAGCACGTCTCGCCGTCCGACTCGGCGCCGTCGAGGGTGACGATGGCGCCCGACTGCGCGTAGGCCTGCTCGAGCAACTGGGTGAACACCTCGACCGGCTGCGCACCGGAGACCCCGATGGCCCGGTTCGCGACGAAGAACGGGACACCGGTGACACCCAGCGCGCGGGCCTCGGCGATGTCGGACCGCACCCGGTCGGCCGCGGCGTCGCCGTCGAGGGCCGCACGCACGTGCTCGGCGTCCAACCCGACCTCTCCCGCGATCCTCACCAGCTCGGCGCGGTCGTCGACGACCCGGCCCTCGCTGAAGTGTGCGCGAAACAGCGCCGCCATCACGTCTCGCCCGCGATCGCCCGCGAGGTGCACCAACCGGTGCGCGTCGAAGGTGTTCGCAGCGATGACCGTGTCGAAGTCCATCGTCAGGCCGTCCGCAGCCGCCGCCGACGCGACGTGGGCGAACATCTGCCTGACCTGCTCGGCGGGCATGCCCTTCTGCTGGACGAGAGCCTCGAGTTCACCGACGCGGGCGCCCACCGGGGTGTCCGGCGCGAGCTGGTAGGACCGCCACACGACCTCGACTCGGTCGCGGTGCTCGAATGACGCGAGCGCGGCCTCGAAGCGGCGTTTACCGATGTAGCACCACGGACACGCGATGTCGGACCACACCTCCATCAGGACGGCCGGTGCGGCGGGGGCGGACGGGGCTGCGACTGGTTCTGTGCTCACAACTGGTTGAAACGTCCACCATTATCGTGGTGTTCCCGAGGCTCGCACGACGAACAGTCGACCGTTCGCCCTCGCGAACGGTTCAACCGCATCCACGCCGTGGAATATTTGAAAACTATTGCGATGCAATGTTATCCGCGCCGCGACCCGGACAACGGACCGAACCCTAGTCGTTGGGGCAGTCCTTGACCCACTTGACGTTTCCGTCGATGTTGCAGCTTCCCGCGTGCGTGCCGGCGGCGAGCGCCGGGCCCACAGCAAGGCCGAGAGGCAGCGCGGTCAACAGTCCGGTGAGGGCGATCTTGGCCGCGAGACGACGGGCAGGCGAGATGGTGGGCTTGATCACAGCGATGAATCCTTACTTCGATCGACAGCCCCGAATCACGGCGCCGACATTCTCGACCTGCGCCTTCGCAGCTGTCTCCATGGGGGATCCGCGTCGGAACTGGCGGGCAGTTGCATCGGCGCGGCAAAGCCATGATATAGGGAGATTCGCCCGTTGACGAGAGCGATCCTTGCCTTTTCTAACAAGATGCCCGTACTGCACCCGACGGCATCCGACCGACGCCGCCGGGTACCGACGGCGGAATCAGACGAGGGCCGCGTCCAGCGTGATGTCCACGCCAGTCAGTGCCTTGCTGACCGGGCACGACTCCTTGGCCGCCTGCGCGGCCTTCTCGAACCCAGCGGCGTCCAACCCGTCGACCTCGCCGCGGACGGTCAGCACGATGCCGGTGAGCTTGAAGCCCGGGGTGTCCGGGCCGAGGCTGACCGCGGCCGACACCTCCAAGCTCTGCGGGACGCCACCCGCCTCCCCGATCAGCGCGGACAACTGCATCGCGTAGCAGGACGAGTGCGCGGCGGCGATCAGCTCCTCGGGACTGGTCGTGCCGCCCGCGTCTTCGGCGGCGCGCTTGGGGAAGGAGACCTCGAAAGTGCCGACGCAGGAGCTGCTGAGTTCGACCTGGCCGGAGCCCGCCTCCAGGGTGCCGTTCCAGGCGGTGCGGGCGGTACGTGTGGGCATGGCGGTCCTCTCGTCGATGAACGGGGCGAGGACCAGTGTTCTCCCGAACCTGCCGGCGCGGAAGCCGAATCACTGCGGCTGGGGCGCCGGTTCGCCGTCGACCTCGTGGTAGTGATCGAGCAGGCGCCGCTCCTCCTCCCGCTTCGGGTAGACGAAGAACACGAGCCCGGCGCCGACGAGCACGATCGCGATGGCCGCCGCGTACGCCTTGGTGTCGCCGTCGAGGAAGGCCGCCCGCGCCGCGGACAGGATCTGGTCGGCGTACTGCGGGTACCGCTCGGCGATCCCGGCGGCGCCGGCGAACGACTTCTCCAACGTGCCCTGTACCTCGGTGCTGACCTCGTCGGCATCGCCGGACGCGGCGATCGACGCCGCGAACGAGGCCGTGTACCCCGCGGTGAGCAGCGCGCCGAGGATCGACTGGACGATCGCGCCGCCGAGATCGCGCTGCAGATCGGCGGTGCCGGAGGCCATTCCGGCCCGGCGAACCGGGACCGAGCCCGTCAACGACCGCGACGCGGGCGTACCGGCCAGGCCGACGCCGATGCCGAGCAGCACGTAGCTGAGCGCGATCTTCCAGTACTGGGCGTCCTCCGTCCACAGCAGCAGCGCGACCACGAGCCCCGCCACGATCGCGGTGTAACCGGCCAGGAGGGTGAACCGGGCGCCGCGCGCCTCGACGAGCTTCGCCGACTGCGGCGCCACCAGCACCATGACCGCTGCGGCGGGCAGACCCGCGGATCCGGCGGCGAGCGTGGAGTAGCCGAGCACGTTCTGCATGTACTGCTGCCCGATGTACATCGTGCCCATCAGGGTGCCGAAGACGACGATGCCGGCCACCGCCGCGACCCAGAAGATCCGGCGACCCGCGACCTGCAGGTCGTAGAGCGGGTTCGGCGCCCGTCGCTGGCGGATCACGAACACCACGCCCGCGGCCAGCGCGATGACCAGCAGGCCGACGGCGGTCGCACCGTATCCCGGCATCGGCGCGAAGTTGATGCCGAGCACGAGCGCCGCCACCAGCACCACCGACACCACGCCGCCGAGGTGATCGACGGGGTCGGTGGACTCGTTGACGTGCGCCGGCACGAAGAGCACCGCCATCGCCAACGCGACCAGCGCGAGCGGCAGCGTGACGAGGAAGACCGATCCCCAGAAGAACCACTGCAGCAGGGCGCCCGCCACCAGCGGGCCCAGCGCGGAGAGGCCGCCACCGATCGCCGACCAGAGCGCGATCGCCCGCGTCCGGGCCGCGCCCGACCACAGTGCGGTGATCAGTGCCAGCGTGGTGGGGAAGGCCAGGCCCGCGGAGACGCCGCCGACCAGGCGAGCGACGAAGAGCACCTCCAGGCTGGGCGCGAACGCGGCCACCAGGCAGGCCGGGATCGACAGCACCATGCCGAGCACCAGCATCGTCTTGCGCCCGTAGCGGTCTCCGACGGCGCCGAGGTACAGCACGGACGCCGCCAGGCCGACCGAATAGCCGACCGCCACCAGGTTCAGACCGGTCTGGCCGGCGTCGAACGCCTTGCCGATGTCGGGCAGGGCGACGTTCGCCACCGCCAGGTTCAGGTTCGCGACTGCGGCGACGAGGATCAGAGACAGCAGGACGAGCGTCGCCCGCGCGGGGGCCTCGCCGGTCGTGTCGGTCGTGGCATCGGTGGTCACGGCCACCAGTTCACCACCCGCGAGGCCCCGAAACGCCGAATTGCGCACCGAGTCGCGGCCGTGCCGCGCTGCCGTCCTGCGACCTGGCCCGGCCCACCCCTCCCTGCGCGGTCACCGCGTCCAGAACAGGACGTCGGGGAACCGCGGCGTGGGACCGTCGAGGAGGGCGCCGTCGCGATCGCGCAGGAACCGGTCGAACATGGCGGGGACGTACTCGCGCTGCACCGCGATCGCGCGCTCGGCCGACCCGACCCCGGCGGCGTCGCGGATCGACGGCAGCACGGCCGCGGCCAACGGGATGAACACCGGCAGGTCCGAATAGCTGAAGTGGCCGGAGTCGAGCAGGGCGAGCGCCCGCACCCAGCCGCGGTGGTTCGACAGGAACGGCCCCCACGTCGGATCCCACGTCACCGGACCACCTCCCCTCGACCGGTAGGTCGCCCCGCTGGCCATCAGGAGAACCGGGCGATCCATCCCCTCCGTGACGGCGGGCACCGGTTCGTCGTCCGACCCGATCGCGCCGTCGAGATCGACGACCGCATCGATCCGCGCGTCCACCCGCATCGTCTCCACCGCGGTGTACCCGCCGTACGAGTGCCCGAACATTCCGACCCGGTCGAGGTCCAGGGCCCGTGCGAGACCGGCGGGGAGCCCGGCGTGCTCGGCGTCCGGGTTCTCGCCGGCCACGATCCGGGACAGGTCGTCGAGCACGAAGCGGCTGTCGGCGACCCGGACGTCGACCATCGACTCGTCGCCGAGCACCGCGGGGTCCGCGTACTCGACGCGTCCCCCGGGGAACGCCACCGCGGGGGTCTCGAACGTGTGGTCCATGGTGACCACCGCGAACCCGCGGCTGGCCAGTTCCTCTGCCATCACCGAGTAGAGGTCGCGCGCGGTGCCGTATCCGGGCGAGAACAGAACGGTCGGAACCGCGCCGAGCGAATCGTCCACCGGCGCACCCGCATACGAGTTGCCCGTAGCCCCGGCCAGGGGAAGCCCACCGAACGGGTAGCCGAGCGCGGACTCGGCGCCGGTGTACGGGGCGCGCGGACGGCCCGCGACGTCCCGTGCCGGGTACCACACGGTGACCATCAGTTCCCGGCGCCGGTCCGGTTTCCAGGGGTCGGCGCGGGCCTCGTCGACCAGGTGCAGCACCGCACTGCCGACCGGATGCGGTCCGGTGGGAGTCGGCAACACCGGCTCCTGTGCCTGGGCCGCCGGCGCGACGAGGGCCTGCAGCAGCGCCGCGACGAGTGCCAGCACAGCCGCGGCGGTCGTGCGCGCGAGCGTGCGCTCGGACACCTGCGCCCCCTGCGATCGTTCGTCATTCGATCATAGGAAGCGCCGCAACCCGCCCTCGCCGGGAAGCGCCCCGCACACGACGACGCCCCGGAAGCGATGCTTCCGGGGCGTCGTGGCGTGGGTAGCTACTCGGCGGAACCGCCCTCGGACGGAGCCTCGCCCGCACCCGCCAGTGCCTCGGCGGGAGAGTCCGGAACCTTGACCGGCTTCGGGTTGGGTGTGAACGTGAACTTCGCGTCCTCGCCCGCGCTCTCGCCGTCCCAGCCCTCGACGTCGACGAGCACGATCTGACCGGGTCCGACCTCGTTGAAGAGGATCTTCTCGGAGAGCTGGTCCTCGATCTCGCGCTGGATGGTGCGACGCAGCGGCCGCGCCCCCAGGACCGGATCGAACCCGCGCTTGGCGAGCAGCGACTTGGCCTGCTCGGTCAGCTCGATGTCCATGTCCTTGTTCTTCAGCTGCTTCTCCACGCGGCCGATCATCAGGTCGACCATCTCGATGATCTGATCCTTGGTCAGCTGGTGGAAGACGATGATGTCGTCGATGCGGTTGAGGAACTCGGGCCGGAAGTGCTTCTTGAGCTCGTCGTTGACCTTGAGCTTCATCCGCTCGTAGTTCGACTCGGTGCCCGAGCCGGACGAGAAGCCCAACCCGACCGCCTTGGAGATGTCCGAGGTGCCCAGGTTCGAGGTGAAGATCAGCACGGTGTTCTTGAAGTCGACCGTGCGACCCTGACCGTCGGTGAGACGGCCGTCCTCGAGCACCTGCAGGAGGGTGTTGTAGATCTCCTGGTGTGCCTTCTCGATCTCGTCGAACAGCACCACCGAGAACGGCTTGCGCCGCACCTTCTCCGTGAGCTGGCCGCCCTCCTCGTAGCCGACGTACCCGGGGGGTGCACCGAACAACCGCGAGGCGGTGAAGCGGTCGTGGAACTCGCCCATGTCGATCTGGATGAGCGCGTCGTCGTCGCCGAACAGGAAGTTCGCCAGCGCCTTGGACAGTTCGGTCTTACCGACACCGGACGGGCCGGCGAAGATGAACGATCCGGACGGACGCTTGGGATCCTTCAGGCCGGCGCGGGTGCGGCGGATCGCCTTGGAGACCGCCTTGACGGCGTCCTCCTGGCCGATGATCCGCTTGTGCAGCTCGTCCTCCATGCGGAGCAGACGGGTGGTCTCCTCCTCGGTGAGCTTGAACACCGGGATGCCGGTCCAGTTGCCCAGGACCTCGGCGATCTGCTCGTCGTCGACCTCGGCGATGACGTCCAGGTCGCCGGAACGCCACTGCTTCTCACGCTCGGTGCGCTGCGCGACGAGGGTCTTCTCCTTGTCACGCAGGTTCGCGGCCTTCTCGAAGTCCTGCGCGTCGATCGCGGACTCCTTCTCCCGGCGCGCGTCGGCGATCTTGTCGTCGAACTCGCGCAGGTCCGGCGGCGCGGTCATCCGGCGGATGCGCATCCGGGCGCCCGCCTCGTCGATGAGGTCGATCGCCTTGTCCGGCAGGAAGCGGTCGTTGATGTAGCGGTCGGCCAGGGTGGCGGCCGCGACCAGCGCGCCGTCGGTGATCGACACGCGGTGGTGCG
Source organism: Rhodococcus sp. NPDC127527 (assembly GCF_042672245.1). Taxonomy (NCBI): domain Bacteria; kingdom Bacillati; phylum Actinomycetota; class Actinomycetes; order Mycobacteriales; family Nocardiaceae; genus Rhodococcus; species Rhodococcus sp. NPDC127527. The sequence goes on from NZ_JBHXVP010000010.1 coordinate 112,070, forward strand.
CCTCGTAGCGGTCGCGCAGACCCTTGAGGATCTCGATCGTGTGCTCGACGGTCGGCTCGCCGACCTGAACCGGCTGGAACCGGCGCTCGAGGGCGGCGTCCTTCTCGATGTACTTGCGGTACTCGTCGAGGGTGGTCGCACCGATCGTCTGCAGCTCGCCGCGGGCCAGCTTCGGCTTGAGGATCGAGGCCGCGTCGATGGCGCCCTCGGCCGCGCCCGCACCGACCAGCGTGTGCAGCTCGTCGATGAACAGGATGATGTCGCCGCGGGTGTTGATCTCCTTGAGCACCTTCTTCAGGCGCTCCTCGAAGTCACCGCGGTAGCGGCTGCCCGCGACCAGGGAACCCAGGTCGAGGGTGTACAGCTGCTTGTCCTTGAGCGTCTCCGGGACCTCGCCGTTGACGATCGCCTGGGCCAGGCCCTCGACCACGGCGGTCTTGCCGACGCCGGGCTCGCCGATGAGCACCGGGTTGTTCTTGGTGCGCCGCGACAGCACCTGCATGACCCGCTCGATCTCTTTCGAACGACCGATGACCGGGTCGAGCTTGCCCTCCAGCGCGGCCTGCGTCAGGTTGCGGCCGAACTGGTCGAGGACCAGCGACGTGGACGGCGTGCCCGCCTCCCCGCGACTGCCGCCCGACTCGGTCGGCTCCTTGCCCTGGTAGCCGGACAGCAGCTGGATGACCTGCTGACGGACCCGGTTGAGATCGGCGCCCAGCTTCACGAGGACCTGGGCGGCCACGCCCTCGCCCTCACGGATGAGACCGAGCAGGATGTGCTCGGTGCCGATGTAGTTGTGGCCGAGCTGCAGCGCCTCGCGCAGGCTCAGCTCCAGCACCTTCTTGGCGCGCGGGGTGAAGGGGATGTGACCGGACGGGGCCTGCTGACCCTGGCCGATGATCTCTTCCACCTGGCTGCGCACGCCCTCGAGGGAGATACCCAACGACTCCAGCGACTTCGCCGCAACGCCCTCACCCTCGTGGATGAGACCGAGCAGGATGTGTTCCGTGCCGATGTAGTTGTGGTTGAGCATCCGGGCCTCTTCCTGGGCCAGGACAACAACGCGCCGTGCGCGGTCGGTGAACCTCTCGAACATCGCTCTCCCTCACGTTCTTGATGGGTAGATCCCTCAGCGGGATCCACGAGCCGCACCCCTACTCTAGTGGCCGGTGGTACGGCCTGCGCCGCCTCCATCCCATTCCGACGGGGACAGTGTGCATGCTTACTGGTCACAACGCGGCACCCAGGTGTTTCGTTTCCCATCGGCGCTACGCCTGCAGCGAACAGAGTGGGGAGATGGCGCAGCACGCGCGACAGGGCCCTGCGCGAGCAGATCGAGTCTGCGCAACGGGGCCTCGCGACAGAGGGCACGCTCGGACGGCTCACCGCGACACCGTTCGGGGCAACCTAGCCGAACGGCGTCTGGAAACGAACCGCTGCGCTGGCGTCGGCCGAGCCGCTCAGCCGACGACCGGCGGTACGAAGACGCAGGGCACCGGGCGCGGGTGCGCCGGGTCGAGCGCATTGAGCACGATCGTCGCCGCCACCGGCTCGCCCGAGATCGACAGGTGATCCCCGTAGTCCTGCGAGCAGTAGTCCTGGACGAAGATGTTCGTCGCGTTCGGACCCTCCTCGAAGCCGCTCATGTAGGGCATGACCAGCTCGTCGTAGCGGGTGATGATGTTCGTGTAGGTGATGCCGGGCGCGTACACCCCGCCGGCGCGCACCTTCTCCATGAAGGGAGTACCGGCGACCAACTGGGTGCACGCCCCGCACAGGGGCGACATCGTGGGGGTCGCGGCCGCCATTCCGGCCGCACGGTACTGGCGCAGGGTCGCATCCAAGTCGAAGGCGCCCTCGCCGTGCCACAGCGGCGCCAGCGAGACGTACTTGTCGACCTTGGCGGCGCCACCGAGGTACTTCACCCAGTAGGTGGGCATCAGGGTGCCCTGCGAGTGACCGACGATGTCGACCTTCGAGGCCCCGGTCGACGCGAGCACCCGGTCGACGAAATCGGAGAGTTCCTGGGCGCTCTGCTCCATCGGGCGCATCGCGCCGATGGCGCTGATCGGCCACGGCAGTTCGTCGTGGGCACCGTAGGTGATGGAGAAGACGCAGTAGCCCTCGTTCGCGAGGAGCGGCGCGTAGGTCGCCCAGTTGGTCTGGCGGTTGCCGCCGGTCCCGTGCACGAGGACCACCGGCTCGGGATGGGCCGCGGTCGGCTTGCAGGACCAGTCGTTGGAGCCGGGCGCCGAACCACCCGGATTCCCCAGTTCCAGCGGAACGCCTGCCAGGAACTGATACGGAACGGGAAGCGGCGCCGGCGCGGCCCCCGCGGTGCCGGCACCCAGCATGAATGCTGCCGCCGAAATCAATGCACCGAAGACAATTCGTCCGCGCACAGTCCCCCCACAGTTCTCGTCGTTTCCCCGCCCGCCCGCGAGGCTAACAGCCGAGATACGCGCGGGCGGGGAAACGAAAGAAAGAAGCAGGGAGATCAGTTTGCCTTGTTGTACAGCTCCGTGATTTCCGAGGAGATGCGGCCGCGTGCGGACACCGGGTGACCGTTCCGCCTGGCCCACTCGCGAATGGCCGCGCTCTGCTCCCGATCCACCGCCACCCGCGACTTGCCGGTCACCGGCACGGACTTGCCGCGCCTGCGCCCGGTCGACTTACGGGCGTGGGAAACCCACATCTCGAGCTGGTCGCGCAGTTTGGCCGCATTCTCCGAGGAGAGGTCGATCTCGTAGGTGACGCCGTCGAGCCCGAACTCGACAGTTTCGTCGGCGGCGGCTTCCTGATCCACATCGTCGATCAGCGTGACGGTGACCTTCTTCGCCATAGGTCGAGTTCCCTTCAAATGAGCGCGCAATTACCGGGTCCCGTGCTCCGGTTTCGGCCGAGTGTACCCCCGAATCGAAGATACCCACTACGCAAGAAAAGGGAAAACGCTAATAGAAAGAAATCAGCGCGCCGCAGGCCGGACAATTGGGAACAGGATCGTTTCCCTGATACCCAATCCGGTCAATGCCATCAGCAGCCGGTCGATACCCATGCCGGTGCCGGTCGTCGGCGGCATGCCCTGTTCCATCGCCGCGAGGAACTCCTCGTCGAGCTGCATCGCCTCGTCGTCGCCGGCCGAGGCCAGCCGAGCCTGGTCGACGAACCGCTCCCGCTGGATCACCGGGTCCACCAGCTCCGAATAGCCGGTCGCGAGCTCGAAACCGCGTACGTACAGGTCCCACTTCTCGGTGACACCCGCCTCGCTGCGGTGCTGCCGGGTCAGCGGCGAGGTCTCGACCGGGAAGTTGCGCACGAAGGTGGGCGCGAACAACTGGTCACCGCATTGGTGCTCCCACAATTCCTCGACCAGCTTGCCGTGGCCGTAGCCCTTGCCCTCGGGCACCTCGAGGCCGACCTTCTCGGCCAACGACAGCAGCTCGTCGACGGTGGTGTCCGGGGTGACCGCAACGCCGATCGCCGCCGACAACGACGGGTACATCTCCATCGTCTTCCACTCGCCGCCGAGGTCGTACTCGGTGCCGTCGGCGAGGGTCACCACCTGGGTGCCGAATGCCGCCTGCGCGACCTCCTGGATCAATTCGCGAATCATCGTCGCGGAATCGTCGTAGGTGCCGTAGGCCTCGTAGGTCTCGAGCATCGCGAATTCCGGGGAGTGCGTGGAATCGATGCCCTCGTTGCGGAAGTTCCGGTTGATCTCGAATACCTTCTCGATGCCACCGACGACGCACCGCTTGAGGAACAACTCGGGGGCGATCCGCAGATACAGATCGATGTCGAGCGCATTCGAATGGGTGACGAACGGCCGGGCCGCCGCGCCACCGGCCTGGGTCTGCAGCATCGGGGTCTCGACCTCGAGGAATCCGCGTCGCTCGAGGGCGGCCCTCAGCTCGCGCACGACCGCGACGCGCTTGCGGGCGTTGTCCCGGGCCTCGGGGCGCACGATCAGGTCGGCATAGCGCTGCCGGACCCGTGACTCCTCGCTCATCTCCTTGTGCGCGACCGGCAGCGGACGCAGCGACTTGGACGCGATCTGCCAGGCATCGGCCATGACGCTCAGCTCGCCGCGCCGGGAGCTGATGACCTCGCCGTGCACGAACACGAAGTCGCCGAGATCGACGTCCGACTTCCAGGCCGCCAGCGCCTCCTCGCCGACAGCGGCGAGGCTGATCATCGCCTGCAGCTGGGTGCCGTCACCCTCCTGCAACGTGGCGAAGCAGAGCTTGCCGGTGTTACGGACGAAGATCACCCGGCCGACGACCCCGACCTGGTCACCGGTCGCGGTGTCGGGTTCGAGGTCCGGGTACTTCGCGCGGATCTCGGCGAGGGCGTGGGTGCGCGGCACCGACACCGGGTACGCCTGTCCACCCTGCGCCAGGATCCGGTCCCGCTTCTCGCGGCGGATACGCAGCTGCTCGGGGGTGTCGTCGGTGGGCTCGGTTGCTACATCACTCACGGTTGACCAGGGTAATGCCCCGCGGTGCGGGATGACCGCGTCGGCCTCCCTCCCCCTCGGGGCGCCCACGAACGCTGGGCCGGCCGCCGTCAGTGCGCGGCCGCCGCCGCGGTGTCGCGAACCAGGTGCCGCGAGCGCGTCGCCAGCCCGAGCAGCCCGGCCGAACGGATCGCCTGGTAGCCGCCGACCAGATCGGTGGCCCGGTGCAGACCCAGCTCCTGCAGCGCCGCCGCGGCGAGGCTGGAGGTGTAGCCCTCGGAGCAGATCACGATCCACTCGACATCGTGGTCCGAGGCAAGGGCAATACGTGCGTCGCTGGTGGGGTCGAGCCGCCACTCGAGCACGTTCCGTTCGATCGCGAGCGCCCCGGGCAGCGTGCCCTCGCGATCGCGCTGTGCCTGCGGGCGGATGTCGACGATCATCGCGCCCCGCGCGATCGCGTCCTCGAGCTCGAAGACGTACATGCGCCGGTAGCTGCCGCGGGCCTTCTCGAGCATCTCGTCGATGGTCATGCCGACCGTCCTTCCGGAAGATCGGTCAGCTCGGTGCGAGTGCGACGCAGGCTGCCGTGGTCGGTGACCTCGTAGTACGACATCGCGGTCAGTGGCGGCGAGTAGGCGTGCACGCTCAGCGTCGGGGTCGCCGGGTCCGCGGGGCTGCCCGGCGCCTCCATGACGTCGTGCACCCAGCCGAGCGGGAACGACGCCTGGTCGCCGGCCTCGAGCGTCCGGTACTTCAATTCGCTACCGCTCCAACGGTATTCGGCGAGGGTGCCACTGAGGACGGTCAACGCCCCGAGCGAACCCGCGTGGTCGTGCAGCTCGGTCGTCCGGTCCGGCACCCAGCTGATCAGCCAGACGTCGACGTCGTCGTCTGCGTGCAGCCGGACCGACCAGCGCTCCGAGGTCGGCCATTGGCCCGCCCCCGGAAGCAGGTGCGCGAAGCGGCCGTCGAGCACGTCCTGCGCGCCCTGGTCGGTGATGCGGAGAAGGTCCGCGGGACGAAGGCGACTCGGCGATGCCGGCGCGGACAGGGATGTGACAGATGAAACCACTGATGTGGAAAGCATGGGAGAGACTCCAGGAGTGTGAATTGGTCAAGGCCGTGCAACGTGCCTCAACGAATCGAGGCGGCAATCAGCCTCGACAACACTCCTGAGCAACCATGCGGATATTCACGCCGACCAGTGTGACACAGATCCGGAGTTTGGCAAAGGGTCCGTTCACTGCGTCGACGGTCAGGCCAACGGCGGACGCTTGGCCGCACGCCGTTCCTGGTTGCGCTCGTAGACGATGCGCAGGCCCTCCAACGCGAGATCGCGTTCGAGGTGGGCGATGGTCTCCGATTCCGGCATCACCAGCGGCGCACTGTCACCCGTCGCGATGACCGTGACGTCGTCGCCCGAGAAGGCCGGCAACTCGGCCCGCACCCGGCGCACCAACCCGTCGACCAGCCCGGCGAACCCGAAGATCGCTCCCGCCTGCATGCACTCGACGGTGTTCTTCCCGACCACGCCGCGCGGGCGCACCAGCTCGACCTTCCGCAGCGCGGCGGACTGCGAGGCCAGCGCGTCGGCGGAGATCTCGAGGCCGGGCGCGATCGACCCGCCGAGGAACTCGCCCTTCGCCGACACCACGTCGACGCACGTGGACACCCCGAAGTCGACGACGATGCACGGACCGCCGTAGAGGTGATGTGCGGCAAGGCTGTTGACGATGCGGTCGGCCCCGACCTCCTTGGGGTTGTCGACCAGCAGCGGTACGCCGGTCCGCACGCCGGGCTCGACGACGACGTGCGGGACGTGGCCCCAGTAGCGGGTCAGCATGACCCGCAGCTCGCGCAGCACCGACGGAACCGTGGACAGCGCCGAGACACCGACCACCTGATCCACGTGCGCGCCGAGCAGTCCCCGCAGCATCCAGGCCAGCTCGTCCGCCGTCATCCGGGGGTCGGTCCGCATCCGCCAGTCCTGCACCAACTTCGAGTGCTCACCGGATCCGGAGAACAACCCGAGCGAGATGTTGGTGTTGCGGACGTCGACGGTGAGCAGCACAGCTACACCAGTGCCGCGTGGCCGTCGAGGGTGGCGAGCATCCGAGGCGTGATCAGCCCGGATCCCTCCGGGGCGTGGGCCGGGTCGGAGCCCAGTTCGACCTGCCGGTTGTCGGCGTCGACGAAGACCACGCGGGGGTCGTAGTCGCGGCACTCCTGCTCGTTCATCACGCCGTAGGCGATGAGGATGACGAGGTCACCGGGCTTGACGAGATGCGCTGCCGCACCGTTGATCCCGATCACTCCGCTGCCACGCTCACCGGCGATGACATAGGTCTCGAGGCGGGCGCCGTTGTCGATGTCGACGATGCACACCTGCTCGCCCTCGAGCAGGTCCGCGGCGTCCATCAGGTCCTGGTCCACGGTGACCGACCCGACGTAGTGCAGATCGGCGTGGGTCACGGTGGCGCGGTGGATCTTCGACTTCATCATCGTGCGAAACATGTGCAGTCCTAACGGGATAACGGAATATCAGGTCGGTCGAGGGGGTGCTGTTACCCCGCCTGTGACGGCTGCGCGGTGCGGGGATCCTCGTCCCGCTCCAGGAATCCAGTGCCCACGGCGACACCGACGTTGTCGATCAACCGGGTGCCGCCGAGCCTCGCCGCGACGAGCAGGCGGCCGTCGCCCCGCTCGGGTGCCGGACCGAGGTCGACGCCACGAACCTCGAGGTAGTCGACGACCAGTTCGGGCGTCGTGGCCAGCACCTCGCGTGCGGTGGCGAGGATCGCCTCGGGACCACCCGCGGCCGCGTGCGCGCCCGCCACCAGTGCAGCGGAGATCGTCGCGGCCGCGGTCCGCTGAGCGTCGTCGAGGTAGCGATTGCGCGACGACAGGGCCAGGCCGTCCTGCTCGCGCACCGTGGGCACGCCGAGGATCTCGACGTCGAAGTTGAGGTCCCGCACCATCTGCCGGATCAGGGTGAGCTGCTGGTAGTCCTTCTCTCCGAAGTATGCGCTGTTCGGCACCGTGATCTGCAGCAGCTTGGCGACCACGGTGAGCATGCCCGCGAAGTGCGTCGGCCTGCTGGCACCCTCGAGCTCGCCGCCGAGCGGACCCGGATGAATCATCGTGCGCCGGCCGCTCGGGTACATCGCGGCGACCGACGGGACGAAGGCGAGTTCGACCCCCTCGCCGCGCAGCAGCTCGAGGTCGCGGTCGAGGGTGCGCGGGTACGCGTCGAGGTCCTCCCCCACTCCGAACTGCAGCGGGTTGACGAAGATCGACACGACCACCACCGCGCCGCGCAGCTTGGCCTGGCGGACGATCTCGAGGTGCCCGGCGTGCAGCGCACCCATGGTCGGCACCAGCGCGACCTGCCTGCCGACGCCGCGCAGGGCCTTGGCAACCCTGGTCAGCTCGGCGGGATCGTGATGCACGGTCAGTTCCCCGCGCGCATAGCCGTTCACGAATGGTCCTCCAGGATCTCGAGAAGTGCGGGTGATGCACCTGTCAGTTGCGCGGACCGCAGCGACATCGCTCGGTAGCCGGCAGCGATCTGCGGGTCGACCTCGTCGAGGACCCGCAGGTGGGCGGCGACCGCGGCACCGTCGCCGCGGGCGACGGGGCCGGTCAGTGCGGACGGCCCGCGGCGCAGCGCGTTGTCGAGCGCCGCGGACAGCAGCGGGGCCAGCACGCGTTCGGCGACACCGTTCGGGTCGCCGTCCACCACCTGCTGGCCGAGCAACTCGTCGCCGGCCAGGGCGACGCGCAGCGCCGCGACCGCGTCGACGACCAGCGTGACCAGATGATTGCTGCCGTGCGCGAGTGCGGCGTGATAGAGCGGGCGAACCTCCTCACGGACCCGCACCGGCTCCCCACCGATCTCGAGCACCAGCGCCTGGGCGATGGCGTACCCGATCTCGTCCGCGGCGGTGATGCCGAAACAGGCGGAGGACATTCGCGTTACGTCCTCGTCGTGCCCGGTGAAGGTCATCGCGGGGTGGATGGCCAGCGGCACCGCACCGATCGCCGTGAGCGGGGCCAGGACGCCGATGCCGTTCGCGCCCGAGGTGTGCGCGACGAGGGTGCCCGGTCGGATCGATTCGGTCGCGGCGAGGCCCGCCACCAGCGCGGCGAGTTCGTCGTCGGGGACGGCGAGAATCAGGAGTTCACAGCGGGCCGCGACATCGGCGGCGGGAAAGATGTCGGTGTCCGGCAGGCGCACGGTGGCGCGGCGGACCGAGGCGTCGGAAACGGCGGAACAGGCCACCACCACGTGGCCGACCCGCTCGAGCGCGGCGCCGAGGGCAGTACCCACGCGTCCCGCCGAGACGATTCCGACTGTCAATCGTGCGGGCGCCGGGTCCGGACAGGGCCCGTCTCGAGTGATCTCGAATGAGGTCACCGTTGTTCCTCTCGTTCGTTCCAGTCCCGCGGGGCGGGTACCGGACGTTCACAGCGAGGATAGCCGCCGCCCGTCGGGGGCCGCCACGGCGAAAATAGTGATCTACGGCTCAGTCGCGCCGACGCCGGCCCGGCCTGCCGACGTCCGACTCCGTCTCCGACCGGCCGGTCGCCATGTTCGCCATGATCTCCGCGACGGACAGGCCACTCGAGTGCGCACCGGGTGCGATTTCGTCGGATTGGGCGTCGTCCGGGTCGACGCGGCGCCGGCGGCCACCGCCCGTGGTGACGGGCTCCGCGGCCGGAGCCTGCGCGACCACGGGTTCCGGGGCCGGCCGCGGCGCGGGTGCGGGTGCGGGTGCGGGTGCGGCCGCGGGAGCGGGTGCGGGTGCCGAGACGGAAACCGGGACCGCACCGACCGGCGTCGGGCGGGACCCGGGAGTCGTATCACCGGACACGACGACGGGGCGGGGAGCAGCCACGGGCGCGGCCTTGGTCGGCGGCACCGGCTCTTCGGCAGCGTCGGCCACCACGGAGACCTCGGCGGTCACCGGTTCGTCGAAGGGGGTGGCGAACGTCGGACCCGAGGCGGGGTTGGCGTACGTCGGCTCCGGAGTGAACGTACGCGGCGGGGCGTACGGGCCACGGACCGCGCTGGCGAGTTCCGGAACCCTGGTGGCGTCGGCGGTGAGGGCGACGCGATCGACGGGCATCCTTCCCTCGAACAGCACCTCGAGACTGCCGCGCAGCGCTGCCAGTTCCGCGCGCAGTGCCGCGATCTCCGACACGTCGAGGTTGGTCTCGCTGCGGACCCGGGCCTCGACCCCGGACTCGTACTCGCGGCGCGCGGTGATCTCGCGCTCCAACTGCAGCTCGTACACCGTCTGCAGGTCGCGCACCTTCGCCTTGTCTGCGTCCGACTCGCGGCGGTACTTGATCATCGCGATCGCGCCGAGCAACGCGGCCCACAGCGCGACGACCGTGCCGACCCGAAGCAGCGCGACGCTGTCGCTGAAGATCAGGAACAGACTCGCCAGGACCGCCAGCACCACCAGCCCGGCCACGATCATCTGGCTTGCACTGCGCTTGCCTCGCCGAAGCGACCCCGCGCGACCAGAAACCGTCATGCAGCGAGGATAGCCGTCCGGGGCACGGGCATCGGGGTCGGCAACCGGAGTTCCCCCGCCGCGCAGGTCAGACCGCGGGCTCGTCCGGCGGCTCGTCGGGCGTCTTGCAGCAATGCTCCAGCCACATTGCTGCGGCGACCAATGCAATGCCGGCGGTCAGGCCCACCACCGCGCCGGTCGTGTCCGCCGCGGCGGCATCCACGGTCGACCTCTTCGGCAGCAGAAACAGGAGCAGCCCCAGCCACACACCCGCACTCGCAGCCCCGACCAGTGACGACGCCTTCGCAAGTGCGACCGCGCGGGCCGCGGTGATGGGATGGAGCTGATGCCGGTCCGGCCCGACCCTGTGCTCGGCGACGCGCGCCCGAATCACGAACGCCAGCCCGACCTCGATCGCCGCGACCGGATACAGCGAGGCACCGGCAAACACCGAGACCGGGGGCAGCGAACCGTAGAAGGCACCGACCAGCAGCCAGGACGCGATCGCCGCGAAGGCTGCCAGTCCCAGCAGGTCCCGGACCCGGGTCGGCTTCATCACAGTGTCGTCAATCGAAGGCCGGTGCGGCGCACGCCGTCGCGCTCGGCGGGGTCCAGGGCGGCCAGCAGATCGCGCGCGAGTACCGGCGCGCCGCCGAGCCGGAGTTCGGCGGCCGGATCGACCTCGAGCCACGGCACCAGGACGAACGCGCGCTCGTGCGCCCGCGGGTGCGGCAACGTCAACTCGGCGTCCGCGCTCACCACGCCGTCGCAGTCCACCACGTCGACGTCCAGGCTGCGCGGGCCCCACCGCTGTTCGCGGACCCGGTCGGCCGCGGCCTCGAGTTCGCGGCCCAGTGCGAGCCATCCCCAGCAGTCCAGGTCCGGATCCTCGGCGATCACCGTCGCGTTCAGGAAGTCCTGCTGTTCGACCCCGCCCCACGGCGCCGTCGCGTAGACGCTCGACGCCGAGATCACGCGGTCCCCCAGCGCCTCGACCACCGACCGCAGGTTCGCCAACGGGTCGCCCATGTTCGAGCCGATCGAGAGCACCACGCGACTCATCCCCGGGCCGCCTTGCGGGACCGTCGTGCCACCACCGCGACGTCGGCGAAGGTCAGCGGGATCGGTGCCGACGGCTTGTGCACCGTCACCTCGACCGCATTGACCCGGTCGTCGGCCAGCACCGCGTCGGCGATCTCGGCGGCCACCGTCTCGATGAGGTCGCGCGAGGGGCCGGCCACGATGTCGGCCGCGGTCTGCGCGAGCTCGCCGTAGTGCAGGGTGTCCTCGAGGTCGTCGGAGGCCGCGGCGGGCGCGAGGTCCATCCAGACGGTGACATCGACGTAGAAGTCCTGCCCGTCCCGCTTCTCGTGGTCGAATACCCCGTGATTGCCGCGAACCTTCAACCCGCGCAACTCGATTCGATCAGACATGCCCCGGCCTCTCCGCCGTCGTCCAGGCCCGGGCCACCGCGATCGCGTCCCGCGAGGCCCGGACGTCGTGCACCCGAACACCCCAGGCGTCACCACGGGCCGCGAGGGCCGAGATGACAGCGGTGGCCACCTCACGACCGTCGGGCGGGCGAATGCCCTCCTCGTCGGCCAGCAGTGCGCCGAGGAACCGCTTGCGTGAGGCCCCGATCAGCACCGGGAAACCCAGCGCGTTCAGCTGCGGCAGCGCCCCGAGCAGCGCCCAGTTGTGTTCGGCGGTCTTCGCGAAACCGAGGCCCGGGTCGAGGATCAGACGGGACGGGTCGACCCCGGCCCGCACCGCGTCGTCCACCGCCGCCAGCAGTTCCGAGCTGACCTCGGCGACCACGTCGCCGTAGTGCTCGACACCGCCCGCGTGGACGTACGCGCCTGCCGACCGCCAGTGCATGAGGATCCAGGGCAATCCGGCGTCCGCCATCACCGAGGCCATCGCCGGATCGGCCCGCCCGCCGGAGACGTCGTTCACGACCGCGGCACCCGCCTCGATCGCCGCCCGGGCCACCGACGCCCGCATGGTGTCGACGCTGACAGTGATGCCCTCGGCCACCAGGTCCGCGATCACCGGTGCGACGCGCTGCGCCTCCACCGCCGCATCGATCCGCTGGGCCCCGGGGCGCGTGGACTCGCCACCGACGTCGACGATGTCGACGCCGAGGCGCCGCAGTTCCAGACCGTGCGCGACGGCGGCGTCACGGTCGAGAAAGCGCCCGCCGTCCGAGAAGGAGTCGCTGGTGACATTGACGACGCCCATCACCACGGTGCGGCCCGGCGTCGGCAACACGGTCACTTGCGCAGGATCAGGTCCAGTGCCTCGGCGCGCGAGGCAGCACTGGACTGGAGCAGACCGCGCACCGCCGAGGTCGTGGTGCTCGCTCCCGGCTTGCGGATACCGCGCATCGCCATGCACAGGTGTTCGGCCTCGACCACGACGATGACGCCGCGCGGATCGAGCTTGCGGACGAGGGCATCGGCGATCTGGCTGGTCAGTCGTTCCTGGACCTGCGGCCGCTTCGCGTACAGGTCCACCAGCCGGGCCAGCTTCGACAACCCGGTGACCCGGCCCGTCGAGCCGGGGATGTAACCGACGTGTGCCACGCCGTGGAAGGACACCAGGTGGTGCTCGCAGGTCGAGTACATCGGAATGTCGCGCACCAGGACCAGCTCCTGGTGACCCTCGTCGAACGTGGTGTTGAGCACCGAGTCCGGGTCCGTGTACAGCCCCGCGAAGACCTCGCGATACGCGCGCGCCACCCGCGCCGGGGTGTCGATCAGACCGGGGCGGTCCGGATCCTCGCCGACCGCGACCAGCAGCTCGCGAACGGCCGCCTCCGCGCGGGCCTGGTCGAAAATCCGTCCTGTCTCGACCGACTGCAGCAAGAACTCACTCCCCTCACGGGAACTCGCACCACCGATGTGATTGACCGACACCGACCGCACCTCCACTTCTCAGGGACCGACGTCCACAGCTTGTCCCGTGCAGCACGGATCGTTGCCCAACACTAGTGCGCGCGAATCTACTGCTGCCCGTTCGGCCCCTCCCACGGCTCGGTCGAGACGTCCTTCTCGCCGGTCGGGTGCGACTGCTGCGGTGGCGGATTCCACTGCGGGTACCCGCTGTACGGGTTGTCCGCGGGCCGCGTGTGCTGGCCCTCGTTCGGGTTCCGCGGGGGCCAGCCCGGGGCCGACCAGCCGGCGGGGGCACCGTAGTCCGGCACCGAACCCGGCGAGGGCTGCGGCGCCTGCTGCTGCGGCGGGTACGGCGGGTAGCCACCGCCCGGCACCGGCTGCGGGTAGCCACCGTTCTGCGGCGCGGGCGCCGGGTATCCGTTCTGCGGTGTGGGGGCTGTTGCCCCCACAGGCTGGCGATCACCGAACGCCGGCTTGCGCACCGAATCGTCGGGCAACGGCTCGCCCCGCTCGATCGCCAGCTCGCGCGGCGTCTTCACCGGCGGCTTGTCGGATGGGGTGCGGCCGCCGAAGTCGTTGAACGCGGTGATCCGCGGCCGCTTCTCGACGGTGGTGAAGATCTTCTCGAGGTCCTTGCGGGTCAGCGTCTCGCGTTCGAGCAGCTCGGTCGCGAGGATGTCGAGCACGTCTCGGTACTCGTTGAGGATCGCCCACGCCTCGGTGTGCGCGGCCTCGATCAGGTTGCGCACCTCCTCGTCGATCTCTCGGGCGACCTCGTGCGAGTAGTCCGAGTTCATCCCCATCGAGCGGCCGAGGAACGGGTCGCCCTGCTCCTGGCCGTACCGAACCGCGCCGAGCTTGGCGCTCATGCCGTACTCGGTGACCATCGCGCGGGCGATCTTGGTGGCCTGGTCGATGTCGGAGGACGCGCCGGTGGTGGGCTCGTGGAACACCAGCTCCTCCGCCGCACGACCGCCCATCGCCATCACCAGGCGCGCGATCATCTCGGAGCGGGTCATCAGGCCCTTGTCGTCCTCCGGAACTGTCATCGCGTGACCACCGGTGCGGCCACGGGCCAGGATCGTCACCTTGTAGATCGGCTCGATGTCCGGCATCGCCCACGCGGCCAGGGTGTGCCCGCCCTCGTGGTACGCGGTGATCTTCTTCTCGTGCTCGGAGATGATCCGGCTCTTGCGGCGGGGACCGCCGATGACCCGGTCGACCGATTCCTCGAGCGAGGCCTCGGTGATGACCGTCCCGTTCTCGCGGGCCGTGAGCAGTGCGGCCTCGTTGATGACGTTCGCCAGGTCCGCACCGGACATGCCGACCGTCCGCTTGGCGAGGCCCTCGAGGTCCGCGTGCTGGTCGAGCGGCTTGCCCTGCGAGTGCACCTTGAGGATCGCGCGGCGGCCGGCCAGGTCCGGGTTGCTGACCGGGATCTGGCGGTCGAAGCGGCCCGGTCGCAGCAGCGCCGGGTCGAGGATGTCGGGGCGGTTCGTCGCGGCGATCAGGATGACGCCGGTGCGGTCACCGAAACCGTCCATCTCGACGAGCAGCTGGTTGAGGGTCTGCTCGCGTTCGTCGTGGCCGCCGCCGAGGCCGGCGCCGCGTTGGCGCCCGACCGCGTCGATCTCGTCGACGAAGATGATGCAGGGACTGTTCTGCTTGGCCTGCTCGAACAGGTCGCGCACCCGGGAGGCGCCGACACCGACGAACATCTCGACGAAGTCCGAACCGGAAATGGTGAAGAACGGCACCCCGGCCTCGCCCGCCACCGCGCGCGCCAGCAGCGTCTTGCCGGTACCGGGCGGTCCGTAGAGCAGCACGCCCTTCGGGATCTTCGCGCCGAGCGACTGGTAGCGGGTCGGGTTCTGCAGGAAGTCCTTGATCTCGTACAGCTCTTCGACCGCCTCGTCAGCGCCCGCGACGTCCGCGAAGGTGGTCTTCGGCATGTCCTTGGTCATCTGCTTGGCCTTCGACTTCCCGAAGCCCATCACGCCGCCGCGACCGCCGCCCTGCATGCGGCCCATGACGAAGACGAACAGTCCCAGCAGGATCACCATCGGCAGCACGAAGAGCAGGATCTGCGTCAGCCAGCTCTGCTGGCTGATCTTCGTGTTGTACTTCTCGAGCCCGGCCTTCTGCACGTCGTTGAAGATCTGCTCGGAGGCGGCACTCGGGTACTTGGCGATGATCTGGGTCGAGTCGTCGGTGGCGGAGTTGCCCTGCTTCAGGGTCAGCCTGACCTGCTGTTCGCGGTCGTCGATCTGCGCGTTGGTGACGTTCTTCGCCTCGAGCTGGGCGATGGCCACCGAGGTGTCGACATTCTTGTACCCGCGGGTGTCGTTGCCGAAGTAGCTGAACGCATAGATGATCAGCAGGATGCCGGCGACGATCGCCAGGTTGCGAAACACAGTCTTGCGGTTCATACAGGTTCAGCCGCTACGGGCCAGTCCTTTCCAGTTCCGGTCGAGCTCGGTGCGCCGGGTTCCGGCTGCTCACCGGACAATCAAGGTTACCGCGAACCCTGCTGGTGATGCCGGTAGCACTCGTCGCGGCGGGCCGGTGTCGGCACCGGTCCCGAACAGTAGAACGCGCGGATCCCGCCGATGGTTCCTCGGGGCACGCCCAACGACGTGTGATCCCGCCGCGCGTGGCCGCCGCTCGCTACGCTCACCGACATGACGCTGGCGTATCCCGAGGTCGTCGAGCTGGTTGCACGGTCCCAGGCGCGAGTCGAGGAGACACTCGCCACGCTGACCGAGATGCAGGCCCGCGCCGCGTCCGCCCTGCCCGGCTGGAGCCGCGGACACCTGGTCACCCACCTGGCCCGCAACGCCGACGCCCTGAACCGGCTCGCGCGCGGCGTGCTCGACGGGACGTCCCCCGAGATGTACCCGGGCGGACACGACGCCCGCGCGGCCGCCATCGAGGAGGGCGCGGATCGCCCCGTCGAACTGCTGACGGCGGACCTTCGGTTCGCCGGGGGGCGGGTGATCGACGCGCTGCGGTCGATCGGGCCCGACCTGCTCGGCACCCCGGTGAAATGGCGCAGGCCCGTCCCCGCCGCCGAGGTCCCGGTACTGCGCTGGCGCGAACTCGAGATCCACCACGTCGATCTCGACCTCGGCTACACCTGCCTGGACTGGCCGGTCGAATTCGTCGAGTCGACCCTCGACTCGCAGCTGCCGGAGCTGGCGAGGGTCGCGCCGGACCTGCCGCTGCCCGATCTGCCGCGGGCCGAACTACTTGCGTGGATCGTCGGCAGGCCCACCCGTGAGGACCTGCCCGAGCTGCCCCCGTGGCCGTTCTGAGTGCGCTGACGGGTTCTGCCCGCGGGGATACCCTTGAATTCGCGGGCGCCGAGTGTCCGGCGCCCCCGAAACGCTAGAAGGCTTCATGACGGATCGCCCGACTCGATCCACCCCCGACGCGACCGTCGCCGACGACGACGAAACGGTTGTCTCCGACGCGACGCGGCGGAGTGCGGCTTCCACCGAGGCGACCAACGAGTACTCCCGTGCCGTGCCGGAGGAACCGACCGAGCTCGAAGCACTGCTGACCGGGACCGCGGGCGATCCCGCACATCGCAGTGACATCAGCACCGTCCCCGCCGGGCCCGGCGACCGGCGCACCCTCGACGACCTCGACGCCGGCGAGCGGGTCGACGACTTCGACCTGCTGGTCGCCCTCGGCCGGGGTGCGTTCGCCCGGGTGTTCCTCGCGCGCCAGCGGTCCATGCAGCGGGTGGTCGCAGTGAAGATCTCCCGCGACCACGGCACCGAGCCCCAGACCCTCGCCCAGCTCGACCACGACTACATCGTGCGGGTCTTCGACCAGCGCGTCGTCGAGGAACTCGGGATGAAGCTGCTCTACATGCAGTACGTGCCCGGCGGCACCCTGCTCGGGGTGCTGCAGCGGGTCCGCGACACACCACCCGACCTCCGCACCGGGCGATTGATGCTCGACTCGATCGACGCGGTGCTCGACAGCAAGGGAGCGATCAGGCCGAGCGATTCGACGGTACGGGCCGAGATCGCCGGACTGTCCTGGCCGGAGACGGTCGCGTGGCTCGGCCGCAGGCTGGCCGAGGCGCTCGACTACGCGGGCAAGCGGGGCGTGCTGCACCGCGACATCAAGCCCGCGAACGTCCTGCTGACCGCGGAGGGAGTACCCAAGCTCGCCGACTTCAACATCAGCTTCAGTGATCAGGTGGCAGGCACGAGCCCGGTCGCCTACTTCGGCGGATCGCTGTCCTACATGTCGCCGGAGCAGTTGCGAGCCTGCCATCCCGACCTGCCGACGACCGCCGCCGATCTCGACACCCGCAGCGACATCTACGCCCTCGGCGTCATGCTGTGGGAACTGCTCACCGGCACGAAACCTTTCGCCGACCTCGGGGCCGGGGGGGCGACCGCGCCGACCCTGGAGCCAATGCTCGAGTCACGCAAACGCGGTATCGGACCCGAGGCGCTGGTGAGCCTGCCTGCCGACTGCCCCGCCGCGCTGCGCCGGGTGCTGCGCACCTGTCTCGACCCCGACCCCGCCAGACGCTGGCAGAGCGGCGCGGAACTGGCGCAGCAGTTCGAGCTCTGCCTGGACCCTCACGCCAGAGACCTCGTCGACCCACCACCACACAGTTGGCGACGGGTCATGCAGCGGTGGGCAATTCCGATCCTGGTCGCCGCCATCGCCATTCCCAACGCGCTGGCGGGCGCCTACAACTACCACCACAACAAGACCCTGATCATCAGCACGCTCTCGCCGCTGGCGCAGCGCCATTTCGAGCAGATCCAGTTCGTGATCAACGCCATCACCTTCCCGCTCGGCGCGATCATCCTGTTGTTCCTGTGCCGCTATCCGCTCACCGTGCCGCGCGGACTCCGCAAGGGCCGACGGTACGACGCGCCGACCCTCGCGCGCGCCCGCACCGACACCCTGTTGCTCGGAGACCGGGTCGTACTGGTCGTGTTCGGACTCTGGGCGTTCGCCGGCCTGGCGTATCCGATCTCGCTCCAGGTCGCGGCCGGCGGCGTACCGCCGGGCGCGTACGTGCACTTCCTCGGCTCGCTGGTCGTGTGCGGTGCGATCGCGGTCGCCTATCCGTTCTTCTTCGTGACCTTCTACGCGGTGCGCTGCCTGTACCCGGTGCTGCTGCCGCTCGGCATCACCAGCAGTGACGACGACCGCAAGCTGCGCGGACTCGACCGCCGCAGCACCCGATACCTCGCGGTCGCCGCCTCGGTTCCGCTGGTCGCGGTCGCCGGCATCACCTTCCTGTCCCCGGACCAGATCGGCGCGATGATCAGCGCGGTCCGAATCCTCAGTGTGGGAGCCATTTTCGCGTTCGTCTGGGCCTACTGGCTGTTCCGGCAGCTCGAGGTCGACCTGCATGCGCTCGAGCGGGTCGTCTCGCACGAACGCGCCGAACGCTGAGTGTCCGGCTCAGGCCCGGTCGTAGGTCAGCACGAGAGTGCCGTTGTCGAAGGCGCGGGTGCCGGTGAGGGTGAACATCGTCGGCTGGAACTCTCCGGAGAAGGCCCGGATGCCGGCGCCCGCGACCACCGGGTACAGCTTAACGATCAGCTCGTCGATCTGGGGCAGCACCGACGCCGCGAGCTTGCCCCCGCCGGCCAGGTAGATGTCCTTCCCCTCCTCCTGCTTGAGCCGCCGGATGAGTTCGGCCGGGTCGTCGGCGGTCACCTCGACGTCCGGGTGATCCACCGCACCGAGGGTCGTGGACACGACGTACTGGCGTAGCGGGCTGTAGGGACTGGCGATGCCGACGGACCGTGCGGGCTCGTAGGTGCCGCGCCCCATGATCAGGGTGTCGTAGCGCACCGGTTCGGCTTCGAGCCCGATCGCCTCGCGGACGTGCGCCGGGACCACCTCGGGGAACTGGGCGTTCATGTAGGCCGCGAGGTCCTCACCCACCGGGTAGAAGTCGTACTCCCCGTTCGGGCCCGCGATGTAGCCGTCGAGCGAGACACCGACGTAGTAGACCAGCTTTCGCATGAACAACTCCGTTCGTAGTACTCTATCTGAAGTGGTTTGAACTTAGTACTACGACTGGAGTGGTGTCAATGCGGCAGAACACGGAACGACGGGCGGCACTGGTCGACGCCGCCATCGAGGTGCTGGCCGCCGAGGGGGCCCGCGGCCTCACCTTCAGGGCCGTGGACAAACAGGCCGCAGTGCCGGCAGGCACCGCCTCCAACTACTTCACCAACCGCGACGACCTGCTCACCCAGGCGGGCGGCCGCATCTACGAACGCCTGCAGCCCGATGCGTCCACGATCGCGGCCAGCCTCTCCGGTCCGCGCGACCGCGCCCGGGTGGCTGCGCTGATGCGCGAACTCGTCGACCGCATCAGCGCCTACCGAACCGGATACCTGGCCCTGCTCGAACTTCGGCTCGAGGCAACCCGACGCCCCGAACTCCGCGACGTGCTCACCACCCGGATCCGCGCGGACGTCGATGCCAACGTGGCCTACCATCTGGACTCCGGGTTGCCCGGGGACACCACCAGCGTCCTCGCGCTGTACTTCTCGATGAACTGGCTGATCGTCGAGCACCTCACGCTTCCCGACGTCTTCCCCGAGGAACAGATGCACGACCTGGTGACCCGGATCGTGGAACGGGTCCTGCCGCAGACCTGACGTCACATTGCGACACCTCTGACCTGCACCCCGCCAGCATCGACGGTCGCAGCGATGATTTCCGGCGCCGCGGTCCGTCTACATCACCGACCACCTCGATCACAGCAGCGTGTATCGCCGGAACGAAAGGCCTCAACCATGGAAACCATCACCACACCAGCCGGAATCGTGCTGGCCTTCGACCGCTACGTCGGTGGTGACGCCGGGACGGTGATCCTGATCGGCGGCGCCTTCGGCGAGCGGAGGTTCCCGAAGATGGTGGCACTGGCCGAGCAGCTCGCCGAGACGTACCACCTGACCGTCGTCAACTACGACCGCCGCGGCCGTGGCGACAGCACCGATACGCCGGGCAGCTACGACGTCGAGAACGAGATCGACGACATCGCCGCGCTGGTCGAGGCCGTCGGCGGCTCGGCGGCACTGTTCGGCTGGTCCTCGGGCGCGGGGCTGGCACTGCTGGCCGCGGCTCGGGTGCCTGGCGTGAGCCGGGTGGTCGCCTTCGAGCCACCGTTCGTCGTCGACCACGAGAACTTCGTCCCCGCAGCGGATCTGCAGGTGCGGCTGCACGAGATGATCGATGCCGGGCGACGCGCCGAGACCGTCAGGATCTACATGACCGAGGCCATGGGGATGCCGCGTCTGTTCACCGCGATGATGCGGTTCACCCCGATGTGGAAGAACCTGCTCGCCACGGCCCCCTCGACGGCACACGACTGGGCCGTGATGGGCCCCTACATGCGCGGCGCGGCACTCGACCCCGCCGACTGGAGCGCCGTCACCGCGCCGACCCTGGTCATCTCCGGGGAGAAGAGCGGCGCCCTGCTGCGCACCGGCGCGGCGGCGATCACCGCGGTGCTGCCCAACGCAACCCACCGAGAAGTACCGAAGTTGAGCCACAACCCGAACATCAAGCTCCTCGCGCCGGTTGCCGGCGAATTCCTCACCCGCACAACGGAGCGCCCTCAGCCCGAACACGAGGCAGATCGATGAGGGTGACCAGGTAGTTCAGCTACACATGAGTGGGCCGCGCGGGCGCTCGAACGCCCGCACGGCCTGCTCCTTCGGCGCTGGCGGCCAGCACCTTCGGTGCTAGCTCACGATCCAGACACCGATCAGGGCGACGACCGCGACCCACACCGTGGAAATCGCGGCGAGCACGAACGGGCGCGGCCCGACCGAGCGCAACAGCGTCACCCGGACACCGAGCCCGAGGGCGAACATGGCCGCCGTCAGCAGCGCCGTCTGCAGCACCTTCGCCTGCGCGATCACAACGTCGGGCAGCATGCCGGAGGAACGCAGCGCCACACACCCGATGAAGGCGACGACGAACATCGGAACCAGCGGCGGCTGCTTGGAGTTCGCCTTGCCGCTCCCGTCGACATTCCGACGCTGCCGCGCACCGAGGTACGCCATTACCGGCGCCAGCATCAGCACGCGGGCCAGCTTGACGACCGTGGCGACCGCCAGCGCTCCCCCGCCGATGACACCACCCGCGGCGACCACCTGCGCGACCTCGTGGATGGATCCACCCGCCCACATCCCCGCCTGCCGGTCCGTGAGTCCGAGGGCATGGGACAGAAGCGGGATCGTCGGGATCATCAGCGTTCCGAAGACCACCACCAGGGCGACCGCGGTGAGAAGTTCCTCCTCCTTCGCATCGACCACGCCGTCGGCGGCCGCCGCGGCAGCCGCACCGCAGATCGAGAATCCGCAGGCGATGAGCACCCGCTGGGTCCAGGACAGCCCGAGCAGTTTGCCGACGTACATGGTTCCCACGATCCCGAGGACCACGATGGCCACCACGGCGCCGATCACCCCCCATCCCAGACCGATGACGTCACTGAACATCAGCTGAAACCCGAGAAGTGCGACGCCCACTCGGAGCAGTCGCTTGGCGGAGAAGTCCAGCCCCGGCCGGATCCAGGCCGGGACGGTGACGAGGTTCGCCATCAACGCGCCCAGCACGATGGCGATCAGCATCGGATTCACCGCGGGGACGAGGCGCCCGACCCCCATGGCGATCGCGGCGCCGACCGCGCACAGGCCCACGCCCGTCGCGATGCCGACCGACCGCGGTCGGGACTGGACGACGGCCGCTCGGCCGGCCGACGGCTGGCGGTCTCGGGTGGCTTCGTCAACTTCTTGGGACATGCCTGCAACTCTTCGCCACACCGGCCCGTCCGGGTAGCCCCCGATTGACCATCGCTGCATATCAAACTGATATGAAACCTTCGAATGGCATATAGTATTCGGATGTCCCCCCGATGGCCGGATCTCGACGTGCTGGAGCTGCTCGTCGGGGTCGACGATCACGGAAGCCTCAGCGCTGCTGCCAAAGTCGCCGGAATCGCACAGCCGAACGCCAGTCGCGCGATCAAACGGCTCGAGGCACAGATCGGCACAGCACTGCTGCAGCGAAAGCCGACCGGATCGACGTTGACGCCGGAGGGAACCGTGATCGCGCACTGGTCGAGGCAGGTGCTCGCCGACGCCCGTCAACTGCTGCACGTCGCCGAGGGCATGCGCGAGAAGCGCGCCGCCGAGCTCACCATCAGTGCGAGCATGACCGTCGCGGAGCACCTCATGCCCCGCTGGCTCGGGCAGTTCCGCCAAGTGGATCCGAATGTGACTATCCACCTTCAGGTTCGGAACTCCACCCAGGTGTTCGCCGACGTGACCGCCGGATCCTGCGACATCGGTTTCGTCGAGTCACCGACGGTGCCCCGCCCGCTGCACAGTGTCGCGGTGGCCCGGGACCGGCTGATCGTCGTCGTCCACCCCGACCATCCGTGGGCACGGCGCAGGCGTGCGCTGTCCGTCGCCGAGCTCGCGGGCACCCCCCTGGTGGTCCGCGAGCCCGGCTCCGGCACCCGCACCACCCTCGACGTCGCGCTGCACGAATACGACCGGGCAGCACCACTTCTCGAACTCGGCAGTGCGGCCGCCATCCGGACCAGCGTGCTCAGCGGCGTGGGACCCGCGGTGCTGAGCTCGCTGGCCGTGTCCGATCAGCTGGCGACGGGCGACGTGCGGGCGGTGGAGGTCGACGGGCTCGACCTCGCTCGCACGCTGCGCGCGGTGTGGCGCCCACCGCGCCAGCTCGAGGGGCCGGCCGGCGACCTGGTCCGACTGGTCCGCCGCACCGCGCGCTGACGGTTGTCACCTTGTGGCGGAGACCATCCCGGAGAGTTCACGCTTGAGGATCTTCCCGGTGGCGGTCATCGGCAGCACGGTGGCGAACTCGATGTGGCGGGGGTACTTGTAGTTCGCCATCTGGTCCCTGCACCAGGCGATCAGTTCGCTCTCGGTGATCTGCGCGTTCGGCTCCAGGATGACGAATGCCTTGATCTCCTCGCCGTGACTCTCGTGCGGGACACCGACGACCGCGGCCAGGGAGACTGCCTCGTGAGTCAGCAGGACCTCCTCGATCTCGCGGGGATAGACGTTGAACCCGCCGCGCACGATGAGATCCTTCGCCCGGTCGACGATGTAGTAGAAGCCGTCGTCGTCGCAGCGGGCCAGGTCACCGGTGCGTAGCCAACCATTCCGCATCACCTCGGCGGTGGCGGCGGGGCGGCCGAGATAGCCCGCCATGATGTTGTGCCCACGCAACGCGATCTCCCCGACCGCGTCCGGGCCCGACACCGTGTTCCAGTCCTGATCGACCAGTCGCGCCTCGATCCCCCACACCGGCACGCCGATCGAACCTGGGCGCGGGTCCCGCTCCGGGTCGCTGAACAGTGCGAGGGGTGAGGTCTCGGACAGGCCGTACCCCTCGAGGATCTGCACTCCGAACCGCTCGGCGAACCGGTTGAGGATCTCCACCGGCAGCGCTGCGCCGCCGGAGATGGCCCGGCGGATGGTGCCCGCGATCCGCTCCACGTCGATGGAGCCGTCGAGAGCACCGAGCAGGGCCCAGTACATGGTCGGCACGCCCGCGAACACGGTGACGGCCTCGTCGACCATCAGTCGCAGGGCCGCGGCGGCCTCGAATCTGGGCAGCATCACGAGGGTGGCGCCGACCGCAAGGCCCGCGTTCATCACGACGGTCTGCCCGAACGAGTGGAACAGCGGCAGGGTGACGAGGTACGTGTCGCGGCGAATCGGGTTGCTGTCGAACAGTCTGTTGGCCGTCGCCGCGTTCATCACCATGTTGGAGTGGGTGAGTTCGGCGCCCTTGGGCTTGCCCGTCGTGCCGCTGGTGTAGAGGATCACCGCGGGGTCGCCGGCCTCACGCACCACTGATTCCGCCTCCGCGGGCATGTCTGCCAACGCCGCCGCCAGCGTGGTGACGCCGTCGACCGGCGCGACGGCCGCGGGGTCGGCGGTGACGAGGAACATCTCCCGGCACCCGTCCGACTCCACGAATCCGGCGCGGCCGTACTCACCCATCGGCAGTTCCGCGGTTCCCTCGAAGCAGAAGTACGCCTTGGCGCTCGAATCCGTGAGGTGGTAAGCGATTTCGCGACCCTTGAGCATGACGTTCAGGGGGACGACCACGGCACCGGCCTTGAGGATCCCGTAGTAGACGATCGGGAACTGCGGCAGGTTCGAGCAGGACAGCGCGACCCGGTCGCCCGGCGTGATGCCGCGCGAGATCAGCAGGTTCGCCACCCGATTGGCTCGGGCGTTCAGCTCCGCGTAGGTCATCCGCTGGTCGCCCAGGACGACCGCGTCCCGGTCGGGGTAGCGGCGAGCGGAGTCCTCCAGAAGCATGGACAGGTTCAGCACGCTGAAGTCACTTTCGGTTGTCGCGGAGGATGGGGTCGGTGTCGGCACACGACGCGAGCGGTGCGTCCGTGGCAGCACGCACGAACTCCTCGGTCACTCCGGGTGCGCATTCACGCAGCACCAGACCCGCCTCGGTCACGTCGATGACGGCGAGATCGGTGATGATCCGGTGCACCACGGCCTGACCGGTGAGCGGAAGGGTGCACTCGCGCACGATCTTCGATCCGCCGTACCTGTCCGTGTGCTCCATCAGCACGATGACGCGGCGGGCGCCGTGGACGAGGTCCATCGCACCACCCATGCCCTTGACCATCGCACCGGGCACCATCCAGTTCGCCAGGTCACCGGACTCCGAGACCTGCATCCCGCCGAGCACCGCGGTGTCGATGTGCCCGCCGCGGATCATCCCGAAGGAGAGCGCCGAGTCGAAGAACGCGGCGCCGGGATTGACCGTGACGGTTTCCTTGCCTGCGTTGATCAGGTCCGCGTCCACCGCGTCCTCGTCCGGATAGGCACCGGTGCCGAGGATCCCGTTCTCACTGTGCAGCACCACCTCGAGCCCCGCCGGGAGGTGATTCGGGATCAGCGTGGGCAGGCCGATACCGAGGTTGACGTACTCCCCCGCCGAAAGCTCCGCTGCCGCCCGGGCCGCCATCTGCGCGCGGGTCCAGCCAACCACTTCGGTCACCGTCGTGCTCATGCGGCGGCCTCCTTCCGCGCCGTCACCGTGCGCTTCTCGATCTGCTTGTCCTGCAATCCCGTTGCGACGACGCGGTCGACGAAGATCCCCGGTAGGTGCACCTGTCCCGGGTCCAGCACACCGGGCTGCACCAGGGTCTCCACCTGTGCGATGCAGACTCGTCCGGCCATTGCCGCAAGCGGGTTGAAGTTGCGAGCCGCCAGGTTGAACACGAGGTTGCCGTCGGTGTCCCCGATCGCGGCGTGCACCAACGAGAAGTCGGTGGTGATCGACTCCTCGAGCAGGTACCGCTTGCCCGCGTACTCACGGACCTCCTTCGGAGGGGACGCTACGGCGACCGAACCATCGGCGCCGTACCGCCACGGCAGACCGCCCTCCGACACGGGGGTACCGACCCCTGCCGGGGTGAAGAACGCCGGGATGCCTGCGCCGCCGGCGCGGAGCCGCTCGGCCAGCGTGCCCTGCGGCGACAGCTCGACCTCCAGTTCCCCCGCCAGATACTGCCGGGCGAACTCCTTGTTCTCGCCGACGTACGACGCGATGACCCGACGGATCCGCTTCTGCCCCAACAGCAGCCCGAGCCCGTACCCGTCGGTTCCGCAGTTGTTCGACGCCACCTCGAGGTCGGTTGCAGACCCGTCTGCGATCGCCGCGATCAGCGCGTCGGGGATGCCACACAGCCCGAATCCCCCCACCGCCAGCGAGGCGCCGTTACCGATGTCGGCCACCGCCTCCGCCGCCGAGACGAATACCCGGGTCACGATGCGACCTCCTTGACGCACATCAGATCGGCGAGAAGCTCCTCGGCCTGCGGCCAGTACCCGTAGCCGGATGCGGGATTGAGGTGGCCGACGTCGCCGAGGTCGACCAGTCGGCTGCCCCACGTCTCCGCCATGCCCGCGATCCGCCGGTGGCCGCCGAGCGGGTCGTTGTCGCTCGCCGCGACGATGGTCGGGAACGGCAGGCGGCCCCGCGGGATGGGGTGCCAGCCGTGGCTGGCGAGGTCCTCGAAAGTCGGGTAGCCCTCGGGCAGCGGCTGTTCCAGGTCCGCCGGGGTCGCGAGCAGCGCACCCTGGATCGGGCGGGTCGGCCGCTGGGCCCAGTGCACCGTGATCATGCACCCGGCGCTGTGCGCGACCAGGACGACCGGCCCGTGGACGTCCGCGAGCACGGCGTCGAGCGCGGCCACCCGAGCGGCCAGGCTGAGCTTGTCGTGTTCGAGCGGCGGCACCGTGCGCACCCGGTCCAGCTTGGCCGCGAGCAGGGTCTGCCAGTGGTCGGCTACGTGGTCGCGCAGACCGGGCACGATCACCACGGTCGGGTCGGCATTGCTGTTCATGAGGCTCCAAAATTCGGTGGTACACAAGCAGATCGGCGCGACAGCGCCGCCGGCGCGTGACCGGTACCGGGGAGGGAGTACCGGTCACGCACGGACATCGGATGCGCTGGTCAGGCGTGCTGGGTGAATCCGGTCTGGCCCGGCTTGCGGTTCGGCGCGTACCCGAGCTTGGCGAGGGTCTCGTCGGCGTCGGCGTAGGTGGTGCCGATCCGGTAGATGTCGCGGGCCTCCTTCGCGGTCGCGACCTCGCGGCCCAGCTCGTTGGCGACGCGCACCAGCTGGCGGACCTGCTCGGCGGAGGTGATCTTGACCTCGCCGCTCGGCGCCCACAGGTTGTCCTCGTTGCCGCAGCGCGGGTGCAGGCCCATCGCGATGGCCATCGTGTTCACCGGCAGCACGCTGCGCATCAGCGTCTCCAGAGTCAGGCAGGCGCCGTCCGGGACCCGGTCGATGAACTGCATCATGTTGTACGGGTTCGGGCCGTCGAAGCCGCCACCGATGGCGACCCAGGTCAGGTTCAGCGGACCGGTGTAGACGCCGCGGCGGATCAGCCGCTCGACGGTCTCGAGCTGCGGGATCGACGAGAGCTGGAAGTGCGGCTGGATGCCGGCGGCCTGCAGGCGGCGCAGGTGCTCCTCGACCCACTCGGGGCCGGCGGGCACGGTCATCTCGCGGTAGGTCGTGGCGAGCTCGGCGTTCTCGAGGGAGGTGCCCTTGATGTCGCCCGGGGTCATCAGCTCCATGATGTTCATCTGGCTGGTGTTGATCGCGATGGTGACCTGGTCCGGCTTCGGATCGAGCTCGGCGAGCATGTGGCGGACGTTGTCCGGCAACCACTTCGCGTCGGCGCCGTCGCCCTCCGGCGCGAAGGAGATCGAGCCGCCGACCTGCAGGATCATCTCCGGCACCGCCTCGCGGAGGCGGCCGAGGAGCTCGTTGAACTTCGACAGCCGCTTGGAGCCCTTGCCGTCCTCCTCCCGGACGTGGATGTGCAGCACGGTGGCGCCGGCCTCGAAGCAGTCGACGGCCTGCTGGACGTGCTCATCCATCGTCAGGGGCAGGTCCTCGGGGAAGTCCTCGACCGCCCACTCCGGGCCGTACGGGGCAACGGTGATGACCAGCTTGTCCTGGTTCTCGGGGAACAGAGCGTCGTCGTGGAAATGCATGTCAATCTCCTGTCGAGGGGCTGGAAAGGCTTGAAGTGAAAAGGGGTTCGCGTGAATCAGAAGGGGCGGTCGCCGATGATGCCGGCGCGCTCCATCTTTCGGACGTCGGGCCAGTAGTCCTGGACTGCGTAATGCTGCGTGGAGCGGTTGTCCCAGATCGCGACGCTGTTGGGGGTCCACCGCCAGCGCACCTGGTACTCGGGGATCGCGGCCTGGCTCTGCAGGTAGCGCAGCAACTCCCCCGCTCCCGGTGCGTAGTCGATGCCGCACCGGACGTTCTCGGCGGTGTGGAAGTTCGTCAGGTGGGTGGTGAAACTGTTGACGAACAGGATCTTCTCGCCCGTCTCCGGGTGCGTGCGCACCACGGGGTGCTCGGCGTCCGGAAAGCGCTCCTTGAGCTCGAGTCGCTGTTCGATCGGCATCCGCGCGCCGAAGGTCGCCTCGATGCTGTGCCGCGCCCGCAGACCCGCGATCTGCTCCTTGACGTGCTCGGGCAGCCGCTCGTAGGCAAGAGCCATGTTCACCCACATGGTGTCGCCGCCGACCTCGGGTCCCTCGATGCACCGCAGCACGCACCCCATCGGCGGGTTCTCCCGCCACGTGGCATCGCAGTGGTAGGCGTTCTCGAACCGCTCCGGTGGGCTGTCGAGGTCCTTGTAGATCCGGACGAGGCCGGGATGGTCCGGATCGCTGCCCAGCGCGGGATGGTCCTCGAGCGAGCCGAACCGCTCGGCGAGCGCCACGTGCTCGGCGCGGCTCATGTCCTGATCCCGGAAGAACAGCACCTTGTGCTCGAGCAGCAGGGACTTCAGCTCCGCGAACAGTCGGTCGTCGCGGGCGATCTCGGCGAGGTCGACGCCGACGAGTTCCGCGCCGATGCTGCAGGTCAGCCGCCGGGCATCCATCGTCGGCACCGGGGCGGCTGCAGTTCGAACGTCCGCGCGGTCGATGATTGTGGTCATGACGCTCTCCTTTGCGGTCGGGTGGACGGGCTTTCAGACTGTGAGGACCGAGGAGCCGATACTGATGCCCGACTCCATGTCGCGATGCGCTCGCTCGGCGTCCGCGAGGGCGTAGCGCTGGTTGATCTCGATCGAGATGCGGCCGGCCGCAACATGACCGAACAGTTCGCCCGCGAGCTCGGCCCGCTCGGCCGGATCCGCGATGTAGTCGGCGAGAGCCGGCCGGGTGATGTACAGCGATCCCTTGACGGCCAGCTGCTGGGCGATGATGGGCGGGGTCGGTCCCGAGGCGGTGCCGAAGCAGACCATCAGGCCACGCCTCGCAAGCGAGTCCAGGGAGGTCTCGAAGGTGGTCGCCCCGATGCTGTCGTACACGACGGGAACGCCGACGCCGTCGGTGATCTCGCGGACCCGCTCGGCCACATTCTCGCGCTTGTAGACGATGACGTGCTCGCAGCCGTGTTCCTTCGCGACCACAGCCTTCTCGTCGGTCGAGACGGTGCCGATCACCTTGATACCCAACAGCTTTGCCCACTGAGTGAAGATGAGTCCGACGCCACCGGCGGCGGCGTGCAGCAGCACGGTGTCGCCGGCCTTCAGCGGGTGGATTCGGCGCAGCAGGTAGGCCGAGGTCAGCCCGCGCATCGTCATCGCCGCGGCGGTCTCGAACTCGATGCCGTCGGGCAGCGAGATCAGGTGCTCAGCCGGCATCAGCCGTTCGGTGCTGTACGCACCGAGCGGGCTGCCGGTGTAGGTGACTCGGTCGCCCTCCTTGAACCCCGTGACGCCGGCGCCGACGGCCTCGACGACACCGGCGGCCTCGACGCCCATGCCCGCGGGCAGCGGCGCCGGGTACAGTCCGGTACGGAAGTAGGTGTCGGCGAAGTTCAGGCCGACCGCCTCGTGGCGAACCCGCACCTCACCCGGCCCCGGCTCGCCGACCTGCACGGATTCCCACTGCAGGACCTCCGGACCGCCGGTTTCGTGGAAGCGGATCGCTTTCGCCATTGCCTTCTCCTTGATCGTGGTTCCACCGGAAGCAGACGACGTTCCGATGTGACTCAGTTGACACGACACTAACGATGAGAGAAGGTTCACACTTACCCCTACGGGACATAATTGTTCGCCTTTCGGGACAGGTACCGCAGGCGCCCGAGACGAGTCGAACGCGATCGAGAAGAGGTGACTCGAGTGGCAAAACCCCTCGCGCGGTATGCGGCGTTGACCGGCTACATCGAGCTGAGCCGCACGCTGTCACTCGACCCGGTGCAGATGCTTCGCGGCGCCGGCCTCGATCCGGGAGGCCTCGAGCTCCAGGATCGCTGGGTGCCCGCATCGGCGGTCGCCCGGCTCCTCGAACAGTCCGCGGCCACGTCGGGGCGACAGGACTTCGCACTCAAGCTGGCCGAGCGGCGACGACTGTCGACCCTCGGTCCGCTCAGCGTGAGCATCCGCGAGGAGCCGGACGCCCGAAGCGCGCTCCGCATGCTCATTCGGTATCAGCACATGTACAACGAGTCGCTGCACATCCGGATGTCGGAGCGGGACGGCCTCACCACCATCCGGATCAGCGTCGAGCCCGGCGAACCGATCCCCGTTCGGCAGTCGGTGGAACTGGCGGTCACCGTGACCCACCAGCTCCTGCGGCAGCTCCTCGGCGATCGATGGCACCCGGTGTCGGTGTGCTTCGAGCACAGCCGACCCACCGACGACACGACGCATCGCCAGGTCTTCGACGCACCACTCCACTTCGACAGCGACTTCACGGGAATCGTCACGTACACAGGCGATCTGGACGAACCGAACAGGTTGTCCGACCCACACCTGCGGTCGTACGCGCAGCAGTTCCTCGACACACTCACCGTCCCCGAGGAACCCACGCTCGACAACCGCATCCGCGAGCTCGTCGACCTCTTGCTGCCGACCGGGCGGTGCTCGATCGAGCAGGTGGCCCGCAGCCTCGGCGTCGACCGACGGACGGTGCATCGACACCTCACGAAGTCCGGACAGACGTTCACCTCGGTCGTCGACTCCACGCGAGCCGAACTCGCGAACCGCATGGTCACGGGCCGGCGATACTCGTTCACGGAGATCTCGGAGATGCTCGCCTTCTCTACGCCGAGCAGCTTCTCCCGCTGGTTCAACCAGCGGTTCGGCATGAGCCCACGTGCGTGGCGCACGCAATCCGCGGGATAGCCGGTCCTTCCGGTCGACCGGCCGAGTCCACCCTCCCGGCCATGTCCCGATATGCACAGCATCCCGTCCCGCAGGGGTAATTATTCGACTCACGTGCGACGTAGTGTGATACAGGCCACCATCCGGCCGGATCGTTGCCCGCATCTCATCCATTTTCGTTATTCGTGAAACGAGCGACGCATGACGACGAGCCCCGAGTTGACACCTACTCCCACGATCGACCGCATGCAGCGCGAGGGAAACTGGAATCCTATGTGGGACAAGCTGTTCCAATGGGATCCTGAATGGACCGAGCAGTTCATGGCAATGAATGCGACCCCCGTGCGTCGGGGGGTGTTCTCGCCCGAGTTCGTGGAACTGCTCAGCATCGCCATCGACGCCGCCGCGACCCACATGTACGCGCCGGGAGTTCGCCGGCACATCCGGGCCGCACTCGAGCTCGGCGTGTCCAGGCAGGAGATCCTCACCGTTCTCGAGATGGTGAGCGTCCTCGGTATCCACGCCTGCAACCTCGGCGTGCCGATTCTCGCGGAGGAACTCGACGCGTTCGAATCCCGGCGCGCAGCGCGCTGACCGCCTGCCGCCGCACCTTCCGTCCCTCTGCCGAATGAGGAGCACCATGGAACTCACTTCCACCCTGACCGACCACGAGTCCGGTTCCGCCGGCCCCGCGCCCAGCGCGACCGCCGAGAACCGCCCGCACCGCGGACGCCGGAGGCTCTACCCCTGGCTCGTGTTCGCACTGACCTTCGCACTGCTGCTGTCCGACTACATGTCTCGCCAGGTTCTCAGCGCGGTGTTCCCGTTCCTCAAGTCCGAATGGGCGCTGACAGATTCGCAACTCGCATCTCTCGTCAGCATCGTCGCGCTGATGGTCGGGCTGCTCACGTTCCCGCTGTCGCTGCTCGCCGACCGGTGGGGTCGTGTCCGAAGCCTCACCCTGATGGCGGTGATCTGGAGCATTGCGACCCTCAGCTGCGCGATCGCCTCCAACTACGATCAACTGCTCGTCGCCCGCTTCTTCGTGGGCGTGGGCGAGGCGGCCTACGGCAGCGTCGGCATCGCGGTGGTCCTCAGCGTCTTCGCCCCCCGCGTCCACTCGACACTCAGCGGCGCCTTCATGGCCGGCGGGTCCTTCGGCTCGGTCGTCGGTGTCTCCCTCGGAGGTGTCATCGCGGTGCATCTGAGCTGGCGCTGGTCGTTCACGGCGATGGCAGTCCTCGGACTCCTGCTGGTCGCCGTGTTCCGCGCCGTCGTCACCGAGCGCCGACTCGCGGAGCATGCCGTCAACGAGGACGTCGCACTCATCGGTGCCTCCGGAAGGCCGGTCCGGGTCCCGGTGTCGAGCCTGTTCACCAACTCCGCCGTGTGGTGCGCGTACCTGGGCGGCGGCCTGCAGATGTTCACCGCGGCCGTCCTGCTCGCCTGGATGCCGAGCTTCTTCAACCGGACGTACGGCCTGGCCCCCGACAAGGCCGCGGTGGTCGCATCGGTGTTCGTGTTGCTCATCGGCTCCGGCATGGTCGTGTGCGGGTTCATCACCGACCGCGTGAGCCGGAACGACCCGTCACGGAAGTGGACCAGCGCCATCGCGTTCTGCATCATCTCGCTGGTGATGCTCGGGACCGCGTTCCACCTGCACACCGGTGCGCCGCAATTGATCCTGCTCGGTGTCGGAGCCTTCTTCGCCGCGGGATCCTCCGGGCCCACCGCGGCGGTGGTGGCAGGGCTGACCCACCCGGCGGTGCGCTCGTCCGCCTTGGGCACGCTGACCGTCGCCAACAACATCCTCGGGCTGGCGACCGGACCGTTCGTCATCGGTCTCCTCGCCGACCGACTCGGGCTGGTCGAGGCGCTGCAACTGGCACCGCTGGTGTACGTCCTGGCGATCGTCGCCCTGTACCTCGGCAGGCGGATGTACCCGGCCGGACTCGCGAAGCTCGCGGACCAGACCGCCTCCGCGGCAGCCAAGGCCTCCGCCTCGGCCTAGGCCTAGGCCTCGTCGGTCGAACCAAATCGGACCTGTTGTGGTGGAATCGATCTCACCACAACAGGTCCGAGTTCGCTGAATACCGGTCAGCCCATCGTTGCCGAGTACGCGCCTTCGGCATGCGCCGTCATACGCCAGCCGCCGTCCACGCCCTCGAGCACCACATCCGACATGTTGACCGTCCGCAGTTGCGGCCGCACGTCGCCCGGGTACCACGCCTCCACGCGACCCGACCCCTTGCCGGCGAAGCCGATCGCCGTGACCTCGGTCAGCTCACCGGGAACCGCGCGCGGGTACGCACGTGCCAGTGCGGCCGCGACGTCGTTCTGCAACCCGAGTGGGGTGCCGGACGGGCAGTCGACGACATTGAGGTTCTCCTGCGGCTTGGACGTGTTGCCGTCCCGCACGGCATGCGGATCGCCGCACGCCTGAATCCACGACCACCACGCGCCGCCGATGCGGTACCGGTTCATCGCATCCGTGAATCGGTCCGTGTCGGCCGCCGCATTGTCACCCCACCAGCCCCACTCGCCCGTCCACAGCGGTGCGTCGTAGCCTGCGGCCGCGTCCGCGGCGATCTTGAATCCCTCCTCGAGGGTCGGGAAGTCGCTGCTCACGGTGATCGACTGGCTGTAGAGGTGCGGAGAGAAGACGACGAGCGGATCCGACACGTAGTGACGCGGCGGCACCGCGTCGAGCCCGAACCCGGACCAGATCGCACTCGGCTCGAAGATGGCCAGGTGCGGGAACCCACCCGCCTCCGCCTGCCGGATCGCCGCGATCGCGCGCTGATAGAAACGACCGAGCTGGTCGGCCGCCGCGACCGGGTCCCGAAGACCGGGATTGGGCTCGTTCAACAGGTCGTAACCGGCAACCGCGGGCTCGTTCTTGAACTCCGCCGCGAGCCGGGCCCAGGTCGCGACGAGGTGACCCTGCACGCCCTGTTCGTCGTCGTAGAACGACTGGAATGCGCGGGCCACCGCAGGCGAGACCTCACGGACACCCCCGACGTTGCACGTCGTCCAACCGTGCGTGATGGTCGCCCATTCCGGCGCACCGTCCCACCCGATCCCCGGCTTCGTCAGCGGGGGGCACTGTTCGCCCTTCGGCGTGCCCACCGACGGACCCCACGCATCCTGGTGCATGTCGAGCACCGTGTACAGACCGTGCGCCTTCGCGTCCGACACGGCTTCCCGAATCCGACCGACGTAGTCCTGATCGAACGCACCGGGGGTGGGCTCGAGCTTGGACCACGCGACATTGAGCCGCACGACGTTGAATCCCAGCGCCGCCATCCCCGCGAAATCGCTGCGGTGGAGCGGCATCACCGTCGGCAGGCCGGTGCCGTTGTCCGAATAGTCGTTGAGCTGGTTGACGTTCACACCGCGCAACAGCACCGTGCGCCCGTCGACGTCCTTGATCGTGCGGTTCTCGACGGTCAGCCTCGGCAACGACCAGCCGGCGGGGGCAGGCGCTGCCGCAGCGCTCGGGGCCGCCTGCAGAGTCAGGGCCGCGAGGACTACCAAAAGCAGTGTGCGCACGAGCGTGTGCCTCCTAAACAACCGTCCAGTTTGCCCAGAGTTTAGCCACACGCAACCTGTCGGGGGTACAAGACGGAGCATCGGGTTTCCGTCACACCGACGCGACCCTCGTCCGTCACACCGACGCGACCCTCGTCCACGGCAGCAGCTGCTCCAGCTGCGCGGCCACCGCCAGGATCTTTCCCTCGCCGCCGGGCGGCGCCGCGATCTGCACTCCGAGCGGAGTCCCGGTCTGCGGGTGGATCCCGGCAGGCACGCTCGCCGCCGGCCACCCCGCCAGATTCCACAACGAGGGGAAGGGCGCATACCGCACGTTCGCGACCACATTCGACAGCCACGACTTCTCGCTCCACCGAGCCGACGCAATCGGCGCCGCGGCCAGGGTCGGCGTGATCACCACGTCGTAGTCGGCGAAGAACCCGTCCAGCGCCCGCTGCACCCGCTCCACCTGCTCGGGCTTGACGAACCTGGCGAGCCGTCGACCCACCGCCGCGTGCCCGCGGGTCCGCCGCTGCAGCAACGCCGGATCCAGCTCCGCCGCATCCGCCGCGGTGCCCGCCGTCCACCGCGCGATCAGCGGGAGCGGGTTCGCCGGGTACGGCAGCTGTGCGGTCGCGATGTGATGGCCCGCCCCGCCGAGCGCGGCCGCGGCCCGCTCCGCCGCCGCCCGCCAGTGCGGATCGACCCGGACGAACGCGAGCGGTGACCGCGTCGACACCGCGATCCGCAGCGGGCCGGGATCGGCGACCTCGGAGAGTTCGGGCCGGCCCGCCATCACCGACAGCAGCAGCGCGGCGTCCGCGACGGTGGTCGCGATCGGACCGTTCTCCGACATCCCGAACCACGAGTCGACGCCGAGCTCGGCGGGCACCAGGCCTCGGCCCGGCTTGATCCCGACCACCCCGCACGCCGCGGACGGGATCCGGATCGAACCCATGCCGTCGGCGCCGTGCGCGGCCGGGACCATGCCCGCCGCGACCGCGACCGCCGATCCGCCGGACGAACCGCCCGACGTCCGGGACGGGTTCCACGGGTTCCGGGTGATCACCTCCGGGGTGTCGGCCGTCCCCCACAGGCACAACTCGGGCACGGCGGTGAGCCCGACGACCACCGCGCCCGCGGCGCGCAACCGCGCCACCACCGGATGGTCGGCCGTCGCAGGCAGGGGCGAACTCGCGCGCGATCCGTTGCCGAGTCGGTGGCCGGTCACCGGCACGTTGTCCTTGATCGCGATCGGCACCCCGGCCAGCGGCAAGTCCGAGAGGTCGCCCCGGGCAGCCAGGGCGGCCGCCTCGGCCCTGGCCCGCTCCGGGCGCACCGCCACGAATGCACCCAGCTGCAGATCGCGTTCGGCGATTCGCACCAGCGCGGCATCGACGGCCTCGGTCGGGGTGAGCGCTCCCGAACGCACCCGCGCGGCAATGGAGGAGGCGGTGAATTCCGGGTCCATCACCCGATTATGCGCTCGAATCGCCGCTCGACCGGGTGCATCGCCGCACGGGTGGAAGGCGGGTCAGCCGCCGTAGACGCTGGGCTCGAGGGTGCCGATGTAGGGCAGGTCGCGGTAGCGCTCTGCGTAGTCGAGGCCGTAGCCGACGACGAACTCGTTGGGGATGTCGAAGCCGACCCACTCGACGTCGACCTCGATCTTCGTGGCCTCCGGCTTGCGCAGCAGGGTGACCACCTCGAGCGAGGCCGGATTGCGGGTGGACAGGTTGCGGATCAGCCAGGACAGGGTCAGCCCGGAGTCGATGATGTCCTCGACGATCAGCACGTGCCGCCCGGCGATGTCCTTGTCGAGGTCCTTGAGGATCCGCACCACACCCGACGACGAGGTGGACGAGCCGTAGGAGCTGACGGCCATGAACTCCATCTGAGTGGGGATCGGCAGCGCCCGCGCCAGGTCGGTCATGAAGAAGATCGCGCCCTTGAGCACGCCGACGAGCAGCAGGTCGCCCTCGGGTGCACCGTCCGGGTAGCGCTCCGCGATCGCGGCGGCCAGCTCGGCCGTCTTGTCACGAATCTGCTCCTCGGAAATCAAGACCGATGCGATATCGCCTTCGTACACGGCGCTAGCCCCTTTTGCTTCTTGGTGGCGTGTGCCCGGCCCGGCTCGGCCGGCCGTTCACTGACGGGGCCGTTCGCTGACGAACCCGACCGACAGCATCCCACGTCGCCGCGAGAGCACCAACCTGACTCCTGGCCCGCCGCCGCCGAACGCGACCCCGCCCTGCCCTCGCCAACGACCCACGAGGTCGTCGGCCGCGCGCAACTGCCGGTCGGTCAACCCGCGGGCACCGCGCCCGAGCAGCCAGGTCCGCAGGGCCCGCCGGCGCAGCGCCGGGTGTGCGCCGGCGAGGACAGCGACGTCGAGGCCGTCGTCGGCACCCGCGTCGACCAGCAGCTCGGCCGCCAGACCGTCGAGCACCTCGCCGTCCTCTCGCAGCTGTGCCCCGGTCCGGCCCAACGCCTCGGCCACACCACCACCGAGGATCTGCTCGAGCAGCGGCAGGGCCTCCGTGCGCAGCCGCACCCGGGTGAATTCGGGGCTGACGTTGTGCGGGTCCCGGTAGGGAGTCAGCGCCAACTCGACGCACGCCCGTTCGGTGACCGCGCGCCGCACGGACAGCAGCGGACGCACCCACGGCGGGTCGTTCTCGCGCATCCCGGCCAGCGAGCGTGGGCCGGAGCCACGAGCCAGCCCGAGCAGCACCGTCTCCGCCTGGTCGTCGAGCGTGTGGCCGAGCAACACCGGCAGTCCGTCGCGGGCCGCGTCGAGCGCCGCATAGCGCGCCCGCCGCGCGGCAGCCTCGAGCCCGCCCGGCCCGTCGACGGTGACGGGCAGCACCCGCGCGGTCGCGCAACCGAGGGCGACCGCGCGCTCGGCCGCCTGCGCGGCAACGGCATCCGAGCCGTCCTGCAGCCGGTGGTCGACGACGAGCGCGTGCACGGGACCCGCCTCGGCGACCGCCGCCGCGGTCAGCGCCAGCGAGTCGGCCCCGCCGGACAGGGCAACGGCAACGCCGCTCCCGTCGGCGCAATGCCCGCGCACCCAACGACGGATCGCATGTCGGACCTCGAGCAGGGCGGGCCCCTCGGGCAGCGGACCGAGCGACGGCCCGCTCGTCATCCCAGGACCCGGGCGATCCACTTCTCGTGGTCCTCGATCTCGGTGGTCAGCGGCAGGGTGTCGGGTCCGGTCCAGATCGCGTTGAACTCGGCCATCCCGACCCGGTCGACGACGGCGTCGACGAACGCCTTGCCCCGCACGTACTGGGCCATCTTCGCGTCCATCCCGAGGAGCGCCCGGACCAGCCGCTGCAGCGGGTTGCTCTGCCGCGTCCGGCGCTGGTTGAACGTCTGGCGAATGCGCACGACCGACGGCACCACGTCCGAGCCGACGGCGTCCATGACGTGATCGGCATGCCCCTCGAGCAGGGTGCCGAGCATCAGCAGCCGGTCCAGTGCCGCGCGCTGCGGCTCCGACTGGGAGGCGCGCAGCAATCCCAGCACGCCGGTGTCCTCGGGTGCCTGCTCGGCACCGGCGCGTCGACCCCGCACCGCCGCGGCGAGCCTGCCGATCATCTCGGTGACGGGCTCCTCGCCGGTCTGCCCGAGCGTGGCGACGTTGGCGCGCATGTAGTCGGCGATCCACGGTGCGGACGAGAACTGCACCCGGTGGGTGACCTCGTGCAGGCACACCCACAGCCGAAAGTCGCTGGGCGGGACGGCGAGCGCGCGTTCGACGCTCACCACGTTCGGCGCGACCAGCAGCAGCGTTCCGTGTTCCCCGGTGAACGGGTCGTACTGGCCGAGGATCGCGGACGAGAGGAACGCGAGCATCGCGCCCGCCTGGAGTCCGGCGGGACGGCCGCCGAGCAGGCCCTTCGTCTGCGCCCCGTCCTCGCCGGTGAGATTGGCCATCGACCGGGCGGCGGCCCGAATCCAGCCCGGCCGGTCGACCACCACGGCGTCCGGCACCGGCAGCCCGTCGGCGAGCCCGGTGACACTGCGGACCGGACCCTCGGCTCGGATCGACGCATCCGCCAGCTCGGCGACCACCGCCTCCGCGGAGTACCGCGAGGTGTTCGGCCCCGGCCGCGCGAGCCGGACCCCGGTCCATGCCGCCAGGTCCCAGTCGACCGCGCCTGCGAATGCGCTCGACTTCTCCCCGCCCGACTGGTCTCCGGTCATCGGCATCCGCAGGAGCGCAAGGTCGAGGCGATCGCGTCGAGTGCCGGCCTGCTCACGTCCGGCGGCCGGTCGTTCGACATCAGCGCGAAGGTCAGCACCCGGTTGCCGACGTCGGTGACGTATCCGGCCAACGCGCTCGCAGCGGACAGGGTGCCGGTCTTGGCCCGCACCCAGCCCGCGGCGTTGCGGTCCCCGGTGGCGTACCGGTCCGAGAGTGTTCCGGTGGCGCCCGCGACGGGCAGGTAGTCGAGGATCGGGCGCAACTGCGGCTTGTCGGCGCCGGTCGCCGCGGACAAGGCCTGGTCGAGCAGCCGCGCGGGGATCCGCCCGTCCACCGACAGCCCGCTCGCGTCGTGCAGGGTGAGCCCGCGCAGGTCGAACCCGCCCGCGCCGAGCGTCTGGCCGATGGCGGTGACGGCGCCCGCGAACGACGGCTCGGCGCCGACCTTGGCGGCGACCTCCCGGCCGACCGCCTCGGCGAGCACATTGTCCGAATGCCCCATCATCTGGCCGAGCCGGACCCGCAGCGGCGCGGATTCCACCGAGGCGAGCGGCGCCGCACCGGACGGCGCGGTCCCCAGCGTGACGTGGGCGGGATCGACGCCGAACGCGGCACCGAGCAGTCGGCCGGCGTCCAGTGACGGGGTCGCGGTGCGCGGCGAATCGTCCTCGAGCGGCTTGATGCGCCCGCCGTCGAGCATCACCGGTTCGATCGGCGCTATGTTCCCGCCGGCGATGTCCGCGGGATCCCAGCCCTGGGCCAGCGCCGGTCCAGCGTAGGCGCTGTTGTCGACGACGACGCTGGTGACGGTCGCGCCCGCGCGCTTGACCTGTTCGACCAGGTCGTCGAGCCTGGGGGCGCCGGGGTAGAAGCCCGGCTGCCCGGCCGGCTGCGCGGTCAGCGTCGGGTCGCCGCCACCGACGAGCACGATCTGCCCGGGGACGTCGCCCTGGACGATGCGGGTGGCCACCCGGTGCTCGGAGGGGAGCGCCAGCAGCGCGGCGGTCGCGGTGAGCACCTTCGTGGTCGACGCCGGGACCATCGGGGTGTCGGGGCCCTGGCTCCACAGCACGGTGCCGGTCGCGGCGTCGGAGACCACTCCGGTCAGGGTGCCGAGCGCCGGGTTCGCCAGCGCCGGCCCGAGGGCGGCGGCCAGCGCGGCGGGGGTCGGCATCGGCGCGTCCGCGGGCACCGGCGCCACCTGCGGCGTCGCCACCACCGGGGCCGGAGCGGGGGCGGTCGTGGTGGTGGCGGCGCCGGCGTCGAAGCCCAGGTTCGGACGGGCGAGTGCGAAGACGCCGGCGGCGGTCGCCAGCACCAGGACCCCGACGGCCCCGAGCAGAACCCGGACGCGCTTGCGTCGCTGCGCGGCCAGCGACCCCATCTTGCGGTCCTTCGCCCCTACCTTTGCCAACATCCCTCCGAATGATCGGTACCGCGTCTGCGGTGTCGCAGCCGACTGCTGTAGTTCCCCCACAGTATCGTCGACCGGTTACCCTGACCCGGCACCATCCACCGAGACAAAGCGAGGAAGAGGCGTGGAGTTCGACGTCACCATCGAGATCCCCAAGGGCCAGCGCAACAAGTACGAGGTCGATCACGAGACCGGCCGCGTGAAGCTGGACCGCTACCTCTACACCTCCTTCGGCTACCCCGCCGACTACGGCTACATCGAGAACACCCTCGGCGAGGACGGCGACCCGCTCGACGCGATGGTCCTGCTCCCCGAGTCCGTGTACCCCGGCGTGATCGTCGAGGCCCGCCCGGTCGGCATGTTCAAGATGGTCGACGAGGCCGGCGGCGACGACAAGGTGCTGTGCGTGGTCGCGGGCGATCCGCGCTGGGACCACATCCAGGACATCTCCGACGTGTCCCAGTTCGAGCTGGACGCGATCAAGCACTTCTTCGTCCACTACAAGGACCTCGAGCCGAACAAGCACGTCACCGGCGCCGACTGGGTCGGCCTCGCGGAGGCCGAGAAGGTCATCGCGGAGGCGTTCGAGCGGTTGAAGGCCAACGGCGGCCACTGAGCTCGACTTCACGACCGAAGGTGTGGCTTCTTCCCGACGGGGAAGAAGCCACACCTTCGTCGTTTCGGGGCTTGTCGCACCCCACCACTACGATTCGCCGCGTGACCGGATACGACGACATCGACCCCTTCGGCGGCCTCGACCCTGCTGCGCTGCCGCCGCGGCAGCAGCGCATTCTCGTGACGATCCGGGACTGGGTGGGCCTGCACGGGTTCGCACCGAGCACCCGACAGATCGGGGACGCGGTCGGGCTGGCGTCCACGTCGTCGGTGTCGAAGCATCTGAAGTCGTTGGAGGACAAGGGTTTTCTTCGCCGCAGCCAGTCGGTCTCGCGGCCGATCGACGTGCGCCCCTTTCTCCGCGGCACCGAGGCGCGCACCACCTCGGACGATTCGGTGTCGGTCCCCGTGGTCGGCGACATCGCTGCGGGCACACCGATTCTCGCCGAGCAGCACACCGACGAGGCACTGACGCTGCCCCGCGAACTGGTCGGGTCCGGCACGGTGTTCGGGCTGCGCGTGCGCGGCGAGTCGATGATCGACGCCGCCATCTGCGACGGGGACATCGTGGTGGTGCGCCAGCAGCACGAGGCACATTCCGGCGAGATCGTCGCGGCGATGATCGACGGCGAGGCCACCGTGAAGGTGTTCCGGCGCCGGGGTGGGCACGTCTACCTGGAGCCGCGCAACGCCGCCTACGCCGTGATCGACGGCGACGAGGCCGTGGTGCTGGGCAAAGTCGTCTCGGTGATGCGACGCGTCTGAGCCGGGCGATCGTCACGCGGAGGGTGCCTGCAGCAAGCTCGCCAGTGTGGTCAGCCCGTCGTGCACACGGTCGATGACGACGCCGACGTCGAGGGACAGGCTCTTCGCCACCTCGTCACACGACATGCCGCGGTAGTACGCCAGTACGAGCGGCTGCCGTTGTTCCGGCGGCAACTCGACCAGCGCGCGGACGACGTCGCGCTCGCGTACCAGCATTGGGGCGGGCGCCTCCGGGTGCGCGGGCGGACTGGTCCGCGACCTGTCGAGGCGGCCCGACCGGGGCCACATGTTTCTCGATCACCCCCTCGGGCGATGCTCCGGGCGGTTGTCCCGGCGGGTCTGGTGCCGGGTTCCCGATTCGAGTGCGTCACCCATGTTTCCCGCGCGCGGCCGCCCGGAGTAGGCACCCTAGGGGTGGGTTCGCTGCACCCTAGGGGTGAAATTCGCCCTCCGGGTTCTCCTGGGTCGATTCCCCTGCCGGAAACGCCGAAACGGCCCGTCGGGAGTCCGACCGTCCGGTCTTGACCGTTCCCGGCATCGGGACCAAGATTTGAGTAGACCTTCGCGGGGGCGTGAAGTGGGTGGTCGGGTTGCTGGGCGCGGCGGATCGCGGAAAGCGTCCGGTCAGCGCGGGGTTGGCAGGGCCGTACGGCCACCCGTTCCATCCGATCCTGGTGACACTCCCGATCGGGGCATGGGTGGCGAGCCTGGTGTTCGACATTGCTTCGCGGATCGTCGAGCGGCCGAGTTTCCTCACGCAGGGTTCGGTCTGGCTGATCGCGATCGGGGTGCTCGGCGCGCTGGCCGCGGCGATGGTGGGTTTTC
The DNA here is from genome assembly GCF_042672245.1 of Rhodococcus sp. NPDC127527. Taxonomy (NCBI): domain Bacteria; kingdom Bacillati; phylum Actinomycetota; class Actinomycetes; order Mycobacteriales; family Nocardiaceae; genus Rhodococcus; species Rhodococcus sp. NPDC127527. Next base: position 154,046 of record NZ_JBHXVP010000010.1, read on the forward strand.
TCGACCTGTTCGCGATTCCGACGGGGACGCCTGCCTTTCGCACCGGCCTGGTGCACATGGCGCTCAATCTCGCGGTGACCGCCGCGTTTGCGGTGAACTTTCTCTGGCGCCACTCGGTGTACGGGCAGCAACAGGCGGTCGGTGTCGGGCAGTTGGCGTTGTCGGTGGTGAGCGTGATCGCCCTGGCCGTGTCCGGATACCTCGGAGGCAGGCTCGCATTCCGCTACGGGGTCCGGGTCGTGGACGAGGCAACCCAGGCCGAGGGCTTCGAACCATCCGCAGGCCACGAACGCCCGGTCCAGCCGTAATCCCTTCTCGTCCAACATATGTTAGGAGTTGACATGGGTATCGCTGCACTCGTGACCTGGCTACTCACGGCGGTCGGCGGCTTCTACCTGCTGGCAACCTGGATCGCCAAAGGCGGGACACGCCAACCACATACCAGCCACTTTCCGCCGACGCTGATCTTCGGGCACTTCGCACTCGCCGTGATCGGCCTCATCGTGTGGATCGTCTACCTCGTCACCGACAAGGACGGGATCGCCTGGATCGCGTTCGTTCTGCTGGTCCCGGTCGCACTCCTGGGGTTTGCCATGCTGGTGCGCTGGATCCCCACTTACCGCGCCCACGCGGCTCTCGGTGCCGGCACCGACCGGCCCACCCCGGCGGAGCAGGAGCCGGCGGAGAAGCACTTCCCCGTTGCGGCCGTCGCAGGCCACGGACTGTTCGCCGTCGTGACCGTCCTGCTGGTACTGCTGACCGCCCTCGGGGTGGGCGGCAGCTGAAACGATCGCCGTATCCCAACCGGGTCACGGGAGGCCGCCGGACGCCATCGAAATATCGCAATGAGGACGAAACGGCCTCCCGCCCGGCCCATCCCGGTCAACTGAACGATTGACCGGGTGGCGCCGAGCCGAGCCCGTGCGGTAGAAATGACATCGCGGCACATTTGTGATTTAGCACACAACAATTGTGGCCGCGCACAACGAGAACGCCTGGACACACCGCTGCTCGGGGGCCGGACCGCTCGCGGTTCGGCACGGGCACCGACTACCCCGAACCAATTACCGGCGCAAGCACATTCAACTGACGACAGGAACCGGCGCACGTGTACCCGACACCGACCACGACGACTACCGGCCGCACCATTGCTCGAGGCGCCTCGATGAGCACCGAGGAGATCAAGACCCGCATCGAGGCCATGTACGCCCTCGACGGGAACGAACCAACGGAGGGGGCACGGCCGTGAACACCAACGTGGCACAACTGCTGGCGATGCTGGCCGTCGGGATCGGCGGCACCGCGGCTGTACAGGCCGCCCGCCGCCAGAGTCCCGGCCAACGCGGACAACACCGCCGCGCGTTCCATCTGGGGTCACGCATCATGCGGCCCCACGGATAGAACGACAAGCCGCCCCGGCGGCCGGCGAATACCTCACCGCCACAACGACCTCCGGGGTAGCGAACCCGCGGACCACCGGCGCTCGCACCGATCGGAGTTGGATCGATGAGGGGGACCGCCGGGGCCCGAGGGTTCGTCGACGCCCGTGCCTAGTCCGGTGACCCGTCGGATTCCTGCCGCGCCGCCGCCAGACCGCCGGCGGTGCGCAGCGGCACCTCTTTCCAGAACACGACCAGTACCAGTGCGATCAGCGCGATCACGGTGACCGTCAGGAACACCACCGACATCGAGTCCGCGAACCCGACCTTGAACGGCTGGGCCAGTGCGGGGCTGAGCTGCTGGATCACCGAGCTGTCCTGGAGCACGCTGGCGGCGGCCGTCGTGTCGTGACTCATCAGTCCGGTGGCCAGAGCGACGTCGGCGGGATTCGCGCTGTGCGCGCCCTCGACGACCGCCTGCTGGAAGGCCGGATCATGTGCAGCGGACTGCAACTGGCTGGTGATGTTCGGGGTGAGCTGCGCGAACAGGATCGACAGGAACACCGCGACACCCAGGGTGCCGCCGATCTGTCGGAAGAACGTCGCGGCAGCGGTGGACACACCCATGTCCTGCGGGGGCAGCGCGTTCTGGATCGCCAGCGTCAGCGGCTGCATCAGGTTGCCGAGCCCGAAGCCCGTGATCAGCATGAACACCATCACCAGTGGAAGCGGCGAGTCCGCCTGCACGAAGTGCAGCAGGAACATGCCGAGCGTCAGCATGCTCGCGCCGATCAGCGGGAACATCCGGTAGTGCCCGGTCTTCGCGATCAGCTGCCCCGAGGTGATGGATCCGATCATCAGCCCGAGCACCATCGGCAGCATCTGCATCCCGGCGAGGGTCGGACTGGACCCGCGGACCACCTGCAGGTACTGCGGCAACAGCGAGATGCCACCGAACATGGCCGCGCCCACCACGATCGAGATCACCACGCCGAGCGCGAAGGTGGAGTTCCGGAACATCCGCAGCGGGATCAGCGCCGCGTCGCGCATGCTCTTCTCGACGAACACGAAGCCGAGCACGCCGACGGCGCCGATCACGTAGCAGCTCACCGATGCGGCACTCCCCCAACCCCATTCGCGGCCCTGTTCGGCCACGATCAGCAGCGGGACGATGCCGATCGCGAGCACGAGCGCGCCCCACCAGTCGATCCGCACACCGGGCTTGCGCACCTTGGGCAGGTGCAGGACGCGGTAGACCACGGCGAGTGCGAACATCCCGATCGGGACGTTCACCAGGAAGACCCAGCGCCAGCCGTCGATGCCGAGGATCGAGCTCTGGCCGGCGAGCAGGCCGCCGAGCACCGGTCCGAGCACGCTGGAGGTACCGAAGACGGCGAGGAAGTAGCCCTGGTACTTCGCGCGTTCACGCGGACCGACGATGTCCCCGAGAATGGCCAGCGCCAGCGACATCAGGCCGCCGGCGCCGAGCCCCTGGAACGCACGGAACGCGGCGAGCATGTACATCGACTGGGCCAGCGTGCACAGCAACGAGCCGAGCACGAAGATGATGATCGCGGCCATGAAGAACGGCTTGCGGCCGTACATGTCCGAGAGCTTGCCGTACAGCGGCGTGGCCAGCGTCGCGGTGATCAGGTACGCGGTGGTGACCCAGGCCTGCAGCGAATAGCCGTTGAGATCGTCGGCGATGGTCCTGATCGCGGTGGAGACGATCGTCTGGTCGAGCGCCGCGAGGAACATGCCGAGCATCAGTCCGGAGAGAATCACCAGGATCTCCCGGTGGGTGAACACCCCTTCCCGAGTGGCGTTCCCGACGTCCGCGGTGGGGTTGGTCGCATTGCTCATCGTGCGGTCCTCGTTCCGGGTTCGACGGCAGCGAAGGTCGGGCGGGCGAGCTCGTAGTCGGAGACGAACCGGTCCATCAGCCGGGCGAAGTCCTCGAGATCCTGCAGCGGCCAGTCGGCGAGCAGCCGGCCGAGCTTCTCGTTGCGCAGCGCGCGGATCCGGCCCGCTGCCGCACGACCCGAGTCGGTGACGGCCAGGACGCTGGCCCGGCCGTCCGTCGGGTCCGCCTGGCGCTCGACGTGACCGCGTTCGACCAGCTGCGCGACCTGCCTGCTCACGGTCGACGGGTCCGCGTACATGGCCTCGGCCAGCGCACCGGATCGCATCGGACCGTCGTTGATCAGCCGGAACAGACAGGCGTACGCGGCCGGGTCGATACCGTCGGTGGACTTGGCGTGTGCGATCGTCCGGTCGCGCACTCGCTGCAGGCGGACCAGGTAATTGCCGATCTCGTCCGCGAGAGGTTCGACCTCTTCGGGCGTCATGTTCAACTCCTTGCGTGCGTCATTCAACTACTTGATGCCCGCAAGTATGTCCGCGACGCCGCCGCTCGGGCAACCGAAAACGCGGCGTTTACCGACCCTTTGGCAGCCCCGGCGCCGCGAAGAGGAGCCTTCGTCGGTGCGTCCGTTCGAAGGCTCCTCTCACCCGGATCGGGTCAGTGCCCCGTGAAGGTCAGCGTCCCTTGAATTCGGGAGCACGCTTCTGAAAGACGGCCGCCATCGCCTCGCCGATGTCCTCCGAGGGCAGGAAGGCCGCGTTCCAGACCGCGACGTAGCGGAGGCTGTCGTCGACGGCCGGCTTGCGGCTGTGGTCGAGCACCTCCTTGACGCCCTGCACCACCAGCGGCGGGTTGGCGGCGATCTCCGCGGCCGTGGCGTGCGCGGCCGCGAGCACCGCGTCGGCATCGGCGAACACGTCGTTGACCAGGCCGATCTTCTCCGCCCGCGCGGCGTCGATGTCCTTGCCGGTGAGCGCGAGCTCACGCAGGTGACCATCGCCGATGATCGCGGGCAGCCGGGCAAAGCTGCCCATGTCCGCGACGATGGCGACCCGGACCTCACGGATGCTGAACTTCGCGTCGGCGCTCGCGTAGCGGATGTCGGCCGCGGAGATGAGGTCGAGCGCGCCGCCGATGCACCATCCCTGCACGGCCGCGACGACCGGCTTGCGGCAGTCCGCGACCGCGTTGATCGAGGCCTGCATCTTCTTGATGTCGCCGAGGAAGTTGGTGCGCGGCGCGGCCTGCGCCTTGTCGGCGAGGACTGGCCCCATCACCGGCGCCATCGCCGGGAGGTCGAGGCCGAAGGAGAAGTTCTTGCCCGCGCCCGCGAGCACGACCGCCCGCACCTCGGGGTCGGCGTCGAGCTCGGCGAAGATCTGCGGCAGCTCGCTCCAGAAGTCGGGCCCCTGGGCGTTGCCCTTGCCCGGACCGATGAGGGTCACCTGCGCGACGTTGTCCTTGCACTCGACGGTGAAGGCGTTCCAGCTGTGTTCGGTCATTACTCAAGAGTAACAACCGTCCGGCGACACGTCAGGGCTGTGGAAATTCAATGATCGGCCGCTGGCGACCACGGGGAAGCGGGAGGGTCAGGCGCCCGCGAGCGCGTTCGCGAACAGCCCCGAGATGGCGGACTGCACCGCCTGCTGGTCCACCTGTTCCGGATCGACCGCGTGCTCCAGCATCAGCCCGGAGATGAGCGCCATGAGGGTGATGGCGACGCTGTGCGCGTCGAGCCGGTCGGCGACGCCCCATTCGTCGGCCCGCTCGGCGACCAGTTCCTCGATCTGTCCCCGCAACCGCCTGCGCTCGCGCAGGTAGGCCTGGGCGAGCGACGGGTCGCGGCCCGCCTGGACGCCGAACTCGAGCACGAGCAGGGCCCACCCCGGGTCGCTGACCAGCCAGGAGCTGATGGTCGCGCCGCTGCGCCCGGCGGCGTCGGTGACGCTGAGGCCGGCGATCTCCCCGAGGACGCGGCCAGCCAGTTCCAGCGACCGTTCGGCGAAGAGTTCGGCGAACAGGTCCTGCTTGGACTCGAAGTTCGAGTACACGGCGCCCTTGGTGAACCCCGCGCGTCGCGCGATCTCGGTGAGCCGTGCGGCGACGAAGCCGTGCTCGGCGAACTCGTCGGCGGCCGCGGCCATCAACCGCTGCCGCACCTCGGTGCGGGTCGGGCGGGCCTGCGGTGATGCAGCTCTCCCGAAACTGTCCGAATTCACGCTTGACCCGTCCACATCACGATACTTACGGTATTCAATACCCAGAGTATCGGCAAGGGTCCCGCAGATCAGGTTGCTCGCTGCGGGATCAGGCATCGCCGCGACAGCGAGGAAGATCCGCATGACGACCACCACCAGCGCACCGGCACCCGGACTCGTCGACGCCGACCCCGTCGACGAGCCGCACCGGTCGACCAGCCCGACCGACCGCTACAGCCGACGCCAGATCATGGTCGCCGTCGTGCTCGGTGTCCTGCTGCTCCAACTCGGCTTCATCACCAGCTACGTCGCCGCGTTCCACCAGCCGACCCCGCACGACATCCCGATCGGCGTCATCGCCGACGCGGGTCTGCCCGCGGGCGTCGACCAGCAGGTCACCGACAAGCTCAACGCCGCGGACGGCCGCCCGGTCCAGGCCCGCGTGCTGTCCAGCACGTACGAGGCGCGGAACCTGATCAACGACCGCGAGATCATGGGCGCCTACCTGATCAGCCCGACCGGCACCGACACCCTGATCACCGCCAGCGGCGCCGGCACCTCCGCGGCCACCGCGCTCGAAGGCATCTTCACCAAGGCCGACGCGGCCCAGCACCGCACCTTCGTGGTGCGCGACGAGGTGCCCGTCTCGGTGCACGACAACCGTGGGTTGTCCGGGTTCTACCTCTCGATCGGCTGGGTGGTCGGCGGCTACCTGCTCGCCGCGTCGATCGGGCTGATGATCGGCGCACCGCGCACCCTGAGGGAAGCCGGCGCGCACGTCGCGATCATGGCCGGATACGCCGCCGCGTCCGGGTTCCTCGGCGCACTGATCACGACGAACCTGCTCGGCACCTTCACCGGACACCTGCTGCCGCTGTCGCTGCTCGGCTTCGGCGTGGTGTTCGCGACCGGACTGTTCACCATGGGCCTGCGCGCGGCGGTCGGGATCCTGGCGGTCCCGCTGGCGATCCTGATCTTCGTCGTGCTCGGAAACCCCAGCGCCGGCGGCGCATTCGGGTCCAACGTGCTGCCCACCTTCTGGGCGACCATCGGCCGGTGGATCACACCCGGTGCGGGCACCGAGGGCGTGCGGAGCATCGTCTACTTCCACGGCACCGGGGTGGCCCAGCCGGCGGTGACCCTCACCCTCTACGCCCTGGTCGGCCTGGCGCTGATGCTCGGATTCACCGCCCGCGCCGCGCGCTCCGGCCGGGCGGCCGCCTCGGTCTGACCCGGCCGGCGCGCCGCCCGGCCGGGTCCGCCGCACAACTCGGCGGGACAGTTGGGCGGCGCGTTGACGCGCGCCGCCATAGAGTGGGGCATGGCGAGGATCCTGCTTCCGGAGGCAGCGCACGTGGCGCAGACCCTGATCGCTCGCGGCCACCACGGGGTGGTGGTCACCCGCGAGGAACCGACGCACACCGCGGCGCAGGCGGCCGCCGCCCTCGGGGTCGACGTCGCCGCGATCGTCAAGTCCCTGGTGTTCCTGCTCGACGACGAACCGGTGCTCCTGCTGGTCTCGGGCGCACACCAGGTGGAGCTCGAGCGGACCGGCAAGCGGCTCGAGGGAACCCTGACCCGGGCCCCCGCCGACATGGTCCGGCGGGCGACGGGGCAGCCGGTCGGCGGGATCGCCCCGGTCGGACACCCGACCAACCTGCCGACCTACGTGGACACCGCGCTGGCCGACTACCCGGAACTGTGGGCGTCCGCCGGGCACCCGAACGCGGTGTTCCGGACGACCTTTCGCGAGCTGGTTCGGATCACCGCGGGCCTGGAGATCGACGTCGACTGAGTCGGGTTCTATAGTGACTCGAACCGACCCTGGAGGACGAAGTGGCTGACGAAGCATGGAGCCGACGACACGTCGACCTGTGCCGTCTCACCGCAAGCCTGTGTTCGCACTGATCCGACTCGTCAGCACGCACCGATGGTGCGTGCAACTCGTGCAGTCCTAGATCCGGAGAACGCCTTGTCGCAGCCCGCCCCGCACCAGCCTCTCGCGAACCTTCCGCACGCCCAGATCCCCGCGGACCCGATCGGCATCACCGCCGACCAGTATCGCGCCGCCATGCGCCGCTACCCCGCGGGCGTCACCATCGTCACGCTCGACTCGGGCGCCGGCCCGGTGGGATTCACCGCGACCTCCTTCGCGTCGCTGTCGCTGGACCCGCCGCTGATCTCGTTCAACATCGCGCAGAACTCGTCGTCCATCGCGGCACTGCTCGCGGCGGACTCGCTGGTCATCCACCTGCTCGGCGAGCACCAGCAGCACCTCGCGCATCGGTTCTCCCGCAGCGCCGACCAGCGTTTCAGCGACGAATCGCTGTGGAAGCGCCTCGACACCGGCGAACCGGTGCTGCACGGGACGCCGATCTGGTTGCGCACCACGGTGCACCAGCTGATTCCGGTCGGCGACCACACCCTGGTCATCGGGCTCGTCACCCGAGTGCACGACGAGGACGACGCCGAGGCCGCCGCGGCCCCGCTGCTCTACCACGACGGCCGCTACTACCGCCCCACCCCGCTGGGCGAATGAGCAACCCCCGCCCGACCATGCCTCGCTCCGAGCGCGCCGCAGGCGACGGACGGGAGTGTCGCGGCTGTCGTTGACGACGACCGCCGCACCCTCCCCTACCCTCCGCCTGGAGCCGTCATGACCGTTTCTTCCGTCGGACAGCAGAACTCGACGTCCGAGCTCGTTCTCACACTGCAGTTCTCGCATCCCGGTTCGGCCGATCGACAGCAGTTGATCTCACTCGCCAACGCGCTGCGGGCCACCGCCCAGGACATCGTGCCCGGGGTCAGCACCCGGGCTCGGGTGGACATCGCGACGCCCCCGGTGACGACCGAGCGCCGTCCCAGTTCGGACGCGCCGCTGTTGATCGACCTGCCCGCCCGTCAGGTGCTCCTGCACGGTCAGCCGGTCTCCTTGAGCCACACCGAATTCGAGATTCTCTCCCATCTCGCGCGACGGCCCCGGGTGGTGGTCTCGCGGCGACGGCTCCTCGAGCTCAGCGGCACCCTGGGCGACAGGGAGCGACCCGGTCGCAGCGTGGACGTGCACGTATCGCGCGTGCGAACCAAACTGGACCGCTTCGGGTGGCTCGTGTCGACGGTGCGCGGCACCGGCTACCGTTTCGACCCCGACCCCCGGGTCCGCATCGTCTCCGAACCGGCGGCGTAGCCCGCACCCCGCCCCGGCACGCTCGACCGCGGGAGCCCTCGGTCCCGACCTACCGAGGGCTCCCGGCGACGCAAGCGAATCAGGAGGCGAGAACCGCTCTGTCCGTGGACAATCCAAACCGGCTCAGCACCTCACCCAGGATCTCCGACGGCCTGGCGAGACCCCGCTCGTGCAGTTCGGGCAGGACGTCGTCGACGACGCGGTCGAGCACCCGCGGGAGCACCAGTGGCAGCAGGGTGACTCCGTCGGCGACCCCGGCGGCGCCGATGTCGGCGATCAGCCCGGCCAGTCCCGGCGCGGTGCCGACGTAGGAAACCGAGTCCGGTACCCGCGGCCGGGCCAGGCTCGCGTCGAGCCGGGCGAGTTCACTTCGCGCGCTGCGATGATCGTCGGCGAGCAGTACTTCGAGATCGAGCAGCACGGTCACCGAGTCCGGGTCGCGCCCCTCCTCGGCGACCCGGGCTCGGACGGCCTCGCGTCGCAACTGGGCCTCGCGCAGGTCGTGCGCGCGAACCCGGACCACGGTGGCCGGCTCGGCGACCAGATCCAGCGGCGACCCGGTGAGGTCGACCCAGTAGTCACTGAGCCCCAAAGGGATTCGAAACTCGGTGTGCGATCCCGACGCGGGGTGGTGTCCGGCGCCGGAGAGTTCGACCGCCACGTGCAGCGGCGGTATGCGGACAGGCGAATAGGCAGACATGACAGTCCTCTGTGTGCGTGGGGGTGAACGGGCTCGAGGCGGACCTCAGCTCGGACACGTTCCCGACGCGGTACGGCACAGATCCACGTGACGACGGCACCATTGGGCGTCGGTCGCCACGGTCGTCACGGATGCCATGCCGAGATGCTACCGCGAGAGCGTCGGAGCCGACCCCTCGTCGGCGCGCGCGGAGACGAAGTCCGCGACCGCCGCGATCAGCCGGTCCACGTCCGCGGCGTGGCTGCCGAGACCGAGGCTGGCGCGGACCGCGCCCTCGGGGCGGCCGAGCCGGGCCAGCAGCGGGTGCGCGCAGAACCTGCCGTCGCGCACCCCGATGCCGTACCGGTCGGACAGGTACGACGCGACCTCCCGCGGCTCGGCGCCGTCGACGGTGAAGGTGACGATGCCGACCGCGTCCGGTGCATCCGACCAGATCCGCAGCACGCGAACACCGTCGACCGCGCTCAGCCCGTCGGTCAACCGCTCACACAGGGCGCGCTCGTGCTCCTCCGCGCCCGCCGAGTCGAGCCCGGCGAGCGTCTCGCAGGCCGCGGCGAGCGCGGCAACGCCCAGCACGTTCGGGGTACCGGCCTCGTGACGCTGCGGCGCACTCGCCCACTCCACCGTGCCCGCCGCCGAGACGTCGCGGGTGGCACCCCCGCCGGCGAGGTAGGGTTCCGCGGCGTCGAGCCAGTCGGCGGGCCCGACGAGCGCTCCGGCACCGAACGGCGCGTACAGCTTGTGCCCGGAGAACACCAGGTAGTCCACCCCGAGCGCGGCGATGTCGACGCGGCGGTGCGGCAGCAACTGGGCGGCGTCGACCAGGATCCTTGCGCCGCAGCGGTGCGCGATCTCGGCCAGTCGCGCGATCGGCAGCACCTCGCCCGTGACGTTGGAGGCCCCGGTGACCGCGAGCAGCGCGGTCGGGCGGGCGCAGAGTTCGGCGGCGATCCGCCGCACCGTCTCCTCCACCGAGTCGGCGGACTCGACAACTCGGGCACCGTTTCGCTTCCACGGCAACAGGTTTGCGTGGTGCTCGATGTCCAGAACCACGGTCTCGCCGGGCACGCAGCCCGCGAGCAGGTTCAGGGAGTCCGTGGTGTTGCGGGTGAACACCACGACGTCGTCGGCGCGGGCACCGACGAACCGGGCCACCACCTCACGAGCACCCTCGTAGCTGGCGGTGCACACCTGCGAGGCGTAGCCGGCGCCGCGATGCACGCTCGCGTAGTACGGCAGCAGCTCCTGCACGCGTTCGGTCACCTGAGCGAGGGCGGGAGCGCTGGCGGCGTAGTCGAAGTTGGCGTACGTGCAGGAACCGCCGTCGGCGAGCGGAACGGTGAGCTCGGACCCGGAAACCTGAGCGAAAGGTGCAGTCGCAGAGCAGATTTCAGCGATAACCGCATCCGTGGTGGCACAGGTGTCAGCGGAGAGAACGGCAGTCATGGAGCATCCCTTTGTCCAGGGACCCGAGCGATCGATGGTTGTGCTTCGAGTCCGCGCTTGCCGTGCCCGGTCGGACAACGGCCAGGTCGTCACCCGGGGCACCCCACCGCGGCGGAGGGTTGCCGGCCAGCAAGCCGGGGCTATCTGCTGGCACTCATGACCTGACCAGAGAATTGCAGGCTCCCCTGCGCGTTGTCAAGCCACCCGCCCGCCACCAGGAGATCGAACCGGCCGACATCACGCACCCAGACCAGCGGTAGATCGAGCGCTCTCACGCGCTGGACGGCCGCGGCCTCGGCGGCGGTACACAGCCCGTCGAGCACGTCCTCGGTGGCGAGCGCGCCGAGCAGGCCACCACCCCGCAGGTCACCGTCGAGGACCGGGGTCGCCTCCAGCCCACGGCGCGCCAGCCACTGCGCCGCCTCGACGAACGCGGCCGGGTCTCCGATGCACAGCACCCGGCGCGAACGCACCGTCTCCTCCGTCACCCTCACCGATGTTCCTTTCCCACAACGGAAACCGCGGTCGATCATCGGACACCCTCCGCTCGCACTGCCGACCCGCCGAGGACCGACGGGGCCTCGTCGCGAGCGAACATCGCGTCGATCCGAAGCCTGATCTCCTCCGTGCTCATCGTCCCTCCGTACCGGGACGCCGCCCGGCCCGTCGACGATGCGATCACTGATGCGTTCATTCGTGCACTGCCTCTCCTCGTGTCGATCCGCCTGCACGGCGGCATCGCCTGCGCGGGTGTGACCGGCAACACATCGAGTGTTACCCCGAACCCGCATTCCGTCGCCGTTTCCGGCATGCATCAACTATCGCCGCGGGCGCCGCCGGAGTCTGTCCACCGGCCGGACCCGGGACCGGATGAATCGCCCGTCCCCCGATCGGCGGACAAGCCCCCACCCGATCCCGACCGACCTCCCCTGGCCTGCGCTTTTCCGACCGGCGAGCGCCGCAGACGCACGTGGTGTCGAACGCCGATATTCTGGGGTCGGTTCCGACGTGCGGTGCATCGTGTCCGCTCGAACTCGACGAGGAGGCATGATGGCTACCCGCCTGCGGCGCAGGACCCTCGCGGCGACATGTGCAGTTGTGGCAGCGCTCACGCTCGCCGGCTGCACCATCTCGACCGGAGACAAGTCCGGGGACGGACCCGCCGCCGCCCCGACCACCAGGCAGAGCGCGGCCGTCGTGACCGTCACCCCCGCGGATGCCGGTACCCCGGTCAGCCCGTTGAGCCCGGTTCAGGTGAACGTCGCGCAGGGCACGATCACGTCGGTGACCCTGACCAATCCCGAGGGCAAGGTGATCCCCGGGATTCTCACCCCGGACAAGACGTCGTGGAAGCCAGGCGAGCCGCTGGGGTACGGCAAGACCTACCAGCTCGCGGTCGCGGCCGTGGACCAGGACGGCGTAGCCACCACGAAGGACTCCACTGTCACCACCGTGGCGCCGAGCAACCAGACCGCCGTGAATCTGAACACCACCGGCGGCATCTCGCTCATCGACGGCGCGACGTACGGCGTGGGCATGGTGGTGGTCGCGCACTTCGACGAGCAGATCGGCGACAAGGCCGCGGCCGAGAAGGCGCTGACGGTCACCACCACTCCCCCGGTGCAGGGCTCCTGGTACTGGATGGACGACCAGAACGCGCACTGGCGACCACAGAACTACTACGCGCCCGGCACCACCGTGTCGGTGGACGCGAAGATCTACGGCGCCCAACTCGGCAAGGGACTCTACGGCCAGCAGGACGAGAAGGTGTCCTTCCGGATCGGCGACTCGCACGTGTCGATCGCCGACGACAACACGAAGATGGTGACGGTCTACGAGAACGGCCAGGTGGTCCGGGAGATGCCCACCTCGATGGGGCGCGGCGGCACCGAGACCATCGGCAACACCACGCTCTCGTTCTGGACGCAGCCGGGCACCTACACGGTGATGGACAAGTCGAACCCGGTGATCATGGACTCCTCGACGTACGGCCTGCCGATCAACTCCCGGCTCGGCTACAAGGAGTCGATCAACTGGGCGACCCGGATCAGCACCGACGGCATCTACCTGCACGAGCTGGAGAGCACGGTGTGGGCCCAGGGCAACACCGACACCTCGCACGGCTGCCTGAACCTCAATCCGGAGAACGCACGGTGGTTCTTCGGCTTCTCCCAGCCGGGCGACGTCGTCGAGGTCCGCAACACCGGCGGGGCCCCGCTCGAGGTGTGGCAGAACGGCGACTGGAGCGTGCCGTGGGCGCAGTGGGTCGCGGGGAGCGCACTCCACAACGCGGCGCCGGCGCCCGGACCTGCGCCTCTTCCTCGCTGACCGGGTCGGCGGCGGGCGCCGTACCGTGCTCGCCGCGGGTGACGTGACGTCCGTTCTCCCGTTCATCGGCTACGCGATACACCACGTCACCGTCCGAGCGAGTCGGCCGCAAGCGGAGCATCCCAGACAGCGCGCAGCAGGTCGTGGGGGATGCTGTCGGACCATCGACCTGTGGAGACGAGCTCGGCGGTGAGTCGACCGATCTCGTCGGCCGCCATGACACCGCGCTCACCCTCGACCGCGACGACCAGGTCGTCCTCGACCTGGTCGATGTACGGGTGGGCGGTGTGGTTGGCCGAGACCAGACACGGCCGCGTGTGTGCCGGACCGAACCGCTGCCGCGGCAGCAGATCCGTGAGGACCGAAAGCGCATCGTCGATGTCCTTCTCGTTGCCGCCAGTTCGAACCCATCGCGCGATCTCGTCCGACGTGTCCAACGGAGTCTCCAGCACACTGTTTCCTGCGCATTTGAAGTACCAACGTCCGTCTGGGTAGCGAAGCGGCGGCATGACGATTCCGCCGTAGAGGGTTTGGCCCTCGCGGATCTTGAGGTACATCGTCGCCGGAAGATCGACCTCGTCGGGATCTGGTGCCTCCACGAGGACGACCGTGGCCCCGAAGGTGTCCATCGCGAGGGGCCTGGCCAACAACCCGATTGCGTTGGTGGCCGCACCGGTCGCGACGACGACGGACCGGGCGCGCCACGACTGACCGGACCGCGCGGTGACACGTCGCCCGCCCGCCTCGCGTCGAATGTCGACGATGTCGTCGCGTACGAGAGTCGCCCCGTTTCTCGTGGATACCGTGAGCAACGCCCGCACCAATTCGCGTGGATTGACGATGAAGGCCTCTGGCTGAACAACCCCCACGTGCCCGGGTTCGAAGCACAGGCGCGGATACCGTTGGCGCAGGTCAGCTTCGCCGAGTCGGACGACTCCCACTCCGACGTCCGCGGCATTGGTGACCAGTCGTTCCCTGTCGAACCACTCAGCCGACGCGGGGTCCGCGATGGTCTCCGGCATCACGGCGAGTGACTGTGTGGGCTTGGCGAATTCGATGCCGGCGCTTTCGGACAAGGCGGGAAATCGACGTATCGAACGGTTGGCGAGAAGTGAGGCAACGAGCGGCACCTCGAGGACGTGTGCCAGTCGGCCCTGGTCGTAGTGCCCGGCCCACACCCCCTCGTGATCGTCGAAACGAGCGGGTTCGTCGGGGCCGACGACAAGGACGTCCGCGCCGAGCTCAGTGAGATGCCTAGCCGTGGCCGCTCCGATGGGACCAGCTCCCACCACGACGACGTCGAACTCGTGTTCAGCTTCCATGTGCAGCCTCCTAGTGTGTGCCCCGTCGGGCTGATGAGAGTTCCGTGGGCAGGCGGAGCGGGTCGGCAGCCATCGACGCAGTCGCCTTCCTTCGACTGCCCGCTATCCTCGTTCGACCAGCACGCAGCGCGCGCCGGAGAAGATCGTGGGCATGCACTTGTTGCAGTGGATGCACAGCGATTTCGTCCGAGCGTCCTCGGCGATCCGATTGACCAGATCCGGCTCCCGCAGCAGCGCCCGCGCCATGGCCACGAAGTCGAAGCCCTCGGCCATCGCCGTGTCCATACCGGCCCGGTCGGTGACCCCACCGAGCAGCACCAGAGGCAGCTTCACCGCCGCCCGGATCTGCCGGGCCTGCTCGAGCATGAACAGGTCCTGGTAGGGGTAGGCGTGGAGCATCTGCTTGCCGACCAGCTGCACCCCGAGCCGCACCGGCTGCGGCATCGCCGCGGCGAACTCTCGGACGGGGGCGTCGCCCTTGAACAGGTACATCGGGTTGAGCAATGAACTGCCCATGGTCAGCTCGAGCGCGTCGAGGCTGCCATCCGCCTCGAGCCACTGCGCCACCTGGATCGCCTCGTCCACCCAGAAGCCACCCGGCACACCGTCGTCCATGTTGAGCTTCGCGAGAATCGCGACCTCGCCGCCGACTGATTCGCGCACAGTGCGCGCGGTCTCGAGCACGACCCGCGCCCGATTCGCCAGCGATCCGCCGTAGGAGTCCTTGCGGCGGTTGAGCTTCGGACTGAGGAACGAGCTCGCGAAGTAGTTGTGCCCGAAATGGATCTCCACCGCGTCGAATCCGGCGTCGACCGCCAGCCTCGCAGCGGTGCCGTGCGCCTCGGCGATCCGCTCGATGTCGTCCTTCGTCGCGGACCGGATCATCCTCAAGCTGAGCGGATTGAACGACCGTGACGGCGCCAACGCCGGGAAACCCGTCGACTTCTCATTCGCGACTGGCCCCGCGTGCCCCAGCTGCGCGGAGGCCGCAGCCCCCTCGGCATGGATCGCGTCGGTGAGCCGGCGCAACCCGGGCAGCGCCTCCGGCCGCATCCACAACTGTCCGTACTCGGTGCGCCCCTCCGGGGCCACCGCGCAGTACGCGACGGTGGACATGCCCACCCCACCGGCGGCGGGGCGGCGATGGAACTCGATGAGCTCGTCGGTGACGAGTGCGTTCGGCGTCTTGCCCTCGAACGTCGCGGACTTGATGATGCGGTTACGCAGTGTGATCGGGCCGAGCGTGGCCGGGGCGAGGACGTCAGGACCAGTTGTCACGGAGGTCGGCCTTTCCTGGATGTGTGCGAAAACGGGGCCTGTGGGCACCGGCATCGACGACGTCGCGCGATGCCCCACAGGGTTCTTCAGAGGAGGGTTCAGAGAATGTCGGTCAGGGTCACGATGCGCTTGCTGAGCGTGACCCCGGCTGATGCGAGGACACCGAGCACGAACGGTTCAGGATCGATGCACGCCTCCGGAGAAAAGACTCCGCGCGCGACGATCCGGCCTTCGAGCATCTCTCTCACCGCGGCGGCGGCGGCCCGCGGCGTCGGATCGTCTGCCACCCCGTCCGCGTAGATCACCTGCGCTTCGAAGATGACCTGGGCAGGCTCGCCACCGAGTTCGCCTTCCGCGACGATCTGCATCACCGTGCCCGGCATGCCACTGGGCTCCACGGCAAGTGCGCGCTCTCCCTCCGGGGTGGCCATGTACCGCGCAAGGAACTCCCGAGGCGACATCGGCAGCCCGTCGAGCCTGACGGGGTTGGTCAGGCCGAGCGCCTCGAACGCCTTCCACGTGTCGTTACCGGCTTCCTCGAACCAGGTGAACCTGACGGCGGCATTGCGCAGCCCTGGCACGTAGCGGCCGAGCGTGATGCCTTCGGGGTGCCCCATGTATCCGGCGTGGCAGACTCCGAAGGGCTCCTGCAGCGCAAAGGGTTTCGGGTCGGACCAGGCCGGGACGGAGCGGACGTCGCCGTCGATGAACTGCCGGACGTCGCCCGACATCGAATGCAGCATGTGCTCGTTGATCGTCGGGCCCATGTTGACCATGTACGGGATCGCCATCATGACGTCGACGCTGTCGGCGGTGTCCAGCAGGTCTGCGGCCCATCGGCCGAGGAGGCTCGTGATGCCCGGCGCGAAGCCCATGCCGAACACGATCGTCACTCCAGCCCTCTTCGCGGCCTCGTCGAGGCCCGAGTCCCGAATGATCTGCTCGGCGACATCGAACTCGTCGCAGACGTCGACGTAGTTGACGCCGCACTCGATGGCGGCGCGGATGATGGGCATGCCGTACTTGAAGAACGGTCCGACCGCGTTGAACACGACGTCGGCTCCGGTAATCACCGACTTGATGCTGGCGGAGTCGGAGGCATCGAACTGTTCGGCCTTTCCGCCCAGCTCATAGGCCAGGGCACCGGCCTTGTCGAGGTCGATGTCGGCGATGACGAGTTCGTCGTAGCAGCCGGAGCGGGCGAGGATTCTGGCAACGCCGCTGGCGATGGAACCGGCGCTGAGAATGACGAGTTTCATGGGTGGCGGACCTCGATCTGTGTGGGCGGACGAGCCGTATTCGGTAGATGGTTGCGGCCTGGCTGTGCGGGAGCCTGAATCTGACGTCGGCAGGCCGCGACAGCGTGCTGACCCCGCCGCATGGGTGCGGCTGAGTCGGCCGGGGCGTTGGTCGGCGGCGAGCGTGCCGGCGGCCACGACGAGCGCGTTGTGGCGTCGATCACCTCGCCGTGCGTACAATGTACACACGGACGTTGGTTGTGTCACTAGTTGACGAGGAGATATTTTCGACCCATGAAGCAACCGCTAACCCGTGAGCGAATTGCCCAGGCCGGCATAGCCATTGCCGACGCAGAGGGCTTGGAGGCTGTGTCGATGCGTCGCGTCGCCACCACGCTCGGGGTGGCGACGATGTCGCCCTACCGCCACGTTGTCGACCGGGACGACCTCGTCGTCGCAATGGTGGACACCATCACCGGCCAGAGTCCCCTGCCGACCGATCCCGGGTATTCCTGGCAGGAATTGATCAAGACGATGGCACTCGGCGACTGGCAGGCATTCGTGGAACACCCCTGGTTGATCGGAGTGTGGTGCACGCCGCGTCGCCGCGTGGACCTGGCCTCCCTCGACCAGCTCGAGGTTCTTCTCGACCGCCTGGACCAGGCCGGGATGGACCGTTCCGCGGGCTTCGCGGTTCTCTTCGGCGTGGCCGGCCTCACCCTCGGAATGGCCGCGGTTACCGTCGACAACCCCGGCGCCGAGCTCAAGTCGGGCGTCGACCTGCGTGAATGGCGCCGCCAGGCCGCCGCCGAGCTCGACCTGAGGTCCTCCCCTGCACACGGAGGCGCTGTTCGATTCATGTACGAACTGCACGACTACGCCGGGTACGACGCGTTCATCGAGGCTCTCGACAGCTTCATCGCGGGTGTCGAAGCCCGCCATGCCCTCCTCTGACCGAGCCGAATCACTCGAACACACTCATCGCGGCGGATCAGCCTCGGGCGCAGCGCCATTCCGGCGCTCGACTGCGCCGGTGCAAGGGACCGCATGCGCAGCGCGGGCGGAATAGTCGCCCAAATCGCTTTATTTACAAAGCGATCCGACGATTCGCCCGATTAGTGCGAATCCTGGGACGAATGCGGCCGGCCTCACCTCCGCCACTACGCATCGCCAAGTCAAATAGTGTCCCACTCAACGGGAGGGTCGCTGCTCTCTCGCAACAGTGCGGCGATAGCGTTCCCGTCCAGTTCCCAGCGTCGAATCTGCTGGCCGAGAACACCTCTCAGTGCTCGGTACAGGTCGCCAACGACCACCATCCCATTCCAGGACTTCACCGATCGACGCGCCCCGAGCTAGGCACCTGCCGCATCCGCATCGTTTCCGGAAGGACTCCGATCCATGGACGCTTCTCAGTTCACCCTCGGCACCCCAGATCCCCCGCACGAAGTCACGAACACGCCAGCCGGCAGGAACTGGACACCGCGGGTAATCGGCTCACTGACCTCCATGGCCCTGCTGCTCGAGCTGTTGTCGATCAGCTACATGATGATCGCCATCGCCTTGCCTCAGATCTCCGCGCACTACCAGACCACCCAGGGCGCGTGGCTGCAGACAGCCTTCCTGCTCCTCGGCGCTGTCGCCTCGCCGCTCATCGGCAAGCTCGCCGACACACACGGAAAGCGCAAGCTGCTGATGGTGTGCGTCGCGCTCTCCGCAGTCGGCGCGTTGATCTCGGCCACGGGCCCCAGTTTCGGTGTCGTCGTCGCCGGCCGAGCGCTGACCGGCATGCTCGGACCCTGCCTCTTCCTGGTCTACACCCTCATCCGTGATGTGTTCCCCAGGCGAACCGTCGCGATGGCTGTCAGTGTCGCCATCAGCGGCATGGGCCTGGTCGCGATCCCCGCCCCGTTCCTCACCGGCTGGCTGGTCGACAACTTCGGGTTCCGCAGTGTCTTCTGGTTCACCCTGATCTGTCTCTGCGTTCTCGGGCCCCTCATTCTCGCTACCACCGACGAGTCGCCCGTGCGATTGCGGTCGAGGATCGATCTCGTCGGCGCGGCGCTGCTCGGGGCGGGAATCGCCGGAGTGCTGATCGGGGTGAGCTTCGCTCCGGAGTGGGGGTGGACCGCACCGAGCACCCTGGCATACCTGGGCGGCGGAACCGCGTTGTTCGCCGCCTGGGCCGTTTCGGCTCGCATGATCCGCGAACCACTGATCGACCTTCGGATCCTGTCCAATCGTGCCGTCGCCTTGACCACGCTCAGCGGAGGGCTCTGCTACGCGGTCAGCGCGGTGTTCACGATTCTGCTGCCCTTCATGTGCATGACCCCCGCGGTCCTCGGCCTCGGCTACGGGTTCGGAGTCAGTGCCGAGGAGTTCGCCGTCTTCCAGGCTCCTCTCGGCGGCGCGACTGTTGTCGGGGGATTCCTCGTTGGCTCCCTGGTCTCACGCGTGGGAGCGCGCCCCCTGATGGTCGTCGGCATGGTCACGATGGCTCTCGCCTGCACGTCGACCGCAATCTCCCACGAGTCCAAGCCACTCGTGATCATCTTCTCCGCGCTGGTCGGTCTCGGCGGCGGAATCGGCTATGCGGCGACACCGAACCTGCTGCTCGCGACGGTTCCGCAGTCGCTGCAGGGGACGACCGGTGCGGTGTCCTCGGTATCCCAGAATGTCTTCCCGGCCGTTCTGCCGGTGATCGCCTTCACGGTCCTCAACTCCCACATTGCGACCGTCGTCGAGGGCGCGGCGTTCTACACCGACGAAGGACTGACGATCGGCTTCCTGATCGCCGCCGGAGCTGCACTGATCGCGGCCGTCGCCGCGTTCGCCCTGCCACGCAAGGTCGAGCAGGTCGCCGACCTCGGCACCGACACCCAGTCGCCGTCGGAAGCGCCCGTGCTGTCCTCCAACGCGCCCTGACTTCGGGAGTTGCGTCGCCGAACGAAGGGTCCGGCTGAGCGCAGCACCGACCGATACCTGTCGACCGCCCCGACGGAAGGAGCCGCCAAGGGACAGTCCACGCCAACAATCGTCGAACCGATCCACACCACCACAAGCGAATCACATTACGAACAAAGGAGTTTGACCATGGGATCCTCAGCAACCGACCTCCAGCAGATCGGCACCGCGGCGGCACTGATCGGCGGGATCGGCGGCGTGGTCGCCGGTGTCGGCGCAGCGCTCGGCCTGGCAGCTCTCGCGGGCGGAGGGTCGGCCGCGTAGCCACGAGAACGAGGTGAAGTCCTCTCAGCATGGCCCGGGACCCGTGACGCACTCCCGTTGGCCTGCTGAGGGGACTTCGCCGCACTCGAACTCGCCGAGATGTGTGTGATCAGGAGCCCCCGTAAGGTGTGATTGCCGACCGATCAACTTGTTCGATCCTCACGTAACCCGATATGTACCGGCATTGGTGAAGACCCGCGGAAGGAACCGGCATGGCACGAGTCGTCGTCATCGGCGGTCACGGCAAGGTGGCCCTGCATCTCGCGCGGATCCTCTCCGCCCGCGCGGACGAGGTCACCGCCCTGATCCGCAATCCCGAACACACCTCCGACGTCGAGATCGCCGGCGCGGCCGCGGTGGTCGCGGATGTCGAGAGCCTCGACACCCCGGCACTGGCCGAGGTCCTGCGCGGACACGACGCCGTGGTGTGGTCCGCCGGCGCGGGCGGCGGCGACGCGGCGCGCACCTACGGCGTCGACCGAGACGCCGCGATCCGCTCGATGGACGCCACCGCCCTGGCGGGCGTCGACCGCTACGTGATGGTGTCCTATCTCGGATCTCGGACCGATCACGGTGTGCCGCCGGACAACTCGTTCTTCGCCTACGCGGAGGCGAAGGCCGCCGCGGACGCGTACCTGCGCGCGACCGACCTCGCCTGGACCATCCTCGGCCCCAGCACGCTCACCCTGGAACCGCCCACCGGCAAGATCGAGACCGGACCCGACATCCGGCCCCGCACCGTCTCCCGGGAAGACGTCGCCGCTGTCGCCGCAGCGACGTTGGCCAGGCCGTACACCGCCGGCAAGTTCATCGGCTTCAACAACGGCGACGTCCCGATCGGCGAGGCACTCGACTCCGCTCGCTGACCGCGTGGTCGAGCGCCCCGCCACGGTCAGCCCAGTCGCGTGCCGACCGGGACGTTGACGAAGCTCGGCGCGTCGGGGTCCAGCACGAGATGCTGCGGTTTGAGCTCGCTCTCGTTGAGCAGCGGGCGCAGCAGCATGCCCTTCGGCAGGTTGCTCGCGAAGACGTCCACGCGAAGCCGGTGACCGGGCGCCAGGACCGCATCGGTGGCGGTCAGCCCGACGTCCAGCGCGGTCGGCTGTCCAGGCACGACCGGCTGCCTGCTGTCGAGGGTCAGGGTGTAGAACGGGTCCGTGTAGTCGCCGTTCGCCGACTTCTCGCTCTTCGCGTCGTCGATCGCACGCAGCGACGAGGTGAGTTGCCCGCTGGTCAGCACCGTCGAAGTCCCGTCCGGCGCAACGTCGTTGAGCGTCGCAGTCCAGTAGCCGTCGGTAGCGTCGAGGACGGTGTTCAGGTGGAGGTTCACCGGACCGGAGATCTCCGTCCGCGCGGACACCGGTGCGCTGGTGAAGGTGAGCGCGTTCCGTTCGCTGAACCGAGCGTCCTTGCCGCAGGCGTCGAGCACCGCGGTGACGCCGATCGTCTCCTGCGCGGAATCCCGCGAACACAGCGTCGCCAGGCCCGGCGCAACCGTGAGGGTGGACCGGTCGGCCGGCGTCGCGGGCACCAGGCTGCCGTCGTGGACGCTGCCGTTCGCGGTGCCGCTCGAGCGCCCGTCGAGGTACATGCGCTGGTAGCTCATTCCGGACCGCGGGAACTGGTCGGCGGTGGTCCAACCGGCGCCCTGCTGGTAGAGCGTTGCGGGGCCGTACGTCTCGATCCCGTTGTCGATTCCCTTGAGCCAGTGGTCGAACCATGCGCGCTGCAGCACGTCGAGCCGCGGCGGATTGCCCGGCTCGCCGAAACCGGTGCCGAAGTTCAGGTGGTAGGTGTCGCCCATGATCAGCTGCTTCTCGCCGGGAGGCAGGGGGATCGCGTTGTAGATCTTCGGCTCGCTGTTGGCGAAGATGTCGTGCCAGCCGCCGTAGACCAAGGTCGGAGCGGTGATGTTCTCCGGATGCGAGATCAGGTCCTGGCGCAGCGAACTGTCGCTCTCGAGGAGGGTTTTCAGATCGGGCGTGACGGCGTCGACGCTCGGCACGGTGAGCGCGTTCATCAGCAGCGACACGAAGGTGAGGGGGTCGGACTGCCTGTCCGCCAACCACTTCCAGTCGAAGGTGCCGTTGAGGATCGACTGCACGTTCGGCAGCCACTTGGCGCCGTTGACCGCCGCCAGCCACACCGGCATGAACCCGATGCCGATGCCGCCACCGGGCGCGACGACGTCACGCAGGATGTCGCCGCCCGGCTCCACCGGAACGATGGCCTTCAACGCGGCGGGGCGCTTGCTCGCCGCCTGCACCTGGTTGATCGCGGAGTAGGAGACCCCGGTCATGCCGACCTTGCCGTCCGACCACGGCTGTTTGGCGGCCCAGTCGATGGCCTCCACGGTGTCCTGCTGCTCGCGGCTCTGGAACACCTGCCATTCGCCCTGCGAGAACCCGGTGCCGCGGACGTCGACCACCACCTGCGTGTAGCCGCTCTGCACGAGCTTCGGATCGACGCTGAACGAACGCAAGCCGCCGCCCGAGGTGACCTTGATCAGGTCGCCGAGACCGCTGATCGGGGTACCCGACAGGTTCAGGCTCCGCGCGAACGCCATGATCGGGTCGCCGAGCTGCGGGACGGCAAGCGCCGCTTCGGCGACCGCGGATACCAGCTTCGTGTACGGGGTCAGGTTCAGGACTACGGGTGTCTTCGTGTCCACGGCCCGCCCCGACGCGTCGGCGGGCCGGTAGACGTTGGCCTCGAGCACGACACCGTCGCTCATGGTGATCGGCACGTCCCAGTCGACGTGCATCCCGGGGTACTGCTGCGGGCCGTCCTCGGTCGCGGTCCACTTCGCCCCGAGGCTGCCGCCGTCCGGCGTGCCGGCGGCCGAGGCCACCGGTGCGAACGGAACCGTCAGCATCACCCCGACCGAAGCGACCAGCGTGGCTTTCGCCACCTTCGCGTTCACGAGCACGGTCAACGTCTCCCCCTGTCAACGACCCGACTGCCCGCTCACAAAAGTCGGACCAAACACGTATTCGGGGCGCCAACCTGCGAGGACGAGCACTACCGGGGAAACCCTAGGTGAACATTCCCCGTTAACTTCCGACTGTAATGCAGGTCACATCGGGATCCTGGGACGCGGCCGCCCTCAAGGATTGAATGGGGGTTCACGGGTCGTTCGGGACGGCGGAGTGAGCCATGAACCCCCATTCAACCGAGCGGGTCGGTCACCCTTGCCCTCGCGTGCTCATCGGAGTGGGATTGGAGTAGGAATCCGAGACCCGGGAGGCCCGCGATGAACGGCGCAAAGCACTGGACCGTCACGATCGACATCGACGAGCGGGATCCCCAGACCCGCGCCGAGGCGAAGCTCGAGCGGGTCGGGCCGGTCGGCGTGATCACCGGCGAGGGGCTGGCACGATGCAGCCCCAGCGACGGTGCGATCCCCCAGATCGGGGACGAGTTGGCCGCCGCGCGGGCCCTGTCCGATCTCGCACACAAGCTGCTCGAGGCGGCGTCGGAGGACATCCAGGCGAGCACTCATCGACCGGCGCACCTCTGGGCCTGAGCGAGACGACCCACCACCCTGAGGCCCTGACCTCCGGGTCACGCAGCGCTCGACAGCCGAATCGACGAGACCCGTTGGGGCAATGAGCCGTCAAGGCCTCGGTGCCGCGCGGACCTCGACCAGCCGCCGCTGCAGAAACCGTTCCGCGGCATCGTTCACCGGCGATTCGAGCGCGGCGAGATACGCGAGTTCGGCCTCGTCGTGCCTGCCGGCCCGCCGCAGCAGGTCGGCCCGGACCGGTCGCACCAGACGGTCCAGCCGGGGGTCGTCGTCGATCTCGTCGAGGGCGGCGAGGCCCCGACCGTAGCCGTCCCGAAAACCCACGGCGACAGCCCTGTTCACCGCGGCCACCGGAGACCCCGTCAGCTCGAGGAGTCGCTCGTAGGCCGCGACGATCACCGACCAGTCGGTGGCCTCCCAGCTCGCCGCCCGCGCGTGCGCGGCCGCGACGACCGCCTGCGGCAGGTAGCTGCCGGTGGACCTCCGGGCGGCAAGCAGGCACCGGGTGCCGTCCTCGATTCGCTGCCGGTCCCATCGCGAACGGTCCTGCTCCTCGAGCGGACGGGCCGCCCCGTCCTCGTCGAGACGTTCGGCCCTGCGGCTGTCCTGCAACAGCATCAGCGCCTGCAGCGCCCAGGCGTCCGGCTCGTCCGGCATCAGCTCGGTGAGCAGCCGGCCGAGCCGGATCGCCTCGTCGCACAGGTCACCGCGAACGGACGGACCGACGGACGTCCGGGTCGCCGAGTAGCCCTCGGTGAACACCAGATAGATGCAGGCGAGGACCTGCGGCACCCGTTCCGGCAGAAGGTGTTCGGGCGGCATCCGGAACGGGATCGCGGCGTCGCGAATCTTGGACTTGGCACGCGTCAGCCTGCGAGTGACGGTCGACTCGGTCTGCAGGAAGGCGCGGGCGATCTCGGCGGCGGTGAGCCCGCCCACCAGGCGCAGCGTCAACGCCACCTGCGCCTCCCGCGAGAGGGCCGGGTGGCAGCAGGTGAACATGAGCCGGAGCTGGTCGTCGCGCACCGGCCACACCTCCTCCCCGTCGTCGCTCGGCGGTGCCTGCCGGTACGAGTCGAATTCCTTGGGGCCGCGCAGTGACTCGCGGCGAATCCGATCCAGTGCCCGGTTACGGGCGGCCGTGGTGATCCAGGCACCGGGATTGGCCGGCACCCCGGACCGTGGCCAGGTCCGCATCGCGTCGACGAACGCCTCCTGCACGGCGTCCTCCGCCAACTGAAGGTCACCGACGATGCGAGCCACCGTGGCGAGCGCCCGCCCCGACTCCTCCCGGAAGGCGCGATCGAGCGCCGGGTCCGTCGTGATCGGAGTGCGGGCGCCCGTCACGTCAGTCCCGCGTCCGCATCAGCCGGCGAACCTCGACGCAGCCCTTGGGTCCGACCGGGATCTTCGCCGCGAGCTCGACCGCCGACGTCCGGTCGCCGGCCGCGAGCAGGTACAGCCCGTTGGCGAGCTCCGCCGATTCCGCGAACGGGCCGTCGGTGAGCAGCACATCGCCGCCGCGCACCCGTACCGTGGTCGCAGACTCCGGCGGGTACAGGCCGCCGCCACCGCGCATCGCCGAGCCGGCCACCCTCGCGAACTCGCCGTGCCGGGCCTTGCCCTGCTCCCATTCGTCGCTGCCCGGGGTCACCGCGTCGCCGCGTGGCTCGAGCAGCATCGCCAGCCACCAGTCCCGGTCGATCTCGCCGGCCGCGTAGAAGTCGACCATCGGCCACAGTTCGACGGCGCCGTCGCCTGCCGCCGGGATCCGGCGCGCCAGCTCGATCGCCTCGTCGAGGTCCTCGGCGGAGAGCACACAGAATCCGATGGCCACCTCGCCCGTCTCGGTGTACGGGCCGTCGGTGATCAGCGGCGTCCCGCCGCCGTGCCGGATCGTCGCGGCCGTGCTCGCAGGCTGCAACGGTGCGTTCGCGACCGCCGCGTCGCCCGCGAACTCGAAGAAGCGGCCGTAGGCCGCCACGAGGTCGTCGAACTCCGCGGAACCGGGCCGCACCGGCGGCCGATTCGCGTCGGCGTAGAACAGTCCGAGGTAGTACATGGTCCAATCCTTCCTGGTCGAAGGGGTCCGTCGGAACCCCTCTACCAGTACGACGAACCGGCCACCCCGGATCGGACACCGCGCCGCCACCGGTCCCCGGCGTACGATTCGTTCACCCAAGCGCCAACTTGTCATGAGATAACGACCCAACAACCAGCCGACTCAGACGGGACCCCGGGTTTGCATCTCCAGTCACCATCGGACCAGTCACATCGGATACCGACCGAGTACCTCCGGTCGCCGAACGCCCCCGCGCCGCGCACCCTCGTCGACGTCCTCACCGCGACCGCGCAGACCTTTCCCGACGCTCCGGCCGTCGACGACGGCGACACCGCCCTGAGCTACGGCGAACTGCTCGACGCCGTGCACACCGGGGCCGAACGGCTCGGCGATGCGGGTGTCGCCGCGGGTGACCGGGTCGGCATCCGGATGCCGTCCGGCTCGAACTCCCTCTACGTGGCGATCCTGTCGGTGCTCGCCGCGGGCGCGGCCTACGTGCCGGTGGACGCCGACGATCCCGACGAACGCGCGGAGTTGGTCTTCGGCGAGGCGGCGGTCGCGGCGATCATCACCGAGGACGGCATCGGACCCGGCACCGCCGACCGTCACGAGCCCGGCGCGGTCCGGCTGCCGACGGTCGACGACGACGCCTGGATCATCTTCACCTCGGGCTCCACCGGCACCCCCAAGGGCGTCGCGGTCAGCCATCGCAGCGCCGCCGCCTTCGTCGACGCCGAGGCCCGAATGTTCCTGCAACAGGACCCGATCGGTCCCGGCGACCGGGTCCTCGCGGGGCTGTCCGTCGCGTTCGACGCCTCCTGCGAGGAGATGTGGCTGGCCTGGCGGCACGGCGCCTGCCTGGTGCCCGCGCCCCGCGCCCTGGTCCGCAGCGGCATGGACCTCGGCCCGTGGCTGGTCTCCCGGGACGTGACGGTCGTCTCGACGGTGCCCACCCTGGCCTCGCTGTGGCCCGCCGAGGCTCTAGAGGCGGTGCGGCTGCTGATCTTCGGCGGCGAGGCCTGCCCGCCGGAGCTGGCCGAACGGCTGGCCGTGCCCGGTCGCGAGGTGTGGAACACCTACGGACCCACGGAGGCGACGGTCGTCGCGTGCGGCGCCCTCATGGACGGCCGCGGACCGGTGCGCATCGGGCTGCCGCTGGACGGCTGGGACCTCGCCGTGGTCGACGGCGACGGCATCCCGGTGCCGGCCGGCGAGGTCGGCGAACTCGTGATCGGCGGGGTGGGCCTGGCCCGCTACCTGGATCCGGCCAAGGACGCCGAGAAGTACGCGCCGATGCCCTCGCTCGGTTGGGAGCGCGCGTACCGCAGCGGCGACCTGGTGCGCCTCGAAACCGCCGGACTGCTGTTCCAGGGCCGCGCCGACGATCAGGTCAAGCTCGGCGGCAGGCGGATCGAACTCGGCGAGGTGGACAACGCGCTGCAGAACCTGCCCGGCGTCGCCGGCGCCGCGGCGGCGGTCCGCAAGACGGCGGCCGGGAACTCGATCCTGGTCGGCTACCTCGCCAGCACCGACCCCGACTTCGACCTCGGCGCCGCCCGGAACCAGCTGGCCGAACGGCTGCCCGCGGCGCTGGTCCCCCGGCTGGCGCTGCTCGCCGAACTGCCGACCCGCACCTCCGGCAAGGTGGACCGGGCCGCGCTGCCGTGGCCGTTGCCGGGGACCGGGTCGGAGGACGCCGCGACGGCCGCCGGGCTCGACGGCACCGCCGCCTGGGTGGCCGGGCTGTGGGCGTCGATCCTCGGCGCCCAGATCACCGGGCCCGGCGACGACTTCTTCGCCGCGGGTGGCGGCTCGCTGGCCGCGGCCCAGCTGGTGACGGCCCTGCGGGAACGCTTCCCCGAGGTGACCGTCGCGCAGCTCTACGACCATCCCCGACTCGGCTCGCTCGCCGACTTCCTCGACGGGCTCACCCCCACCGAGACGGCGGAGCCGCGCGAGGTCGCACCCACCCCGCGGTCCACGCAGTGGGCGCAGGTGCTCGCGACGATCCCGCTGACCACCCTCACCGGGCTGCAGTGGGTGACCTGGCTGGCCCTGGTGAACAACGTGCTCGGCTGGTTCGTCGACGTGCCGTGGGCCCCGACGCTGTCCTGGTGGTGGGTGCTGGCCGCGCTGGTCCTGTTCATCACCCCGCTCGGCCGGATGTCGATCGCCGTCGCCGGGTCCCGGCTGCTGCTGCGCGGACTCGCGCCGGGCACCTACCCGCGCGGCGGGCCCGAACACGTCCGGCTGTGGATCGCGCACCGGCTCACCGAGGCCAGCGGCGCCGCGAACCTGTCCGGCGCGCCCTGGATGATCTACTACGCCCGCGCGCTCGGCGCGAAGGTCGGGCGGGGCGTCGACCTGCACACCCTGCCGCCCGTGACCGGCATGCTCGAACTCGGCGACGGCTGCTCGGTGGAACCCGAGGTCGACCTGTCGGGGCACTGGATCGACGGCGACGTGGTGCACATCGGCGAGATCAGGATCGGTGACGGCGCCGCGGTCGGGGCCCGCTCCACGCTGCTCCCCGGCACCCGCATCGGCAGGGACGCGGAGGTCGCCCCGGGGTCGGCGGTGATCGGCCGGGTCAAGGCGGGACAGAGCTGGGCCGGCTCCCCCGCCGTCAAGGTCGGCAAGGCGGTGCACCCGTGGCCCGCGGAGCGGCCGCGCCGCGCGACCCAGTGGGTGCCCGTCTACGGCGCGACCTCGGTGGCGATCGCGGGACTGCCGATCCTCGCGCTGGCCGTGGGGATCGCGGTGATCGGCTGGGGTGTGCACGACGCCCCCGACCTCGGGTCGGCCGTGCTGCGCGCCGTCGCCTGGCTCCCGGTCTCCACCCTGCTCACGCTGTTCGTGTTCGCGTCGCTCACGGTGGTCGCGGTGCGCGCGCTCGGCGTCGGGCTCAGCGAGGGATACCACCCGGTGCGCAGCCGGGTCGGGTGGCAGGTGTGGGCAACCGAGCGGCTGCTCGACTCCGCCCGCACCTTCCTCTTCCCGCTGTACGCGAGCCTGCTCACGCCCGGCTGGCTCCGACTGCTCGGCGCGAAGGTCGGTAAGAACGTCGAGGCGTCCACGGTGCTGCTGCTGCCGAAGTTCACCACCGTCGCCGACGGCGCCTTCCTCGCCGACGACACGATGATCGCCTCCTACGAACTCGGCGGCGGCTGGCTGCACATCCAGGAGGCGAAGGTCGGCAAGCGCGCGTTCCTCGGCAACTCCGGCATGGCCGGTCCGGGCCGCCGGGTACCGAAGAACGGTCTGGTCGCGGTGCTCTCGGCCGCGCCGAGCAAGGCGAAGTCGGGTTCCTCGTGGCTGGGCAGCCCGCCGGTGCGGCTGCGCCGGTCCGCCAGCGACACCGACGCGGCGCGCACGTTCGAGCCGCCGCTGCGGCTCAAGGTCGCGCGGGCGGTGGTCGAGACCTGCCGGCTGATCCCGGTGATGGTCACCTTCGGTATCGGGCTCGGCGTGCTGTTCGCCCTGCAGGCGATGGCGGGCGCGGTCGGGTTCTGGCTCGCGGCGCTGCTGAGCGGCGCTGTGCTGCTGGTGGCCGGCGCGGTGGCCGGGGCGGTGTCGGTGGCGGCAAAGTGGTTGGTGGTCGGGCGAATCGACAAGGTCGAGCACCCGCTCTGGAGTTCGTTCGTGTGGCGCAACGAGGTGTCCGACGCGTTCGTCGAGACCGTCGCGGCGCCGTGGTTCGCGCGGGCCGCGACCGGCACCGCGGTCCTGAACGTCTACCTGCGCGGCATGGGCGCGCGGATCGGCCGCGGCGTGTGGTGCGAGTCGTACTGGCTGCCGGAGGCCGACCTGGTGACCCTCGGTGACGGCGCGACCGTCGAACGCGGTTGCGTTGTGCAGACGCACCTGTTCCATGATCGGATCATGGCCATGGACACCGTCACCCTCGGCAAGGGAGCCACCCTGGGACCGCACTGCGTCGCACTGCCCGCCTCCGGGATCGGCGACGGCGCGACCGTCGGCCCCGCGTCGCTGGTGATGCGCGGCGACGTGGTGCCGCCGAACACCCGCTGGCAGGGGAACCCCATCGGGCCCTGGAACTGAGGGGGCGGCGAGCATGGTCAAGCCGGGAAAGTTCTACGAGGAGCCGATCGACCCGTACCTGCCGTCGGCGGGCAACCGGGGCTACCGGGTGTCACGCTACGAGCTGGACCTGACGTACAAGGTCGCCAGCAACCGGCTCGCGGGCAAGGCCTCGATCACCGCGGCCTCCACCGAGATTCGGCCCCGGTTCGCCTTCGACCTGTCGCAGTCGCTCGCGGTGTCGAAGGTGACCGTCAACGGCTCCCGGTCCGTCAAGTACACCCACCAGAACGGGAAGCTGACCGTCACGCCGGCGCACAAGATCCCGGCGGGCGGTGCGCTGTCGGTGACGGTGCAGTACGCCGGCACCCCGAGGCCGATCCGCGGGCCGTGGGGCGAGGTCGGGTGGGAGGAACTGACCGAGGGCGCGATCGTGGCAAGCCAGCCGAACGGTGCGGCGTCCTGGTTCCCGTGTGACGACCACCCCAGCGCCAAGGCCAGCTACCAGATCTCCATCACGACCGACTCGCCGTACTATGCCTTGGCGAACGGCGTGCTCGTGCGCAAGCAGACCCGCGCGAGCCAGACGACCTGGGTGTACGAGCAGAGCGAGCCGATGGCCAGCTACCTCGCGACCATCCAGATCGGGCCGTACGAGCGTCGCCGCATCACACCGGCCCGGCATCTGGTCAGCGCGCAGGCCCCACTCGGGGTGCCCATGCACGCCGTTCTGCCGCAACGACTTCGAATGCCCTTCGAGCACGACTTCGGCAGGCAGCCGGAGATGATGGAGACCTTCGTCCGCCTGTTCGGCCCCTACCCGTTCGCCGACTACACCGTCGTCGTCACCGACGACGAGCTCGAGATTCCCATCGAGGCCCAGGGCATGTCGGTGTTCGGGGCGAACCACTGCGACGGCAGGCGGGGTTCGGAGCGGCTCGTCGCGCACGAACTCGCGCACCAGTGGTTCGGGAACAGCCTGACGCTCGGCGCGTGGCGCGACATCTGGCTGCACGAGGGATTCGCCTGTTACGCCGAGTGGTTGTGGTCGGAGAACTCCGGCGGACCGTCCGCGCAGGAGATCGCGGCGCAGGCGCACCGGAACCTGTCGGGCCTGCCGTACGACCTGCTACTCGGCGATCCCGGACCCCGGCTGATGTTCGACGACCGGGTGTACAAGCGCGGCGCGCTCACCCTGCACGCGCTGCGCGAGGTCCTCGGCGACGACGCGTTCTTCGACCTGCTCCGGCAGTGGACGGCGAAGTACCGCCACGCGACGGTGACCACCGAGGAATTCACCGACCTGGCAGCACATTTCACCGACCGCCCGCTGCGCCCGCTGTGGGACGCCTGGCTCTGGAGCAAGACCCTGCCCTGATGCGGCTACGCCGCAGTGGTGGGGGGGGGGGGGGGGCGGGCGCGCGGCCCCCCCCCCCCCCCCCCTGGGAAGGGCGCGGGGTGGGCGGCGACTTGGCGGGGCCCGGAGGGCGC
>NZ_JBHXVP010000010.1:185340-218102 GCF_042672245.1 Rhodococcus sp. NPDC127527
GTCTGGGCCCGTTGTGGGACGCGTGGGACTGGAGAATGACCCTGCCTTGATGGGCATACCCCGATGTGTTGCGGAAAGGGAGTCCTCGGACTCCGCATCCGCACCACTGCGCTATGCGCATTCCGGCAGGTGCGAACGACTCTTGACGGCGACCAGTGCCAGGCTCGCGGCCGCGACGACCGCACCGAACAGGAAGATCACCGGGTAGCCCAGCACGCCGGACCACTCCTGCACCGCGATCGCCATCGCCGCCGGGACCGCGAAGCCGAGGTAGGTCAACGAATAGAAGACCGCGGTCAACCCGGCCAGGTCGTCGGGCCCGGCGATGCGCTGGATCTCCTGGAGGCCGGACACCAGCGCCATGCCGTAGCCACTGCCGAGCACGACCGCGGCCAGCAGGGCCAGCGGGACGGTGAGCCGGTCCGCGGCCGCCGCCCCGATCACCATGCCCACCACCAGGATCGCGAGCGCGACCAGCACCGCCCGGGCACTGTGCGGGGTGTCGATCCGGCGTCCCAGCGCCTGCACCCCGAACCCGCAGGCCAGGGCGACCACACACAGCAGGGAGGAGAAGGCCACGGGCCGGCCGCCGCTGTGGTCGGCCATCAGCGACGGCATCACCGCGTAGGCGCAACTGGCGGCGCCGAACACCCAGGGCGCGACGGGAGCGATGACGAACCAGAAGCGCCGGTGCGACGCGGCCGGAATCTTCAGGTCCTCGATCAACGCGACGCGCTCGGCGACCGGGGTCGCCGCCCGGCTCTCCGGGGCCGCCAGCAGCGCGACGCCCGCACCGACGGCGAGCAGGATGTGCAGGGCGTAGGCCAACGCGCTCGGCCACGGTGCCCACTGTGCGAGCACCCCGGCCAGTCCGGCGCCGATCGCGAACCCCGCGGTCAGGCTCATCGCGGCGCGCCGGGCACCGGCCCCGGTGCGCGCCTTCACATCCCACGGCCGTGCCGACAACTCCTTGAGCCAGCTGCCGCCGACCGCCATGCCCAGACCGAGGCCGACGCCGCTGAGCACCCGACCGACGATCAGCAGGGCGGCGCTGTCCGCGCCGACCGCGAGGACCAGCGACCCGGCGGCCGCGACGAACGGCGCGGGGAGCATCAGCGGGCGGCGACCGAGCCGGTCCGAGAGGGGCCCACCGATCAGCATCGCGGGCACGATGCCGAGGACGTAGGCGAACAGGAAGCTGTCGACGACCACCGGCGAGTACCCGTGGTCGAGGCGGTACATCACCAGCAGCGGGGTGAACTCGTTGCCGCCCCACGCGACCGCGAACATGGCCCCCGCGACCAGGGTCCACGGCGGAATCGACCGCGGCAGCGCGGCCGTCGCCTCCGGACGCTCGTCGAGCGCGGCGGTCATCGCGCCGCGCCGTCCGGCAGCGACAGCCCGTGCACCCGGTACATGTGCACCGCGACCGCGGCGTCGAAGCCGTCGGCGTCGCCCGCCTCGATCAGGTCCGCGAGCCGGGCGTGGTCGTCGATGATCGACCCGAGCTGGTGCGGATCGCGCGCCAGCGACCGGGTGGTCATCCGGCGCTGCCGCTCCCGCAGGCCCGCGTAGAAGGTGTCGAGCAGCGGGTTGCCGCCCGCCCGCACCACGGCGCGGTGGAAGTCGGCGTCGAGTCCGCTGAAGGTCGTGACGTCGCCGGCCGCGGCGACGGACCGCTGGTCGTCGAGGCAGGCGCGCAGCTCCCGCACGAGCGCGATCCGGGCCGCCTCGTCGCCGGCCACGGCCCGCACGGAGGCGGTCTCGACGAGCCGGCGGGCGGACACGACGTGCTCGGCCTCGCCGTCGGCGACGGGCACGATCAACGCCCCACGCTTGGGGTAGAGGCGCATCCAGCCCTCGGCCTCGAGGCGCAGGAACGCCTCGCGTACCGGGGTGCGGCTGGTCCCCATCTCGGCAGCGATCTCGCCCTCGCTGATCAGTTCGCCACCGGGCAGCGCGGACGAGAGGATCCGCTCCTTGACCTCCCGGTAGACCTGTTCCGACGCGGAATGCAACTTAGACACAAGATGTATTTATACGCTTGGCGAACGGAATCGCGGCGCGCGGGGCTTGAACCTGACGCAACGTCAGGTCTTAGCGTGGCCGACATGACAGCAGCCGAGTTCACCGAAACCGAGATCATCGAGTCGGCCCGGGCGCTGCCCGGCGTGGTGGCCACGACGGCGAACGCCGAGAACGGCGCACCGGAAGCGGCCTGGGGAGATTCCTTCTTCTTCTACGATCCCGACGACGACACCCCCGCCGACCGGCGCCTCCCGTTCGCCACCATCGTGACCAACGACGTAGCGGGATGGGACACCTCCTCTCGGTTGTCGCGGCCAGGTGTGTTCCGCCTCAACATCGCGGTCGGTCGAGACCGCTTCCGCGAACTGCTCGGCTATCCGCCCGCTGCGGTCACCGAGCGCTCCACCGGCATCGACTACAGCGCATTGGACGAACTGCTCCCGCACCCGACCTACGCCGCTCAGTCGTGGGT
This sequence comes from Rhodococcus sp. NPDC127527, assembly GCF_042672245.1. Classification (NCBI taxonomy): domain Bacteria; kingdom Bacillati; phylum Actinomycetota; class Actinomycetes; order Mycobacteriales; family Nocardiaceae; genus Rhodococcus; species Rhodococcus sp. NPDC127527. The sequence goes on from NZ_JBHXVP010000010.1 coordinate 187,841, forward strand.
GTCGATCCTCAACCCGTCACGGGCCAGCGCCCCGCGGGTGCGCGCGTTGCTCACCGACGCGCACGCCAGAGCGGTGGCCAGACACCGACCGCGGTCGTGACGGCCGCCGCGCGTGGGCGCGATGATGACCGGGTGGACGGATACACGGTCGGGGATCTGGCGCGACTGTCGGGCGTCTCGGTCCGCACCCTGCACCACTACGACAGCATCGGTCTGCTGACCCCGCGCCGGCGCAGCGCCGGCAACCACCGCATCTACTCGGAAGCCGAGGTGGGGCGGCTGCGGCAGATCCTGCTCTACCGGGAACTCGAGTTCGGACTCGACGAGATCGCCGCGATCCTGGCCGAACCCGACACCGCGGCCGACGATCACCTGCGCCGACAGCACCGGCTGCTGCGTGAGCGCCGGGACCGACTCGACACCCTGGTCGAGGCCGTCGAACGCGAGCTGCGGGCGCGCCGGGCCGGGATCGCGCTGTCCGCCGAGGAGCAGTTCGAGATCTTCGGCACGGCGCGGTTCGAGGAGTCGCTCGCCGGAGTCGAGGATCGCTGGGACCAGCCGGCGGTGAGCGCGGAACTGCGACGACGCGCCGTCGCCTACACCGCGGCGGACTGGCGCGAGATCAAGGCCGAGGCCGAGGCGAACATCCGGGAGTTCGCCGAGGCGATCACGGCGGGCGAGCCCCCGACCGGTGCGGTCGCGATGGCGGCCGCCGAACGTCACCGCGCGCACCTGTCGCGCTGGTTCTTCGAGTGCGGGCCGGCGCTGCACCGGCAGGTCGCCGAGAGCTACGTCGCCGATCCTGCGGCGGCCACGCACTGGGACGACCTGGCACCGGGGTTCACCGGGTACGTCCGCTCGGCCATTCTCGCCAACGCCGACCGCCTGGGCGCGTCCTGACCGTTACGGCACCCAGTACTTGGCGGCGAGCCGCTCGATCACCGGGTCACCGTCGATCGCCTCGTCCAGGGCGGCCAGATCGTCGTCCAGCGCCACCAGCCGGGGATCGTCGTCCTCGGCACCCTCCGTCGGTGCGCCACCGTCCTCGGCGATCTGGCGCAGCAGTTTTTCGCGGACGCGGTCTCGCAGCGATTCGGCCATGCCTGAGCATGGCCCGCGCGCGCGCCGCTGTCGAGCGGAACGGGCGGAAAGTGTTCAGTTCTCGTGGTCGTCGTCGCGTCGACCGAACACCCTGCGGGCCACCGGCACGAGTACGACGAGCGCACCCACCAGGACGATGAGGGAGAAGATCTGCAGGGCCATCGGTGTACCTCCGGGGTTGGTCGAGTCCGTGCGGCCGTAGCGCGGACCGTTCAGATCGGGGCGAGCGCGGACCCCCACGGGGTGTTCCGGACGATCGTGAAGACGGCGAGCGCGACGAGGACCGCGACCGTCGCCGTCCGCGACAGCACGATCATGCGGTCGTCGACGCCACGCCACCGCCGTGACACCCACGCCGCCCACGCGATCGCCAGCACCACCACCAGCGGTGCGACGAACAGGTTGCTCGACAGCGATGCGAGGAGGTCGCCGTGGGTGAGGTCGTTGAGCGCGCGCAGTCCGCCGCAGGCGGGGCACCACAGTCCGGTGGCGGCGTGGAAGGGACAGAACCCGTACGCACCGGGGCGGTGCGGATCCCTCAGGTACAGCGCGGCGGCGGCCGCCGCGCCGACCGCCGCGACCGCGGCCGGAGCACCCAGTCGACGGGTACGAGTCTCGCTGCGCGGCAAGGTCATCGGATCACGTTGCCCGGATCACAACGGATGCGACCAGCATGTCGTGCCAGCACCGCGAACGCGAATCCCACAGCGGCCACAGGAAGTTCAGGAAGCAGGCCGAACCCAGGATCCACAACAGCAGCCAGCGCACGAACGCCATGCCCGGCCCGAGCGGGCGGCCGTCGATCTCCCGCACCACCGAGATGCCCAGCCATTTCTTGGCCACGGACTGGCCGGTGGTCCCCTGCCGGAACACCACGTTCCAGAGGAAGATCACCACCGCCAACAGGATCCCGGCGACCATGAGCGCCACGCCGGCGCCGTTCACCCCGGTCAAGTCCGAGGTCGACTCGTAGTAGTAGTGGTCTCCCGAGTACGTCGTGGTGGTCGACGACGAGTCCTTGAACGCGATGATCGCACCGATGCCCGCGACGACCAGCCCGGGCAGCGGGACGACGAAGCGGTCCAGCAGGTATGCACCGACCCGCGACCACCAGGAGGCATAGGGCCAGATCGGCATCGGCGGCGCCGCATAGGCCTGTCCGGGCGGCGGAAACCCGGGCTGGTTCGGCGGTGGGTACGGGGGCTGATTCGGATCCGGAATGGGGCCGGTCATCGTCATCACGTCCTCTCCCGCAGCGGGACTCGGTGTCCACACGATAGTCCGAATCCCGCGCCGGGTGCCCGGCGACTCGTACGGTGGAACCACGCCCACCCCCGAACCTTGGAGCCGACTATGAGCGAGCCGATCTTCGACAAAGCCGACCAGTTGAAGCAGGTTCAGCAGGGACTGCTCGACGGCGAGACCATCATTGCCGTCTACGACTGCATCGGCGCGGGCACCGGATTTCTCGGCCTGACCGATCGTCGTGTCGTCATCCAGGACCGCAGCTTCGTCGGCAAACGCGTTGCGATCACGTCGATTCCGTACGGGAACATCCGGTCCGTGTCGTTCCTGAGCAACAAGTCGTGGGCCGGGCAGTTCTTCTCGTCGAGCAGTGTCGCGCTGACCGCGGGCCCGGACACCTTCGAGGCGGACTTCCGCGGGATGGACAAGGCGCACCATGTGCACTCGGTGATCCTCGATCGGATCAGCGGCTGAGGCTGTCCACAGCTGTGGACAAACCTATGCACAACGCCCCCGCGACTGTGGACAACCTGGGGATGGCGCATCGAATTACACGGCTGAAACTTTCCCTACCTGTACAAACATGCATTCCGCGGCTGTGGATAAGACGGGGAGCAGCGTGTTGTGGAAAAGAGACCTCCGGCGAGTTGCCGTGACCGGGGCGAGACACACCTGAGTTGTCCACAGCACGGCGGGGGGCCAGTTCCCGGCGGACCCGCGTTCGGACAGGGCAGCGGACCGTCACTACTGCGGAACGCAGTTCTGCCACCACAGATCGCTCTGCGCCCGGTACGGGCACGCCGGGACCCCGCCGTCGCCACGGTCGCCCGGGCTGTAGTCGCGATTGCGTGCATAGTTCTCGGTGCCCGCGTGCTGGTCCCAGCCGTGATAGCTGTAGTCGTAGGGATAGTCGTGGTCGCCGTAGTCGTGGTTGTAGTCGCCGTCACCTGCGTAGCCGGGGTCGGCGAACGCCGGCGCGGCCACCGAGGCCAGGGGCGCGGCGGCGAGGGCTCCGACGCAGACGATCCGGGCAAGCAACCTGAGGGGGCGACGGCGGCCGGCTCGAGTGGTCATCGCAGATCCCTTCTCCGCGGGGCGGCACCGCAATCACCACCCCCATCGACCGTCGGCTCCGTTCCTGAGAGAACACGAAGAATTCGGTGGAGGGATGCCAACAGGTGTGCGATCGCGAGTCGGGGGCCGAGACGCTACTGAGTCTTCAGGTCGATCACCTTCACCTGGGATGGTTGCTGGGTCACGGTGTCGTAGAAGCCGAACGCACGGGGGACCGCGTCGACGGGCACCGCGAACACCCACTTCATCTGCGACTCCGCCCCCTGCGGCAGGGTGACGCCACAGGCCGGGTTGCCCTGTACCCGGTCCAATGCGGCGATGACGTCGAACTGGCGGCGCTGGTCGTCGACGAGCCTGGTTCCGATCGCCTTACCGCAGGACAGGTCCATGGGGGTGGCCGAGTCGTTCCTGACGACCGCGTCGATCACCTCGAACTTCTCGCCTGCGGGCGCGGTCTGGTCCGCGTATTCGCCGGGGCCGGACGCCATCGCGACCGCGGGCACCGAGGCCGCCGACCGGACGGTGACGGTCACGCCGCCGTTCGAGACCGGCGCCCCGACCTTGTACAGCGTCAGGTCCGGCTCGATCCGATCCGACGTGGGAGCGGCCGCGGTGGTTCCCGATGTCGACCCCTCGTCGCTGCCGCACCCGGCGACCAGCAGGACCCCGACGCCGAGCGCCGCGACGATCATCTTTCTCATGCCCGACAGGCTTACCAGAGACCCACGCCCCGGTCCCCCGGTTCCGGCGACAACGCCGACAACCCGGGGAGCCGGGGGCGGTCACGCCTGGGCCGCGTCCTCCTTCAGCGTGTGGGCGACGAGCGCGTTCGCGTGGCCGTGCCCCATGCCGTGTTCGGACTTGAGCCAGTCGACCAACTGCGCGTGCTTGGTCAACTCGGACGAGCGGATCAGGCTCTGCCACTCGCCGATCGGGCGGCCGTACTTCTGCTCGATCGACGGGAAGTAGGACGCGGGGCCTTTCACCGATTCGCTCATGCACGGAACGTACCGCGCGGTCCCGACAGACCCGGGGAATCCCGCGCCGGGACGGTGACCGACGAAAACCCGTTGTTCGGCGCCTGCGGCCGGCCGTAGCGTGGGAGCCGCTTTCTCGACGCATCAACGCTAGGAGCCGATCCCCTCATGGACCCCGTCACCGAAGACGACATCAGGTCGTCGTTCGTCAACTGCTCCAAGGGTGATGCCAAACGCCTACCGGTGCCCCGAGACCTGGACGATCGCCCGTGGGACGATCTGGACTTTCTCGGCTGGAGCGCACCGTCGCTGCCCGGACGCTGCTACCTCGTCGTCCCGCGCGACGACGGCCTCGTCGGCGTCGCCCTGCGGTACCCCACCGGCGGGTCGGGTCGGGCGCAGATGTGCACGATCTGCAAGACCACGCACACCGGCGGCGGCGTGTCGCTGATGACCGCGGCCAGGGCCGGCGACTCCGGGCGCCGGGGCAACACCACCGGCACCTACATGTGCACCGATCTCGCCTGCTCGCTGTACGCACGCAACAAGAAGCGGCCCGCACTCGGCAACCGGTATCGCGAGCACCTCAGCATCGACGAGAAGGTCGAGCGGGTGCGCGAGAACATGAGCGCGTTCATCGCACGGCTCTACGCCTGACCGCAGCTCGGGCGGAGGCGGCCCCACCAGCACGAGGAGGGCAAGGCCGGTGGGGCCTGCACCGCCCGGGTTGGGGTCAGGCGGTACCGCCGGTGACAGTAACGGAAAATGTCCTGGACAGCGACTATACGAACGTCCAACTCACAGCGGGCTCTCAGCAGAGCCCCCCCGCCGACAATCCACCGCCGGGCGGAAGCCGGCAGGGCTGACTCCATACCCGTTGGGGCACAACTCGTCTGCGAACCCGACCAGATGCGAACGGATCTGGGACAACTCGTAGCCGGGACCCTAACCTGTTATTTGCCAACGCGATTCGGCTTCATCCGACGAATCGGCCACCCGGATCGGAGCGGTCTCGGCTCAGGGTAAGGCCGCGAAGAAGACGGCAACCACGACGATGACGACGGCGCCCGCAGCCAGCATGCCAGGCCAGATCCTGGCTTCCGGGCTTCGCTCGATCCGATCACCCACAACGCGCCTCCTGTCGGATGCTGACACCGGCCGGCACCCGACGACGCGGCACCGACCCGGATCACTGCCAGGCGTCCCGGAGGGGCGGTGTCTGGCAGTGCTTCGCAAGACTTTAGATGTGTTTTACGCTACGCGCAGCGGAACGTGAACTCGACCGGTCGCCGTCCGAGCCCGCCCCTACCCGAGGCGCCAAAAGGGCTGGGGGCCAACCCGGCCGAGCACGAGCGAGAGGGACACGGGAGTTGCGGCGCCCAGGCCCGGTCTGGCGACGTCGGCAGGCTGGGCCACCCGTCGGCCACCCGTAGAGTCGGCCTGCCGGACTTGCCACGGATGCCGGGCGGCGATGGACGCTACCGCGCGTCGACACGATTCGCCCCCGCTTTGCACAGGGGGTGATCGATACCGCAGTGTCGGTACTTTCCGAGGCGGCCGAGCCGTAGGCGCAGTACCGTTCGGGGTGGCCCCACCAGCACGAGGAGGGCTCCGCTGGTGGGGCCGTGCGCCACTGGAGGGGCGACGCGCGCTCACCGTAACCGAGTAGGCCCTTCGCGCGTCGGCATTCGATGACGATATGTCCGAGTTTGGTCAACGCATGACCGGCAGGCCGAATCCCTTGACTGCTGCAGCGACGACCCCCACGGCGAGTGCGACCACGGCCACTGCGCGCACCGCGACCGACTTGGTTCTGGGCGACGATGCTCGCGGAGCCATGGCGACTACACCTTCGATCTGCTCAGTGTCCTGCTGACGTGCTGGGTGGCCCCGCCTGACTCGGGGGGTGCGCCAGGCGGGGCCTATACCGCCCTCTGGGGGGGTCGGGCGGCGGCCCAACCGTAGCCCCGCCCCTCGACTACTTGCGAGTACTGGACTGTGCGGTCTGCGCGGAAGCCGGTGCGGGCCGGCGCTTCCGCGAGCTCGCGCCCGCCCCTACCCGGTCCGGACGCAGAAAACCCCAGGTGAATCGTGCTCTCACCTGGGGTTTCACTGAGCTGCCTGAGAGAATCGAACTCTCGACCTTTTCATTACGAGTGAAATGCTCTACCGACTGAGCTAAGGCAGCGCGCCCGACCTTGCGATCGAGCAAGCAGGAGTCTAACGGCTCACGCCGCGGATGTGAAAACGGCCCCCTGCTAACTGAGGACAGCCCCCAGTTTCGCCACCATCGCGGCCACCGCGAAACGTGGTTTGACGTTGGTCGACAGCGCCTCGCGGCACTCGAGTACGGCCTCGACGCACTGCAACAGCGCGGCCGGGCTGCCCGCGGCGGCCATCTTCACGACCTGGTCGGCCTTGTCCGGATGGTTGGGCTGCGCGGTCGTCCCGAGCGAGACCGCCAGCGCGTCGCGGTACAGGCCCGCCAGGTCCATCAGGGCACGGTCCAGACTGTCGCGGCCGGTCCGCGTCGCGCGCGACTTCTGTCTGCGCTCGAGGTCCTTGAGAGCGCCGGCCGAGCCGCGCAGCGCCCCCGCCGCGCCCTTGCCGGTGCCGCCCGCGCCGAGCGCCGTGCGCAGTTCCTCCGTCTCACGCTCGTCCCGCGCGGCGCTCATCTCCTTGGCCTCCGCCTCGGCGGTCCGCACCAACTCGTCCGCCGCGGCGTAGGCGGTGCTCGCCCGGGTCGCGGCCGACGCGATGCCCAGCGCCTGGCTGCGGCGGGTCCGGGCCTCCTCGTCGGTGGCGAGCCGGCGGGCGCGACCCACGTGCCCGCCGCTGATGGCCGCGGCCCAGGTCGCGGTCTCCTCGGCGAGCCCGTCGCGGTCCCGCAGCACCCCGGCGATCGCCGCCACGGACGGGGTCACCAGCGCGACGTGCCGACAGCGCGACCGCAGTGTCACGGAGATGTCCTGTGGATCCACCGACGGCGCGCACAACAGGAACACCGTCCGCGCGGGCGGCTCCTCGACGACCTTCAGCAGCGCGTTCGCGGCGCCCTCGGTCAGTCGGTCGGCGTCCTCGATGACCACCACCTGCCAGCGGCCGGTGCTGGGGCGACGGGACGCCGTCTGCACGATGCCGCGCATCTCGGCGACGGAGATGCTCAGGCCCTCCGGGATCACCCGCCGCACGTCGCCGTGGGTGCCCGCCATCGTCGTGGTGCAGGCGTGACAGGTCCCGCAGCCGGGCGGGCCGTCACCGGTGCACTGCAGCGCCGCCGCGAAGCACAGCGCGGCGACCGAACGGCCCGATCCGGGCGGGCCGGTGAACAGCCACGAGTGCGTCATCAGTGATCCCGCGGCCTCGCTCCCGCCTCGCGCCGCCGTCGCGGCGGCAGCCAGTTCGGTCTCGACATGCTGCTGGCCGACCAGCCGATCGAAGACACCCGCCATGCGCCACAGCGTAACGACCGGCGCCGACAGTCCGACGGCGGCGGGCGTCCGAAACGTACAAGACAACCGCCGGAGCGGGTCGTAGCGTCGACGCCATGACACCCCGCATCGCACTCGTCGGCATCGTCACCGCCGACATGGCCCGTTCCTTCGACGTCTACCGGCGGCTCGGTCTCGACCTGCCCGCCGAGTCGGCCGGTGAGCCGCACTTCGAGGTGACGCTGCCCGGCGGGCTGCGCCTGGCCTGGGACACCGTGGAGACCATGCGCGCCTTCCACCCCGGTTTCACGCCCGGCCAGGGCGGGCCGGCGCTCGCCTTCGACTGCGGCGCCCCGGCCGAGGTGGACGCGAAGTACGCCGAGCTCACCTCGGTCGGCTGCGCCGGCGACCTCGCGCCGTTCGACGCGTTCTGGGGACAGCGCTACGCCGTCGTGAAGGACCCGGACGGCAACACCGTCGACCTGTTCGCCGCGCTGCCCGGGTAGCCGACGAGGGCGGTGAGAGACTCGCCGGCCAGCGCGCGGACCTCCCGGGCGAGGTGAGCCTGGTCGGCGTATCCCGCCTCTGCGGCGACCCGCGCGAACGGGGTGCCGCTTCGCGCCGCCGCGAGGGCACGGTCGAAGCGCAACACCCGGGCGAGCGTCTTCGGTCCGTACCCGTACGCGGACAACGACATTCGGTGCAGCTTGCGTTCGCTCCAGCCGAGCCCGGTCGCGACCTCGGCCACCGAGGCGCCGGCGGCCAGCTCCGCGGCGATCGCGGTCTCGAGCGGTCGGCCGACCCCGTCGAGCCGACGCCGGGCCTCGTCCGCGATGGCGCGCAGCGGGTCCATCTCGGCGGCGTCGGAGAGCCTGCGCACCACCGCATCCGGCCACAGTTCGTCGAGCGAGAGCCGGGTGTCGCGCAACGCGTCGGCCCGCACTCCGAACACCCGTGGACCCAGCCCCGGCGCGAAACGCAGTCCGATCGCGCGCGAGCCCGCGGCGCTGGTGTGGTGCGCCACCGTGTCCGGGCCTGCGACCACGAAGCCGCCCTCGTGCCAGATCAGGTCCATGCAGCCGTCCGGCAGCACGAACGCCTCGGCGTCCGGGTCGGGCGAGCTGACCGACCACGCGACCGCCCCGGCGACGCCGGACTCCAACTCCCGGTACACGACGTCGCCCGCCCCGACGGAGTTCAGTCCTGCTCCGGCGCAGCCTTCTTCGCCGGGGCCTTCTTGGCGGGCGCCTTCTTCGCGACGGCCTTCTTGGCGACCGCCTTCTTGGCGGCGGTCTTCTTGGCCGGGGCCTTCTTCGCCGCCTTCTTCGCGGTCTTCTTCGGCGCCGGCCCACGGGCCCGACGGTCGGCCAGCAACTCCGAGGCCCGCTCGTCGGTGATGGTCTCCACCTCGTCGCCCTTGCGCAGGCTGGCGTTCGTCTCGCCGTCGGTGACGTAGGGGCCGAAGCGGCCGTCCTTGATCACCATCGGCTTGTCGGTCGCCGAGTCGTTGCCCAGCTCGCGCAGCGGCGGCGTCGCGGCACCCTGGCGCCCGCGCCGCTTCGGCTCGGAGTAGATCTTCAGCGCCTCCTCGAGGGTGACGGTGAACATCTGCTCCTCGTTCGCCAGCGAGCGAGAATCCGTGCCCTTCTTCAGGTACGGGCCGTAGCGGCCGTTCTGTGCGGTGATCTCTTCCTTCGACTCCGGGTCGACGCCGACCACCCTCGGCAGCGACAGCAGCCGCAGCGCGTCCTCGAGCGTCACCGTCGCGACGTCCATCGACTTGAGCAGCGAACCGGTGCGCGGCTTCGGTCCGGCGACCTTCTTCGCGGCCTTCTTCACCGCCTTCTTGGCCGGCGCCTTCGTCTTGACCGCGCCGTCGGCGGTCTCCTCGACGGGCACCGGCACGATGTCCGGCTCCGGCTCGGACGGCGGCTCCGGCAGGATCTCGGTCACGTACGGGCCGAAACGCCCTTCCTTGGCGACGATCTCGTGCCCGGTCAGCGGATCGACACCGAGCTTGCGGCCGTCCTGCGGAGTCGCGAACAGCTTCTCCGCGTACTCCGGGGTGAGCTCGTCGGGCGGCAGGTCGTCGGGCAGGTTGGCCCGCTGCGAGATCGGATCCCCTTCGGGGTCATCGGGATTGACGACCATCCGTTCGAGGTACGGACCGAAGCGGCCGACCCGGACGTGCACCTCGCGGCCCTCGGAGTCGTCGAAGAGCCGGATCGAGTTCACCTCGCGGGCGTCGATGTCCTCGAGGTTGGTGCCGACCATCTTCTTCAGTCCGCCGGAGCGTGCCACCGAACCCTCGGCACCGTGCTCACCGCCGAAGTAGAAGCTGGACAACCAGTTCGCCCGCTGCTCGCGGCCACCGGCGATCTCGTCGAGGTCGTCCTCCATGCCCGCGGTGAAGTCGAAGTCCACCAGCCGGCCGAAGTGCGACTCGAGCAGTCCGATCACGGCGAACGCCACCCACGACGGGACCAGCGCACTGCCGCGCTTGTAGACGTAGCCGCGGTCGAGGATCGTCTTGATGATCGAGGCGTACGTGGACGGTCGACCGATGCCGAGTTCCTCGAGCGTCTTGATCAGACTGGCCTCGGTGAAGCGGGCGGGCGGGTTGGTCGTGTGCCCGTCCGGGTCCAGCTTGGTGGCCGTGACGCCTTGTCCCGCAACGAGAACCGGCAGCCGCGACTCGGCGTCGTCCGAGTCGCCACCGGCCTCCTCGTCGACGGACTCGACGTACGCCTTGAGGAAGCCCGGGAACGTGATCGTGCGACCCGACGCCGAGAACGTCGCTTCCTCACCAGACCTGGCGGTGCCGGTGATGCGCAGGGTCAGCGTGGTGCCGCGGGCGTCCTGCATCTGCGAGGCGACGGTGCGCTGCCAGATCAGCTCGTAGAGCTTGAACTCGTCGGTGCCGAGCTGGCTGTGCAGCTGGCCGGGGGTCGCGAAGACGTCGCCGGCGGGTCGGATCGCCTCGTGTGCCTCCTGCGCGTTCTTCACCTTGCGGGTGTACTGGCGCGGCGAGGGGCTGACGTACTCGGCCCCGTACAGCTCGGTGGCCTGCGCGCGCGCCGCCGAGATCGCCGACTGCGACAGCGTCGTCGAGTCGGTACGCATGTAGGTGATGTGGCCGTTCTCGTACAGCCGCTGCGCGGTGCGCATGGTGCGTTCGGAGGAGAACCGCAGCTTGCGGGCCGCCTCCTGCTGCAGCGTCGAGGTCATGAACGGCGGGTAGGGCTTGCGGGTGTACGGCTTGTCCTCGGCGGAGGACACGGTCAGGTCGGCGCCGTGCAGTGCGTCGGCGAGCCGACGGGCCGCGGCCTCGTCGAGGACGGTGACGCCGGTGGACTTGAGTGCGCCGTCCGGACCGAAGTCGCGACCGGACGCGACGCGCGCGCCGTCGACGCTGACCAGCCGGGCCCCGAAGCTGCGCGGGCTGGCGTCGGCACCGGCGTCGAGGGTCGCCGAGATGTCCCAGTACTCGGCGGTGCGGAACGCCATGCGCTCGCGCTCGCGCCGGACGATCACGCGGGTCGCCACGGACTGCACTCGGCCCGCCGACAGCTTCGGCATGACCTTCTTCCACAGCACCGGGCTGACCTCGTAGCCGTACAGACGGTCGAGGATGCGGCGGGTCTCCTGCGCGTCGACCAGGTCCTGGTCCAGCTCGCGGGTGTCCTCGGCGGCGGCGAGGATGGCGGGCTTGGTGATCTCGTGGAAGACCATCCGGCGGACCGGGATCTTCGGCTTCAGCGTCTCGAGCAGGTGCCAGGCGATGGCCTCGCCCTCGCGGTCGGGGTCGGTGGCGAGGAAGAGTTCGTCGGCGTCCTTGAGCAGGCTCTTGAGCTCGGTGACCTTCGACTTCTTGTCCGGGCTGACCACGTAGAGGGGTTCGAAGTCGTGGTCGACATTGACGCCGAGCCGAGCCCAGGGCTCACCCTTGTACTTGGCCGGCACGTCCGCCGCGCCGCGCGGCAGGTCCCGAATGTGCCCGACCGACGCCTCGACTACGTAATTCTTGCCCAGGTAGGGCGCGATTTTACGGGCCTTGGTCGGCGACTCGACAATGACGAGACGGCGCGTCTGGCCGGCCGACGCAGACGAATCTCCGGCCGTGTCCTTCTCCCGGGCTGCCACGTTGTTGCCTGCACCTTCCTCGACTCGAAACGGTGATCACATCGGTTACAGCGTGACACACCTCGGGACAATCCTTGCAGATCAGTCCCGTGTCGATAAGTTCTACACCCGCGGCCACGCCGCGCGAGCCTCCTGCTGGTCGGGCGGTTCGCCGATGTTCTCGACGAGCCGCTGCAGGCGCCGGTGACCGACGATCCGCAGTCCCGGACTCGTCCCGCGGGTGCCGAACAGCGTCGGCGCGATGCCCGCCCGCATCAGCGACTGGGCGAGCACGGCGTGGGTCTCGGGGGCGCGCGGGTCGAGCCCGAGCACGAATCGGTCGCCCTCCCCCTCGGCCCGGCCGGAGGCCAACGCCCAGGCGCGCAGAGCACGCGGCCCGGGCACCCAGCCGGCGGGCACCGCCTTGACCGCCCCCCTCGTCCACCGGACGGCGAGCACGGCGAGTTCGGTCACCGAGCCGGTACGAACCAGCGGCGTGCCCTCGTCGGAACGGGTCAGTTCGGCCACGAGCCCGGCGTCCTCGATCATCTCGGCGATCGCGTCGGCCCGCCACTGCGCGTCGACGACCACCGAGACCCGCGCGCGGTCGGCGGCGGCGGCGAGCTGGCCCGGACCGGCCAGCAATCCGCTCAGGTCGGCCACCTCGGGTGCGACCGAGTCTGCGGAGAAGAAGGACAGCTGGTTCACACCAGCGACAGTAGACCCAAACGGTTCACGCGCGCGGGGTTCGCTGGCGCGACAACGCAAGTGGTGCTTTCCGCGGCACGGGCAGCTTCGCCGGCCATGCCCACGGACGACTCGTCCCCCACCACCTCACGGTGATGGGGGACGAGTGCAATCCGTACCGAGGTACTGACGAATCAGATCGCGCGAACGCCGGTGGCCTGGGGACCCTTGGTGCCCTGACCGACCTCGAACTCGACGCGCTGGTTCTCCTCGAGCGTGCGGAATCCGCTGCCCTGGATCTCGGAGTAGTGGACGAAGACGTCAGCGGAGCCGTCCTCGGGGGCGATGAAGCCGAAGCCCTTCTCCGCGTTGAACCACTTCACAGTGCCCTGTGCCATACTTTTCCTTCTCTTTCTAACACCGGATGCGGCGGACAGCGCTTACAGCCCACCGGGCCGGTTCCGACCGCTGTACCGCTGATTTCCCCCTCAGGAAAAGCATCGAGCACACCGCTCGCAACATCGATCCTGCGAGCGCGTACACGAACACAGAAGCTGCGACCACTTGCCAGTCAACCACGCTTCGTGCCACTACAACAGTCGAAAACTCATAACGAAATGATCTTGTTCCCGACTGCCTGCCGGTAACAGCTCCACAAATTGTCCGACTACCGTTCCGGAGGGCCGTCGCGCCGTCCGCAACTACCGCCCAGTAGCATCAAAACCCCAGGTCGGACGCGGTGAGGCACGACCGATACACGAACGCGGAGTACCCCTTGATCCCACCCGACGCCGGCGCGGGGAGCTACGGCCACGACCTGCTCGGACGCGTCCTGGCGGGCACCGCGCGCGGGGAGGATCCGCTGACCCACGTGGCCGAACTGCCGGCGCGGGAGGCGCGGTACGCGCAGTGGCCGACGTGGGCTCATCCCGAAGTGGTCGAAGCCTTGCGGGAGAACGGAATCCCCCGGCCCTGGACACACCAGGCCGAGGCCGCCGCGCACGCCGCGGCGGGCTCGCACGTGGTCGTCGCGACCGGAACCGCCTCCGGGAAGTCGCTGGCCTACCAACTGCCGATCCTCACCGCGCTCGCCGAGGATCCGCGCGCCACCGCGCTCTACCTGGCCCCCACGAAGGCGCTCGGCGCGGACCAGATCCGGGCCGTCGCCACGCTCTGCGACCGGGCCGAGGCGCTGGCGGACGTGTACCCCAACGCATTCGACGGCGACACCCCGACCGAGGTGCGGCAACTGGTGCGCGCGAACTCACGCTGGGTATTCACCAATCCGGACATGTTGCATATCGGCATGCTTCGTTCGCATCAGCGGTGGGCGCATTTCTTTCGCCGATTGAAATATGTCGTCGTAGACGAATGTCATTCCTATCGCGGAGTTTTCGGATCCAATGTCGCACTCGTGCTGCGCAGGCTCCGACGGATCGCGCGACGGTACGCCGCGGACCCGGTGTTCGTCCTCGCCAGCGCCACCACCGCGGAACCGGGAGCGGCCGCCGGCCGGCTGATCGGCGCACCGTGCGAACAGGTCACCGTGGACGGGTCCCCGCACGGACCGCGGACGGTCGCACTGTGGGAGCCGCCCCTGCTCGCCGAGGTCACCGGCGAGAACGGCGCCCCGGTACGACGCGCCGCCGGGTCGGAGGCCGCGCGGATCATGGCCGACCTGGTGGTGGAGGGGGCCCGCACCCTCACCTTCGTACGGTCCCGGCGCGGCGCCGAGCTGACCGCGATGGGCGCCAAGCGCCTGCTCGCCGAGGTGGACCCGGACCTCGCCGAACGCGTGGCGGCGTACCGGGCCGGGTACCTGGCCGAGGACCGACGCGCGCTGGAGGCCGCGCTGGCCGACGGCACCCTGCTCGGCGCCGCGACCACGAACGCACTGGAACTGGGCGTGGACATCGCGGGATTGGACGCGGTGGTGGTCGCCGGGTTCCCCGGCACGGTCGCCTCGTTCTGGCAACAGGCCGGGCGGTCCGGCCGACGCGGCGAGGGGTCCCTGGTGGTGCTGGTCGCACGCGACGACCCGCTCGACACGTACCTGGTGCACCACCCGGCCGCCCTGCTCGACAAGCCGGTCGAGGCCACCGTCACCGATCCGACCAACCCGTACGTGCTGGGCCCGCAACTGCTGTGCGCCGCACTGGAGTTGCCGCTCAGCGATGCCGAGGTGGAACGGTTCGGCGCGGTCGACGTGCTCACCGAGCTCGCCGCCCAGGGCCTGATCCGCAGGCGAGCGCACGGCTGGTTCGTCACCGCCGAGTCGAATCCACATGCCGCCGTGGACATCCGCGGCGGCATCGGTCTGCAGGTCGCGATCGTCGACGCCGAGTCCGGGCGGCTACTCGGCACCGTCGACGGCGGCCGCGCCCCCGCGACCGCGCACCCCGGCGCCGTGCACATCCACCAGGGCGAGTCGTTCGTCGTCGACGACCTCGACCTGGAGAACGGACTGGCCCTCGTGCACGCCGAGACGCCGGAGTGGACCACCTCGGCCCGCGAAACCACCGACATCGCGATCACCGCCGTCCTCGAGCGCAGCGAGCACGGCGCCGTCACCACCGCACTCACCGAGGTCGAGGTCACCCACCAGGTGGTCGGGTACCTGCGGCGGCTGCCGTCGGGCGAGGTACTCGACTCGGTGGAACTGGACATGCCGCCGCAGAGCCTGCGGACGCGGGCTGTGATGTACACCGTCACACCGGAACTGATGGAATCGGCCGGCATCCCCGCCGACCGGTTCCCCGGCGCCCTGCACGCCGCCGAACATGCGGCCATCGGACTGTTGCCCCTCGTGGCCACCTGCGACCGCGGCGACATCGGCGGGGTCTCGACGGCACTGCACCAGGACACCGGGTTGCCGACGGTGTTCGTCTACGACGGGCACCAGGGCGGGGCCGGTTTCGCCGACCGCGGTCATGCCGAACTGCGTCCCTGGCTGCGGGCCACCCGCGATGCGATCCGCGCGTGTGAGTGCGCGGCCGGGTGCCCGTCCTGCGTGCAGTCGCCGAAGTGCGGCAACGGCAACAACCCGCTCGACAAGGACGGCGCGGTGCGACTGCTCTCGGCCGTCCTCGACGCCCTCTCCCCCACTCCCTGATGCCCTCCCCCGCTGACCCTCCCCGCCCCTTCCCGAATGGCCCATTCGTTCAGTCGGACTGAACGAATGGGCCATTCGGGAAGGTCGGGGGGCGGGGGTCGGGGGTCGGGTCAGATGAGGTCGTTGCGCTGCAGCCAGTGCATGGTCGGCCAGCCGATGAAGACCGGCAGCCAGCAGGTGAGCACCCGGTACAGGAGCACCGACGGCACCGCGACGCTCGCGGGTACGCCGAAGGCTGCGAGTCCACCGATCAGGGCGGCCTCGACCGCCCCGACGCCACCGGGGGTCGGGGCGGCGGACGCCAGGGTGCCACCGATCATCGTGACGATGGTGACGGTGATGAAGGTGGCCCCACCGCCGAACGCCGCGACGCTCGCCCAAAGTGCGAGTGCCGCACCGAGAGTCGTGCTGGCGCAGCCGCCGACGATGATCAGGAACCGACCCGGGTCCCGGGCCAGGTCGGCCAGTTCGGCGGTCAGATCGGCTATCTGGGGACGCAGGTCGTCGCGGAGCCACCGGCGCAGCTTGGGCACCACCATGAACGCACCTACCACCCCGAGCACCACACCGACGATCAGGTAGAGCACTGTCCCGCTCGGAATGAAGTGCGAGAGGTCTGCACTCTTGCCTGCCGCGACACTGAACACGACCAGCAGCCCGATGTGGGTGACCACCTGGACGGTCTGCTGAAGCGCGACCGCAGCGGTGGCGCGCACCCCGCCGAGCCCGTTGTGCTGGAGGAACCGCGCGCTCAACGCCAGTCCCCCGACCCCGGCCGGGGTGGTGGTGGCGGCGAAGGTGTTCGCGAACTGCATGATCGTGAGGTTCTTGAAGCTCACCGACTCGCTCGCGCACGCCCACAGCGCCGCGGCGGCACCGATGTACGTCAGGCCGGAGACGACGAGACCGAGCAGCACCCACAGCCAGTTCACCGAACCCAGCTCGGTGACGAAGGTCGGTACCGCACTGACGAACGGGTAGGCCACGTAGACCAGCCCGATCAGCAGCACCAACTGGATCAGCTGATTGCGGCTGAACCGGGTGACCTGTTCGGTTCGGATCTCCTCGGTGTCGGTCTGGGTGCGCACCTCCGACCGGATCGACTTCATCAGCTCGGCCACGTTCGGCGCCGTCCGGCGGATCCGTTTGGGCATCGCGCTGCGGGTCAGCCGACCCGAGGCGGCAATCACCTCGTCGACGCCCACCGCCGAGATCGACACACGCACCGCCGGTTCCACCCCGAACAGCTCGGCCGTCACCAGCAGCAGCTGCGCGACGTCGGACTGCAACTGGGCCTCCGTCGCTCCGATCTCCGACCGGGCGAAGCCCTCGAACCGGGCCACCCCGGCCGCCGTCCTGATGTTCTCCGGGCGCAGGTCGCCGTGCGAGATCTGTCGGGCGTGCAGACGACGCAGGCCGTCCCACACCACGGCCAGCTGATCCTGCTGCTGCCCGTCGAGCGGCTCGCCGCGGGAGGCGGTGTGCGCGTACAGCATCCATCCACGGTCGAGCGAGGACACCGCGACCGGCCAGTTCGCGGACAATCCGAGCCCACCGATCGCCGTCGACATCAACGCGCGATGCTCGACCGCCCGCTGCAGCGAGGCGAACGCCGGCGGGGTCTCCGAACTACGCAGCGTCAGCCAGCGGCCCGCCTGCCGGACCGCAGCCTCGCTGCGTTGGTGCTGGCCGAACAGGTCGAGGACCACGGTCGTCGTTCCCGCCTCGCACACCGCCACATCGGCCGTCGAGACCTGGTGATCGGGTTCGCCGGCCCGGGGCCACGGCCGGTCGACGACGTCGCGGCCGGGCGCCACCTGGCACAGGGCCGACAGCACCAACGGCCCGGGTCCCGCCGGGCTGAGCACGGTCAGCTCCTGCACCCGCAGTCCGCGTCGGTCGAGGACGCGCAACGCGACGTCCACCGGGACCTCCAGCGCCGGGGTCCCGACGAACAGCACGACCAGTGCGCCGACGAACCAGCCCGCGGTGAGCCCGAGCATCGACCGCGCCGGGACGACGGCGCTGACGAACAGGTGGATCGGCACGAAGGCGAGCAACAGCACCCACCACAGCATCCGCCACCGCTTGGGCAGCCACGGCCCGCACACGGTGAGCACGGCGGCGAGCATCGCGATCCACCGCGGGTCGTCGAGGAACTGCGAGAGGAAGGTGTCCAGGTGGGCGGTGAGGTCCAGGTGCCACTGCGGAGCAGAGATGCCGGTTCCCGTGATGGACAGGGCAATTCCGGCGATCAGTGCCGCGGCGGCGTAGCCGGCCAGCAGTTTCCAGCGCCGCCCGACGACGATCCCGAGCAGGATCGCGAACGGCAGCGCCAGGATCGCGACGCCGTACAACGAGTAGACGAGGTTCGAGAACTGGGGGGACGCGACGCCGATGATGTCGGATATCGAGTGCTCGAGCGACTCCCAGCGGCCCCGGGTGACCAGCGAGACCACCACCACCGAGAGCACGCAGATGCCCGAGAGCGCAACGCGGATCTGGTCGCTGGTGCGCCGCCGCAGCGGCTGCAGCAGGCTGCCGTGTACCGGGACCTCCCGCCCGTCCACCTTCACTGCGCGCCTACCCGACGTGGACGTGGGGTCGACGGGAGACGTCCGGCTCGGCCCGACGCAGGACCTCCCGGGTCACCGGCGCCACCTCGCCCTGGCCGATGAACAGGAATCGCAGCAGGTTGGTGACGGGATTGCCCTCCGTCCACTCGAAGTAGACGTGCGGGATCGTTCCCGTCCGGTCCCTGATGTCGAGCAGGATCGCGGCGATCGAGTTCGGGATGACCGCGCTGTTGACCCAGAGGATCCGGTGTTCGTCGCGCTGCCGGCCGTGAACTCGGAGCTTGGTCGCGAACTCCGAGGAGTCCTTGACGTTGACCTCGAGGAACAGGATCGGTTCGTCGCCGGGGATGTGGCTCTCGCGCCGCTGATCGGAGGCCTTCTCCCGGTACTCCTCGGAGTCGCGGCGGTCCACGTCGTGGGTGACGATCCGGATCGTGCCGCGCGCGGCCTCCTCGATGAACTGCAGGGCCGTCTCGTCGTAGCTGACCGACTCGCTACGCAGTTCGAAGGCGCGCCGGAACCGGGACGCGAACGACACCAGCAGGATCGCGAGGATGAACAGCGCGGCCACCTGCACGCCCTCGGGACGTTCGAAGACGTTGACCACGGTGGTGTAGGTGAAGATCACGGCGACCACACCGAAGCCGATCGTCTTGCGGCGCTGTCCTCGCCGCCGCGCGGAGAGGGTGACCGCGACGGCGGCGGAGGTGATCAGCACCAGGACACCGGTGGCGTAGGCGGCGCCCTGGGCGTCCACGTCCGCGTCGAAGTACCAGGTGATGCCCACCGCGATCGCCGCGAACACCAGGACCAGCGGCCGGACGGCGCGCGCCCAGTCCGGGGCCATCCCGAAGCGGGGCAGGTACCGGGGCACGAGGTTGAGCAGTCCCGCCATCGCGGAGGCGCCCGCGAACCACAGGATCGCGATGGTGCTGACGTCGTAGACGGTGCCGAACGTGTTGCCGAGGTACTCGTGGGCGAGATACGCCAGCGCGCGACCGTTCGCCTCGCCGCCCGCCTCGAACTCCTGCTCCGGGATCAGCACGGTGGTGATGAAGCTCGTGACGATGAGGAAGGCGCTCATGATCAGCGCCGACGTGGTCAGCAGATGGCGGGCGCCACGAATCCGGCCGCGCGGGACCGCGCGGGTGTCGGTGTCGTCGCCGCGGATCTGCGGCATCACCGCGACGCCCGTCTCGAATCCGGACAGTCCGAGCGCGAGCTTGGGGAAGACGAGCAGCGAGATCGCGATCATCATCCATGGGCTGCCGTGTTGGGCCGTCATCGCCGACGTCCAGTCCGTGACCACCGACGGCGCCGTGGCGACGTGCCAGAGTCCGACCACCGCGACCACCAGATTCAGCGCCAGGTACACCCCGACCAGGGCGACCGCGAGGCCGATGGCCTCGGAGAAGCCCTTGAGGAAGACCGCGGCCAGCAGCCCCAGCAACACCAGAGTGACCACCAGGTTCTTGCCGTGCAGGCCCTCGGGAGCGAAGGGGTTCTCCACCAGGTGCGCGGCACCGTCGGCAGCCGACAGCGTCATCGTGATGATGAAGTCGGTCGCGGCGAATCCGAGCAGCACCAGCACGAAGATCTTTCCGCCCCAGCGTGGCAGCAGCCGCGCCAGCATCGCGATGGAGCCCTCGCCGCGGGGGCTCTCCGCGGCGACGCGGCGATACACCGGCAACGCGCCGACCAGGGTCAACGTGACCAGCACCATGGTGGCGATCGGCGACAGCACCCCAGCGGCGAGCGCCGCGATGCCCGGCTGATAGCCGAGAGTGGAGAAGTAGTCGACGCCCGTCAGGCACATCACCTTCCACCAGGAGTGCTTGTGCTCCTCCTTCGGCGGTGACCGGAACGGCCCCTGGTGCCCCGCGGGCTCCTCGGTGATGTCGGCGAGCAGCCAGGAACGCAGCCGCGCCGGCGGTCGAACTGTCGTGGTCACGTCGGGAATCCTGCCATTGGCTACCCGACCGCACGCCGGGGAGCGGCGCGTGTTGCCGCGGAACCTCGCGTATCGGACTTGCCGGGCTACGGCTGGTCCACCGGTCCCGCCCGCGCCGCGGCCACCGCGTCACCGGATCCCACCGCGGTGAGGCCGGCCCGCACCCCGACCGTCACGATCGCGTCCCAGCCCTCGATCCTGCACTCGCGCAGGGTGACCCTCATCCGGTCCGCGACACCCCGCGCGGCAGCGCACGCGGCCTCGCCCCCGCGGTCCAGGGCGGCAGCGGCGGCCAGCGCGCCGAGGTCGGCCGCGGCCTGGGCCCGGTGCCGGGTCGCGACCGCCGCGCCCAGGTGCCCGATCACCAGTGCCAGCGAGATCAGCGCGAGCATCGCGAAGCAGGCCAGCACCGTCGCCGCACCCCGCTCGTCCCTCACGGCGGTCCGCCTCCGCCGTCCGATTCGGCCTGCGACATTTCCTCCACCGCGGCGACCGCCTCCGCGGAGATGCGGAGCAGGGGCAGCAACGCGACGCCGGTCGAGACCCGCGCCGTGACGTACCTGCCCTCCTCGCGCACCTCCACCCGCGCACCGCCCGGCGCGACCCGTCGGCCCGCGGGGACCGCCTCGTCCCGGTCCCCGCGGGCGACGAGTCTGGCCGACTCCCGCGCCGCGTCGACACACCGAACATGTGCGGACACCGCGAGGACCGAGCCGACGCAGAGAATCACGACCACCACGATCGACGCGATGGCGATCGCGGCCTCCACCGTGACCGCGCCCGTCTCGTCGGCAACCCGGTCGAACCGCCCGCTCACACCGCGGTGTTGAGCGCCTTGTCGATGATGTTGGTCAGTGCCGACACGATCGAGTCGCCGGTCACCACGGAATACAACACCGCCCCGAAGGCCGCGGCCGCGATGGTCCCGATCGCGTACTCGGCGGTGGACATCCCGTCCTCCGCCACCGTCGCGATCAGCAGCCGGTGCCGTGTCGCTACGACCACGTCCCGAACCCGACCCCGAAACGCCCTGATCGACATCATGTTCCCCCTTCTCGACGACCGACGCGGTCTCTCCGCGGCGGCGATTCGGAGCGCGCACGGGCGCGCTCACAGCAGTCCTTGCCCGAGTACCCGGGTGGCCAGTCCGACCACCACCGGCACGATCCCCAGACACAGGAAGGCCGGCAGGAAGCAGAGCCCGAGCGGCCCGCTGATCAGGACCCCGGCACGTTCGGCAGCCGCGGCGCCGCGGTCCTCGACGACGGTCCGGCGGTCCGCGGCCAGCTCCGTCATCGCGGCGGCGAGCGAGGATCCCGACCGCGCCGAGCGCCGAGCCGTCCGCGCCAGCGTCTCGGTTTCCGGTTCCGCTGCGGCCCTCTCCCACGCGATCTCGGGCTCGGCACCGAGCGCGAGCAGGTTCGCCGCCGAACGGAGCGCTCCCGCAATCGGTTCGGGACTGTTCGGCGCGACCGCGGCCGCCGCGACCGCCATCGGCAGCCCCGACCTCAGACAGGCTGCGAGCAGGTCGTATCCCGCCGCACCGGCCATCGGATCGTCCTGTGCCGGGCCTGCGGCGGTCGCATCGCCAGGTGCCGGGGTTTGCCCGACGGCCGCGCGAAGGCGCCCCCTCGCGGCGGTGACGCCAGGGGCCACCAGCAGTGCCGCCGCGAGCAGCATCGCGGCGAGCGCGCTCATCCCGCCACCCGACCGGTGATCCGGTCCGTCCACAACAGCCCTGCGCACACCAGCACCGTGCCGAGTACCAGCAGGACACCACCGAGCCCACCGGACAACAGCACCCGCAGCGGACCGGCGCCCATCAACTGTCCGAGGGCGATCCCCAGCAGCGGCAGACCGGCCAGCACCGCGGCGGTGGCGCGGGCACCCGCCAGCCCCGATTCGACTCGGTCACGGAACCTGATGCGCCCCAACAGATCCGTACGAGCGGCATCGAGAAGTTCGGCCAGGGCGATGCCGTGCTGTTCGGCGACCTTCCAGGCCGCCGCGATCCGATCGAGGTCGGCGTCGATCGCTCCGCCCGGTGCGCGTAGTCCCGCTGCGGCACTGCCGCCGAGCCGGGCGGTTGCCGCGGCACCGCGGAACGCCTCGGCGGCAGTACCTTTCGCCTCCTCCGCGGCGGTCGCACAGGCCGCGGCGGGGTGCGTGCCGACCCGCAGTTCCCCGACCGCGGCCTCCAATGCCGCGAGCAGGCCCCGCTGTTCGGCGACGCGGTCACGGCCCAGGCGCCGCCGCCGCACACGGTGCGCGACCGTGCAGGCCAGGGTCGCCGCGGCGAGGGCGGCCGCCGGTCCCGCCAACGCGGCCGCCGCGACGACGCCGACCCCGATCGCCCGCGGGCCCCAGACCCGCGCCGCCCGGACCGAGCCTGCCTGCGCCGGGCGCAGCCGCCTGCTCGGGTCGCCCGCGGGCGCGACGACCAGCGCGAGCGCACCGAGGAGCAGCGCGGGGATCACCGATCCGACCGTTCGAGCAGCACCTCGAGCCGATCTGCTCCCGCGCAACGTGGTTCGCGCGCCGTCCAGGCCGGCACGACGGTGACCTCACCGTGCCGATCCCGTTCGAGGACGCCGATCTGCGCGAGGCGGCGGCGACCGTCCGCGACGCGATGCACGTGCAGCACCACCTGGACCGCGGCGGCAAGCTGACTGTGCAGCGCGGCGCGGTCCATCCCGCCGAGCGCCGCGAGCGCCTCGAGCCGGGCGGGCACCTCCTCCGGCGAGTTGGCGTGCACCGTGCCCGCGCCACCGTCGTGACCGGTGTTGAGCGCGGTGAGCAGGTCCACCACCTCGCCGCCGCGCACCTCGCCGACCACGATGCGGTCCGGGCGCATCCGCAGGGCCTGACGCACCAACTGACGGACCGTCACCTCCCCCACCCCCTCGACGTTCGGCGACCGTGCGACGAGCCGCACCACGTGCGGGTGGGTCGGCGCCAGTTCGGCCGCGTCCTCGACGCAGACGATCCGTTCCCGCACATCGACTTTCGCCAGCAACGCGGCCAGCAAGGTCGTTTTGCCTGCGCCCGTTCCACCGACCACGAGAAAGGCGAGTCGGGCGTCGACGATCCGGAGCAGCATCTCGTGCGCGTCCGGCGGCACCGTGCCGCTCGCGCGCAGCGCGTCGAGGCCCTCGGCGGCCGGCCGCAGCACCCGCAGCGACAGGCAGGTGCCGGCCTGGGCCACCGGCGCCAGGACCGCGTGCAGCCGCACACCGAAGTCGATGCCGGGAGAACCGGGCAGCCTGCCGTCGACCCAGGGTTGGGCGTCGTCGAGCCTGCGTCCCGCGGCCAGTGCCAGCCGTTGGGCGAGCCTGCGGACCGAGGCCTCGTCCGGGAAGGACACGTCGGCGCGTTCCAGGCCGGACCCCCGGTCCACCCACACCTCGTCCGGCGCGGTGACCAGTACGTCCGAGATGTCCGGTTGCGCCAGAAGCGGTTCCAGAACCCCGGCGCCGGTCAGTTCCGTCTGCAGCACCCGCAGTGCGCCGAGCAGGTCGGTGTCGCCGAGCACACCGGAGGACTCGGCCCGGATGGCCGCGGCCACGGCAGCCGGGGTCGGCGGCATGGAGCTCTGGGCCAGGCGTCCGCGGACCCGGTCGAGCAGGTCCGCAGAGATCAGCGCGCTCACGGCGCCCGCCTGGCGGCGCCGACACCGAGGGCGTCGAGCACGGTCGCGGCCGCACCGGCGAGCGGCGATCGCCGGCGCAGTCGCAGCCCGCCGTGCTCGAGCGCGCCCGCCAGACCCGGCTCGGGTCGCATGGCCGCGAGCAGCGGCAGGCCCAGCAGGTCCGCGATGTCGGCGGCCCGCAGGCCACCGGGAGCGGGGCCGCGCACCACGACCCCGACGTTGGGGTTGCTGCCACGCACGGCAGCCACGAGCGCCTCCGCGGCCGCGGCCGCACGCAGCTGGGCCGGGACCACCACCACAACCAGGTCCGCCTGGTCCAGGACCGACTCCGTCGCCGGAGCAGACTGCCGGGGCAGGTCGCACACCACGACGTCGCCCGTGCCGCGTCCGGCCTCGACCACCGCCCGCAGCGCCGCGGCGCCCGGCGCAGTCGCCCCCGCGCCCCTACCGCAGGACAGCACCGCGACGCCGTCATCGGTCCGTGGCAGCGCGTCGTGCAGGGCCGAGGCCGAGACCGCGCCGCCCTCGATCACCACCGCGGGCCAGCGCAGTCCGGGGGTCTGCTCGACACCGAGCAGGAGGTCGAGCCCGCCACCCCGTGGGTCGCAGTCGACCAGCAGGCCACCCCGGCCGCGACGCGCGGCCGCCGTCAACGCGGTGGCCGCGGCGAGTGTCGATGCCCCGGCGCCACCGCGGCCGCCGACCACGGCGATGACCGACCCGCCCCCGGCCGGGCGATCCCGGACGCGGGCCAGCGCCGCGACCAGGACGGCCTCGTCGTCGGGGAGGGTCAGGACGGTCTCCGCCCCGACCGCGGCGGCGGCCCGCCACTCGGACAGCCCGGGCGCCCCGACGCAGACCAACTGAACCGCCGCCCGGCGCGGCAGCCCGGCGGTCGCGCACTCGTGTGCGCAGTCGGCATCGAGGAGCAGGTGCGCGGCGACGTCCCAGACCCGGCGCGGAATCGCGACGGCGTGCTCGGAGAGGGGCCGATCCGCCGCCGCGGCGGCTCGGCGGATGCTGACGGCGAGTTCGAGGTCCTTCGTCACGGCGACCACCTGGCGGTCGGGTGTGGCGTGCGTGGCGTCCATGCAATCGAGCCTGCGCGGCGGTCGCATGCGGGAAAAGGGGAAGCCCGCCGATTGTGGACAACTCCGGAACTGTGGACAGATTCTGGTACGGATGCACCAGTCCGGATCCGTACGGCGCGAAAAGCGCGAGACCGACCGTAGATAGAGGAAGACCCCCGCCAGGGGGGGAGGAGGCGGGGGTCTTCGGAGTTCAGCCCCGGGGGGTCGGGCTGAACACACCCAGATCAAGTCCAGGTGGTTGCAATACTACACCCCGGCCGCGGAGAAATCGCAAGTTCAACTGGTCGCTTGTTTACCTTGCGGATCGCGAGAACCATCCGAACCGGTCGCCGACCCGCACCGGCCAGGGCGGACAACTATTGTTCGAATCGTGACGGCAGACGCGAGTGGAAAGTCCGACGGCGGCCGAGTGGCGGCGTTCTTCGACCTGGACAAGACGATCATCGCCAAGTCGAGCACCCTCGCCTTCAGCCGCCCGTTCTTCGACCAGGGCCTGATCAACCGGCGATCGGTCCTCAAGAGCAGCTACGCCCAGTTCCTGTTCCTGCTCTCCGGCGCTGATCACGATCAGATGGAGCGGATGCGGACGCACCTGACCAACATGTGCGCCGGCTGGGACGTCGAGCAGGTGCGGGCGATCGTCGCCGAGACGCTGCACGACATCGTCGATCCACTGGTGTTCGCCGAGGCCGCCGACCTGATTGCCGACCACAAGCTCCGGGGGCACGATGTCGTTGTGGTCTCCGCATCGGGCGAGGAGGTGGTGACCCCCATCGCCCGCGCGCTCGGAGCCACCCGTGCCGCGGCGACCCGGATGACAGTCGAGAACGGCAGATTCACCGGCGAACTCGACTTCTACTGCTACGGCGAGGGCAAGGTCGAGGCGATGCGGGAACTGGCCCGCACCGAGAACTACGACCTCGACCGGTGCTACGCGTACTCCGACTCCTCCACCGACCTGCCGATGCTCGAGGCCGTCGGACACCCCACCGCAGTCAACCCGGACCGCGCGCTCCGCAGGGAGGCGGCCGGAAACGGTTGGCCCATACTGACATTCTCCAACCCGGTCCCGCTCCGCGACCGGTTCGCGACTCGATCGACGGCAGCAGTGGCGACCACCGCGGCCGTCGGGCTCGGCGCCGTCCTGGCGGGGGCGTTGACGTACGGAGTACTGCGGCGGCGACACTGAGACCAGCGGAAAACTGATCTCGATCGAGTACCGAAAGCCCTTGCTGTGCGTGGGGTCACAGGGTACAAAGGAGTTACGGACGAACGGCAGGCCAAGGTCGAATCGGAAGAGAAGAATCGATCTCCCAGTCGGGAAATCCCAGCACGGACACCAGGCACCCACGCGGAGCAGCAAGCCACTATAAGGGCAAAAGTGTTGTGGGCCTGCGCGACTCGAGCACACGTCGGCGAGAACCTTGCACCAGTTGCAGAGGCGAACTGACGGTACCCGGGCCTACGCCGAGGCCGTAAGAAATCACAACCCGCAATGTACGCTTGGTAACCCGGTAGTCCGTGCTAGCGGGCGGTGAGGTCGACGGGAGTCGGCATCACCGCCCGCTTCGCATGCTCGAAGTCGAAGTCCCCCAAGGAAATTCCGCTTCCCGCGATGACTCGGACGCCGTACAGCCCGACGGACACCGTAAACTCAGCTCGTCGCGGCCTCGGCAATCGACAGCGCCTCACGCGCCCCGGCCTCCAGAGCGCCGCAGCACAGGATCACCCAGCTACCGACGCCCTCGGCCGTCCCGGCCGCGAAGCCCGCGGCGCCGTCGCGGTACGCCTTCTGCCTGCGCAGCCAACTGACCTCCGGCACACCGAGATTGTGCGGATCCAGGCCCGTCGAGGCGGCAACCAGTCGCGACGCCGCCCGGGCAACGACGCCGTCCGCGCTCCCGAACGGCTCGAGCGCCAGCAACTCACCGTGCACCACCGCCGCCAACACCGGCGCCGGCGCCTTCGTGCCGCCGGTGACCAGCTGGGCCAGCAAGTCGAGTCGCTCCCCCACCCCTTCCGCGGTGCGCGGCCTGCCGAGTTCCGCCTCGTCGGTGACCAGGCCGGCGGCCGCGAGCAGGTGCAGTCTCGCCAGCGCCTGCAACGGCGCCCGCTGCCAGGTTGCCGTCATGATCGTCAGCGCGTCACCGTCGAGGGCCTGACCGACCCGCAGCGCGCCAGCGAGGACAGGGTCGCCGGCCTCACCCTCGACCGGGAGCTCGGTGCTGCCGCCGTCGATGGCGGCGGACGCACGCGCCGCACGGACCGCGGCCTCGGCCGCGGTCGTCGGCCAGCCGCGACGGTTGGTCTTGTGCCTGTGCACCTCGCCGAGCGCGTCCCGAGCCCGGTCGGCGGCGTCGAGCACGCCGGGCAGGTCGAGGAGGGGCTGCAGGGGGTCGCTCACGATGGTCGACGCTACCCGCCGACGGCCGACGAGCCGCACGCAGACGACCATCGACGACCGGATCGGGCAGGCGCTAGCCGCCGTCCGTCTCCCCCGGCCCGTTCGACACCTCGCCGATCTGTACCGACCCGTCCGGACCGACGACGAAACCGGGATTGTGCGCGACCTCCCAGCGGAACCCGTCGGGGTCGGTGAAGTACCCGCTGTACCCGCCCCAGTCCCTACGACGACCGGAGCGCAGCACCGCACCACCCGCAGCAGCGGCGGCCGCGAGGACGGCGTCGACCTCGGCCGGGGAGTCGGTGAGGTGCCCGAGGGTCAGCGGCGCGCTGCCGTCGCGCCCGACCGCAGGCGCCGTCGCGCCGGCCTCGGCGTCCATCTCTGCCCGCGACCACAGCGACAACAGCATTCCGTGCCCGATCTGCAGGAACAGCACCTCGCCGGGGACGTACAGCGTCGGCGTCCAGCCGAGCCCGTCCACGTAGAAGGCGCGGGTCGCCGCGAGATCGGCGACCCCGAGGGTGATCAGACTCAACTGCTGGGTCATCGCACGGTCACTCATGCGTCCACTGAACCATCCACCGCGCCGAGACGTCTTGGACGATTCGGACATCGGCGGCCGACACCTTTCGGTCGTGCGCAACGGACCTCCATCGCGGCGGCCGTCCACTCGGCGCACGCGGAGCACCGCCGGTCGCACGAAATCGACCGATCGGCGCAGATGGCGGGCCTGCAACCCGCTGCAACGGTGCGCTCGCGGTCACATGTGACTACCCTCACAGCAGCGTTCGAATGTACTTCACGGCGGCTCGGTTCGCCGTGCAACCGCAAAAGATGGACCACCGAAAAGAGGGCACGGGCGATATGACCAGCAGCACCGCCGACACCAACACCGTCGAGAGCTACCCGCCCAGCGCGGAGTTCACCGCTGCCGCCAACGCCGGCCCCGAACTACAGGCAGCGGCGGACGCCGACCGGCTCGGCTTCTGGGCAGACCAGGCCGAGCGCCTGCACTGGCACGAGAAGTGGACGCAGGTCCTCGACTGGTCGGACGCCCCGGTCGCCAAGTGGTTCGTCGGCGGCAAGCTCAACGTCGCCTACAACTGCGTCGACCGCCACGTGCTCGCGGGCAACGGCGACCGGGTCGCCATCGCCTTCGAGGGCGAGCCCGGCGACAGCCGCGCCCTGACCTACAACGACCTGCACGCCGAGGTCTCCCGCGCGGCAAACACATTCACCGATCTCGGGCTGGTGGCCGGCGACCGCGTCGCCATCTACATGCCGATGATCCCCGAGGCCGTCGTCACCATGCTGGCCTGTGCGCGCCTCGGCCTGACCCACTCGGTCGTCTTCGCCGGCTTCTCCGCCTCCGCGTTGCGCTCGCGCATCGACGACGCCGAGGCCAAACTGGTGGTCACCACCGACGGCCAGTGGCGGCGCGGGCAGGCGGCACCGCTCAAGGCGGCCGTGGACACTGCGGTCGACGGTGCCGCGTCGGTGCGGAACGTGTTGGTGGTCAAGCGAACCGAGATCGACGTCGAGTGGACGCCGGGCCGGGACCTGTGGTGGCACGAGACGGTCGCGAACGCCTCCCCGGAGCACGAGGCCCAGCCGTTCGACGCCGAGCATCCGCTGTTCATCCTGTACACCTCCGGCACGACCGGCAAGCCCAAGGGCATCATCCACACCTCCGGCGGCTACCTCACGCAGGCGTCCTACACGCACCACAACGTCTTCGACCACAAGGCCGGCAAGGACGTGTACTGGTGCACCGCCGACATCGGCTGGGTCACCGGACACTCGTACATCGTGTACGGCCCGCTGTCCAACGGCGCGACCCAGGTCGTCTACGAGGGCACCCCCAACTCGCCCGACGAGCACCGGCACTTCGACATCATCGAAAAGTACGGCGTCAGCATCTATTACACCGCGCCGACGCTGGTGCGAACCTTCATGAAGTGGGGCCGCGAGATCCCCGACGCCCACGACCTGTCGTCGATCCGGCTGCTCGGCTCCGTCGGCGAACCCATCAACCCGGAGGCCTGGCGCTGGTTCCGCGACGTCATCGGCGGCGGCACCGCACCGATCGTCGACACCTGGTGGCAGACCGAGACCGGCGCGATCATGATCTCGCCGCTGCCCGGCATCACCGCCACCAAGCCCGGTTCCGCGATGGCACCGCTGCCCGGCATCAGCGCGAAGATCGTCGACGACGACGCGCGCCCGCTCGGCCCGGGCGGCAGCGGCTACCTCGTGCTCGACCAGCCGTGGCCGTCGATGCTGCGCGGCATCTGGGGCGACATGGAGCGGTTCAAGGACACCTACTGGTCGCGGTACGCCGAGGAGGGCTGGTACTTCGCCGGCGACGGCGCCAAGTACGACGACGACGGCGCGCTGTGGGTGCTCGGGCGCGTCGACGACGTCATGAACGTCTCCGGGCACCGGATCTCCACCTCCGAGGTCGAGTCGGCTCTGGTCAACCACCACGGTGTCGCCGAGGCCGCGGTGGTCGGCGCCGCCGACGAGACCACCGGGCAGGGCATCGTCGCCTTCGTGATCCTGCGTGAGGGCGTCGAGAACACCGGCGAGGTGCTCATCGCCGAACTGAAGGCCCAGGTCTCGACCGACATCAGTCCGATCGCCAAGCCGCGGCAGATCACGATCGTTCCCGAGCTGCCGAAGACCCGCTCCGGCAAGATCATGCGCCGCCTGCTCCGCGACGTCGCGGAAGGCCGCGACCTCGGGGACACCTCGACCCTCGTCGATCCCAAGGTGTTCGACGCGATCCGGGGGAAGTAACTCCCCCGCACTCACCCCCCGGCGAAGGTGCCCCTCACACACG
>NZ_JBHXVP010000011.1:0-205978 GCF_042672245.1 Rhodococcus sp. NPDC127527
AAGACCGGCACCTGGCACAACGCCGGCGGCGACGAACTACCACCCGACCTACCCGCCACCGCCGCCGCGCAACGCGACGGGGCCATCGGCGGCGATCACGTTCACGAGATCCGGGGCGTCCTCCGCAAGATCCCTCACGGCGTCGATCCCGCCGAAGCGGACGTGGCCGAACAGATTCTGGCGGAGTTGGCCCGGTCGTCGACGCCGAGGGCGGTCGCCGACGCCGGCCAGCAGCTGTTGGCGTACCTGAATCCCGACGGCAGTCTCACCGACGACCGGGACCGCGCCCGGCAACGCTGCTTCCGGATGGGGAGACAAGATTCGGACCTCATGACACCCGTCTCGGGCCTGATCGACCCCGAGACCCGGGCCCTGCTCGAACCACTGTTGGCGAAGTTGGCGCGGCCCGGGATGAACAATCCCGACGACCCCAGCTCGCCGAGCGGCGACGCCGACTCACCGAGCCTCGATCGCGATCAGCTGGCGAAGGCCGCGGCCCGCGACACCCGCAGCGCCGGACAGCGCAACCACGACGCCCTGAAGACCGGGCTGCGGCAGGTGCTCGGATCCGGCGTCCTGGGGAGCCATCGCGGGCTACCCGTGACCGCGATCGTCACCTTCGGGCTCGACCAACTCGAATCCGAGACCGGCGTCGCCACCACCGCGTCCGGCGGCATCGTCCCGATCCGCGACGCCCTCGCGATGTTCGAGGGCGCACACCCCGTCCTCGTTCTCTTCGATCACCACGGCCGACCGCTGCACCTGGGGCGCTCCAAACGCCTAGCGAGTGCGGATCAGCGACTCGCGTTGATCGCGGCCTCGCGGGGCTGCACCCGACCCGGATGTGACGCCCCCGCCACCATGGCCGCCGTCCATCACCTCACAGAGTGGACCAAGGGCGGTCGCACCGACATCACCGACCTCGACCTCGCCTGCGATCCCTGCCACGCCCTCGTCCACGACGGACCCGGAGGCTGGCAGACCCGCACCGCGCCGCACGACAGCGAGAACGCGGGCCGCACCGAATGGACCCCACCCGTGCACATCGAACCCGAACGACAACCCCGGATCAATCACCGCCACCACCTCGACGAGTTGCTCGCCGACGCTCTCCGACGCGCCAAAGCCCGCAAGGACACCGAACTCCGGCGTCACCGCGCCCGCTGGTCTCGCGGCACCGGAATCGGGAGCGGCGACCGGACCGCAGACGAGCACACCAGCAAGGGCAACCGCAGCAACTACCGAGCCGACCGCGATCGAGGCGACGGCACGGGCCCCGAGGGGAACAGCGACGACGTCCCGTGATCCGCCGCGCGGCAACGCCCGCAACCCCACGCGGCACCACCGGCAACCGTCGAACGACGCTGTCGCCAATCGGGTTCCGGCGGACCTCCGCCGCGTCGGTGGCGGTCCACGTTCACACCTCCGCGAAGTCCAGTCCACCCTCCGCCGGCTCGAACACCCGGCGTCGCAGCGGCGACCCGAGAGCCTTGGCGAGGTCGGACCCGTCGTGCTCCTGCAGCAGGATCCCGTTCTCCCACACCATCAGCGCCGCGCTCACGGACTGTTCGGCGGTCGAATGTGACAGGTCGTAGTGCGCGCACCCCGGCACGCCCGCGTAGGTGACCCACAGGTCGTAGCCGGTCATGAACAGGTCCAGGTCGAACTGCACGCTCAGCCCCAGCAGTTCGCTGCGGCCGTTGTCGTCGACGCCCGCGAACGCCTCGTCCAGGCCGAGCAGGCGCGGCGCGTGCGGGTCCGCCGAGGACAGCATCACGTGCGCGGCCGCGAACAGCGGAAGATGCAGCGAGACCGACTGTTCGCCGCCTGAAAGCGCGCCGTGCCGGGCGACGGTGAGCCGGTCCTCGCTGCCGTCGCCGCCGATCAGGGTGAACGAGAACACCCGCCAGCGGCGGTAGTCCAGTGCCGCGGACAGGATCTCCGGGTACGCCCGCTCGGGATGGGCCGCCCGCGCCGCCCTGATCTGCGCCGCGAAATGCGCCCGCATGGTGGACAACTCGTCGGACCCGAGGCCCGAGGCGTCGCGGTCGAGCAGCTTGGACACCGCACGCGTGCCCTCGTCGAGGTTGTCCGCCAGCACCCAGTGCACACCGATCGTGCTGCCCGAGGACATGCGTCGTTCGCGCATCTCGGCACCCATCTGCGCGATCAGGTCGCGCGCGTCCACCGTGCGCTCGTGGATCTGCTGGGCCAGCCCGGTCAGCAGCGCGTCCTCGAGGATCCGGCGCTCCGACTCGGTGAGCAGCAGCTCCTGGTCCCCGCGGGCGGCACCGACCCGGGCCGCGAACTCGCCGATCGAGGAGAACCCGGTGTCGTCCTGGACCCGGACCGTGGTCAGCCCGTCCGGCGCATCCCAGTGCAGCCGGTAGTCCTGGCCCGCCGCCGCGAGCTGCGCATCGAAGTCCTGCAGCGCCGACGTCAGCGCGGTCCGCGTCGACTTGCCGGCGCTCTCGCTGGTCTTGACGGCCTCGGTGGCCGCGGACAGGGCGCGGTGGAGCGCATCCACCTCGGCCGGGAGCACCGGGGTGCGGTCCTGCGACGCCTCGTCGCGGATCCGGTACACGAGCTGGTCCGGGCTCAGCCAGGCAGCCGTGCTCGCCGGCCACGAGTGCGCCTCGGCCACCCCGAGCAGTTCGAGCAGGTCCTTCTGGGCGTACGGCGCCAACCGGTCGGCGTCGGAGCGTGCCTCGGTCAACGCGCTGCGCAGGGCCTCGACCGCCGCGTTGCAGGCGCCCTCGGCCTTGCCGATCTGCTCGACGGCGGCGTCGTACGCCTTGCGTGCTGCACGTTGCTCGGCCGTGGCGGCCTCGATCTTCGCCCGAACCCGGTCGAGGTCCGCGTCGATCTGGTCGGCGCCCGCACCGAGGGCCTCCCGCAGGGTGTCGAGCCGCTGGAGCTGCTGCGCCAGCTTCTCCTGCGCAAGCGCGACCTCCTCCGCGAACTCCTCGGCGACGGCCCGCGCCTCGCTGTGGCGGTCGTCGGCCTCGCGGCGGTGCTCGAGCTCCTTGTCCTGATCCCGCAGGCACCGCAGTACCAGGTCGCCCTGCTTGTCGAAATGCCGGATCGCGGCGGCGAGCGAGTCGAGTTCCCTGGCCTGGTGCGGCGCGCGGTGGGTGACCGCGGTGGTGCGGAGCTTGCGCTCCTTGGCGCCGTGATCGGCGACGGCCTGGTCGAGCTCGCGCTGGGTGGCTGCGGCGGCCTCGGACCGGGTGCGCAACGCGCCCGCCGACTCGGCGACCGCCCGCAGCGCGGCGAGGACCGCGGTGGCGCGGGGCACGGCCTTCGCCGCCGCCGCGAGCGCGCTCAGCAGTTCGCCCGCGTCTCGCTGCGCGGCCTCGGCGGAGGCGGCGGTGGCGTGCGCCTCGGCGATGGCCTCGTCGAGTTCGGCGATCCGCTGCTCCCGCCGCCGGGCGCGGGCGGTGGCGCCGATGTACTCGGCATCGGGCTTGGTGTGACGGCCGTGCTGGACACCCTGCCAGAACCGGCCATCGACGGAGACGCCGACGCCGGGCCCGTCGGGGGTCGAATCCCGGTGCAGCGCAATCGAGGACAGCAGTGCGGACACTCGGCCCTCGGGGACACCGGCATCGGTCTCGGCGACCAGGACGTCGGCCAGCGTCGGACCGGACGGGCGGGCGCCGGCGGGCATCGCCGTGAGGAACTGCTCGGACTCCGACTCGGGGACAGCGCCCGCGCCGCCGAAGACCCAGCCGTCCAACAGGTTCGCCGCCTGCAGCGCGGACTCGACGCCGGCGGCCTCTGCCGCGGACACCCCGTCCGCGAACCGGACCAGGCGCCACAGCGGGGCCCCGTCGAGGCCCTCTCGCGAGCCGGTGCGGGCCGCGAAGGCAGGCGGGGCGTCGTCGCGTTCGGCGGCGATCGCGGCCCGCGCGGCGGTCAGCTCGACGGCGGCCGCGGCGGCCCGTTCGGCCTCGGTCGCGGCCTCGCGGCGGCGGGCGCGCACCCGGTCGGTCCCGTCCTCGGTGTGCTGCGCCAGCAGCGCGGCGAAGCCGGGATGCTCGTCGTCGCCGATCTCGGCCACCGACTCGTGCAGCGCGACGAACAGGTCGCTGCGCACCCCGATCGACGAGTACATCGCGGAATGCTTGGTCCACCAGGTGCGCACCGCGCTCGCGCAGTCCTTGCGGGCGAGCGCGGCCTCCGCCTCCGACTCCTTCAGTGCTGCGGTCGCGGCGTCGAGCAGTTCCCGGCCGCGGTCCGCGGCGCGCTCGGCGCGGACCCGTTCGGTGGCCGCCTTCTCGACCGTCGCCAACGCGGCCCGGACGATGCGCACGTCCCCGTCGCGTTCCTCGGCGTGCCCGCGCACCGCGGTGGTGATCTGGTCGCCTCGCGCGCCGTCCGGCAGCGGCGTCCACACGATCCCGGCATCCTCGGCCGCGGACTGCAGTTCGTCCTCGGCGCGGGCCAGCGCCTCCACCGACCGGGTCACCTCGGCGGCCGACTGCGCGGCCTCCTCGGCGCGCTGCGCCAGGCTCGCATGGGCCTTGCGCGACTTGTCGGCCAGCTGCTCGGTCGACTGCTCCTGCCCCGCGACCGCCCCGGCGAGGTCGTCGAGCTGCTGTTTGCCCTCGTAGGCACTCGATCGCTGGAGGGCGTCCTCCTCCGCCTTGGACAGTTCGACGGCGCGCTCGGCGCTCTCGTACCGTTCCTGCGCCGAACCGCGCTCGCTCTGCGCGCTCGCCTGCAGCTCGGACGCCTCGGTCAGGGCGGTGACGGCGCCGGTGACGGCCTCGAGCCGCCGCGCGACCTGCTCGACGTCGGTGCGCGCCTGCTGCCGGAGGTACTTGGTGTAGACGCCGACGAAGCTCTGCGCGGCCTGGTCTGCCGCGGCCAGGCCCTCGAGCGCCCGGCCGACCTCTTCCATGTCGCTGAACGACCGGGCCGCCTCGAGCACCAACTGCTCGTCGAGCGGACGCAGGCCGTCGGTGAGCGCCTGCGAGAGGCCCTTCGGGTCGAGGTTCTTCGCCAGCTGCGGCCGCCGCAGCGTGAGGATGAGGTTGATCAGCTGGTCGTACCGCTGGGCGCCGAGACCGAACAGCCGGGCGTCGATCGCGGCGCGGTAGTCCACGGCGCGGTCGGTGATCGCGTCGCCGCCGATCTGCTCGGCGAGCTGACGCTTGGTCAGCGGCTGGTCACCGGAACCGAGCAGTGAGAAGTCCACACCGACCCGGCCGTCCGCGACGAAGTGCCAGCGGGTGACCTTGTCGTTCTGCCGGGTCGCGCGCATCCCGATGCCCACGGTGACGGCCTCCGGGTCCTCCTGCGAGCCGCGCGCGAACTCCATCCAGATGTAGGAGTGTGCGCTGTCGTCGCCCCGGTAGAGCAGGTTGGACTTCATCGTCCGTTCCTCGCCCGCGAACGGATTGAGCCGGCGCGGCTCGATACGCCCGTCGAGGACGAACGGGAAGAGCACCTCGAGCGCCTTCGTCTTGCCCGAGCCGTTGGGGCCGCGCAGCACCAACCTCCCGTCGGCGAAGGAGAACTCCTGGTCGCGGTAGTCCCAGAGGTTGATGATCCCGGCCCGGGTGGGACGAAAGCGCGCGCTAGCCATGCGATCTGCCTCTACTTCTCTAGTCGTCGCTCGGGACGGGCTCGGTGAACAGTTCGGGTTGCGGGGTGCGGTCGCGGACGGTGACGACGACGTCCCGGTACCGGGCCAGTGCGGGCAGCACCAGCACCCCGCCGACAGTTCCGCGCACCAACCGCAGCTGGTCGAGCAGTGCGACCGCCCGGGTACGCAGACCGGCGTGATCGGCCTGCCACTGCGCGGCGAAGGTCTTGCCGAACCGGCGGACGAGATCGGCCACCGCATCGTCGAGCCAGCTGTCCTCGACGAGGGGGAACGTCGCGTCGGGGCCGGGATCCGGTCCGGACGTGGGAACGTCAGGCTGCTCGGCGAGATCGCCGAAGATGCCGGCCTCGGGCAGCGCCGCGTCGAGGTCCGCGACGAGCTCGGTGTCGCGGTAGCCGGGCAGGGGCAGCCGAATCAGGTCGGGGGCGTCGGGATCGAGCACCCGGTCGGCGATCTCGCCGGCCAGCAGCAGCGCCACCTGGGCGATCGTTCCGGTGCTCGGGAAGCGCACGTCCGACATCCGTCCCGACACGTCGATCATGGCGACTCCCTCGGCACGCCGCTCGGCGACGAGTCCGGTGAGCAGTTCGACGTCGGCGGTCGTGCGGGGGAGGGCGAGCTGCAGTCGTTCCGCATCGTCGAGTTCGTCGGCGTACACGACCGGACGCTCCACCAGGGCACGCCGGATACGGCGCCCGGTCTCGCGCAGGTCCGGCTCGCCGTCCCGGACGGCCATCAGGCCACGCACGGACGTCAGGTGCTGCAGCGCCCGCGGCGGCCGGAACAGCGCCACCACGACGGACCGGTCGATGTCGTACAGCGCCTCGCCCGCTTCGGGATTGGTCGCCCAGCTGCCGGCGTCGCCGTCGGCCAGGCTGATCGCGCCACGGGCCGCGAGCCAGCCGACCGCGTCGACGAAGGCGTCCCGGTCGGCTGCACGGTCGGTGGACAGGTCGACGCCACCGACCTGCCCGGCCTCGGCCGAGACGTGGTCGGCCAGCTCGGAGAGCGTGATCTGCTTGCCCGCCCGGCCGAGGGCCGCCAGGGCGAGCGCGAGGTAGGCGTAGCGGTGGCGGTCGAAGGGCCGGTCGGAGCCGGTGCGCGCGGGTGCGGTCGGGTCCAGCCGGTCGACGACGGTGAACAGACGCGCCGTCGTCTCGGTGACCTCGAGCCGATAGCCGAACAGCTCGAGCAGGTCCTCGCGCAGCTCGGTGGCCCAACGGCGCAGCAGCGGCAGCGCCGCCTGGTCCGGATACGACACGGTGACAAGGTGATTGGACAGGATCACCCGGGCGGCACGCTGGTAGGAGTCGAGCGCCAGCGGCGCGATCTCGCGGGCCCTCACCGCACACTCAGCTTGAGTCGGTCCAGATGCAGGCGACCACGGGCGGTCTGCACGGTGGTGGACGTCTCGTGCTGGGACAGGGTCAGCCGGACCCCGTTCTCGGCCCCGGTCGAACTGCGGACGCTGCCGCTGACCGTGACCCGTGCGGTGAGCGCCGCGTTGAGCAGGCTGAGCAGCACCTCCGTCTCCTCCTCGTCCAGGGTTCGGTCGTACGCACCGCCTGCGGCCAGCGAGGACGCGGCGGCGGCGCGGGCTCGCTGCGCGGCGAGCTGGCGCTCGCGCAGCCGTCGGATGCTGGCGTCGTTGCGCTGGACCCGCCCGGGTTGCCCGGGGGAGGCGGTGCGGCCGGTCTCGGCGAGGGTCCGGGAGATCTCCACCGGCGGCGCCTCCCACCACGACCTCGAGTCCGGGATCAGGTCCGCGTCCGGGTGCGTCGTGGACAGGTGCCGCGGCCGCCCCAGGTCGAAGACCGACTGGAACAGGGCATGGGCGGCGTCCTCGGTCGGGGCGGCGGCGAACCAGCCCGCCAGGTGCCGCAGCTGGCTCTCCCGGCTCACCCCGCCACGCCGCGTCTCGGTCACCCGACGCAACAGGGTCAGCACGGCGGCGATGGCGCTCATGGTGCCCTCGCGCAGCCGATCGGACTCGCTGACCTCCGACTCCACGGCGGTGAACCACTGGGTGAGGCCGGCCCAGCGCGCCGCCCAGTCCCGTTCCCGCTCGTCGACCGGGAGCAGCACCCGCTCGTCACTCGCCGCGGCCCGCGCGATCAACCGATCGACACCCGTCGCCTCGACACCCGCGATGGCCTCGGCCAGCTTCGGTGCGTAGCGGGCCAGGTCGGAGCTGAACTCGCGCATGTGCGTGAGCAGCGCGTCCTTGTGCGAGAGGAACGACTCGGGGGTGATCTCGGTGGTGCGCACCAGCTCGCCGAGCGTCAGATAGAACTGCGCGGCCCGCGACGCCATGTCGGAGAGCGTGTCGTCCAGCCGGCGCAGCTTGCGGTAGATGAGGTCGCCGTCCGCCGCCCGGTTCGCCGCAGCCAGTTCGGTCAGGTCGGCGAGCAGGTCGGGCAACGCCAACCGCGACAGCGAGGCCTCCTCGAGGCGTGCGCCGAGCACGTCCTCGACGGCGCGGAAAGCCTGGTAGCCGACCTGGCTGAACTGGTACACGAAGTGCCGGTTCCGGTACTCGGCGAGCGTCGCCACCCGGCTGCCGTCGTAGCTGCGCTCGAGCACACCCCACAGGTGCAGTTGTTCGAGCAACGGGGTGATCTCGTGCGGGGCGAGGCCGCCTGCCGGCTGGTCCGGCGCGAGTCGGCCGAGGGTCTCGGCGACCTCGCCTGCGCGCAGCAGCACCACGTAGCTGGCGCGCGCGTGGTCGAACGCCCGCAGCACCCACAGGTAGTCGGCGCGCTTCTCGGCGGTCGCGAACGCGAAGAGCCGGAGCCGGTCGTCGCGTGCGAACGCGTCGCGGGCAGCGTCGTGGTCGGGACCGGAATCACTCACCGTGACAGGGTAGGGGAGCGAAACCGGTCCCGGACCGAGCGGGCAGGTCGGCGTGTTCGGTGGGGCCGGTCGACGGCGTCGCTACCTACGGTTGCGTACGCATTCCCGGGTCGGGCAGGCTCCCAATCGGCATCGTCCACCAGCGGAGGTAGCGGCATGGGTCACTACAAGAGCAACGTGCGCGACATCGAGTTCAACATGTTCGAGGTGCTCGGAATCGGGGACCTCCTGGACAGTGGGGCATACGGCGACCTCGACACCGAGACCGTGCGCGAGATCCTCGCCGAGGTCGCGAGGCTGGCAGAGGGACCAGTGGCGGACTCGTTCGTGGATGCCGACCGCAATCCCGTCGAGTTCGATGCCGTGAACCACGCCGTCGTCGTCCCCGACGCGCTGCGCAGGACGGTGGAGGCGGTGAACGCGGCCGGATGGTCCCGGCTCGGACTGCCCGAGGGGATGGGCGGCGTCCCGGCTCCCGCGCCGCTGGTCTGGGCGATCGGCGAGATGCTGGTCGCCGCGAACGGATCCGCGAGCTTCTTCAACATGGGGCCGCTGATGGCCAGCGTGTTGTACACCGTGGGCACCGACCAGCAGCAGCGCTGGGCGAAGGCCGGATTCGAGCGCGGCTGGGCGGGCACGATGGTGTTGACCGAACCGGACGCGGGTTCCGATGTGGGCGCCGGCCGCACCCGTGCCGTGGCGCAGTCCGACGGCACCTGGCACATCGAGGGAGTCAAGAGGTTCATCTCGGGCGGCGACGTCGGCGACACCGCGGAGAACCTCTTCCACCTGGTGCTGGCCCGGCCCGAGGGCGCCGGTCCCGGTACCAAGGGACTGAGCCTGTTCTACGTGCCGAAGTACCTGTTCGATCCCGAGACCCTCGAGCTCGGCGCGCGGAACGGGGTCTACGTGACCGGCGTCGAGCACAAGATGGGCATCAAGTCGTCGCCGACGTGCGAGCTCACCTTCGGTGCCACCGACGTGCCCGCGGTCGGCTGGCTGGTCGGGGACGTCCACGACGGCATCGCCCAGATGTTCCAGGTGATCGAGAACGCCCGAATGATGGTGGGCACCAAGGCCACCGGAACCCTGTCCACGGGATATCTGAACGCGCTGTCGTACGCCAAGGAACGAGTGCAGGGCGCCGACCTGACCGCGATGGCCGACAAGGCCGCACCGCGCGTCACCATCACCCACCATCCTGACGTACGGCGCAGCCTGGTGCGGCAGAAGGCGTACGCGGAGGGGCTGCGGGCGGTCTACTTGTACACCGCCGCACACCAGAACCCGGACCTGGCTGCGTCGGTGTCCGGTGCCGATCCGGAGATGGCCGCCCGGGTCAACGACCTGCTGCTGCCGGTCGTCAAGGGTGTCGGTTCCGAGCGGGCCTACGAGTTGCTCGCCGAGTCCCTGCAGACCTTGGGCGGCTCGGGGTACCTGCAGGACTATCCGATCGAGCAGTACCTCCGGGACGCGAAGATCGACACGCTGTACGAGGGCACCACGGCAATTCAGGCGCAGGACTTCTTCTTTCGGAAGATCGCCCGTGATCGAGGGGTTGCGCTCGCGCACCTGGCGGGACAGATCCAGACTTTCGTCGATGCATCCGCCGGCAACGGGCGACTCAAGTCCGAGCGGGCCCTGCTCGGGTCCGCGCTCGCGGAGGTGCAGGCGATGGCCGCGACGCTCACCGGATACCTCGTCGCTGCCCAGCAACGACCCACCGAGTTGTACAAGGTGGGCCTGGGGTCGGTCCGCTTCCTCTACGCGGTGGGAGACCTGCTGATCGGCTGGCGACTGCTGGTCCAGGCGGAGATCGCGCAGGCGGCACTGGACGCAGGCGTGCCGGCCGAGGACGAGCCGTTCTATCGGGGCAAACTCATGGCCGCGTCCTTCTTCGCCAAGAACGTGCTGCCGCTGCTCACCTCGGTGCGAGTGGTCCTCGAATCCATCGACGTCGACCTGATGGACTTCGACGAAGCGGCGTTCTGACCGATCCGCCGACGTCCCGAAGCGGACTCGGCCTAGAGCGGTACGGGGGCGCCGTAGGTCATGACGATGTCGCCTGCCTCGGTTTCGGCCCGTGCGTACGGCCGGATGGTCACCTGGCCGATCGCGCCGGACACACTGCCGTGCACGCCCGCGACACGGATCCGGGTCCCCGGCCCGTCGAACGACTTGTCCTTGACGACGGGCACGTCGGTGATGCCGCCGGGTTGCAGGTCGAGGGTGAAGTTCTGCTGGGGGATGAAGTCGCCGAGCAGTTCGGCGCGGTTGTTGGCGTTGAGGACAAGTGTGGGAGGGGTGGCGCCGCCGAAGCCGACGAGGGCGTTGTCGCTGTGTTCGAGTTCGAAGCCCAGGCCTGGGGTGTTGAGCTGGATGGTCGCGCCGGTGAGGGCGATCGGGTACCCGAGTTGGTAGCCGAAGGTGAGTTTGGTGCCCTTGGCCTCGGCGGCGTGGGGCCCGGTGATCTGGACCTCGGCGTAGCCGTTGTGGAAGAACTCGCGGCTGAGCGGCGAGCTGTCGAGCGGCGGTACCGCATTGACGGCGGTGTCGCCCTGGGAGACCTCGACTCGGTCGCCGCTGGAGTCGACGAGACTGTTGGCGTTGTCCACGCCCGCCGCGGCCGTTCCGGTGCCGAACACCAGCCCCACCACCGAGACGCCTGCCACGGCGAGGGCGCGCTTCGAGTTGGCAATGCGAATACGACGCTGCCTGCGAATCTCCGTCATGAAGGTACTGATCCGTTCCGTCGGTTTCCACGAGCGTGGCGCGGGCGGACCGGAATCGTCCAGCGATGCGGGAGCGATTCCGGTCCGGATGGGACGCGATCTACAGCGGAACGGGTGCGCCGTAGGTCATCACGATGTCGCCTGCCTCGGTTTCGGCCCGTGCGTACGGCCGGATCGTCACCTGGCCGATCGCGCCGGACACACTGCCGTGCACGCCCGCGATACGAAGCCGCGCACCCGGCCCGTCGAAGGACTTGTCCTTGACGACGGGCACGTCGGTGATGCCACCGGGCTGCAGGTCGAAGGTGAAGTTCTGCTGGGGGATGATGTCGCCGAGGAGCTCTCCGCGGTTGTTGGCGTTGAGGGCCAAGGACGGGGCGACGCCGCCGCCGAAGCCGACGAGGGCGTTGTTGCTGTGCTCGAGCTCGAATCCGAGCCTCGGGGTGTTGAGCTGGATGGTCGCGCCAGTGAGGGCGATCGGGTAGCCGAGTTGGTAGCCGAAGGTCAGCTTGGTGCCCTTGGCGGCCGCCGCATTCGGGCCGGTGATCTGGACCTCGGCATAGCCGTTGTGGAAGAACTCGCGGCTGAGCGGCGAACTGTCCAGCGGAGGCACCGCATTGATCTGGGTGTCACCCTGGGACACCTCGACGCGATCGCCACTGAAGTCGACGAGGCTGTTGGCGTTGTCCACGCCAGCCGCGGCCGTTCCGGTGCCGAACACCAACCCCACCGCGACGACCCCCGCGACCGCGACCGCGCGCTTCGAGTTGATCGTGCGAAAACGACGTTGCCTGCGAATCTCCGTCATGAAAATCCTCATCCGTTCGGTCGATTTCCCGAGCGCGCTAACGCGCCAGGTCACGAATTCAACGATGGACCCCGATTCCATTGAGACGCTAGTTCATCGGCTGCGACTGCGCGCGGCTTTCTGCGTCGTGTTCAGGCCCTGTTACCGTTCGCGGTTTCCCAGGCCCGGCCGTACCGGTTTCCCCCAGGTCGGCGGGGGTCCTTGCTGCGGTACACGACGTACGGCCGGCCGAGATAGCCGACCGGGGCGCTGAATACGTGCACCAGGCGTGTGTAGGGCCAGATCGCCAACAACGCCATGACGGTCAGACCGTGCAATTGGAAGCTCCACGGCACCCCGACCATCAGTTCCGGCTGCGGACTCAGTGAGAAAAGGCTGCGAAACCACGGCGACACGGTGGACCGGTAATCGTACTTGCCGAGGATCAGGTTCTCGCCCATCGTGTTGAACATGCCGCTGGCGATCACCACGACGAACAGTGCGTACATGATCCGGTCGCTCGTGCTGCTCGCCTGGCGGACGGTGACCACGGTGATCCTGCGGTACAGCAGGATCACCAGGCCGACGACGGTCGCGATACCGGCGGGCACGCCGAGGCCGACCGCCATCAGGTGGTAGGAGTGGTCGGAGAGGCCGACTGCCTCGGTCCACGCGGCCGGGATCAGGACGCCGCCGACGTGCCCGGCGAGCACTGCCAGGATCCCGAAGTGGAACAGCGGGCTGCCCAGCCGCAGCAGTCGGCTCTCGTACATCTGCGAGGACCGCGTCGTCCAGCCGAATTGGTCCTTGCGGTAACGCCAGATGTGTCCCACCACGAAGGACGTGAGGGCGATGTACGGCAGGGTCAGCCACAGCAGCGTGGTCACCGTCGTTCTCCGATCTCGGGGTGATGATCGACGTGGGGATGCAGGGCGGGATCGAGCGCGTACGTGTCGAGGCCGACCGCCTCCTCCGGCGGGCCCTCTGCGGCGAGTTTCGCCACCTGCTGCCGGTCGTCGGTGTCGAGCCCTGGCAGAGTCGCGCACACCGCGTCGAGCACCCCGGCGAAGGGGGACTCGCTGTCGTGCAGGGACAACCGCAGCACC
Organism: Rhodococcus sp. NPDC127527; assembly: GCF_042672245.1. NCBI lineage: Bacteria > Bacillati > Actinomycetota > Actinomycetes > Mycobacteriales > Nocardiaceae > Rhodococcus > Rhodococcus sp. NPDC127527. Next base: position 13,093 of record NZ_JBHXVP010000011.1, read on the forward strand.
TCGACGACGGCGCGGTGCGTCACCAACAGCCGGTACCCGCGTGCGGCGTCGGTGGTGGCGGCGAACTCGAGCACCACCGGCAGGAAGTCCGGCAGCTCGTGCTCGCCGAGAGTGACGCCGGCGTTCCGGTAGGCGTTCTTGAAGCGCAGCAACGCCATTCCTCGGTTGCGGGTGTCGCCGTAGGCGTAGTAGGACAGGTGCAGGCTGCTGCGGCGCCGCAAGTCGAACGTCTCGACGTACAACGCGGACAGTTCGATCCGCGGTGACGCCTGCATGACGGCGATGCATCCGAGCAGGTGCTCGCCGGCCTGCCCCGGCAGCGCGGCGGCGGCGTCACCGAGATCGCCGAGCATGCCGAGCGTCTGCTCCGTCGGATAGTCCAACAGCAGGGCGGCGATCCGCCACACCAGCCGCTGGTCCCGTTCGGACAGTGCGTCGACGGTGGGACGCAGCCTGCCCGCGGCCCGGCGGCGCAAGCCGAGCGCGCCCATCATGCGTCCTCGCGGCCGGGGGCGTCGGCTCCCACCCCGGTGGGGACGAGTCCCTCGGTGCTCCGGCCGTCCCAGTCGAGCAGGTTGATCCGCCCCGTCTTGTTCTCGGGTGCCGCAGTCGGATTCGTGTCCTGCGCCTGGTCGGTCAGGTGGAACTTGTCCGCCATCACGTCGAAGGCCGTCATGCCGGGCCCGCCGTCCTCGTCGAGGCTGCAGCCGGTGGCGAGCGCGTCGAGACGGTGCGCGTCCGAGCCGGCGCCGGTCGGGATCACGTAACGGTCCTCGTACTTGGCCAGCGCGAGCAACCGGTACATCGCGGCCAGGTCCTCGGGCGACAGGCGAACCGCCTCGGCGACCTCCGGCCGCGTCGGCTCGCCCAGGTTCACCCGGCGCATGTGCGCGCGCATCGCCGCGAGCCGCTGCAGCGACGCCCGCACCGGACCGACCTCGCCCGCGGTGAACAGTGCCGCCAGGTACTCGACCGGGATCCGCAACGCGTCGATGGCGCCGAACAGATTGTCGGCCTCCTCGCCGTCGTGGCCGGTGTCCGAGAGTGCCTCGACCATCGGTGAGAGCGGCGGGATGTACCAGACCATCGGCATCGTGCGGTACTCCGGGTGCAGCGGCAGCGCCACCTGGTAGTCGACGATCAGCTTGTACACCGGGGAGTTCTGCGCGGCCTCGATGAACTCGGCGGAGATGCCCGCACGTTCGGCCTCGGCGACGACCCGCGGGTCGTGCGGGTTGAGGAACACCCCGAGCTGCGACGGGTAGAGATCCTTGTCGTCGGTGACCGATGCCGCCTCGAGAACGGCGTCGGCGTCGTAGAGCATCACGCCGATGTACCGCAGTCGGCCGACGCAGGTCTCCGAGCAGATGGTCGGGATGCCGACCTCGATCCGCGGGTAGCAGAACGTGCACTTCTCGGCCTTGCCGGTCTTGTGGTTGAAGTAGATCTTCTTGTACGGGCACCCGGTGACGCACTGCCGCCAGCCGCGGCACTTGTCCTGGTCGACGAGAACGATGCCGTCCTCGGTGCGCTTGTAGATCGCTCCCGAGGGGCAGGACGCCGCGCAGGCCGGGTTCAGGCAGTGTTCGCAGATGCGTGGCAGGTAGAACATGAAGGTCTGCTCGAACTCGAGCTTGACCTTGTCGGACACCTTGGCCAGCAACGGATCCTTGCCGACCTGCTCCGGTCCGCTGCCCAGGTCGTCGTCCCAGTTGGCGCCCCAGGTGACCTTGGTGTCCTCGCCGGTGAGCAGCGACTTCGGCTTCGCCACCGGGACGGTGTCGATCGCCGGCGAGGCCAGCAGGTTGTCGTAGTCGTAGGTCCACGGCTCGTAGTAGTCGGACACGGTCGGCAGCTCGGGGTTGGCGAAGATGTTGAGCAGCCGCCTGGCCCGAGAGCCGCTCTTCAGTGTCAGCCTGCCGCGCCGGTTGAGCGTCCAGCCGCCCTTCCACCTCTCCTGGTCCTGGTACTGCCGCGGATAGCCCTGTCCCGGGCGGGTTTCCACGTTGTTGAACCAGGCGTACTCGACGCCGTCGCGGTTGGTCCAGGCCTGCTTGCAGGTGACGCTGCAGGTGTGGCAGCCGATGCACTTGTCCAGGTTCATCACCATGGCCATCTGCGCCATAACTCTCATCAGTACGTCACTTCCTGGTCGCGGCGGCGGATCGTCGTGACCTCGTCGCGCTGATTGCCGGTCGGGCCGTGGTAGTTCATGGCGAAGGACTGCTGGGCGTAGCCGCCGATCAGGTGCGAGGGCTTGATCATCAGCCGGGTCAACGCGTTGTGGATGCCGCCGCGCTTGCCGGTCCGCTCGGTCCTGGGCACCCCCACCGCCCGGTCCTGGGCGTGGTACATGAACACCGTGCCCTCGGGCATCCGGTGACTGACGATCGCGCGGGCGACCACGATGCCGTTGCGGTTGGTCGCCTCGATCCAGTCGTTGTCGGCCACACCGATCTTGGCGGCGTCCACGTCGGACATCCAGATCGACTGACCGCCGCGCGACAGCGTGAGCATGTGCAGGTTGTCCTGGTACGCCGAGTGGATGGACCACTTGCTGTGCGGCGTCAGATATCGGACGGTGACGGCGCCGCCCACGCCGTTACCGTGAGCTTCCCCGACCGCGGGCTCGTCGAACAGCGCGGTCATGTCCAGCGGCGGACGATAGATCGGCAGTTGCTCGCCGAGTTCCGACATCCAGTCGTGGTCGAGGTAGAAGTGCTGCCGTCCGGTGAGGGTGTGCCAGGGCTTGAGCCGTTCGGTGTTGATGGTGAACGGCGAGTACCGCCTGCCGCCGGTCTCGGTACCCGACCACTCCGGTGAGGTGATCACCGGGACCGGCCGGGCCTGGGTGTCCGCGAACCGGATTCGGGTGCCCTCGTTCTCGGCGGCCAGGTCCACCAGTGGTGTGCCGGTCCGCTCCTGCAGGTGCTCGAAGCCCTGGGTGGCGAGGCGGCCGTTGGTAGTGCCGGAGAGCGCGAGGATCGCCTCGCACGCGTTTTTGTCCTTGGCCAGCGATGGCCTGCCTGCCGCCACGCCGCTCGCGACGGTGCCGTTGACCCCGCGCAGGTACTCGACCTCCTCGGTCGGGTGGATGGTCACGCCCTTGGTGGTGAGCCCGAGTTCCTCGACGAGAGGTCCGAGCGCGCCGAGCTTCTCCGCGATCGCCGAGTAGTCGCGCTCGACGACCACCAGCTTCGGCATAGTCTTGCCCGGGATCGGCTTGCACTCACCGCGTTTCCAGTCCAGCACCCGCCCACCGGGTTGGGCGGTGGCATCCGCGGTGTCGTGGGTGAGCGGCACCGCGACGATGTCGCGGCGGGTACCGAGGTGTTTCTCGGCGAGCCAGCTGAACCCGCGGGCGATGCGGTGGAACGCCTCGAAGTCGGTCTTGGTCTCCCACGGCGGGGAGATCGCGGGGGAGAATGCGTGCACGAACGGGTGCATGTCGGTGCTGGAGAGGTCGTGCTTCTCGTACCACGTGGCGGCGGGCAGCACGACGTCGGAGAACAGCGTGGTGCTCGTCATCCGGAAGTCCAGCGTGGTGAGCAGGTCGAGTTTGCCCGCCGGTGCCTCGTCCCGCCAGATCAGCTCCTCGGGCCGGATGCCCTCGGAGTCACGGGCATTGAGGTTCGAATCGGCGCCGAGCAGGTGCTTCAGGAAGTATTCGTTGCCCTTCGCGGACGAGCCGAGCAGGTTCGAGCGCCACACCGTCAGACAGCGCGGGAAGTTCTCCGGCGCGTCCGGGTCCTCGACCGCGAACTGGAGATGGCCGGTCTCGAGCCCCTCGACGACGTGCGTGGCGGCGTCCTTGCCCAGCCGGTCGGCCTCGTCCGCGAGGTCCAGCGGATTGCGGTTGAACGTCGGGTAACTCGGCATCCAGCCGAGGCGGGTGGCCAGCGCGACGTTGTCGGCGGCGGTGCGGCCGGAGAACTTTCCGTCCGCGAGTGGCGAGGCCATCACCTCCGCGGTGAACGGGTCGTAGCGCCACTGGTCGGTGGCCAGGTACCAGAAGATGGTGCCCTGCATCTGGCGGGCGGGCCGCGACCAGTCCGAGCCGAATGCCAGTGTCGCCCAGCCGGTCACCGGACGGCACTTCTCCTGGCCGACGTAGTGCGCCCAGCCGCCGCCGTTGACGCCCTGGCAGCCGGTGAGCAGGGTCAGGGTCAGGAACGACCGGTAGATCTGGTCCGAGTGGAACCAGTGGTTGGTGCCCGCGCCCATCAGGATCATCGACCGCCCGCCGGAACGGTCGGCGTTGTCGGCGAACTCGCGCGCGACGCGGGCCGCCGAGGCGGCCGGGACGCCGGTGATGGCCTCCTGCCAGGCCGGGGTGTACGGCTCCTCGGTGTCGTCGTAGCCGGTGGGCCAGGTGCCGGGCAGGCCGGGGCGTCCGACGCCGTACTGGGCGAGCATCAGGTCGAAGACGGTGGTGACCAGCCGGCCCGCCACGGTTCGCGCGGGCACGCCGCGCCGCAGCACGCCGGGAGTGGACGTGTCGTAACGAGGAAGGTCGACCGCGACGGAGTTCGTCGCCGGGCCGGTGTCGTACATGGTCATCAGCGGGTCGACGCCGCGCAGGTCGAGATTCCAGTGGCCCTTGCCGGATTCGGTGAAGCGATGTCCCAGGGAGCCGCCGGGCACCACCGTCTCGCCGGTGACCGCGTTCAGCAGGACCGTCTTGTGCTCGGCACCCTCGGCGGTGTCGCCGAGATCGGCCGCGGTGAGGAACTTTCCGGGCACGTACCCGCCGTCTCGCCGGTCCAGCGTGATCAGGTACGGGAGATCGGTGTACTTCTTGACGTAGTCGGTGAACCGGTCGGTGTTCTTCTCGACGAAGAACTCCTTGAGAATCACGTGACCCATCGCCATCGCGAGGGCGCCGTCGGTGCCGGGGCGCGCGGGCAGCCACTGGTCCGCGAACTTGGTGTTGTCGGCGTAGTCGGGCGAGACGACGACGACCTTCTGGCCGCGGTAGCGGGCCTCGGTCATGTAGTGCGCGTCCGGGGTTCGGGTGACCGGGACGTTCGAGCCCCACATGATCAGGTAGCCGGCGTCGAACCAGTCGGCCGACTCGGGCACGTCGGTCTGGTCACCGAACACCTGCGGCGAGGCCTCGGGCAGGTCGGCGTACCAGTCGTAGAAGGACAGCATCGCGCCGCCGATCAACGAGATGAACCGGGTGCCGACCGCGTGACTGACCATCGACATGGCGGGAATCGGGGAGAACCCGGCGACGCGGTCCGGGCCGTACTTCTTGATGGTGTGTACGTGCGCGGCCGCCACGATCTCGGCCGCCTCCCACCACTCGGCCCGGACGAATCCGCCCTTGCCGCGGGCGGACCTGTAGCGCTTGGACTTCTCGGGGTCGGATGCGATGTCCTCCCACGCGAGCACGGGATCCTTGAGGCGTTCCTTGGCGTCCCGGTACATCTCGAGCAGCACGCCGCGCACGTACGGGTAGCGGACCCGCGCGGGCGAGTAGGTGTACCAGGAGAACGAGGCGCCGCGGGGGCAGCCGCGCGGCTCGTACTCGGGTTTGTCCGGGCCGATCGAGGGGTAGTCGGTCTGCTGGGCCTCCCAGGTGATGATCCCGTCCTTGACGTAGATCTTCCAGGAGCAGGAACCGGTGCAGTTCACGCCGTGGGTGGAGCGCACCACCTTGTCGTACGACATCCGGTCCCGGTAGAAGTCGTCGGAGGTGCGGCCGCCGATCTGGTGCAGGGTGCGCAGATCGGCGGACGCCTCGCCGCGCTGGAAGTGCTTGCCGAACCGGAGCAGCGCGTCGGCGTCCAGCTTGCCGGTGGTCTGGGACATGAAGAGCCTCTCGAAGGGTGAGTGCGACAGTGCAAGTGGTGGTCGGCCGTCAGATCCGGACGACCACCGCCCCGTCGTGCACGTCGGCCGGATACACCCGGACCGGTGCCACGGCCTCGGTGGTGCATGCCCCGGTGTCGAACCGGAACGCGAACTGGTGCAGCGGGCAGGTCACCACCGCGCCGTCGATCTGACCGTCGGCGAGCGGTCCCGCCTTGTGCGGGCACACCGCGTCCATCGCGCGAACCGTGCCGTCCGCCAGCAGGAACACCGCGATCTGCCTGCCGGCGACGACGTAGGTGCGACCCTCGCCGGGCGTCAGGTCGGTGACGGGCCCGACCGTCACCTGCCGGTCCACCACCGCGGTCATCGGACCGGCACCTGGGGGAGCGGGAGCAGCGGCAGCGCGGGCGCGAACTGCGCCGGCGACTTCGGTGCACTCCGCTCGCGCCACGGGTCGCGGTATCCGGCCGCCGCGGTCGCCATCCGTTCGTCCAGTCCGGCCACGATGCCCTCCTCGTCTCGAACCAGCAACGCCTGCAGTCGTTCCAGGCCGATTCGCGGTACCCAGTCGTAGGTGCGCTCGAGCCACTTGGCGTCCTCGCGGTAGTACTGGACGAACCGGCCCGCCAGCTCGATCACGGCGGCAGCCGAGTCGACGGTGGCGAGCAGGTCGCCCTTGCGGATGTGGGCGCCGGCGGCGCCGCCGACGTAGACGTCCCAGCGGCCGTCGCCGACGGCGACGACACCGAGGTCCTTGCACAGCGCCTCCGAGCAGTTGCGGGGGCAGCCTGCGACCGCGAGCTTGAGCTTCGCCGGGGTCTCGAGGCCCTGGAACCGCTCCTCGAGCGCGATACCGAGGCTCGTCGAGTCGCCGAGCCCGTAGCGGCAGAAGTCGCTGCCGACACACGTTTTCACGGTCCGCATGCTCTTGCCGTAGGCGTACCCGGACGGCATGTCCAGATCGCCCCACACCTTCGGCAGGTCCTCCTTCCTGATGCCGAGCAGGTCGATGCGCTGGCCTCCGGTGACCTTGACCAGAGGCACCGCGTACTTGTCGGCGACGTCGGCGATGCGACGCAACTGGTCCGGTGTGGTGACGCCGCCCTTCATCTGCGGGACCACCGAGAACGTGCCGTCCCGTTGGATGTTGGCGTGCACGCGGTCGTTGATGAACAGCGCGCCGCGCTCGTCCACCCAGTCCGGACCCCAGATCACCCGCAGGAGGGAGGCCAGCGGCATCTTCGCGGTCGACTCCTCGCGGCCGCCCTCGGCGAGTTCGGCGAACACCTGGGACACCGCGCGCAGGTCCCGCTCGCGGATGGCGGCGATCAACTCCGCCTTGGTCATCGGGATGCACGGCACGTACCAGTCGGCTGCCGGATCGGCGGCGAGCGCCCCACCAGCCGCGCCCGCCACGATGTCCGCGACGAGTCCCTTGCACGAGCCACAACCCTTGCCGGCGCGGGTCTTCGCGCAGACCTCGGTCAGTGTCTGCGCCCCGGAGTGCACGCAGGCGACCAGGTCGGCCTTGGTGACGCCGTTGCAGTTGCACACCTGCGTCTCGTCGGGCAGATCCGCGGCGGACGCGGCCTCGCCGGCCCCGGCGAGATCGAACAGCAGCGACAGGCGGTCCTCCGGCAGGTCGACCTTCCCGTCGAACACCTGAGTCAGCAGGCCCGCCTTGCCGGTTTCGCCCATCAGCGTCGCGCCGACGAGTCTGCCGTCGCGGACCACCACGTTCTTGTAGACGCCGGTGCGTGAGTCGTAGAACTGGACGAACTCGTCGCCGTCGAGTTCGGGCCCCTTCACGCCCATCGCGGCCACGTCGAGGCCGGCGACCTTCAGTTTCGTGGTGGAGCTCGAGCCCTGGTACGCCGCTGCGGGATTCACGCCGGTGAGGTGCTCGGCGAGGACGACGGCCTGCTCCCACACCGGCGCGACGAGACCGTAGAGCTCGCCGCGGTGCTGGGCGCACTCGCCGACCGCGTACACCGAACCCTCGTCCTCGCAGCGCATCTGGTCGTCGACGACGATGCCTCTCTCGACGACCAGACCGCCGGCGCGGGCCAGCTCGGTGTTCGGCCTGATGCCCGCGGTGACGACCACCATGTCGGCGGGCAGGATGCTGCCGTCGGTGAACCCGACCCCGGTCACCGCGCCGAACGGGTCGCGCAGCACGGCGGTCGTCCGCATCGCGGTGTGCACGCCGACGCCGAGCGCCTCGATCTTCGCGCGCAGGACCTCGCCGCCGCGTTCGTCGAGCTGCTGGTTCATCAGGTGACCCGGGGAGTGCACGACGTCGACGGCCAGGCCCTGGGTGCGCAGCCCGTACGCGGCCTCCAGTCCGAGCAGCCCACCGCCGATGACGACCGCGGTGACCTTGTCCCGGGACTGCGCCAGCTGCAGCATCCCGTTGGTGTCGGCGATCGTGCGGAACCCGAACACCCCGCGCCCGAGACGTCCGTCCGGCTCGCGCAGGCCGTCCATGTTCGGAAAGAAGGTGTTGGAGCCGGTCGCGACGATCAGGACGTCGTACTCGACAACGCGGTCGCTCTCGCAGGTGACGGCCTTGGCGAACCGGTCCAGCCGCACCGCGCGGTCCCCGACGTACAGGGTGACGCCGTTCTCCCGGTACCAGCTCATCGGGTTGAGGATCATGTCCTCGTCGTCCGCGGCCGTCTCGCCGGAGAGGACATGGGAGAGCATGATGCGGTTGTAATTGCCGTACGGCTCGTCACCGATCATCGTGATGTCGAACTGGTCGCGGCCGCCCCGGGCGAGGATCTCCTCGACCGTGCGCGCGCCCGCCATGCCGTTGCCGATCACCAGCAGCCGCCTCTTCACCTCACCTGTGGTCGCCATGCGCCCAGGGTGCGGCGCCGCGGTGACGCGGTCGCTGCCGGCAGGTTACGCGGCAATCAGGAAGTGCTCACCTCCGTCGGGGTCGTGCTGTCAGGGTTTCGTCACACGTCATCTCGGTGGATGCGGCGAAACACCCGCGCCGGAAGGAACGATCCAGTAAACAGGCGGTCAACAGCCATCGATGAGCACTCAGCGAGGAGATCGGCGATGCGGTCGGGCACACACGGCACGGATCGGCCTGGCTACGGCGTGCTCGGAATGGGCATGTACGTCCCGCAGCAGGTGGTCACCAGCGCGGAGGTCGCCGCGGCCGCGGGTGTCACCGAGGAGTGGGTCGTGGCGAAGACCGGTGTCCGGCAACGTCGTCGTGCCGCGGTCGACGAGTCCACTGCGGATCTCGGCGCCGAGGCGGGCCGCCGCGCACTGAAACACGCGCGCGACCTCGCCTTGACCGCCGAGGCCGCCGACGATCCGGGAATGCTCCTGGTCGCGACGTCGACACCCGATCGGCAGGTGCCGGCGCCGGTGTCGGACGTGCACGCGCGGATCGGGTTGCCGCCGTTGCCCACGCTGAGTATCGACGGCGGCTGCGCCGGGTTCGCCCAGGCGATGGTGACCGCCGCGGCCTATCACGAGATCGGGGTGGCACGAACCGCACTCGTGGTCGGAGCGCACCGGATTCGGAACTTTCTGGTCCCGTCGGACGCTCGGACGGCGCCGCTGTTCGGTGACGGTGCCGGCGCGTACCTGATGGGTCCGGTGCCGCCGGGGTACGGGATGCTGGCGTACCGGATGATGTCCGACAGTTCCCACGTCGACGCGTTGCGGACCCCGTACCGGACACCGGATTTCACCGGTCCAGATCGACTGTTCATGGACGGCCACGGCCTCGTCGAGGTGTTCGTCCGCGAACTGCCCGAGCTGCTGAGCCAGTGTCTCGACGAGGCCGGCGCGACCGTGGACGAGATCGACCACCTGTTCGTCCACCAGGCCAACGTCCAGATGGTGCGCGCTCTCGGCGGGCTGCTCGGCCTGTCGGCCGAGAAGGTCCCGACATCGGGTGAGTGGGTGGCGAACACCGCGTCGGCATCGCTGGCGATCGGCACGGTGATGGCGGCGCGAGCGCGGCCGATCCGGCGCGGCGACCTCGTCGTGATGATCACCGCCGGCGCGGGTGCCAACGGCGTCGTGATCGTGACGAGGTGGTTCTGACATGACGGGAGGTGGTGACGTGGCGTCGGCGTCGTTGCCGGGCGGGCGGCGGTCCGCGGTGGTCACCGGGGGTTCGGGAGGGATCGGCTCGGTGATCTGTGCACGCCTGGCCGCCGACGGGTTCGACGTGGTGGTTGGCTACTGTGCCAACGAATCCGGTGCAGGCCGACCTGTCCGAGCCGGACGAGGTGCGACGCCTGATGGGGGCCGCGGAGGACCGCTACGGCCGGGTCGACGCCTATGTTCACAACGCAGCGACCGCGGTGTTCGGTTCGATGCGCAAGCTCGCGGCCGGTGAACACGACCGATACCTGCGCGCATTCGCGCTCAACACCCACTCCCTGCTGGTCGCCGCCGCCGAATGCGCGGAGCGGATGAACGACGGCGGCCGGATCGTCAACATCTCCTCCGTATCCGCGGTCCAGGGGCTGTTCGGGGGCGGCGCCTACGCCGCCAGCAAGGCCGCCGCCGAGGCCCTCACCCGCACCGCGGCGACAGAGCTCGGCGGTCGCGGAATCACCTGCAACACAGTCCAACTGGGACTGGTCAACACGCCCACTGCGCGGGAGGTGACGAACGAGGACGTCGCGAGTTTCTATGCCGTGCAGGCGCCGACCCGCCGGGTGGGAACCCCGGCCGACGTCGCCTCGCTCGTCAGTCACCTGCTGCACCCCGATTCCGGGTGGCTGACCGGCCAGACGATCGGCCTCAACGGAGGTTTCCGATACTCGTGACGGGAATCCACGACAACACCGAGACCAGGGCGGGCCGAGTGCTCGACGACACCGAGGCGGCGGAACTGACGCGCTGGCTGGCCGGACGGCTGCCCGGCGCCGGCGAGGTGGGGATCGTGCCGCTGGCGCAGGCCGCCGGGCACAGCCACGAGATCCACCTCGTGACCCGCGGTGACCGGCGCTGGGTGCTGCGGGTGGCCCCGGACCATCCCGAGGCCGCGGTCGGCGGCGCATTCGACCTGAGCCGGGAGGCGCGCATCCTCGCGGCGCTGTCCGGGACCGGGATCGCGCACCCCGCCGTCGTCCTTGCCCGCGACGACACCACACCTCTCCGCCGCGACCTGCTGGTCACCGAGTTCGTCGACGGCATCACCCTCGACCGGGCCCTGCCCCCGCAGTTCGCGAACGCCCGCGACGGCCGGGCGATCACCGAGTCGATCGTGGACACCCTCGCCCGCATCAACACTCTCGACTGGGCGGCCACCGGCCTGGCCGCGCTCACGCGGCCCGACGGCTACCTTGGCCGCCAGTTCGACAAGGCCCGCGTGATGCTCGAGCAGTTCCGCACCCGGGACACCCCGGCGCTCGACACCCTGCTCGGCCGGCTCGAGGCCCGGCAGCCGCGCGAGTACCGCCTCGGCCTGATCCACGGTGACTACAGCGCGATGAACCTCATGGTCGACCGCGCGGAGCCGGCGGTGTGTGCGGTCCTGGACTGGGAGACCGCCACCGTCGGGGACGCGATGGTCGACATCGGCTACCTGACCGCGCGGTGGGTGCGCCCGGACGAGAACCCGATGGTTGCCGCTTTCGCACTCGGGGGCACCGATCCGAGGGCCCACGACCTGGTTCCGGGTCGGCGACACCTGGTGGACCGGTTCGCCGAACGCACCGGGTGGTCGGTGGACCTGCTGCCGTTCTACCAGGGGCTGGCGATGGCGCGGCTGGCCGTCGTCCTGGAGGGCCGGGTGGCGACGAGCAAGCGGCGCCGGCGAGACGATGCGGCGACGATGTTCACGGCGCTGGCCGACGGGTGCGCCGACCACGGTCTGCGACTCGCCGATGGGTGAGTCGCCGGTGGCCGCACCGCTTCTGTACGGAATCCGGGTGGTCGAGTCGGCGAGCCTGTTGACCGGGGCGACCGTCGGCATGCTGCTGGCCGACCTCGGTGCCGATGTGGTGAAGGTCGAGCCCCCGCACGGAGACCTGATCCGGTGGGCGCTCGGTCAGATCGAACCGGGATACAGCCCGGCGCACCTGCAGTTGAACCGCAACAAGCGCGCGGTCACCGCGGACCTGCGCACCGCCGACGGGGTGCGCCGGTTCCGCCGACTGATCGAGGACGCCGACGTCCTCGTCGACGGCAACGCGCCCGGCGTCCTGGCCGGGTTGGGACTCACCGAAGCAGTTCTGGCGGAATTGAATCCGGTTCTGGTGCACTGCTCGGTCAGCGGCTACGGAGCCAGTGGCCCCTACGCGCGAATCCCGACCCACGGGCTGATGATGAGCGCGCTCGTCGGTGGCAACCCGACGGCAGTGACGTCCGACGGGCACCTCGTACCCACCGAGACCGAAGGCGCCTCGATCAGCGGCCGCGGCGGGGACGCGGCCGCGGCGGCGGGAACGGCTGCGGCGCTGCAGATCTGCGCCGCGCTGGTCCGGCGGATGCGCGCCGGCGCCGGCTGCCGGATCGACGTGTCCGGTGCGGACGCACTGTTCGCGCAGTCGATGATCCCGGTCGTCTACCACGCGAACCGGGACCGGATCCGGGACGACAGCACGCTTCCGCTGCTCAGCGACGGTCAGGCCGGGCCCCGGTACGGGCTGTACGCGACCGCGGATCGGCGAGCGGTCGCGTTCACCGCGCTGGAACCGAAGTTCTGGAAGCGCTTCTGTCGCGTGGTCGAGCGCCCCGACCTGGCCGACGCGGGGTTCGACTCGGCGGACCTCACGGCGTCGCTCGTGACGGTCTTCGCCGGGCGGACACAGCGGGAGTGGATCGACGTCGCGCGCGACTGCGGACTGGCGATCGGTCCGGTGCACAGCACGATCGGCGACATCGCCGCCGACCCGCACCTGGCCGAACGCGCAGTGCTGGTGGAGTCGGAGCACCCCGTCGCCGGCCCCTTCACCCATGTCGGACTGCCGGGCCTGATCGACGGCGAACCGCTGACCGTTCGGCTGCCGGCACCCGCATTGGGGGAGCACGATCACGAGTTTGCCGACGGCTGGCCTGGGTGACGGCGAACAGCACAGAACCGGCCGATCGAGGCATACTCGAACGGGAGGCTCAGCGGCGCTCCGGATGGGAGAGGGATGGCACTGCCCGCGATTCTCAGCGTCGACGACGATCCGACCGTCTCCCGTGCGATCGTCAGGGATCTGCGCCGACGGTACGGCGAGAAGTACCGGATCATCCGGGCACAGTCCGGCGACGAGGCCCTGTCCGCGCTCAAGGAGATGAAGTTGCGCGGTGACCCGGTCGCGGTGCTGCTCGCGGACTACCGGATGCCGGGGATGAGCGGCATCGAGTTCCTCGAGCTGGGCATGGACCTGTATCCCGCCGCGAAGCGGGTGCTGCTCACCGCCTATGCCGACACCGACGCCGCGATCGACGCGATCAACGTCGTGGACCTCGACCACTACCTTCTCAAGCCGTGGGATCCGCCCGAGGAGAAGCTCTACCCAGTGCTCGACGCGCTGCTCGACGCCTGGCTGACCTCCGACCGGAGGCCGGTGACCGAGACCAAGGTGGTCGGGCACCGGTGGTCGGCACGGTCCGCGGAGGTGCGCGAGTTCCTGGCCCGCAACCAGCTCCCGTACCGGTGGTACATGTCCGACGAACCGGAGGGGCAGCGGTTACTCGAGGCTGCGGGCGCCGACGGCATGCGGCTGCCGGTGGTGATCACGTGTGACGGCACGCCGCTCGTGGAGCCGACCGATGCGCAACTTGCGGACCACGTCGGACTGGCCACCACGCCGTCGTCGGACTTCTACGACCTCGTCGTGATCGGCGGTGGGCCGGCAGGGCTGGGCGCGGCGGTCTACGGGGCGTCGGAGGGCCTGCGCACCGTGCTGATCGAGCGCACCGCCACCGGCGGCCAGGCCGGGCAGAGTTCCCGAATCGAGAACTACCTGGGCTTTCCGGACGGCCTTTCCGGGGCGCAGCTCGCCGACCGGGCGCGTCGGCAGGCGGCCAAGTTCGGTGCCGAGGTGATCACCACGCGCGATGTCGTCGCCCTGGAGGTGAACGGGTCGGCGCGCACCGTCCGGTTCGCGGACGGGGCGTCGCTGAACGCGCACACCGTGATCCTGGCCACCGGGGTGTCCTATCGGCAGTTGTCGGCACCCGGGTTGGACGAGTTCACCGGGCGCGGTGTGTATTACGGCTCCGCGGTGACGGAGGCCGCGCGCTGCGCAGACCAGGACGTGTACATCGTCGGCGGGGCCAACTCCGCGGGGCAAGCGGCGGTCTACCTCGCCCGGGGCGCGCGCTCGGTGACCGTCGTGGTGCGCGCCCGTTCGCTGGACGACTCCATGTCGCACTACCTGATCCGGCAGATCCAGCAGGATGCGAGGATCTCGGTTCGGGCATGCTCGGAGGTGGTCGGAGTCGAGGGCGACGACCATCTGGAGCGGATCACCTTGCGCGACAACACCACAGGCCGTACCGAGACCGTCGATGCGCAGTGGCTCTTCCTGTTCATCGGGGCCGCGCCGCGCACCGACTGGCTCGACGGTGTCGTGGTGCGCGACGACCACGGCTACGTGGTCTCCGGGCCTGACCTGGTGGTCGACGGCAAACGGCCCCGGGGCTGGGAACTCGACCGCCTGCCGCAGCACCTCGAAACCAGCGTGCCCGGGGTCTTCGCGGCCGGGGACGTGCGCTCCGACTCGGCGAAGCGGGTGGCGTCGGCGGTAGGAGAGGGAGCCATGGCAGTGATGCTCGTGCACCGATACCTGGCCAAGTCGTGAACGCGCGGCCGGTGTGCACCGAAGAGGAACTGCGGTCGCTGTTCCTCTTCGAGAAGCTCGACGACGATCAGCTCGCGCAGCTGTGCCGCGCGGGCCGGGTCGAGGTGATCGAGCCGGGCCCGGTGTACCGCGAGGGCGACCCCGCGACCTGCTTCTACGTGCTCGTCGAGGGTTCGGTGGTGCTCACGAAGCTGTCGGGTGGTCACGAGGTGGAGATCGTGCGCACCTCGCATCGCGGCGCGTACGCGGGCGCCTGGACCGCGTACATGGGCGACCGTGTCCCGCAGGTGTACACGGGCTCGATGACCGTGCCTGAGCGCTCCACGTTCTTCGTCCTGGACGCGGGTGACTTCGCCCGCTTGATGGCGGAGTGGTTCCCCATGGCGCTGCACCTGCTCGAGGGGCTGTTCTTCGGTAACCAGAGCTCCCGCGAGATACTCGACCAGCGGGAACGGCTGCTCGCGCTCGGTTCGCTGTCCGCCGGGCTGACGCACGAGCTGAACAATCCGGCCGCGGCGGCGGTCCGGGCGGCCTCGACGCTGCGGGACCGGGTGGCCGGGATGCGCCACAAGCTGGGGATGATCGCCTCGGGTGCCTACGACCCCGCGACCCTCCGGGCGCTGATCGGGATCCAGGAGGAGGCCGTGGAGCTGATCGCGAAGGCTCCCACGCTGAGCCCGTTGGAGGCGGCGGACCGGGAGGATGCTCTCGGCGAGTGGCTGGAGGGCCACGGCATCGCGGAAGGGTGGAACCTCGCGCCGAACTTCGTGCAGGCCGGCCTCGACGTCGCCTGGCTCGAGGGGGTCGCGGCCGCGACCTCGCCGGATGTCCTCACCGGTGCCGTCGCATGGCTCAACTACACCATCGAGACCGAGTTGCTGATGAACGAGATCTCGGACTCCACCGCCCGAATCAGCGCGCTCGTCGGCGCCGCCAAGCAGTACTCACAGCTGGACCGTGCCCCGTTCCAGGACTCTGACGTGCACGAACTGCTCGACAGCACCCTGGTGATGCTGGCAGGCAAGATCGGCGGCATCGACGTCGTCAGGGACTACGACCGCGCACTGCCGCGCGTCCCGGTGTATGCAGCCGAACTCAACCAGGTCTGGACCAACCTGATCGACAACGCGGTGGGCGCCATGGACGGCCGCGGCACCCTCACCGTCCGTACCCGCCGGGACGGCGACTGTCTGGCCGTGTCGATCGCAGACACCGGGCCGGGCATTCCCGACGAGATCCGCAGTCGCATCTTCGAGCCGTTCTTCACCACCAAGGCGGTCGGGGAGGGTACGGGGCTCGGACTCGACATCTCGTGGCGCATCGTCGACAAGCACCACGGAGACATCCGCGTGCAGTCTCGGCCGGGGCACACCGAGTTCGTGGTCCGCATCCCGCTCACCGCGCCGGAAGGAGACAACGATGCCTGA
Source organism: Rhodococcus sp. NPDC127527 (assembly GCF_042672245.1). Taxonomy (NCBI): domain Bacteria; kingdom Bacillati; phylum Actinomycetota; class Actinomycetes; order Mycobacteriales; family Nocardiaceae; genus Rhodococcus; species Rhodococcus sp. NPDC127527. The sequence goes on from NZ_JBHXVP010000011.1 coordinate 29,123, forward strand.
GATCGCCGGAATCGATCTGGAGGTACCGCCGAGCGGCCCGGGCTGCGCGGAGTGCGACCAGGCCGGGGGCTGGTGGGTGCACCTGCGCCGTTGTGCGCAGTGCGGTCACATCGGGTGCTGCGACACCTCGCCCGCGCAGCACGCGAGCGCGCACGCGGCGGCGACCGGTCACCCGTTCATCCAGAGCTTCGAGCCGGGCGAGGACTGGTTCTTCGACTACCGGACCGAGCAGATGTACGAGGGCCCCGACCTGGCTCCACCGCGCCACCATCCGGTCGACCAGCCGGTGCCGGGCCCCGCGGGCCGGGTGCCGGCGGACTGGGAGGACCACGTCCATTAGCGTCGCCCGACCCACCCCTGATCACGGGCACCCGCCGCGTCGCCGGGTGTGGTGCACGTGGATCCCATTCAGTACTCGTTGTTCGGGGCGGAGCGACGTCGGCCGTTCTTCGATCTGATCGGTCAGATCGGGGCAGTCGGCCCGCGTCGGGTGGTCGATCTCGGTTGTGGTCTCGTCAGCAACGCCCTGCTGCAATGGGTGCCGACGCATCGCGAGCTGCTGGTGGAATGGGCGGGCGAACTCGAGCTCGGCGGCTGGATCGCCTTCCAGGTGCCCGCGAACTTCGGATCCAGTCCGCCAGGCGGTTGAGGTCCGACGGCAGGTTTCCGCGTCGATACAACGAGTCAGCCGAGTTGAGGCAATTCGGGTCGAAACCCGTTGGGACAGCATGAAGCACCCCTTCGCCTGGCATTTTTGCGGCCGGGGCTTGCGAGAATCCGCAGGTCAGGCGTGAGCTGCCGATCCGTCCCACATTGGTTAACCAGTTGCTTGACTTATTCGCGATCGATCGCAATAGTTAAGTGCATGCTTAACCAGTCTGGTTCAGAAGGCATAGGCCGCGTGTTCCAGGCGCTCGCCGATCCGACTCGGCGGGCGATCGTGGAGCGCCTGGTGTGCGGCCCGGCGGCGGTGAAGGCGCTGGCCGAGCCGCTGACGATGTCGTTGCCCGCGGTGATGCAGCACCTGCAGGTGTTGGAGGCGGCGGGCGTGATCGTCACCGAGAAGGTCGGCCGAGTGCGTAGCTGCCGGATCGAACCCAAGTCGCTGCGCGAAGCGGAGCAGTGGCTCGGCCGTCAGCGTACGGAGTGGGAACGGCAGCTTGATCAACTCGACGACTATCTGAAGGGAAATTGATCATGGAGGTAACGCACTCGACGTTTACACTCGAGCGTCGCTTTCCGGCCTCGGTCGAGCGGGTGTTCGAGGCTTGGGCGTCTCCGGAGGCGCGAAGACGCTGGATGGCCCATGGGGCCGAGCACTCTCAGAACTTTGTGGTCGGCGGCCTCGAGACGGTCAAGGGGTTCGATGGAGAAGGCCGCGCTCTCACCTATGAGGCGCGCTACGCCGAAATCGTGCTCAATGAGCGAATTCTCACCATGTCGACCTTGCACACCGAGGACCGACTGTCGACGGTCTCGGTCACCAGTGTCGAGTTCCGGGCAGAGGATGCCAACACCTGGGTGGTCCTGACCGAGCACGGTATGTACGTACCCGGCCAGGAGCAGCACGAGTGGCGAGAACGGGGAACCGCGCAGCAGTTGGACACACTGGCCGCGGAGTTCGCCGCAGTCGCTGATGCACAGGAGAACTGATCATGGCGCAGGTTGATTTTGTGCTGGCCGTCGTCGCGGTGAGCGATATCGAAGCCGGCCGGGCGTGGTACACCACGTTGTTCGGCCGCGAACCCGACAACAACCCGATGCCGAACCTGGTCGAATGGCAGGTCACCGATGGCGGCTGGGTGCAGGTGACCGAGGACCCCGTGCGCGCCGGCAATGGGATGCTCAACTTGGCCGTGTCTGACATCGAGGAAGGTGTTCGCGAACTTCGCGAAATGGGTCTCGGGACTGGCCGAATCATGGACGCAAACAAGGGCGTACGACTATGTCCGATCGCCGATCCTGACGACAACATGATCCAGCTGGTCGGAAACTTCCGGGTGAAGTACTGACTGAAGGGGTTGCTGCGCGCGCTGGCTCGCGGCCCGCGATGCCGCGGCCACGTCATCGGGAACGAACCCCGGCCACGGCAGCATGCACAGCGCAACGGCAAGCCCGAGCCCGCGTCCGCGGTCGTCGGTTGGTTTCGGCTCTGCGCGAACGGCGGTATCGGCCACGTCGGCGGATGGGTTGATCGGTGCATGAGCAAGGATGCGGAGCCACTGGACGCGTTCTCCGAAGCCGTGATTCGGGTCGCCGAGCGGGTCCTCCCGAGCGTCGTCAGTCTGCAGGTCCGGACCCGGCGGGGGACAGGGGGCGGCAGCGGGTCGGTGCTCACCCCCGACGGCTTCATCCTGACCAGTGCCCACGTCGTCGACCGGGCGAGGCAGGCTGACGTGACGTTCTCCGATGGCGGCGAGGTGGTCGCGGACGTCACCGGCCGGGACACCCTGTCGGACCTGGCGGTTCTACGTGCGAGGGGTGACGTGCCACCGGCGGTGGCGCGAGGCGATGCGGCCCAGCTGCGGGTCGGTCAGCTGGTCGTTGCCGTGGGGAGTCCGCTCGGCCTCGCCGGCAGCGTGACCGCCGGTGTCGTCTCCGCGCTGGGTCGGTCGCTGCCGACGCGGTCCGGTCGGGTCATCGACGAGGTCATCCAGACCGATGCGGCCCTGAACCCCGGCAACAGCGGCGGCGCTCTCGCCGACAGCGAAGGTCGCCTGGTCGGTGTGAACACGGCCGTCGCCGGTGTCGGAGTCGGTCTCGCGGTGCCGATCAACGCGACAACCGAACGGATCATCGCCTCGCTGATGCGTACCGGACGTGTGCGCCGTGGCTGGCTCGGGATCGCCGGGACGCAGGTTCCCCTGCGGCCGGAGCTCGCCGCCAAGCTGGGGCGTAAGCGCGGTGTCCAGGTCGCGCAGGTCGTGCCCGGAAGTGCCGCCGCGACGGCGGGGCTTCGCACCGGCGACATCCTCGTGGCGATCGACGGAGACCCCGTCGCGACCGCCACCGACATCCAGGCACTCATGGTCGAGGGCACCATAGGCCGGCGCATCGAGGTCACCGTGTGGCGCAACGGCGCCCTCGTCGACGCCGTCGCCGTCCCGCGGGAACTCGCCGACGAGACGTAGTCGTCGCAGTGCGGTGCGTGACGGCAGCGGTGCCGTTCAGGGGACGGTGAGGACGACGGTGCCGAAGGTCCGTCCCCCGTACAGCAGTTCGTGTGCTTCGGCGGCCAGCGGCATGGGCAGCACGGTGTCGACGACGGGGGCGATCACCCCGCGTGCGATCACCGGCCACATGTGTCTGCGGACGGCCGCGACGACGGCGGCCTTCTGATCGGGCGGGCGGGAGCGAAGGGAGGTCACCGCGATGCTGGCCCGCTTGCTGAACAGCAGGCCGAGGTCGACCTCGACGGGCCCGAGTGTTCCGCCGATGACGACGAGATGTCCATCGGGTCCGAGACACTCGATGTTCTCGCGCAGGTACGGCCGGCCGACCACGTCGAGGATCGCGTCGACGCCGCGGCCGCCGGTGGCGGCGAGCGCCCGCGCCACGAAGTCGTCGGTGCGGTAGTCGACGGCCACGTCGGCTCCGAGCCGCAGCACCCGGTCGAGCTTGGTCCGGCTCCCGACGGTGGTGATCACATGGGCTCCGGAGGCCTTCGCCCATTGGACGGCCATGGTGCCGATGCCGCTGCCGCCGCCGTGCACGAGGACCCACTGTCCTGCGCGCAGGTGGGCCTTCAACGTCAGGTTGGCGTATGCGGTGCACGCCGCGTCGGGCAGCGCCGCTGCCTCCGGGAAACCCAGGCCGTCCGGGATCGGCAGCAACTGTCGTGCGGGCGCGACGGCCAGTTCCGCGTACCCACCGCCGCCGAGCAGCGCGCAGACCTGCTCGCCCTCCGACCAGCCGATCACCCGTTCGCCGACCCGCTGGATCGTGCCCGCGCATTCGAGGCCGGGAACACGGGGTCCGCCACCCGGGCTCGGATAGTGGCCTTCGCGTTCGAGGAGGTCGGCGTGGGTGATCCCGGCGGCTCGGACGGCGACCACGACGTCGGTCGGTGAGGGCTCGGGACGGCTCATCTCCCGCCACGTCAGCACCCCGGGAGGCCCCGGTGCGTCGAACGCGATTCCTCGCATGTGTCCACTGTCGACCACTTCGACTCGGAGGTCGAGGGGTGGCGAGCCGCGCCTGACGGTCTTCCTTCGGTCAGCGCTTTCGATGGCGACCGGTAGCCCCCGGAGGGCTGGGTTCAGCCGGGCCGGGATTGCCACTGCCTGCGGGTGCGGCGTCGGCGCCGACAGCGACGTCCCGTGGACCGGTGCGGTTGAGCTCGGCTTCCGCATTGCGCTCGACCAGCAGCGGGACGAAGTCGCGGACACGCCTGCCGGCGAAGTGTGTGTGCGACGCAGCGACGATTGCGCGAACCGTTGCAGCCGGGACGTTCGGATGTTTGCGGGTCAGGCGTTCGACCACGAACTCGATGTGACGCTCTTCGTCATCCGCGGGCATAAGAAAGTGTGGATCGAAGCCGACTGCCCGTCAACCCTTTTCAGGCGTCAGGACGAACATCCCTTTCGCGTGCCGCAGCTCGATCCGTTCGTGTGCGTGTCCCGCATCGTCGAATCCGAGCACCGTGTCGATGATCGGGGCGATGCTGCCGTTGGCCGCGAGTTCGAGGACAGTCGACTGAGTGATGGCAACCCGGGCGAGCCAGGCGGGGCCGCTGCAACCGGTCAGCGAGAGCCCTCGAGCGAGCAGGTCCGAGGACGTGACCGCGGCGGGCGTGCCGCTGAGCATTCCGTAGTAGAGCATTCGCCCCACCAGTGGTGTCATCGCGTCGAGGACGGCGAGCGAGCTGCTGCCGCCGACCGACTCGAACGCGACGTCGATGGTGTCGCCTCGCAACGCTTCCGGTAGGCGGTCGGCCCAGTCCGGTTCGGTGTGATCGATGGTGATGTCTGCCCCGAAACTGCGGGCGCGTTCGCGGTTCTCGGGGCTGCCGGCGGTCGCGATGATCGTGCCCGCGCCCCGCGAGCGCGCGAGTTGGGTCAGGTAGCCGCCGACGCCAGTGCCTGCGGCTTCGATCAGGATCGTGTCGTCACCGGACAGGCGCGCGGTCTCGAGCAGTGCCAGTGCGACGGATCCGCCCATCACGACCGTGGCGGCATCGACGCAGGACAGCCCGTCCGGGATCGGAACGGCGGATTCCGCAGGCGCGCACACCAACTCGGCATGTGCCCCGATCCCCATGCCCGCGACCACCACGCGGGTGCCGACGAGCGCGGGGTCGACGCCGGCGCCGACCTCGGTGACGACGCCCGCGGCCTGCGTGCCGAATACCGCCGGTAGCCCCGTCGGGACGGGAAAGACGCCGGATCTGATCTGGGTCTCGACGAAGAGTACCGGGGTGGCCTCGGTACGAACGAGCACCTCCCCGGCCGCCGGCGACGGCTCGGGAACCTCCCGGGTGACGAGGGTTTCCGGGCCGCCGGTGGCCGTCAACATGACTGCTCTCATATGATTTCCCCTAATCTGACCGCCGGTCCGGTTCTGGTGCGTTCGACGATATGGACCGCCGGTCAAGTTGTCAATGGAGGTGTGGTGTCGTCCGAGGTTCGGAGATCAGAGCGAGCGGATGCCGCGCGGAATCGGCGCGCGATCCTCGACGCCGCGGCGCGGTTGCTGGCCGAGCGCGGCCCCAGCGATGTGTCGATGGAGCAGATCGCGGCGGCCGCCGGCGTCGGCAAGGGAACTCTGTTCCATCGGTTCGGCAGTCGCGCGGGCCTGATGCGCGCGCTGGTTCTCGAGCGAGCCGAGGACCTCCGCCGCGCCGTGGTCGACGGCGCCCCGCCCCTCGGCCCGGGTGCGCCGGCCGGTGAGCGGCTGCTGGCCTACTTCGACGCCATGACCGACCTCGTGGTCGTCAACATCGGGCTGGTGGTGGCCTACGACACTGCCACCGAGGATCCGCACACCGACGAGATTCACGCCTTCTGGTACCGACACATTGCGGACCTGCTTTCGGAAGCCCGACCGGACGTCGATGCCGACATGTTCGCCCGACTTCTGCTCGGCACCCTGGGCGGCGAGCTCGTGCTGCACCTCATCCAGTCGGGGCAGACCGCCCGGCTGAAGACCGGCATACACCAACTCGTCGAATCCGTGCTGCGCAGCTGACGCCACCGAACCGCCGCGACGGGGTCACATGGTGAGCACCATCCGGTAGCGGGCGCGTCCCTCCTCGGTGGCGGCGTACGCCGCCACCGCGTCGGCCAGGGGGCGTTCCTCGATCCGGGCGCGAACTCCCGAAACGACCGCGAACCGCATCGTCTCCTCCACGTCGCGGGCGGTGCCGGCGGGGTGACCGGTCACGCTGAGCCCGCGCAGGATCAACTGCAGGGGACTGATCGGCAGCGGGTCGGGGGTTGCGCCGATGACGACGAGTTCGCCCTGCGGCAGCAGTCCACCGACCGTGGCGGCCATCGCGTTCGAGTTCGCGGCGGTCGCGAGGACCACCGACACGCCTCCGAGCTCGCGCAGGGCTTCGCCGACGTCGCCATCGGACGAGTCGACGTAGTGCTGGGCGCCGAGCTCGAGGGCGTCGTCGCGCTTGCCCTCGCCGCGGGCGACGGCGATCGTGTCGAAGCCCATCGCCCGCGCGAACTGCACACCGAGGTGCCCGAGCCCACCGACTCCCAGGACCGCTACCCGGTCACCGGGACGCGCCCGGGTCTTGCGGAGCGCGTCGAAGGTGGTGACGCCGGCGCAACCCAATGGTGCGGCCTCCACGAAGGACAGTTCGCGAGGTATTCGGGCGAGTGCGTTGGCCGGGACGGTCACGGATTCGGCGTATCCGCCGGGATAGTGCCAGCTCGGCACCTGCAGCTTCTCGCAGTGGATGAAGTGGCCTCGCCGGCAGGGGACGCACTCGTTGCAGTGACCGCCGAACCAGCCCACGGCGACCCGGTCGCCGACAGTGAAGTTGTCGACGCCGGTGCCGAGTTCGGCTATGGTTCCGGCGATCTCGTGACCGGGTGTGAGCGGCCAGGACATCCCCGGGAATCCGCCGTTGACGAATCCGTGATCGGTGCCGCAGATCCCGCACGCGGCAACCTCGATCCGGACGTGATCGGGCTCGGGTGCGGTGGTTTCGACGTCGACGAGGGTCAATATCTCCCCGGCCGACCGGACGTGCACTGCTCGGTGTGTCGACATCTGCATCCTCGCTGTCCGTGTCGCACGGTGATGGGATCCAGCGTTGCTGTGGGCGCACTCGGCCCGGGTCGGTCGCGGGCGTCACCCGGCGACATCAGGGCGACCGGGCCCACGATCCAGTCAAGACCCTCGATTGAGCTCCTGGCAAGAGCCACTCACGGGCGGTGAAGCGGTACGGGCGCCGCGGCCGATCCGCGGGTGGCTTGCCTGATCGGCGAATAGAGTCTGGAGTGTGGACCGAGCATCGACCTCGCCCCGGACCGGTCGCCCGGCACGGCAGGGTCCACGCCGGTAGGCCTCGACTGCGGCCGGTCGCGGCGCGCTCAGCGAGAGGTGGCCGCATGTCGGAGGTGCTGGTACCGGCGAACGGACGCGACGGTACCGATTTCGAACGAATACTCCTCGAACACGCCTATCGCGGGGTGCACCTGCAGCTCGCCTTGCGCGGGGCACTCGTGCTGTTCATCGGACTGACCCTCCTCGTCGTGCCGCCGGCCAACGGCTTCGGCGTGTGCGCGGCGATCCTGACGGGCTACGCGATCTGGGCGAGTGCGGTGGCACTGTGGGCGCGCCGCGGTGGCCGGGGGCCGGTGAACGCGATCTGGCTCGCACTGTTCGTCGACCTCGCCGTGCTCGCCGGCCTCGCGCTGTTGACCGGCGTTCAAGCGCAACAGAGTTGGACCGCGAACATTCTGACCAACGGGTTGTTCGTGATACCCCTGCTGGCGTGCACACAGCTGCGCCCGCTGGTCTGCGTCGGAGTCGTCGTCCCGACGGTCGGGGCGTTCCTCGCCGCCAGCTGGGCCACCATGTCCTCCAACGAGGAACCGTGGTCCTCCGTCCTGCTCAGCACGATGGCGCTCGCCTGTCTGGGTGCAGGCGCAGTAGTCCTCAGTCGCATCCAACGCTCCAGGGTGCTGACCATCGGCAGGCTCGTCAGGGACCGCACCGCGCTCCTCGCCGAGTTGGTGAGCCTCGAGCAACGCGAACGGCGTGCGATGTCCGAGCAGCTTCACGACGGTGCGCTGCAGTACATTCTGGCGGCCAAGATGGACCTCGACGATCTGACCGGCGCCGATCCCGGAGCCCTCGAACGCATCACGCACGCACTCGGCGAGACCTCGACCCTGTTGCGGGCCACCGTGTCGGAACTGCATCCGACGGTGCTCGATCACATCGGTCTCGCCCGCGCGCTCGGCGACCTCGCCCGATCCGCGCAGGCCCGCGGGGGCTTCACGGTGGACCTCGAGACATCTCGCTGGGGCGACGACCTCCGCACTCAGGTCGACGACGTGTTGTTCAGTGCCGCACGCGAACTGCTCAGCAACGTCGTCAAACACGCGCACGCCCACAGCGTGCGGATCGAGCTCGCGAACACCGGCGGACGCGCGGTGCTCGCGGTGACCGACGACGGTGACGGAATCTCCGCCGAAGCGATCGACCGCAGCCGCGGCCGCGGCCACATCGGGCTGACCTCGCACGAGTTGCGTGTCGTCGCCGCAGGCGGCAGCTTCGCCGTCCGCCCCGGACCCCGAGCAGGAACGGTGGCCCGCATGGAGATTCCCTTCGAGGTCGCCGAACCGGTGCCGGGGCCGTCCGCGGCGGCGCGACGCAGCTCGGGGTGAGGCGTCGTTGCGTGCGACCTCAGTCGGCGCGTCGGTGCGTGCGGGGCATGAGCACCGGCGCGGCGATCGCGAGCATCGCGGTCGGCAGCACGAACGCCGCGACCGGGCTGGCCGCGTACAGCGGGGTCAGTGCCAGCGGGGCCAGGGCCGACCCGGTGAATCGCAGCGCCTGCACCACAGACACCGCGCCGCCCCGGTTCGCGCCCTCCGAGGTCAGGATCGCCGAGTTGACGCCGACGAGCACGAACTGCCCGGCCACGCCCGCGAGCGCCCAACTCACCGCGACCGCCCCGACCGACCCGAGCAGCCCGGTCGCGGCCACCAGCACCGCGCCGCCGATCGCCCCGGTGATGACGGCCGCGCGGGCCCCGAATCGGTCGATCGCGACACCGACCGGTCGGGCCGCCAGCATCCCGGCGAGGCCGAACACGGTCAGCAGCAGGCCGCGGTGCGCCGAGTCGAGACCGAGGGTGTCCTCGGCGCGGAACGCGACCAGGAAGTTCAGCCCGCCGAGGGCACCCCAGCCCAGCAACGCGACCAGGCCCACCCGCAGCACCGTCGGCCGGAGGGCGTCCCGGAGGCGCGGGGGAGCGTCGGGGGTCGTGGGCTCGTCGGCCGGCGGCAGGCCGATCGCGCCGAGCCCGACGGCCACCACCGCGATCACCGCGAACGCGATCCGCCAGTTCACCTCCGCGGCCAGCCCGCCGACCAGCGGTGCGGTGGTCTGCCCGGCCGCCTGCAGCGCCCCGAAGACGCCGAGCGCCCGGCCCAGCCGGGCCTGTGGGGTGACCGCAGCGAGTGCCGCGAGCAGCAGGGGCGTGGTGAACGAGTTCGCGCAGCCCTGCAGCACTCGGCTGACCTGGAACACCGCGAACGTCGGCGCGACGACAGCCAACAGGGCCGCGGCCGCGTACACCCCGTAGGCGACGCGCACGGTCCGCAACCCGCCCCAGCGGGCGCCGTACGTCCCCGAGACGAGCATCAGCGCGGCGAACGGCAGCAGGTAGGCGGTCAGCGAGGATGCCGCCTGCGAGGTGCTCACCCCCAGTGAAGCGCCCAGCTCGGGGAACATCGACGCGACCACCCCGCCACCGAACGGGCCGAGGAAACCGCCCGCGTACAGCGCACCGCGTTGCAGTCGTGCGCGCAGGTCGTGCGAGCTCACAGACCGCCGAAGCTGCCCGGCCCGCGCCGCCGCAGGTAGCGCTCGAACTCGGCCGCGATGGCGTCGCCGTCGATCTTCGAGATCACCTCGGAGATGTCGACCTCCGCGTCGCCGCGCTCCTCGAGCGACCGGACGTACTCGGCGATCTCCTCGTCCTCGACGGTCATCTCCGTCACCGACTGCTCCCAGTCCTCTGCCTGCGACGGCAGTTCGCCGAGCGGGACCTCCACGTCGAGAACGTCCTCGACCCGCTGCAGCAGCGCGACGGTGGCCTTCGGATTCGGCGGCTGCGAGACGTAGTGCGGGACCGCGGCCCAGAAGGAGATGGCCGGAACCCCCGCCTTGACGCACTCGTCCTGCAGCACACCGGTGATGCCGGTCGGCCCCTCGTAGCGGGTCTGCTCGAGGTTGAACCGTTCCGCGGACTCGGTGCTGTAGGCGGTACCGGTCACCGGCACCGGCCGGGTGTGCGGGGTGTCGGCGAGCAGCGCGCCGAGGATGACCACGGTGGTCACCCCGAGGTCCTCGATGATCTCGAGCAGGTCGTCGCAGAAACTGCGCCAGCGCATGTTCGGCTCGATCCCGCGCAGCAGCAGTACGTCGCGCTCGCTGCCGGGCGGCGAGCACACCGAGATCCGGGTCGCGGGCCACTGGATCTCCCGGGTGACCCCGTCGACCTGCCGGACCTGCGGGCGGTTGACCTGATAGTCGTAGTAGTCCTCGGAATCCAGCTCGGCGAGCGGGCGTGCGTCCCAGGTCAACTCCAGGTGTTCGACGGCGCCGCTGGCGGCGTCGCCGGCGTCGTTCCACCCCTCGAACGCGGCAACCAGGATGGGGTTGCGCAGCGTGGGGACGTCGCCGTCGGGCGGGAGCAGGGGTTCGGTTGGACTCACCTGCCTAGCCTACGACCAGGGTGCTTCGCGTCGCCCACTACTCTGGACGGCATGTCTGCCCCATTCCACTCCGCCCTGCTGGATGCGCTCTCACAGCGCGTTGTGATCGGCGACGGTGCCATGGGAACCATGTTGCAGGCCGCGGATCTCACTCTCGACGACTTCCTCGGCCTCGAAGGCTGCAACGAGATCCTCAACGAAACCCGCCCCGACGTGCTGCGCGAGATCCACGCCGCGTACTTCGAGGCCGGCGCCGACGCCGTCGAGACCAACACCTTCGGCTGCAACCTGCCGAACCTCGCCGACTACGACATCGCCCACCGGATCCGTGACCTGTCCGAGCGTGGAACCCGCATCGCCCGCGACGTCGCCGACGAGATGGGACCCGGCCGCGACGGCATGGCCCGCTTCGTCCTCGGGTCGATGGGCCCCGGCACGAAGCTGCCGACCCTCGGCCACGCACCGTTCGCGGTACTGCGCGACGCGTACACCGAGTCGGCGCTCGGCATGATCGACGGCGGCGCCGACGCGATCCTCGTCGAGACCTGCCAGGACCTGCTCCAGGTCAAGGCGGCGATCATCGGCAGCCAGCACGCGATGGACCAGCTCGGCCGTCGGATCCCGATCATCACCCACGTCACCGTGGAGACCACCGGCACCATGCTGCTCGGCAGCGAGATCGGCGCCGCGCTCACCGCGCTCGAACCGCTCGGCATCGACATGATCGGCCTCAACTGCGCCACCGGTCCGGACGAGATGAGCGAGCACCTGCGCCACCTGTCCAAGCACTCGCGGCTGCCGGTGTCCGTGATGCCGAACGCGGGACTTCCGGTGCTCGGCGTCAACGGTGCCGAGTACCCGCTCACCGCCGAGGAGCTCGCGGTCGCGCTCAGCGGCTTCGTCACCGAGTACGGACTGTCGATGGTCGGTGGCTGTTGCGGCACCACCCCCGAGCACATCACCCGCGTCGCCGAAGCGGTCCGGTTGGTCGAGCAGGGCCTGCGCACTCCCGCGCCCGAGCCGGGCACCTCGTCGCTGTACTCGGCGGTCCCCTTCGAGCAGGACGCCAGCATCCTGATGATCGGCGAGCGCACCAACTCCAACGGCTCGAAGGCCTTCCGCGAGGCCATGATTGCCGAGGACTACCAGAAGTGCATCGACATCGCGAAGGACCAGACCCGCGACGGTGCACACATGCTCGACCTCAACGTCGACTACGTCGGTCGTGACGGCGCGGCCGACATGGCCGCGCTCGCAAGCCGATTCGCGACCGCCTCGACACTGCCGGTGATGCTGGACTCCACCGAGCCCGACGTGCTGCGCGCCGGTCTCGAGCACCTCGGCGGCCGCTGCGCGGTGAACTCGGTCAACTACGAGGACGGCGACGGACCCGACTCCCGGTTCCAGCGAATCATGCGACTGGTGAAGGAGCACGGCGCCGCCGTGGTCGCGCTGACCATCGACGAGGAGGGTCAGGCCCGCACCGCCGAGCACAAGGTGCGGATCGCCGAGCGGTTGCTCGAGGACATCACCACCAACTGGGGCCTGGACGAGTCCGACGTCATCATCGACGCGCTGACCTTCCCCATCTCCACCGGTCAGGAGGAAGTGCGCCGCGACGGCATCGAGACCATCGAGGCGATCCGGGAACTCAAGCGCCTGCACCCGCGCGTGCACTTCACCCTCGGCATCTCGAACATCTCCTTCGGCCTCAACGCGGCCGCGCGACAGGTGCTCAACTCGGTGTTCCTGCACGAGTGCACCGAGGCCGGTCTCGACACGGCGATCGTGCACGCGTCGAAGATCCTGCCGATGGCCCGCATCCCCGAGGAGCAGCGGCAGGTCGCACTCGACCTGGTCTACGACCGCCGCCGCGAGGGCTACGACCCGCTGCAGAAGCTGATGGAACTGTTCGAGGGCGTCTCGGCGGCCTCCGCGCGCGAGACCCGCGCCCAGGAACTCGCCGGCCTGCCGCTGTTCGACCGGCTCGAGCGTCGGATCGTCGACGGCGAACGCGATGGCCTCGAGGCGGACCTGGACGAGGCGATGACGCAGCGGCCGCCGCTGGAGATCATCAACGAGACGCTGCTGGCGGGCATGAAGACGGTCGGCGAGCTCTTCGGCTCCGGCCAGATGCAGCTGCCGTTCGTGTTGCAGTCCGCCGAGGTGATGAAGGCGGCGGTGGCCTACCTGGAGCCGCACATGGAGGCCACCGACGAGGACGGCAAGGGCCGCATCGTCATCGCGACGGTCAAGGGCGACGTCCACGACATCGGCAAGAACCTCGTCGACATCATCCTCAGCAACAACGGCTACGAGGTGGTCAACCTCGGCATCAAGCAGCCGATCGCGACCATCCTCGACGCGGCCGTCGACAAGAAGGCCGACGTGATCGGCATGTCCGGTCTGCTGGTGAAGTCGACCGTCGTGATGAAGGAGAACCTGCTCGAGCTCAACGCCAAGGGCGTGGCCGAGCAGTTCCCCGTCCTCCTCGGCGGCGCCGCGCTGACCCGCTCGTACGTGGAGAACGATCTCGCCGACGTGTACGACGGCGAGGTCAGCTACGCGCGCGACGCGTTCGAGGGCCTGCACCTGATGGACTCGATCATGGCGGTCAAGCGCGGCGGCGGCCCCGATCCGGACAGCCCGGAGGCGCTGGCCGCGAAGGAGAAGGCGGCCGAGCGCAAGGCGCGCCACGAACGCTCCAAGCGAATCGCGGAGGCGCGCAAGGCCGCCGAGGTGCCGGTCGTGGTGCCGGAACGCTCCGACGTGGCCACCGACATCGCGGTCCCGACACCGCCGTTCTGGGGCACCCGCATCGTCAAGGGCATCGCCCTCGCCGACTACTCGGGTCTGCTCGACGAGCGCGCGCTGTTCCTGGGCCAGTGGGGACTGCGCGGTCAGCGGGCCGGCGACGGGCCGACCTACGAGGAGCTGGTCGAGACCGAGGGCAAGCCGCGGCTGCGGCACTGGCTGGACCGGCTCGCCTCCGAGGGGATCCTCGCGCACGCGGCGGTGGTGTACGGCTACTTCCCGGCCGTCTCCGAGGGCGACGACGTCGTGGTCCTCACCGAACCCACACCGGATGCGCCGGAACGGATGCGGTTCAGCTACCCGCGCCAGCAGCGCGACCGGTTCCTGTGCATCGCCGACTTCGTGCGCTCGCGCGAGGAGGCCCGGCGAACCGGGCAGGTGGACGTGCTGCCGTTCCAGCTGGTGACCATGGGGCAGCCCATCGCCGACTTCGCCAACGAGCTGTTCGCGGCCAACAACTACCGCGACTACCTCGAGGTGCACGGCATCGGCGTGCAGCTGACCGAGGCGCTCGCCGAGTACTGGCACCGGCGCGTGCGCGAGGAGCTGACCCTGCCGGGCGGGCACCCGCTCGCGGAGCAGGATCCCGCGGACGTGGAGGAGTACTTCAAGCTCGGATACCGCGGTGCGCGTTACTCGTTCGGCTACGGCGCCTGCCCGGAACTCGAGGACCGCGTCAAGATGGTGACCCTGCTCGAGCCCGAGCGGATCGGGGTCAAGCTGTCGGAGGAACTGCAGCTGCACCCGGAGCAGTCGACCGACGCCTTCGTGCTGCACCACCCCGAGGCCAAGTACTTCAATGTCTGACGGCGTGACCGGCGGTGGGGCCGGATTGCGGGCCGTCCTGTGGGACATGGACGGCACACTGCTCGAGTCGGAGAACCTGTGGGACGTCGGTGTCCGCGAGCTGTCCGAGCACCTCGGCGGGCCGATGGCCGAGGACACCCGGACGGCCACCATCGGCGCGGCGACGCCCGACGCCCTGGCGATCATCTTCGCGGCGCTGCGGCTCGAGCCGACTCCGGAGGCGGTGGCGCAGGCCAAGTCCTGGCTGTACGCGCGCATGGCGGAGATGTTCGCGGCGGGACTGCCGTGGTGCCCCGGTGCGCGGGAGGCGCTGACGCTGGTCCGGTCCCTCGGGCTCGGTTCGGTGCTGGTGACCAACACCGAACGGGTACTGTGCGAGCCCGCACTCGACACCCTCGGGCGTGAACACTTCGACCACTCGGTGTGCGGCGACGAGGTCGCCGCGGGCAAGCCGGATCCGGCGCCCTACCTGCGGGCGGCCGAGTTGCTCGGTGTCGATCCGGAACACTGTCTCGCGGTGGAGGATTCGCCGACCGGTGCCGCGGCGGCCGAGGCGGCCGGCTGTGCGGTTCTGGTCGTGCCGTCGCTGGTCCCGGTGCCGGCCGGGCCGCGTCGCACGTTCCGGGACGGCCTGTCCGGTCTCGGTGCCGGGGATCTCCACGCGGCGTGGCAGTCGGTGTACGCGCTCTCCTGACCGGGGCGCATGGCAGGATCGCAGCCATGATGGCGAGGGTCGTCGCACTTGCCGCGGTCACCGCGCTGACCGCGGCCGGGTGCGCGGCCGGGGCGGGTCTGTCCGGGCCGGGCGGTCCGGACACCCTGACCGTGGCGCTCACCGCCAAACCGGACAACCTCGACTTCACCCGCACCGCCGGCGCGGCCATCCCGCAGGCGTTGCTGGACAACGTCTACGAGGGTCTGGTGCGACTCGACGACGCCGGCGCGATCGTCCCGCTGCTCGCCTCCTCGTGGACCGTCAGCACCGACCGCACCGTCTACGACTTCACCCTGCGTGAGAACGCGACGTTCAGCAACGGCGCGCACTTCACTTCGGACGACGTGAAGTTCAGCATCGAGCGGGTCAAGTCCGACTGGACCGCGAACTCGCCGGCCGCGATGGCCGTGGTGGACCGGGTGGAGACCCCGGCGTCGAACCTGGCACGGGTGGTGCTGCGCCGGCCGAGCAACGAGTGGCTGTTCGCGATGACCGGACCGGTCGGGGCCGTGTTCACCCCGAGCGGCGTCGGCCAGCTCGCGACCACGGCGATCGGCACCGGACCGTTCACCGTGGCGCGGTGGAACCCCGGATCGGAGCTGGCGCTGGCGGCGAACCCGCGGTACTGGGGACCGCCACCGGCCATGAAGAACGTTCGGCTGCGGTACTTCTCGGATGCGACCGCGCAGGCGAACGCGTTGCGGAGCGGTGGGGTCGACGTGATCTACGGACTCGGTGCGCCGCAGTTGCTCGGGCAGTTCGCGACGGACCCCCGGTTCCGTGTCACCCAGGGCACCACCAACGGCGAGGTCACCCTGTCGATGAACGGTGCGGTCGCGCCGTTCGACGACGTCCGGGTCCGGCGCGCCGTGATGTACGCGGTGGACCGGAAGGCGGTGCGGGACACCGCCTATGCCGGCTACGGAGAACTCATCGGGTCGATGGTTCCCCCGACCGACCCCTGGTTCGAGGACCTCACCGGTGTCTACCCCTTCGACCCGGAGCGGGCGCGGGCGCTGCTCGCCGAGGCCGGAAACCCGCATCCGGTGGTCCGTTTCGACGTCCCCAACCTCCCGTACGCGACCGCGGCCGCGCAGGTGGTCAGCTCGCAACTGCAGCAGGTCGGATTCGCGGTGCGCACCAATCCCGTCGAGTTCCCGGCGGTCTGGCTCGACTCGGTGTTCACCCGGCACGACTACCAGATGTCGGTGATCCAGCACTCCGAACCGCACGACATCGCGACCTTCGGGAACCCGAAGTTCTACTGGGGCTACGACAACCCGACGGTGACCCGGTTGCTCACCGAGGCCGACGCCGCCGACGAGGCCGGATACGTAGCCGCGATGCGCGAGGTGGCGAGGACCGTCACCGACGACGCCGCCGCGGACTGGTTGTTCCTGTTCCCGCTGCTGGTGGTGGCGGACGCGGATCTGACCGGGCTGCCGCGTAACTCGACCTCGCTGGCGATGGACCTGTCCCGGGTGCGGCGGGGGTAGCGGCGATGGCGTTGGCGCTCGCACGTCGCCTCGGGATCTTCGTGCTCACCGCGCTCGCGGCGTCGGTGCTGGTGTTCGCGCTCCTGTCGGTGCTGCCCGGCGACCCGGCACGGATCGCGCTCGGGGTGCAGGCCTCGGCCGAGGAGGTCGCTCGCGAGCGCACCGCGATGGGCCTCGACGCGCCGCTGTACCAGCGCTACGCAAGCTGGGTGTGGGGAATGCTGCACGGCGACATGGGAACCTCGTACCTCACCCGACAGTCGGTGGGACCGGAGATCTTCGACCGGCTGCAGGTGACGGCCTGGGTGGTCGGGGCGGGCATGATCGTCGCCCTGGCCATGGCGTTGCCGCTCGGCGTGGCCGCCGCGGTCCGGGCCCGCAGGCCGGACGGTCTGGTGATCGGTGGAATCAGCCAGGTGGGCATCGCGATTCCCGCGTTCCTGGCCGGGGTGCTGCTCTCGACCGTGTTCGCGGTCGAGTTGGGCTGGCTGCCGTCGAGTGGCTGGCAAGCGCCGATCGAGGGTGTCGGTGGCTTCCTGTCCTACCTGGCGTTGCCCGCGCTCGCGTTGGGTCTGGTGCAGGGGTCGGTGCTGACGCGGTACGTGCGCTCGGCGGTGCTCGACGAACTGGGCGAGGACTACCTGCGCACCGCGCGGGCCAAGGGACTGACCGGGACTCAGGCGCTGCTGCGGCACGGCCTGCGCAACGCCGCCATCCCGGTGGTGACGGTCGTGGGGGTGCAGTTGACCACGTTGCTGATCGGTGCGGTGGTGATCGAGCGAGTCTTCGTGATCCCGGGGCTCGGCAGCCTGCTGCTCGACAAGGTCGGTCAACGGGACATGGCCGAGGTGCAGTCGATCGTGCTGGTGCTCGTGCTGGCGGTGCTGGTGCTGAACCTGGTGGTGGATCTGGTGTCCACGGCGATCGATCCCCGCTTGCGGAGCGCGGCATGAGACCGCGCGCGGTGAGGCGTCTGCCCGGGACGTTGGTGCTCGGCGGGCTGCTGGTCGGGGTGGTGGTCGTCGCTGCGCTGGTCTCCCTGTTGTGGACGCCCTACGACCCGACGGTCGTCGACTCGGCGTCGCGGCTGCTGGCGCCGAGCGCGGAGCACTGGCTCGGCACCGACGACTTCGGCCGCGACATCCTCAGTTCGCTGCTCGTGGGCGCGCGCACCACGCTGTTGGTCGGTGTGGTCGCGGTGGCCGTCGCCGCCGTGATCGGCATCCCGGTCGGGGTGAGCGCCGGCATGCGACCCGGCGCCGCCGACGAGGTGCTGATGCGGGGCAACGACGTGCTGCTCGCGTTCCCGGCCCTGTTGCTGGCCATCGTGTTCGCCGCGGTGTGGGGTGGCTCCACACTCACCGCGATGACCGCGCTCGGCATCGGCGCCGCACCGGGATTCGCCCGGGTCGCCCGTGCGGGCACCCGTCAGGTGATGTCCCAGGACTACGTGCTCGCCGCCCGCGCCTGCGGGCAGGCTCCGTCGCGGATCGCGATTCGCCATGTGCTGCCCAATATTTCGAGTGAGCTCATCGTGCAGGCCTCGGTCACCTTCGCGATCGCGGTGCTCGCCGAGGCGGCGCTGTCCTACCTGGGGTTCGGCACCCCGCCGCCGACGCCCTCCTGGGGCCGGATGCTGCAGGAGTCGCAGCCGTACCTCTATCTGCAGCCGATGGTGATGCTGTGGCCCGGGCTGGCGATCGCGCTGACGGTGCTCGGTTTCAACCTGCTCGGCGACGGGCTCCGCGACCGCCTCGACCCGAGGGCGGTGCGGTCGTGAGGGGGCGGTCTCTGCTCGAGGTCGCCGACCTGCGAGTGCACGCCGGAGGACGCACCCTGCTGGACGGGATCAGCTTCGGTCTCGACGCGGGTGAGCGGCTCGGCCTGATCGGCGAGTCCGGGTCGGGGAAGTCGCTGACGGCGCTGAGCCTGATGGGGTTGCTGCCCGAGCCGCTGCGCGCGAGCGGCACGATGGCCCTCGAGGGCGTCCCGGGGAATCTCGTGGACCTGGGGGAGCGGGAGTGGTCGCGGCTGCGCGGCGACGACCTGGCGATGGTGTTCCAGGAGCCGATGACCGCGTTGAACCCGCTGATGAAGGTCGGCAACCAGGTCGCCGAGGTGATCGCCCTGCACGACAGGGGCGTCGGGCGCAGGGAACGGCGGACCGCGGTCCTGGACCTCCTGGCCTCGGTGAACCTGCCGGACCCGCCCAGGATCGCCCGGTCGTACCCACACGAGCTGTCCGGCGGTCAACGGCAGCGGGTCCTGATCGCGATCGCGATGGCGAACCGGCCGCGGGTGCTGATCTGCGACGAGCCGTCGACCGCACTGGACGTCACGACGGCGGCACAGATCCTCGACCTGATCGACACGACGGTCCGCGAGCACGACACCGCGCTGCTGATGATCACCCACGACCTGGCGGTGGTCTCGCAACTGTGCGAGCGGGTGCTCGTGATGCGCTCCGGGGCGATCGTCGAATCCGGGCCGATCGGGGAGGTGTTCGGGGATCCACGCGATCCGTACACCCGATCGCTGCTCGATGCCTCGCGGCTCGATCCCGGCACGTCCGCCCCGGGTGAACACCAGACCTCCGGAGCCCCGGTGTTCAACGAGCACAGCGACCCCCTCGTCTCGGTGCGCGGACTCGGCCGAACGTATCGGGGGTCACGCTCGTCGTTGCTGCGCCCGGCGGAACCGGTGCACGCGCTGGCGGAGGCGTCCTTCGACATCGGAACCGGCCAGCGTTTCGGGGTGGTCGGCGAGTCGGGATCCGGGAAGTCGACCCTGATCCGGCTGCTCTGCGCCCTCGACACCCCGAGCGAGGGGTCGATACGCGTCGGCGGGCAGGAGATCGTCGGCGCCCGCGAACGGGACCTGCGACAGTTCCGGCGGGACGTGTCGATCGTGTTCCAGGATCCGATGGGGTCGCTCGATCCACGGATGACGGTCGGCGACATAGTGGCCGAGCCGCTCTCGCAGCCGTCGGACACGTCGGAGCGGGTGGCGCGGATGCTCCTCGCCGTCGGTCTCGAGCCGGACATGGCAGGGCGGTACCCGCACCAGTTCTCCGGCGGTCAGCGCCAGCGCATCTCGATCGCGCGTGCCCTGATCACCTCGCCGAAGATCCTGGTCGCCGACGAACCGGTCAGCGCGCTGGACGTCTCGGTGCGCGCGCAGGTGCTCGACCTGCTCGCTGGACTTGTCGCCGACTACCAGTTGACGCTGCTGCTCGTCTCCCACGATCTCGCCGTCGTCCGGCACGTCTGCGAGGTGGTCGCGGTGATGCACCGCGGCCGGATCGTCGAGTGCGGACCCACCGAGGAGGTGTACGAGCGCCCCCGCGACCCCTACACCGCGCAGCTGATCGACAGTGCGCCGAAACTCGCCGTGCCCGACGCCTGAGTGCGGGCGTCGCGGCGTCTCGGCGCTGTGAAACAATTGGCACCCGTGAAGACCTTCGATTCGCTGTTCGCCGAGCTGACCGACCGTGCCGCCACTCGCCCCGAGGGCTCCGGCACCGTGGCCGCATTGGATGCAGGCGTCCACGCCCAGGGCAAGAAGGTGATCGAGGAAGCCGGCGAGGTGTGGATCGCCGCCGAGTACCAGAGCGACGAGCAGCTGTCCGAGGAGATCTCCCAGCTGCTGTACTGGGTGCAGGTCCTGATGGTCGGGCGCGGGCTGAAGCTCGAGGACGTCTACCGACATCTGTGAGCCCCGCTCGCACTCCCGGTAGACCCCATTCGACCTTCCCGAAAGGAAGCAGCATGCTGCGCGTCGCAGTACCCAACAAGGGCTCCCTCTCCGAGTCCGCCGCCGAGATCCTCAGCGAGGCCGGCTACCGCCGCCGCACCGACTCGCGCGACCTGACCGTCCTCGACCCCTCGAACCAGGTGGAGTTCTTCTTCCTGCGTCCCAAGGACATCGCGATCTACGTCGGTTCCGGCGAGCTCGACCTCGGCATCACCGGTCGCGACCTCGCGCTCGACTCGGCCGCACCGGTCACCGAGCGCCTCTCGCTCGGCTTCGGCCGCTCCAGCTTCCGGTATGCCGCCCCCGCCGGGAAGCAGTGGACACCGGAGGATCTCGCCGGGCTGCGCATCGCCACCTCGTACCCGAATCTCGTGCGAAACGACCTGGCGCGCAGGGGCATCGAGGCCACCGTCATCCGACTCGACGGCGCGGTGGAGATCTCCATCCAGCTCGGTGTCGCCGACGCCATCGCGGACGTGGTCGGCTCGGGTCGCACCCTGCGTCAGCACAACCTGGTCGCGTTCGGTGATTCGCTGTGCGACTCGGAGGGCGTGCTCATCGAGCGCGACGGCTCCGACGGCGACGACAAGGCCCGTAACCAGCTGATCGCTCGGGTGCAGGGCGTCGTCCGCGCACAGCAGTACGTGATGCTCGACTACGACTGCCCGCGCTCGCGGCTCGACGAGGCGTTGACGATCACGCCCGGTCTCGAGTCCCCGACGATCGCGCCGCTGGCCGACGAGGGCTGGGTCGCGATCCGCTCGATGGTCCCGCGCAAGGTGAGCAACGACGTGATGGACCAGCTCGCAGAGATCGGCGCCAAGGCGATCCTGGCCACCGACATCCGGACCTGCCGGGCGTTCTAGACGACAGCGCAACGGCCCCGACCACGGTATGTGGTCGGGGCCGTTCGTTTGTGTTCGAGGCGCTACGACGAGGTCAGCTCAATGCAGCCGGCCCTCGTGCCGCTCACGGTCGAACGTCGGCACGGGCCCTCCGCCGAGCAGCGTGCGTGCCAACGCGGGGTCGGCAAGGTGCAGTCGTCCGATCGCGACGAGGTCGAACTCCTGGGCGTCGAGCCGGCGAAGCAGCCCGTCGAGATCGGCGGGTTCGGGCGTTCCGGCGTCGCGCAGCGACTTGCTCAGGCCCACGCTGCCGACCGCCATGCTCGTGGCCCCGGTCAGCTTCTTCGCCCAGCCGGCCAACGTCAGGTCGCTGCCCTCGAACGCGGGCAGGTCGAAACGCCGGATGCTGGCGTCGAGGACGTCCGCTCCTGCCTCGACGAGGGCGCCGAGGATCGCCGCCAGCTCGTCGGGGGTGTCCGCGACGCGGGCGGTGTAGTCCTGCTGCTTGTGTTGCGAGAACCGGTAGAAGATGGGCAGGTCCGGGCCGATCTCGCGTCGGATCGCCCGGACCACCTCGACAGGGAAGCGGGTCCGTCGCTGGAGGCTGCCGCCCCAGTGATCGGTGCGCTGGTTGGTGGACTCCCACAGGAACGCGTCGAGCAGATAGCCGTGGCCCGCGTGGATCGCGATCCCGTCGAAGCCGACGTCGACGGCATTGCGCGCCGAGCGCACGTACCCGGCGATGACGTCCTCGATGTCGCGTTCGGTCATCGCCCGGGTGGGAACCATCGCCCGCTCGATGTAGCTGTCCGGATAGACGGTGCGCCCCGCCCGTCCCCAGAGCCCGGACGGGCGCATCGGCGTCAGTGCCGGATCCACCGCACCCATCGCGCCCCACAGCGGGCCTACGTGCCACAGTTGCGGGACGATCCGCCCGCCCGCCTCGTGCACCCCGTCGACCACCTGGCGCCACCCCTCGAGAGCCGCTTCGCCGTGCAGCCGCGGCACGTTCGGACTGTCGACCGCGGTGGGATGGTCGATCGCCACGCCCTCGGTGATCACCAGACCGGTGCCGCCGTCGGCGCGGCGCCGGTAGTAGGCGGCGACGTCCGGGCCGGGCACTCCTGCCGGAGAATGCTCACGCGTCATGGGGGACATGACGATTCGGTTGGGCAACGCCAGGGAGCGGACCTGGAGCGGGGCGAAGAGGGGATTCACAGCGCCTGCAGGTAGTCGAAGAACCCCGCGGTGACGTCCTCGCGCAAGCGGGTGAGCTTGCGGTAGCTGATCAGCCAGCGGCCGTTCACCTTTCGGTACTCCTCGTGGTAGTGCCCGTAGCCGTGCAGATGCTCCTCGTGGTCGCCGTTGGTCCACCACAGCTTGTCCTCCATCGCCCAGATCCCGCGGGCGGTGGTGTCGGAGGTCAGCTCGATCTCCGGGGCGTGGCCGTGGTGCACGGTCGTCACCACGGTCTCGCCGCCGAGCATGGTGCTGATCGCGCGGGTCAGATTGTCCCTGCCCACGACGCGGTTCGAGCTGCCCTCGGCCTTCGGTTGCTTCTCGTCCGGCAGGCCGCCCCACGTCTCGGAGACCACGTCGTCGGTGTGCAGGGTCGGGTAGACCTCCCACTGCTTGGTGTCCATGCACCGGAGCCGGGCTGCGAAGGTGCGCTTGATCTCCTCGATCGCCATGAGCTGTTCGGGCATCGTCAGTGTGAGCTCGGTCATGGCCCCACGCTGTCAGCGGTCCGGTGGCGGGGCAATTTTCCGTTCCGATGAGCGGACTGATGCCAGGTCAGGCGGTCTGCCGTGGTGCCGAGGCCAGGTCGAGGTACTGCCCGATCGCGGCGGCCGCCATCCGGACGGGCGCGGCGTGTCGGTTGTCGAACTTCAGCCGATTCGCCGGCCCGCTGACCGACAGGCCGAGCTCAGCGCCGTCGAGGGATCCGACCCGCACCCCGATGCATTCGAACCCGGCGGCGCAGGTTCCGTACGCGACACCCGACCGGTGTGTGGGGCGGTCTCCGGCGGCGGCCGTGGCGGACTCGGGAACCCCGGCGAGCAGCGCCTTGCCGATCGCCGACGACTGCGCGGGAATCCGGTCTCCGACTCGGGTGTGCAGGTCGGGCGCCGCCCCGCCGCCGACCTTGTCGAGGTAGAGCACGTGCTTGCCGTCGAGCACGCCCAGGTGTACGACATGGCCGGTGACGAAATGCAACTCCCGCAACAGCGGTGGCACCACCCGGTCGAACCGGTTCTGGTACAGCGACAGCGCGCCGATCTCCGCGAGCGTGTCGCCGAGTCCGTACTCGACTCCGTGGCGCCGGAGCCAGCCCATTCGGACCAGATGTTCGAGCATTCGATAGGTGCTCGTCCGCGGTATTCCGGTGTGGCGGGAGACGTCGGTGAGGCTGAGTCGAGGCGCGCTTCGGAAGCTGTCGAGCACCAGGGACAGGCGATCGAGCGTGGACGCGGGCAGACCCCGCTCCGATGCTGCTCCGTTCTGCAATGCCGTCCTCCTCACGTGTCGCACTCACGGCGCGGTGAGTGCCCGCGGTGCGGTGAGGTCAGCACAATCGTGATCGCCTGGCGATACCAGTGGTCCGTCCCGGTCAGCGGGCCCGGATCTGCACGGTCTGATTGATCCGGCCGACCGGACCCGACTCGTCGTGCAGCACGCCCGCGCACATGCCGACGCCGTCGGGGCCGTACGAGGTCTCGGCGGAGATGCCGACCCACTCGCCCTGCGGCACCCGGAACAGGTGCACCGTCAGGTCGGTGTTGAGGTAGGTCCAGGCCTCGGGGTGCAGCTTCGCGCCGACACCGTTCGCCACGTCCGCGACCGTGAACAGTCGCTGGATCGGGGACAGCGACTCACCCTCGACCAGAACGGGATTGGGGCGCGCCCACACCTGACCGGGACCCTCGCAACCGATCTCGGCAAGCCACATCCAGTCCAGGGTGGCCACGAATCCGGTGCCCCAGAAGCGGCCGTCCATCGCGATCTCGTGGGCCTGGGACAGGGGCGCCAGCGCTGGGTCGCCCGCGTGCGCCACGGCGCTGGTGTCGGCGATCTGCATGCGCCAGCCGGTGCCGCGGGCGACGGCGCGGTCGGTGCCGTCCGGGCCGGTCGCCCACAGCTCCGCGACGACGAGTTCGACCCGCTTGCCGGGCCGCTCGACCCAGGACCGCACCTCGATCTCGGCGAGCGGGACCGGACCGAGGATCTCGATCACGACGCGAGTGAGCCGGGCGTCGTCGCGGGGCGCGCACCGCTCGAGGGCACGGACCAGCAGCGCCGACGGGGGAGCGCCGTGCTGCATGGTGTCGGCCCAGGTGCTGACGGTCAACGCCGTCGTCGCGAACCGCTCGGTGCCGTCCTCGCGGGACGCTAGCGGGATGTAGTAGGCCTGGTCGCTCACTTAGCTGATCTCCTCGAAACTGTCTTCCTCGGCCGGAACCTCCGGCCAGCCCGGGTAAGGCGGCGGCGTGCCACCGAACTCGGGGCAGCGCACCTTATGGTCGCACCAGTTGCACAGGCGCCCCGGCTTCGGTCGGAAGTCGCCGGTCTGACCGGCGGCGAGGATCGCCTTCCAGATCGCGGACAGGGTCCGCTCGAACCGGCGGAGTTCCGCCTCGTCCGGTGCGTAGGTGAGGATCTCGCCGTCGGTGAGGTAGATCAGGCGCAGCTGTGCCGGCACGATCCCACGGGTGCGCAGCAGCACCAGTGCGTAGAACTTCATCTGGAACAGGGCCTTGGACTCGGTCATCTCCCGCGGCGCCCGGCCGGTCTTGTAGTCGACGACGCGGACCTCGCCGGTGGGCGCGACGTCGATACGGTCGACGAATCCGCGCAGCAGCACCCCGTCGTCGAGTTCGGTCTCCACCCTCATCTCGCAGGACTCCGGCTCGAAGCGGGTCGGGTCCTCGAGCTTGTAGTAGCCCTCGATCAGGGACCGTGCCTCGGCGAGGAAGGACTCGCGCTCGTCGGCCGGTACCGCGTCGTCGGCCGCGGGCGACTCCGCGAGCACCCGCTGCCACGCCGGCTCGACCAGGGCGACGGCCCGGTCCGGCACCCGATCCGGCGCGGGCAGGCCGTAGAGCGACTCGAGGGCGGCGTGCACCACCGTGCCCTTGATCTGCGCCTTCGACGGAGTCTCCGGGATGCGGTCGACCGCACGGAAGCGGTACAGCAACGGGCACTGCTTGAAGTCCCCGGCCCGCGAGGGCGACAGCGCGGGCCGTGAGCGGGGCCGGTCGACGCCGCTCGTCTCGACTGCGGGGGCTTCGGCGGGGGGCGACGCGGGAGTGATGCTCACACCTGGCAGGGTATGCGCAGGGTCCGACAGCTTCGTCGGGGCCGGCGCGAAGGTCGCCGGGGCACTCGATGAATGGGAGTCGATCAGATGGCAGGGCGCGAGCAGCGACCGAGTGGACCGTTCCGAGTGGGTGATCGGGTCCAGTTGACCGATGCCAAAGCGCGCAAGTACACCGTCGTGCTCGAGCCCGGCAAGGAGTTCCACACCCACCGGGGCGGCATCCTGCACGACGACCTGATCGGCACCCCGGAGGGCAGCGTCGTCACCTCCACCAACGGCACGCCCTACCTCGCCCTGCGCCCGCTGCTCGTCGACTACGTGCTGTCCATGCCGCGGGGAGCGCAGGTGATCTACCCGAAGGACGCCGCGCAGATCGTGCACGAGGGTGACGTGTTCCCCGGCGCGCGGGTCCTGGAGGCGGGCGCGGGTTCGGGCGCGTTGACCTGTTCGTTGCTGCGGGCGGTCGGGCCGGAGGGCACCGTCATCTCGTACGAGGTGCGCGAGGACCACGCCGAGCACGCCGTGCGCAACGTGGAGAACTTCTTCGGTGAGCGGCCGGCGAACTGGGACCTGACGATCGCCGACCTCGCGGAATTCGATCCGGACACGGCGGGCGGTCAGGTCGACCGGGTGGTACTGGACATGCTCGCGCCCTGGGACGTGCTGCCCGCGGTGTCGAAGGCGTTGGTGCCCGGCGGCGTGCTGATCGTCTACGTCGCGACCGTCACCCAGCTGTCGAGGGTTGTCGAGGCGATGCGCGAGCAGGAGTGCTGGACCGAGCCGCGGTCCTGGGAGTCGATCGTGCGCGGCTGGCACGTGGTGGGTCTGGCCGTCCGCCCGGAGCACCGCATGCAGGGCCACACCGCGTTCCTGGTCAGCGCTCGCAAGCTGGCCGAGGGCACGGTCACGCCCAAGCCGCAGCGTCGGTCCGGCAAGGGCTAGGCGCTACGCGCCGGTGAGTACTTCCGGCCCACAGTGGGGCCGGAAGTACTCACCGGCGCCGCAGGCGCCTACTGGACGCAGGTGAGCTTGCCCATCGAGAAGATGGTGCACACGGCGTCCTGCGAGACGACCCACTTGCCGTTCACCTGGTCGAAGGTGACCTCGGTTGGCGCGCCGCCGTGCGGCCCGGTGATCGTCGTCGTCGCGGTGACGGTGTCGGCGTCGACCGGGGTCACCTTGGTGACCTGAGTGGTCAGCGGGTAGCCGCGGAGCACACCGTTGAACTGCTCGAGCACGGCGGTCTGCTTGGCGCCGTCCTGGATCAGCACGACCTTGTCGGGCACCGCGACGGCGGGGTCGAAGAAGGTCGCGAGGGTTGCGCCGAGTTCCTCGGCCGACGGTGCGGCAGCTGCGGTGGCGGCGGCGGTGGTCGTGGTCGCGGTTGCCGCGGAGTCGCTGGAGTCGTCGGAGCTGCACGCAGCGGAACCGAGCGCGACGACGACTGCGCCTGCGGCGACGAGGATCTTGCGGTTGATCACTGAGGGACCTTTCTCGGACGGCAGCGTCGCTGCCACTTAGATAGGTGAGGCTAACATGGGTAACTAGGGGGACTGCCTCGGCGAACGTCTCACACTCTGCGACGCCGAGGTGTCGGACCGCCTTTTTTCGCGAGCGGCTGTAGCGTTGACAGGACGAACTGGGAGGAGTCGCACATGAGCGCAACAGAGAATCCGGACTCGCTGGCTGCCAGGGCGGAACTCGAGGCCTTGCGGTTGGAGGCAGCCGGACTTCGCCGTCAACTCGCCCAGTCGCCCGAGCAGGTACGCGAGCTCGAGGCCCGGGTGGATTCCCTGTCGATCCGCAACTCGAAGCTGATGGACACGCTCAAGGAGGCGCGGCAGCAGCTGATCGCCCTGCGCGAGGAGGTCGACCGCCTCGGTCAGCCGCCGAGCGGCTACGGCGTGCTGATCACCACGCACGAGGATCAGACCGTGGACGTGTTCACCTCCGGTCGCAAGATGCGGCTGACCTGCTCGCCGAACATCGACACCGAGTCGCTGCGGCCGGGGCAGACGGTCCGGCTCAACGAGGCCCTGACCATCGTCGAGGCGGGATCGTTCGAGCGGATCGGCGAGATCTGCGCCCTGCGTGAGGTTCTCGACGACGGCGAACGGGCGCTCGTGGTCGGGCACGCCGACGAGGAGCGGGTGGTGTGGCTGGCGCATCCGCTGGTCGTGGCCGCCTCCGACACGACGGTGCACCCGGACGACGAGGACATCGACTCGCCGACCCGCAAGCTGCGGCCCGGGGACTCGTTGCTGGTGGACACCAAGGCCGGGTACGCCTTCGAGCGAATCCCCAAGGCGGAGGTGGAGGACCTGGTTCTCGAGGAGGTCCCGGACGTCGACTACAGCGACATCGGCGGTCTGGGCCGGCAGATCGAGCAGATCCGCGACGCCGTGGAGTTGCCGTTCCTGCACAAGGATCTCTTCCACGAGTACGCGCTGCGGCCGCCGAAGGGCGTGCTGCTCTACGGGCCGCCCGGCTGCGGCAAGACGCTCATCGCCAAGGCCGTGGCCAATTCGCTGGCGAAGAAGATCGCCGAGGCCCGTGGTCAGGATGCCAAGGACGCGAAGTCCTACTTCCTGAACATCAAGGGTCCCGAGCTGCTCAACAAGTTCGTCGGCGAGACCGAGCGGCACATCCGGATGATCTTCCAGCGGGCACGCGAGAAGGCGTCCGAGGGCACCCCGGTGATCGTGTTCTTCGACGAGATGGACTCGATCTTCCGTACCCGCGGTTCGGGAGTCTCCTCGGACGTGGAGACCACCGTGGTCCCGCAGTTGCTCAGCGAGATCGACGGCGTCGAGGGCCTGGAGAACGTCATCGTGATCGGCGCCTCGAACCGCGAGGACATGATCGACCCGGCCATCCTGCGTCCCGGTCGGCTCGACGTGAAGATCAAGATCGAACGCCCGGATGCCGAGTCCGCGCAGGACATCTTCTCGAAGTACCTGACCGAGCACCTGCCCGTGCACGCCGAGGATCTGGCGGAGTTCCACGGCGACCGGACCGCGTGCATCAAGGCGATGATCGAGCGCGTGGTGGACCGGATGTACGCGGAGAGCGACGACAACCGCTTCCTCGAGGTCACGTATGCCAACGGAGACAAGGAGGTCCTGTTCTTCAAGGACTTCAATTCGGGCGCGATGATCCAGAACATCGTCGACCGTTCCAAGAAGTACGCGATCAAGGCCGTGCTCGACACCGGTGCGCCGGGACTGCGCGTGCAGCACCTGTTCGATTCGATCGTCGACGAGTTCTCCGAGAACGAGGACCTGCCGAACACCACGAATCCGGACGACTGGGCACGGATCTCGGGCAAGAAGGGCGAGCGGATCGTCTACATCCGCACGCTGGTCACCGGCAAGAACGCCAGCGCCAGCCGCGCCATCGACACCGAGTCCAACACGGGTCAGTACCTGTAGTCACGGTCGCGACGGTGGGGTGCAACGGGAATCCCGTTGCACCCCATCGTCGCTGTGTGCCCGTGCCGGTCGTGGGGGAGCGGGCTCCCGGTCAGGTCCCGGCTCGGGCCGAGCGGGCGCGATCGAGCGCACGGACCGCAGTTGCTCTGTCCACCCCGTTGCCGGCGGCCAGCGCGATCAGCAGCGAGTGGGCGACGGTGTCGTCCGAGCTGTCCAGGTGACCGGCGATCCGCAGCATGGCGTTGCCGTGCAACGCACTCCAGAGTTCGGCGGCGAGGGCGAGTCGTTGCGTGTCGTGGACGCCGGGATCCCCGTCCGGGTCGATTTCCGTGCGGGTGAGCGCCGTGAGAAACGTCGTGAAGGCGGCGCGGCCCTGCCGCGAATCGGTGGGCGTGCCGACGGAGACGACGTCGGTGCGCCTGCCGGGACTCCAGTCGGGCGACGAGTGCTGGAACATCACCGTGTAGAGCCGCGGCTGTTCGCGCGCGAACGACAGATACGCGAGCGCGATGCCGAACAGGTCGGCGAGCGCGTCGCCGGACCGGGGTGCCGCGGTCATCGTTCGGCCGAGGCGCACGAACCCGTCGTCGACGACCGCGCCCGCCACTCCGCCGAGGCTGCCGTAGTGCGTGTACACGGCCATCGTGGACGTGTACGCTGCGGCGGCGAGACGCCGGACGGTCAGTCCGGCGGCGCCGTCGTCGGCGACGATCGAGATGGCGGCCGTCAGGATGGCATCGCGCACGGTGTCGCCGGACGCCGGGAATCTTTCTTCACTCTGTGCCATAACATTGCTATCTTAACGTCATAACAATGTTGTTCGCAGTTCACCACACCTTCCCGGTCAGCAGCGCCCGGGTGTCGGGCACGAACGGCCAGCCCGGGTCCGCGAGGTGCGCGCGCAGCTGTTCGTCCGTCCACCACCAGCCGTCGACGATCTCGCTGGGCTGGTGCACGATCGGCCCGCCCCAGCGTCCCTCGAACGCGAACAGGTGGCAGCGCAACGGCTTTCCGTTCCAGCTCCCGTCCCAGGCGGTGCGGGCGAGCGGGGTGAGCGCGATGCCGTGGACGCCGAGCTCCTCCGCGAGTTCGCGTGCCGCCGTGTCCCGGGGCGTCTCGCCGGGGTCCACGACCCCGCCGGCGAGGCAGTCGTGCATGCCGCCGAACACCGCCTTGGCGGGGGAGCGGCGGTGCACGTAGAGGCTGTTGCCGTCGCGCGACCGCAGCAGCACCCCCGCGCTGGCGTGCCAGAGCCCCTCCGCGTACACCCGGGACCGCGGGGCGGTCCCGACCGGGAGCCCGTCCGCGTCGTAGACCGAGACGATCTCGTCCATGCCCGGCGTCTGATCCATCTGCTCATCGTTCCACGCGGGGTTAGGCTGCCGTTGTGCCCCTGCCGCGCAAGCTCGCACGGATGAACAAGGTCGGACTCAACCACGTCACCCGACTGTTCGCGGGCTGGGTGCCTGGGTGGGCCATCGTGCTCCATCGCGGCCGCAAGTCCGGCCGGCTCTACCGCACGCCGGTCAACGTCTTCCGGCACGGTGGGGGATATCGGTTCGCCCTGACCTACGGATCCGACAGCGACTGGGTGCGCAATGTGTCGGCCGCGGGCCACTTCGACATCGCAACCCGGGGGCGTCTGGTCACCCTGACGGCTCTGGAGCTGGGCACCGATCCGGGCGCGCGCTGGGCCCCGCCGGTGGTGCGGTGGGTGCTGCGCCGGATCGGCGCCGGCGACTACCTCCAGTGCCGGGTCGAGCACCGCCCGTGAGATCTCGCCGGGTGAATCGGGCGGGGTGAATCTGGCCGGGCGGCCTCCCACAGCGCGTTAGGGTGGAGACTCACGAATTCTCAGCCGCTCCGAAAGGTGCAGGACGATGAGATCATTCGGTCGTGAAATGGGATTGGCGGGCCTGGCGCTGACTTTCGCCGCCGCTGCCGTCGTCGCCGCACCCCCGCCGCGGGCGCAGGCTTTCGCCGAGGACGTCTGCTACACCGAGGACGGCGGCCCCGCCTACAACTGCGGTCCGCTGCCGCCGCCGTGTCCCCTCGACGACGCGGACGCGGCGATCTGCGGGCTCCAGGCGTTCGCGACGTACGGATTCACGCTGCGCCGTCCGCTCGGCGGACGCAGCCTGGTGCACACGGACTCGACCTACATCATGGCCCGCAGCGTTGGCTTCTCGGAGCGGGATGCGTACTGGATCGCGGCATACGACGAGGCGACCGACCTCGGCACGTTCGCGCCACGCGATCCCCGCGGCAGGCCGGTGCCCGACGCGACCGCACTGACGACCAAGGACATCAGCGGTCTCGTACGCACCCACTTCAGCACCGGGGGATTCCTCTTCCACTTCTTGCCGACGATGCCCGGTCCGGCGGATCCGGTGAGCGACGGACTGCACCCCGACGTCGACGACACCCGCCACGAGGTCATGCTCACGCACGTGCGGCGTTGGGCGATGGCCGGTCCGGGTAGCGATGCTCCGCTGTGCACAGGAGGATTCACCAACCCGTCCGCGAACGGCGACTACGCCACCGGCACAACGTGTTACGGAGACACTCGACCGGCGCAGATCGACGGCCAGTACAGCGTGGTGAGTCCCGTGGCGGTCCCGTTCACCAACGAGACCGGGCCCCAGGTCATCTCGGGCACCGTCCGGTCGCAGGACTTCGACTCCTGGATCGGCGACAACTCCT
Organism: Rhodococcus sp. NPDC127527; assembly: GCF_042672245.1. Classification (NCBI taxonomy): domain Bacteria; kingdom Bacillati; phylum Actinomycetota; class Actinomycetes; order Mycobacteriales; family Nocardiaceae; genus Rhodococcus; species Rhodococcus sp. NPDC127527. The sequence goes on from NZ_JBHXVP010000011.1 coordinate 60,912, forward strand.
GGAACGCGCGGATGGGCATCTACCTCCACGCGCTGGGCGACCGGATCTCGCACTACCTCTGCACCGACGCGGGCACGATCGCTCCGCCGACTCCGGATCAGCCGGCGTTCCGGATCGACCTGAACAAACCTCCCTGCGATCAGGGCCCGCACGCGATACGTCACGAGTACGAGACGGGCGTCGACTTCGCCGCGCTCGCACCGGAGGACCGGACCACCGAAGCGATGCTGTCGACGGAGTACGACGAGCTGGTCGCGTTCGCACGCGCTCGCGGGACACTCGACGCCCGCGCGACGGCGCCGGGGGCCAAGACCGCCCTCGTGCCGGACGGGCTGATCCCGGCGCTCCAGGTCCGGGATGCGGGCGAGCGGTTGACCGCGGTCACCGCAGTCGGTTGTCGCGCCGGCGTGAGGCCGTTCCCCGGCAACCCCACGTGTCCCGCCTGACGGTGCATGTCAGCGAAACCCGTCCCCGAGCGTCATCGCCAGCAATAATGTCATAACGCAGCTTATCGGCACTTGGACCGGGCCGCGCCGCCGTGCGAACCCGGCGGATCTAGGGACCGCCCCGAGGGGAGGGGCGCGCCGACTGCGGCTGTCGGTCGAATTGTGCGCTGTGCCGAGGATCTAGGCTTCTGGTCATGCAGCGCATCATCGGTATCGAGGTCGAGTACGGGATTTCCTCCCCGACGGAGCCGGCGGCGAACCCCATCCTCACCTCCACCCAGGCCGTGCTCGCGTACGCGGCCGCGGCGGGGGTGCCGCGGGCCAAACGTACGCGGTGGGACTACGAGGTGGAGTCGCCGCTGCGCGACGCGCGAGGATTCGACCTGGGCCGCTTCAACGGTCCGGCCCCGGTGATCGACGCCGACGAGGTCGGTGCGGCGAACATGATCCTCACCAATGGTGCTCGGCTGTACGTCGATCACGCGCACCCCGAGTTCTCGGCGCCGGAGGTGACCGACCCGCTCGACGCCGTGATCTGGGACAAGGCGGGCGAACGCGTAATGGAGGCGGCGGCCCGGCACGCGTCGAGTGTTCCCGGCGCCCCGCGACTTCAGCTGTACAAGAACAACGTCGACGGTAAGGGGGCCTCGTACGGCACCCACGAGAACTACCTGTGCTCGCGGGAAACCCCGTTCTCGGCGATCATCGCCGGCCTGACGCCGTTCTTCGCCTCCCGCCAGGTGATCTGCGGGTCGGGCCGGGTGGGGATCGGGCAGTCCGGCGACGAGGCCGGGTTCCAGCTGTCCCAGCGTGCCGACTACATCGAGGTCGAGGTCGGTCTCGAGACCACCCTCAAGCGCGGCATCATCAACACTCGCGACGAACCGCACGCCGACGCCGACAAGTACCGCCGGCTGCACGTGATCATCGGCGACGCGAACCTGGCCGAGATGTCGACCTACCTCAAGGTGGGCACCACGGCCCTCGTACTGGACCTGATCGAGGCCGGCGTCGACCTGTCCGACCTGCAACTGGCCCGGCCCGTCACCGCCGTCCACCTGATCAGTCACGACCCGACGCTGCGGCAGACGGTCGCCCTCGCCGACGGTCGCGAACTGACCGGCCTTGCACTGCAACGGATCTACCTCGAGCGGGTCGCGGCCTTCGCCGACCGGAATGGCAACGACGACCCGCGGGTGGCGGACCTGCTCGACAAGTGGGCGATGGTCCTCGACCTGCTCGAGCGGGATCCCATGGAGTGTGCCCACCTGCTCGACTGGCCGGCCAAACTGCGCATCCTCGACGGCTTCCGCAGCCGGGAGGGCCTGTCCTGGTCGGCGCCCAAGCTGCACATGCTGGACCTGCAGTACTCCGACGTCCGCCTCGACAAGGGCCTCTACAACCGGATGGTCGCGCGGGGTTCGATCGAGCGACTGGTCACCGAGCAGCAGGTCCTCGACGCGGTGCACAACCCGCCGACCGACACCAGGGCCTACTTCCGCGGCGAGTGCCTGCGTCGGTTCGGTTCCGACATCGCCGCCGCGAGCTGGGACTCGGTGATCTTCGATCTCGGTCGGGACTCGCTGGTGCGCATTCCCACGCTGGAACCGCTTCGCGGCAGCAAGGCGCACGTCGGGGCCCTGCTCGAGGCCGCGGAATCCGCGGCGGACCTGGTCGACTCGCTCACCTCCTGACCCGCCGGGGCACGACACGGCCACGAAAACCCGCAGTGTCGGTCCCGCTCGGTAGGGTGAAGGTCCCAGCACGAGCGCACACTGGTGCGCAGGTAGTTGTGCACGACATACGAGGAGGTCGGCGGCTATGGCGCAGGAGCAGACCAAACGCAGCGGCGGTGGCGACGACGACGATGCCCCGATCGGCGACGGCGCGGCGGGCCAGGAACGGCGCGAGAAGCTGGCCGAGGACACCGACGACCTGCTCGACGAGATCGACGACGTGCTCGAAGAGAATGCCGAGGACTTCGTGCGGGCGTACGTCCAAAAGGGCGGCCAGTGACGGCGGACCATCCGGCGTCGCGTTCCGCGGTGGGGGGCGAGCGGCTGCACTTCGGTTCGCAGCTGTCCTCGTTCTCCGAGCACCTGCGCGTTCACGCGCCGGATCTGCTGCCGGAGAACCGAATCGGCCGCGGCGCCGCCTCCGGTGGAAGGGGTGAGCAGATGGATCGGTCCGACATCGCCCCGCACGGCACGACGATCGTCGCGCTCACCTTCGCCGGCGGCGTGCTGATCGCGGGTGACCGTCGCGCCACCATGGGCAACCTGATCGCGAGCCGGGACGTGGAGAAGGTCTACGTCACCGACGACTACTCGGCGGCCGGTATCGCCGGCACCGCCGGGGTGGCGATCGAACTGGTGCGGCTGTTCGCCGTCGAACTCGAGCACTACGAGAAGATCGAGGGCGTTCCGCTGACCTTCGACGGCAAGGCCAACCGATTGTCCTCGATGGTTCGCGGCAACCTCGGCGCGGCGATGCAGGGGCTGGCGGTGGTCCCGCTCCTGGTCGGCTACGACCTCGATGCGACGGATCCCGACCGGGCGGGTCGGATCGTGTCCTACGACGTGGTCGGCGGCCGGTACGAGGAGCGCGCGGGCTACCACGCGGTCGGATCCGGCTCGCTGTTCGCCAAGTCCTCGCTGAAGAAGATCTACGACCCGAACGGCGACGAGGCCACCGCCCTGCGTGCGGCGGTCGAGGCACTCTACGACGCCGCGGACGACGACTCCGCGACCGGCGGTCCGGACCTGAGCCGCGGTCTGTACCCGACCGCGGTCGTGGTCACCGCCGACGGCGCCGTCGAGGTGCCCGAGGAACGTGCCGCCGAACTCGCTCGCGCCGTCATCGCCGAGCGCACACAGGAAGCAGGGGGTACGCCGTGACGCTGCCGTACTACGCCTCGGCCGAGCAGATCATGCGGGATCGCTCGGAGTTGGCGCGCAAGGGAATTGCGCGAGGCCGCAGCGTGGTCGTGCTGACCTACGCGGACGGTGTGCTGTTCGTCGCCGAGAACCCTTCGTCGTCGCTGCACAAGGTGAGCGAACTGTACGACCGCCTCGGGTTCGCCGCGGTGGGCAAGTACAACGAGTTCGAGAACCTCCGCCGCGCCGGCATCATGCACGCCGACATGCGCGGCTACTCCTACGACAGGCGGGACGTCACCGGCCGGTCGATCGCCAACGCGTACGCCCAGACCCTCGGCACCATCTTCACCGAGCAGCCGAAGCCGTACGAGGTGGAACTGTGCGTGGCCGAGGTCGGCAGGCCGGAACAGTCGCGGCACGCTCAGCTCTACCGCATCACCTACGACGGATCGATCGTCGACGAGCAGCAGTTCGTGGTGATGGGTGGTGCGACCGAACCGATCGCCACCGTGCTCAAGGAGTCGTACCAGCCGGAGCTCCCGCTGGCCGGCGCAGTCGAGGTCGCCGTCAATGCGCTGCAGGTCGGCACCGCGGTCCCGGGCAACGGCGAGTCCGAGCGCCGGGTCATCGGGGTGCAGGCGCTCGAGGTCGCGGTCCTCGACCAGTCGCGGCCGCGGCGTGCTTTCCGTCGGATCACCGGCGGCGCACTCGAGTCGCTCCTGCCGAAGCCGGCGGCCCCCGCGAAGTCGGACGGCGATACAGAATCCGGACCGGCCGCCGAGGGCGACTTCGCGGCCAACGGCGAACCCGGCCAGGCCGACTAGACCTTGCGGTAGAGCACCACCCGACGGGGCTCGCACCGGAATTCGAATCGGCGACCGTCGGCGATCACCTCGCCGTCGGTCGCCAGTGCGAGCGATTCGCCGGTGACCTCGACGGTGAACGACTGCAGGTTCTCGTGCACGTAGACGCGCGAGGTACCCAGGGTGCCGGTCAGCGCCGTGGCGATCAGCCTCAGTCTGGACCAGCGGCGATCGGCGCGCAGGTACCGCACATCGAGGGTGCCGCGGTGAATCTCCGGCCTGGACATCGGCACCTGGTCGGTGGGGGAGTACCGCCCGTTGCCGACGAACAGCATCCACACCGACCGATCGACACCGTCGATGGTCACCGGAAGCGGCTGCGCGGACGCGAGGACCCGGACCATGGCGCACGCTGCCGCCGGCCACTTGCCGAGCCGGGACTCCCACCGCTCACGCAGCCGGACCGCGTCCGGGTAGCCACCGAGGGCGGCAGTGTTGACGAACGCCGACTCCCTACCGCAGTCGACCCGGACCGCGCCGAGGTCGACGAGTTCCGCGCTGCCCTCCGCGATCGCCAGCGCGGTCGAGGACACGTCGCCGACTCCGGCGTCCCGGGCGAAGTGGTTGAGGGTGCCACCGGGGAAGACCGCGAGCGGAAGGTCGTGCCGCACAGCCGCGCTCGCGAGAAGCACGACCGTCCCGTCGCCTCCGCACACGCCGAGCGCCTTGGGGGTTCCGGTGGACACCACCCGGTCGATCTGGTCACCGAAGTCCCCATCGGGGTCGAGCTCGACGATCCTCGCCCGCGGAAGGCACGCCTCGACCTCGGCGCGGGTGTCGTCGTCCCCGGTACCGGAACCGGTGTTGACGAACACGATCATGCCGTCGCCCTCGGCCAGCGCCTGAGCGGGGTGATCGGGGCCCAGCGTCGCCGGCTCCGGGTCACGGACCGCCCACCAGGTGCGGGTCGCCCATGCCAGTGCGCCGCCCACCGCGGCACCCACGAGGACGTCGGAGGGCCAGTGCACGCCGGTGTGCACCCGCGAATAGGCGACCGCCGCGGCCAGCGGGGCCACCGCGGCGCCCACCGCGGGATACTCGAGCGCCACGCCGGTGGCGAACGCGGCCGCCGAGGCCGAGTGTCCGGACGGGAAGGACGACGACCGGGGCGCGGGCAGCCCGCGTCGGTACGCGAATTCGGCGGTGCCCGCGGGCGGTCGGCGTCGGGGAAACAGTGGCTTGAGGACCGCATTCGACAGCGCGCTGGCGCCGGCGACCGAGAGCAGGCCGCGGACCGCGGCCCGGCGGGCACGGGCGCCGGTCAGGCTCATGGCCGCCGCGACCCCCATCCAGAGCACGCTGTGGTTCGCGGCGGTGCTCAGCGCGCGCAGGCCGCCGTCCACCCTCGACGGCCGCAGATTCACGCTCCGGCGCATGACATTCCGGTCGGTTTGTTCGAGGAAACATCTCACTTCGGCCACGTTCCTACGGTAGGGCGAGAAGCCATGCCGCGAACAGGGTGGCAAACCGGTTCGGCGTTGTACTGTCGAGGTGTGCAGCGACGAATCATGGGTATTGAGACCGAGTTCGGTGTTACCTGCACCTTTCACGGTCACAGGAGGCTGAGCCCCGACGAGGTGGCCCGCTACCTGTTCCGGCGTGTGGTGTCCTGGGGCCGCAGCTCCAACGTCTTCCTCCGCAACGGCGCTCGGCTGTATCTCGACGTCGGTTCGCACCCGGAGTATGCGACGGCGGAGTGCGACGGCCTGGTCCAGCTCGTCACCCACGACCGGGCCGGCGAGCGCGTGCTCGAGGACCTGCTGATCGACGCCGAGGAGAGGCTTGCCGAGGAGGGCATCGGCGGCGACATCTACCTGTTCAAGAACAACACCGACTCGGCGGGCAACTCCTACGGTTGCCACGAGAACTTCCTCGTGGTGCGGGCGGGCGAGTTCTCCCGGATCTCGGACGTGCTGTTGCCGTTCCTGGTCACCCGCCAGCTGATCTGCGGCGCCGGCAAGGTGCTGCAGACGCCGAAGGCCGCCACGTTCTGCCTGTCGCAACGCGCCGAACACATCTGGGAGGGCGTCTCCTCGGCGACCACCCGGTCCAGGCCGATCATCAACACCCGCGACGAGCCGCACGCGGACGCGGAGAAGTACCGCCGGCTGCACGTGATCGTCGGCGACTCCAACATGTCCGAGACCACGACGATGCTCAAGGTCGGCACCGCGGCGCTCGTGCTCGAGATGATCGAGGCGGGCGTCTCGTTCCGCGACTTCGCCCTCGACAACCCGATCCGCGCCATCCGCGAGGTCAGCCACGACCTGACCGGGAAACGGCAGGTCCGGCTCGCCGGCGGTCGGCAGGCCAGTGCGCTCGACATTCAGCGCGAGTACTACTCCCGGGCGGTCGAGCACCTCCGCAACCGCGAACACGACCCTCAGGTCGACCAGGTGGTGGACCTGTGGGGCCGCACCCTCGACGCGGTCGAGGCCCAGGACTTCGCGAAGGTTGACACCGAGATCGACTGGGTGATCAAGCACAAGCTGTTCCAGCGCTACCAGAACAAGCACAACCTCGAGCTCGCCGACCCGAAGATTGCCCAACTCGACCTCGCCTACCACGACATCAAGCGGGGACGCGGCGTGTTCGACCTGCTGCAGCGCAAGGGTCTCGCGAAGCGGGTCACCGAGGACGAGCAGATCGACGCCGCCGTCAACACCCCGCCGCAGACCACTCGGGCCAAGCTGCGCGGCGAGTTCATCTCCGCCGCGCAGGACGCCGGCCGGGACTTCACGGTGGACTGGGTGCATCTCAAGCTCAACGACCAGGCGCAGCGCACGGTGCTGTGCAAGGACCCGTTCCGGTCGGTCGACGAGCGGGTTGAGCGCCTGATCGCGTCGATGTGACCGGCGCTCCTCGAGGTACCGGGCGGCGGTGCACGTGCGGCCACTAGGCTGCTGATCCGTGGCGATCAGCAAAGTCGAGCGGTTGATGAATCTCGTCATCTGCCTGCTCTCGACCCGGCAGTTCCTGACGGCGGAGAAGATCCGGCGCAGCGTCGCGGGCTACGACGAGTCGGGCAGCGACGAGGCCTTCAGCCGGATGTTCGAGCGGGACAAGAACGAGCTGCGCGACCTCGGTGTACCGCTCGAGACCGGACAGGCCTCGCGGTACGGCACCGTCGAGGGCTACCGCATCAACCGCGACGCCTACGAACTCCCCGAGATCGACCTCACGAGCGAGGAGGCAGCCGCGGTCGCGATCGCGGTCCAGCTGCTGGAGTCGCCGGAACTGACCTCGGCCGCGCAGGGGGCGGTGCTCAAACTGCGCGCCGCGGGCGTGGCCGTCGACCAGGATTCGGCGTCGGCCCTGTTCACGGCGCTGCCGGCCCGCATCCGCGGGTCCGAGCCCGCGCTCGAGAAGCTGTTGGCGGCCATCGACGCGGGGCGCGCCGTGCGCTTCGAGCACCGGTCCGCCCGCAACGAGCCGTTCACGACGCGAACGGTGGAGCCGTGGGGGGTGGTCACCCACGACGGGCGCTGGTATCTCGTCGGGCACGACGTGGACCGCCAGGCTTCCCGGACCTTCCGGCTGTCCCGGATCGGCGACGACGTCACCGCCTTGGGCCCCGTCAACGCGGTGCACAAGCCGGCGGGTACCGACCTGCGCGAGATCGTCAACCGCACGGTCGGTACCGCGGGCGTGACCGGCACCGCGACTGTCGTCGTGCGGGACGGACGGGCCCAGGAACTGCGCCGCCTCGGCCGACCCGTCGGCACCCACGCAGTCGGCGACCGTGAAGGGATCGTGCTCGAGGTCCCGGTCCGGTCCTGGGACTGGATCGCCCGGCTGATCGCCGGTTACGGGGAGGATGCGTTGGTGCTCGAGCCTGCCGAACTGCGGGAGGACGTGATGGGTCGGCTGCGCGCGGCGGCGGGTGTCACGGAGGCGGAACGATGAGCCAGCGACTCACGCATCGACTGCCCCGACTGCTGAACATGGTCCCGTACTTCATTGCGAACCCGGGGATCACCAAGGCCGAGGCCGCCGCCGAACTCGGCGTCACCGTCGCCCAGCTCACGACCGACCTGAACCAGCTCTGGGTGTGCGGGCTGCCCGGTTACGGCCCCGGCGACCTGATCGACCTGTCCTTCGCGGAGGAGACCGTCGACGTCACGTTCTCGGCGGGTATCGACCGGCCGCTGCGCCTGACCTCGACCGAGGCCACCGCGCTGCTCATCTCGTTGCGCTCGCTCGTCGAGATGCCGGGTACTGCGGACCCGACCGCCGTCCAGGGCGCGATCGCCAAGATCGAGTCGGCCGCCGGGGTGGCCGCGGCGGGCGGCATCGCGCAGGCGGGCCGGCGTCCGGAAACGGAGAGCCCGATCGCCGCGACGGTCCGCTCCGCGGTGCGGCGTGGACGGGCGCTCGCGCTCACCTACTTCTCGGCCTCGCGCGACGTGGTCACCGAGCGGGTGGTCGACCCGGTGCGCATCGTCCTCGTGGACAACAACAGTTATCTGCAGGCGTGGTGCCGCGAGGCGGCCGCGGTCCGGCTGTTCCGGTTCGACCGCATCGACGCGGCCACCGAACTGCCGGAACCGGCCCAGGCGCCGGCGGACGCCCGCGACGACGCGCACGCGATGGACCTGTTCCACGACGACGACACCCTGCCGCAGGCGCGGCTGGCGATCGCCCCGGATCATGCCTGGGTGATGGACTACTACCCGATGACCGGCGAAGTGGTCCACGAGGACGGATCGATCGAGGCGTCGATGCGGTTCGGCTCGCTGGACTGGATGGCGCGACTGATGGCCGGCTTCGGGCCGGGGGTGCGGGTGCTGGCACCGGCCGAACTGTCCGACGCGGTGCGCTCGCGGGCCGCGGCCGCGCTCGCCGCCTACCAGCAATCGGCCGAAGACGCGGTCGGGTTGGTCGACGGCGACCGGAAATCGGACAACTGAGTCCCAGCAATCACCGGGGACTGTGGGGCCCCGGTCCGGTAGCATCGAGCCATCTGATCTATGGAGGTTGAAATGGGCAGTCTGAGCCCCGCGCACTGGGCCATTGTGGCGCTGGTGGTCGTCATCCTGTTCGGTTCCAAGAAGCTGCCCGACGCAGCTCGCGGGCTCGGGCGTTCGCTGCGGATCTTCAAGAGCGAGGTCAAGGAGATGCAGAACGACGGCGGTGCCCCCGCCACGGCTGCACCGGTCGAGCAGCCCGTCGCCCAGCTCCCCCCGGCCGCGCCGGCAACCGACACTCCGACCACTGCCGCCCAGCACCCCGAGCCCCGGACGTCCTAGTCCGGACACCGAGTGACCCCGGGGTGCGCAGTGTGCCCCGGGACGATGGCTGACCAGAACTAGGGCTCACAGTGCGTATCCCTTTCGACCCCCGGCGCAGCAGGCGCAGGGTCAATCCCGACGGCACGATGTCGTTGGTCGATCACCTCTACGAGCTGCGGACGCGGCTGTTGCTGTCGATGCTGGCGATCGTCGTGACGACCGCCTTCGGTTTCTTCTGGTACTCGCATCAGATCTTCGGCGTCGAGAGCCTGGGCGAGCTGTTGCGCGGTCCCTACTGCTCCTTGCCAGACACGAGCCGCGCCGACCTCACCCACGACGGCACCTGCCGCCTGCTGGCCACGTCGCCCTTCGAGCAGTTCATGCTGCGGTTCAAGGTCGCGCTGACGGCCGGCATCGTGCTGGCCTGCCCGGTGTGGCTGTACCAGCTGTGGGCGTTCGTCACGCCCGGCCTGTACTCGAAGGAACGCCGCTACGCGATCGGCTTCGTGGTGGCGGGCGCAGCGCTGTTCGCCACCGGCGCGGTGCTGGCCTACGTGGTGGTCGCGAAGGCGCTGCACTTCCTGCTCACCATCGGCGACAACGTCCAGATCACCGCCCTCAGCGGCGCCGAGTACTTCGGCTTCATCATCAATCTGCTGATCATCTTCGGCGTCAGCTTCGAGATTCCGCTGCTGATCGTCGCACTGAACTTCGTGGGCATCCTCAGCTACGAGAAGCTCAAGGCCTGGCGGCGCGGCCTCATCATGGCGCTGTTCGTGTTCGCGGCGGTCGCCACGCCGGGTCAGGACCCGTTCTCGATGCTCGCGCTCGCCCTCGCGCTGACCGTTCTGTTCGAGTTCGCCGTCCAGATCGCACGCCTCAACGACAAGCGCAAGGCCAAGCTCTCGACACAGGGCTGGGGTGCTCTCGACGACGACGAGGCCTCACCGCTGGGCGAGACCTCCGGCATCGACACCCCGACCCGGGTGGACGACTACTCCGACACCCTCTGACGCCGCATCCCCCCGGGTGGGGGAACCACCGCTCGGTCTGACCGGGTGCCGGTTCCCCTCACCCGGCACGGCGCCGATGTTGGCTAACCTGACGGGGTGGAACTCGAGGTCTTCGCCGCGCAGCTGAGCTTTCCCCTTGACGGCTTCCAGGCCGAGTCCTGTCGCGCGCTGGAGGCCGGTCACGGGGTGCTGGTGTGCGCGCCGACCGGCGCGGGCAAGACGGTGATCGGCGAGTTCGCGGTCCACCTCGCGCTGGTGTCCGGCCGCAAGTGCTTCTACACCACGCCGATCAAGGCGCTGAGCAACCAGAAGTACGCGGACCTGGTGGACCGGTACGGCAAGGCGTCCGTCGGCCTGCTCACCGGCGACCTGAGCATCAACCCCGAGGCGCCGGTCGTCGTGATGACCACCGAGGTCCTGCGCAACATGCTCTACGCCGACTCGCCGACCCTGCGCGGCCTGTCGCACGTGGTGATGGACGAGGTGCACTACCTGGCCGACCGGTTCCGCGGCGCGGTCTGGGAGGAGGTCATCCTGCACCTGCCGCAGGACGTGCGGCTGGTGAGCCTGTCCGCGACCGTCAGCAACGCCGAGGAGTTCGGCGCGTGGATGGAGACGGTGCGCGGCGACACCGAGATCGTCGTCGACGAGGTGCGCCCGGTCCCGCTCTGGCAGCACATCATGGTCGGCAGGCGGCTGTTCGACCTGTTCGACAACTCGGCGCAGTCGGCGGACCCGACGGCGCGACTGGTGGTCGACCAGGAGCTGGTGCGACACCTCAAGCAGCGTCAGGCCCTCGACCGGATGGAGTCCTGGGAGCCGCGTGGACGCGGACGCGGCGGCTACCAGAGCAACAACCACCGCCCGCTGCCGCGTCCCGAGGTGATCGCCCGCCTGGACGAGGAGGGCCTGCTGCCGGCGATCACGTTCATCTTCAGCCGCGCCGGCTGCGACGCGGCGGTCGTCCAGTGCCTGCGCTCGCGGCTGCGGCTGACCACCGACGAACAGGCGGCCGAGATCGCGGAGATCATCGACCGCCACACCGGCGACCTGCCGAAGCACGACCTCGCCGTGCTCGGGTACTGGGAGTGGCGCGAGGGCCTCGAACGCGGCATCGCCGGGCATCACGCCGGCATGCTGCCCGCCTTCCGCCACACCGTGGAGGAACTGTTCGTCAAGGGGCTGGTGCGCGCGGTCTTCGCGACGGAGACCCTCGCGCTCGGCATCAACATGCCCGCCCGCACCGTGGTCCTCGAACGGCTCGTCAAGTACAACGGGGAGACCCACGCCGAGCTGACCCCGGGGGAGTACACCCAGCTCACCGGCAGGGCCGGACGCCGCGGCATCGACGTGGAGGGGCATGCGGTGGTGTTGTGGCAGCCGGGCGTCGAGGCGACCGAGGTGGCCGGCCTCGCCTCCACCCGCACCTTCCCGCTGCGGAGTTCGTTCAAGCCGTCGTACAACATGTCGATCAACCTGATCGACCGGATGGGCGCGGCGGAGTCACGCGCACTGCTCGAGCGCTCGTTCGCGCAGTTCCAGGCCGACCGGTCGGTGGTCGGCATGGTCCGGGCGATCGAGCGGGACGAGGAGGCGCTGGCGAAGCTCCGGGACCAGCTCGGCGGCGTCGACGGCGAGTTCTTCGAGTACGCGCAGCTGCGCGAGCGGGTCAAGGCCCGGGAGCGTCAGCTCGAGCGACAGGGGCGCACCGACAAGCGGCAGGCCGCGGTGACGTCGCTGACCTCGCTGCGGCGCGGCGACGTGATCGCCATCCCGGTCGGCAGGCGGTCGGGACTGGCGGTCGTGCTCGAGACGGACGCCGACCCGAAGGACCCGCGTCCGCTGGTGCTGACCGAGGACAAGTGGGCGGGCCGGATCTCCGCCGCCGACTTCCCGACGCCGGCGAAGGCGTTGGGCAGCATGCGACTCCCGCGCCACGTCGATCACCGGACCGGCCGCAGTCGCCGCGACCTGGCGTCGGCGTTGCGCAGCACCGGCATCGTGCCGCCCGGCCGGTACAGCAAGCGCAAGTCGCCCGCCGCAAGCGACCGCGAACTGGCGACGCTGCGCCGCGCGCTGCGCTCGCACCCGTGCCACACCGATCCCGACCGGGACCGGCTCAGCAACATCGGCGAGCGCTACAACAAGCTCGCCCGTGAGACCGAGACCCTGCGCCAGAAGGTCGCCGCCACAACGAATTCGCTGGCCCGCACGTTCGACCGTATTCTGCGACTGCTCGCCGAGCGGGGCTACGTCGAAGCGGACGGGTTGGGCGGCACCGCCGCGGAGGGACACGGGGTCACCGAGCACGGTCGCCGTCTGAGCCGGATCTACTCCGAGAGCGACCTGCTCGTGGCCGAATGCCTGCGGCACGGGACGTGGAAGGGGCTCGCGCCCGCCGAGTTGGCGGCGGTGGTGTCGGCGCTGGTGTACGAGTCCCGGCAGGACGCGGACACCGGCGACCGGGGTCCGACCGCACCGATCCGGCACGCGGTGGGTCTGACGGTCCAGTTGTGGTCCGGACTCCGCGTCGACGAGGTCCGCCACAAGCTCCCGCTGACGCGGGAGCCCGATCTCGGATTCGTCACCGCGGTGTACATGTGGGCCCGCGGCGAACCGCTGGTCGACGCGTTGATGGCCGCGGGCGATCGCGGGCAGGCGCTGTCGGCAGGCGATTTCGTGCGCTGGTGCCGGCAGGTGATCGACCTGCTCGACCAGGTGCACCTGACCGCACCGGACGCCGAGGTGCGGGCCGCGGCGTCGAAGGCCGTCGGCGCGATTCGCCGGGGTGTCGTGGCGGTCGACGCGGCCTGAGCGAGGGCTGAGGTAACTTGATTCGCCAGCTGTCGGATCACCTGTCGCGACATCGCGGCGGGTGCGGCGGGGGACCAGTCGTGAACGGCGACAGTACGTGAGTGGAGGCAGGATGAGCGGCCCGGACAGCGGACCCACCGACCCCGACAAGCAGGTCGCGGGTCACCAGGAGGCAGGGGCACAAGCGCCCACTCCGGCGCCGAAGGCACCCGAGGGGCAGGGCGCACCACTCGAGCCCGCGCCGACGCAGCAGTGGCCCCAGCCCGGACCTCCCGGCCAGATCCCGCAGGGTCAGCACCCACAGCCCGGCCAGCAACAGTGGGGTCAGCAGGCGTGGAGCGCCCAGCCAGCCCCGCCCCAGTACCAACAGCCCGGCTATCCGCAGCCGCAGGCCCCGTACCCGGGCCAGTACCCGCAGCAGCCCTACCAGGCGCCCTACCCCGCGCAGCCGCAGCCCGGTCAGTACCCGCAGGCGCAATACCCCGCGGGGCAGTACCCGCCAGTGGGGCAGTACCCACAGGGCCAGTACCCGACCGGGGCCTACCCCCAGCCGCAGTACTCCGGTGCGCCCGGTGGCGCGACGTCGAAACTGCCGCTGTGGATCGGGCTCGGGGTCGGCGCGGCGGTCGTGGTCGCGGGGGTGCTCGCCGCGGTCTTGCTGCTGAACCGCGGCACCACCCTGGACCAGACGGCCGCACAGAAGGGCGTCGCCCAGGTGCTCACCGGTTCCTACGGCATCACCAACATCACCGACGTGTCCTGCCCCGCCGGCCAGAAGGTCGAGAAGGGCGCGAGTTTCACCTGCACGCTGAAGGTCAAGGGTGAGCCGCAGAAGGTCACGGTGACCTTCACCGACGACTCCGGCACCTACGAGGTGGGCCGGCCCACCGGTTCCTGACGCCGACTCCTACTCGCGGTGGCCGCCCCTCGGGGCGGCCATGGCCTTCTCCAGGCGTCCCACGGAGTTCTCGATCGCCAACTCGGTCGCGAGCGCCGCGAGCGCCTCCTGGTCGACGGGGGCCGCGGGCAGCACGTCGTCGCGCGAGAGCCGTACGTCGGCGTCCGTCGCCACCCGCACCACCGGCAGCGCGGCGTCGAGGTAGTCCGCAGCGGCAGTGAGCTTTGCGCGAATTCCCTTGGCCAGACCCGACCCCGGGTCGTCGACCGCGCCGCGGAGTGCGGCCACCGACCCGTACTCGAGCAGCAGCGAGGAGGCGGTCTTCTCGCCGACGCCCTTGACTCCGGGCAGCCCGTCCGAGGGGTCGCCGCGCAGCAGCGCCAGCTCGGCGTATCCGATCCCGGGGCGGCTCGCGGGGACCCCGTACTTCTCGGCGACCTCCGCCGGTCCGAACAGTTCGGCCTTCGCCAGGCCCCGCCCGACGTAGAGCACGCGCACCGGGACGGGGTCGTCGGCGACCACCTGCAGCAGGTCGCGGTCGCCGCTGACCACCACGACCGTGTCCTCGCGTTCGCCTGCGGCCAGGGTGCCGAGCACGTCGTCGGCCTCGAACCCGTCCGCGCCTGCGGTGGCGATGCCCGCGGCCGCCAGTACGTCCAGGATCATCGGGACCTGCGGCGTCAGCGTGTCGGGCACCTCCTCGACGTCCGGCCCCGTGTCCAGTTCGGCGGCGACCCGGTGCGCCTTGTACGAGGGCACCAGGTCCACCCGGAACTGGGGACGCCAGTCCAGGTCGAGGCACACCGCGAGCCGGCTCGGCTGGTGCCGCGTGATCAGCGCCGCGACCATGTCGGTGAACCCGCGCACGGCGTTGACCGGACGGCCGTCCCGCGACGTGAACGATTCGGGGAGCGCGTAATACGCGCGGAACCACAGGCTCGCGCCGTCGAGGAGAAGCAGAGGTCCGGTCATGCCGCCCATCCTGCCAAACCTCGTTAGCCTGAGTGCCATGAGTACACAGAGCCCCTCGACCGGACGTTTCCCGACCGCCGTCTACGGCGAGCGCCTCCGGCGCGCCGCGGAACTCACCGCGAATGCAGGTCTGGACGCGTTGCTCATCACCCCCGGCCCCGACCTGAAGTATCTGATCGGCTCGGGCGCCGACTCGTTCGAGCGGCTGACCTGCCTGGTCGTTCCCGCCGACGGCACTCCCGCGTCGGTGGTCGTGCCACGGCTCGAACTCGCAGCGCTCGGCGACTCGGCGACCGCGGAACTCGGTCTGCCGGTGCGGGACTGGGTGGACGGGGTCGACCCGTACGCACTGGTGGGCTCCCTGTTGCCGCAACCGGGCAAGACCGCAGTCGCCGAGGCGATGCCCGCGCTGCACGTGATCCCGCTGACCGCGGCGCTGGGGTCACCGCCGATCCTGGCCACCGGTGTGCTGCGCGAACTGCGAATGATCAAGGACGAGGCCGAGATCGAGGCGTTGCGTCGCGCCGGAGCGGCGATCGACCGGGTGCACGCGCGGATGGGCGAGTGGCTGCGGCCCGGGCGCACCGAGGCCGAGGTGGCCACCGACATCGGCGCCGCGATCGTGGAGGAGGGCCACACGGGGGCCGAGTTCATCATCGTCGGGTCCGGCCCGCACGGCGCCGACCCGCACCACGAGGTCTCCGACCGCACCATCGAGCCCGGGGACGTGGTGGTCGTCGACATCGGCGGACCGGTTGCGCCGGGCTACAACTCCGACAGCACCCGCACCTACAGCATGGGGGAGCCCGCACCCGAGGTGGCGGCGAAGTTCGCGGTGCTCGAGCGCGCGCAGCGGGCCGCGGTCGACGCCGTGCGTCCGGGCGTGAGCGCCGAATCCGTCGACGCGGCCGCCCGCGATGTTCTCGCGGCGGAGGGACTGGCCGAGGTCTTCGTCCACCGCACCGGCCACGGGATCGGCCTGTCCGTGCACGAGGAGCCGTACATCGTGGCGGGCAACCGGATCGAGCTCGCCCAGGGGATGGCGTTCAGCATCGAGCCGGGCATCTACTTCCGCGGTGACTGGGGCGCCCGGATCGAGGACATTGTCGTGGTCACGGCGGACGGGTGCGAGTCGATGAACACCCGCCCGCACGGACTCACCGTGCTGGGTCCTTGACACTGCACACGGCTGTGTAAACGATGGGGGTGTGACGCCGACCACACCGGCGGCGCTTCCACCATCACAGACCAGGACGTGCGCCATGACCGCAACTCCCGTGACCAGGCAGGGCTTCGGATCGCTTCGGGCGGGTGGACTGAACTGGGATGCCTTTCCGCTGCGGTTGTTCAGCAAGGGGAACGCGCACTTCTGGGATCCGCGGTCCCTCGACTTCGGCAAGGACGCCGAGGACTGGGCCGGGCTGACCAGCGAGCAGCAGCGCAGCTCCGCGATGTTGTGCGCCCAGTTCATCGCGGGGGAGGAGGCCGTCACCGAGGACATCCAGCCCTTCATGAAGGCGATGGCCGCCGAGGGTCGGCTCGGCGACGAGTTGTACCTGACCCAGTTCTGCTTCGAGGAGGCCAAACACACGCAGGTGTTCCGGTTGTGGATGGACGCGGTCGGGCTGACCGACGACCTGCATCGGTTCGTCGCCGACAACCCGGCGTACCGGCAGCTGTTCTACGAGGAGCTGCCGGAATCCCTCGCGGTCCTGGAAACCGATCCGAGCCCGGCGAACCAGGTGCGTGCCTCCGTCACCTACAACCACGTCATCGAGGGCAGCCTCGCGCTCACCGGGTACTACGCGTGGCAGAAGGTGTGCACCGAGTGGAACATCCTGCCCGGCATGCAGGAGCTGATCCGGCTGATCGGCAACGACGAGCGCAGGCACATGGCGTGGGGCACTTTCACCTGCCGCAGGCACGTCGCTGCGGACGAGAGCAACTGGGACGTCGTGCAGCAGCGGATGGCCGAACTGATGCCGCTGGCGATCGGCCTGATCAACTGGAACAACGACCAGTTCGAGGTGCAACCGTTCGGCCTCGACCCCGAGGAGTTCGTCGCGTACGCGGCGGATCGGGCGCAGCGCCGGCTCGGCGCGATCGAGTCGGCGCGCGGTCGTCCGATCGAGGAGATCGACCTCGACTACACCCCCGAGGTGCTCGAGGAGAAGTTCGGCGAGGAGGACGCCGCGTCCTTCGCCGAGATCGTGCAGAGGTGACCCCGGCCTTCGTCGACTGACTACCGGTAGCAGTACGAGTCGGAGGACGCGTCGCCGCCCTGGAGACGAACCTGGTGGGCCCGCAGACCCCGAAAGTCATCGCCATGCGGGAAGAAGGCCTGATCGACGGTCATTCCGCCGCGGGGTCCGGCGTGCAGGACGGCCATCCAGGCGCCGACGCCGTCCGGATAGAACTGGTCGTCCCACGCTCCGTAGAGGGAGTTGGTGAGGTAGACCCGCCGCCCGTCACGGCTGATCTCGACCATCTGGGGGCCGCCGGACAACGGCTGGTTCGGTGCAGCCGGGTGGGCGTTGCGGCCGACGATCCCGCCGAGCCGGACGGACCCGGTCTCTCGCGGGTTGGCGGGGTCGTGCACGTCGAACTGCTTGAGCTCCCCGGTGCCCCAGCACGAGACGTAGAGGAACTGGTCGTCGACCGAGAGGTCGATGTCGCTGACCAACGGTGGCACCGCACCGAACGGCTTCAGCGCCGGCGGCAGTAGGTCGGGATCTGCCGGCTCGGCCGGGATGGTGATCACCCGGTCCACCGCCCAGCCACCACCGTCTCGGTGCCAGCGCCATACGGAGGCCGACAGGTCCTCGGTCGAGATGACCACACCGACGTATCCCCAGGCGGCCTCCGGGTCGTGCGACGGGCGTAGCTCGAGCGGCATCTGGTACTGCTCGCCGAGGTCCACTCGCTGTTGATGCTCACCGGTGGCGAGGTCCCAGAAATGGATCGCGTGGCCGTACTTGTTCGCCAGCAGTAGCTCCGGCACCAGCCCGTCCTCGATCATCGACGGTGTGCCCCACTCGCTGGAGATCAGCGTGTTCTGATTGAGGTGCCACCAGGCGTCATAGGCGAGATATTGCGGCCCCCTGTCGGTTTCCCAGCTCCTGAGCACGTCGAAGGTGGCGTGATCGAGCAAGGCGATGCCGCCCGGCCCGTCCGCTCCGTCTGCGCCGCCGAGGCACGTCATGAACACCCCGTCCGGGCCGCAATGGGAGGTGTGCGGTCGGGAGTAGCCGGCCCCGGCGGCGAGTTCGGCGCCGTCCGTGATCTTGCACAGGGTGGGTTGCCGCGGGTCGGGCTGGGTGTCGAACACGTACACGCGCGAGGAGCGCAGCCCCGGCACGATCAGGTACCGCCGCGCCAACCCCTGCAGGTGGTGGCCCTCGTGTTTGAGCGCGCTGCTACAGGCGTTCCAGCCGAAGTGGTGCAACTCGTCGCCTGTGTGCGGAACGTCGGTCCAGCCCACCACGGTGCCGTACGCAGCCGAAGCGGGATCCACATCGATCACGGTCAGGGCGTCGGGTTTCTCCGCCGCGCGGTCGAACGCGACCACATATGCCAGTCGTTCCGGCGGGGCGGCAGCAGCCTCGGCCGCGCTGCGATAGAACGTCGGGTCAATCGTTGGCTGACTCATCTCCGGCCTCCTCGGCTACATCGTCGGACGAATCCGCGGTAGCGCTCCGGGCTGTCACACGATGAAGTTGCCGAAGGTCGGGTTCGCCTGGCACAGCGGCATGCTGCCGAGGTTGATCGACCCGAACACCGACGCCATCACGTTGCCGTGGCCGGTGTACACCGTCTTCGACAGGTACGGATAGGTGCCCTCCAGGTTCGCGATCCCGGTCTGTCCGGTGTCGAAGTTGACCCACGCGACGGTGACCTGCCCGGCGGCCGGAATCGGCGGCGCGGCGGGGAAGGTCTGGAACCTGATCTCGCCGGGATTGATCCCGGGCTCGGGTCCGGACTGTCCGGTCGCCCCGGTCAGCGACATCAGGCTGCCCTGATTGGGGCAGCCGATGGTCAGCGCAGGCGGCCCGAACGGGTGCGGTGGCATTGCCTGCCCCGGGGCCGCCACCACCAGGGCGGCAGCGGCAGGCACGGCGAGCGTCAGAATCCGAAGGGTGGTGCGTCGAGCGCCCATGGCTGCTCCTCGGTTGAATTCCCCCGCGACCCACCTCACGGTATCGCCGAGGCCGGGGCCCAGTCGAGGGGCACAGACCGAATTGCCCGCGTCTCAGCGGCCGAGCAGGGTCGCCAGCCCGAGCGCCCGACGCACGCTGACCTCGATGACCACTCGGGTGGGATTCTCCCGCGGCTGCCGGTACCGGCGGGCGTAGCGGGCCACCGCCTCGGCCACCTCGTCGGGATCGTCGCTGACCCGGGCCGGCCCCTCGAGCGTCAACCACCTCGGCCCGTCGATCTGGGTGAGCGCCGCGTATCCGCCGCGCGCCGCATTGAGCGCCTTCTGCGAGCCGCCGTTGGTGATCACCCGCGCCAACTGGCGGTCCGCATCCCAGGTGAACCCCACCGCCACCACGTGCGGCGTGCCGTCACGGCGCAGGGTGGTCAGCGACGCCAGGTGACGGTCGGCGAGGAAGGCGAGCGCGTCCGTCGGCAACTCGGCGGGATTGAAGGGGGTGCGGGCCATGGCCCGACGCTAGTCGAGGACACTTGAGGCATGAGTGTCGGATCGGTAGTCGTGCTCGGTGGCCGTAGCGAGATAGGACTCGAGGTCGCGACCAGACTCGCGCCCGGAAAACCGGTGATCCTCGCCGCCCGGCGCAGCGACGACCTCGCCGACGAGCGGGCCGCGGTGCTCGCCGCCGGCGCCACCTCGGTGCAGACCGTCGAGTTCGACGCGGACCACCTCGCCGACCACGGCCGGGTCCTGTCCACGATCGTCGAACTGGGACCGATCGACGTGGTGGTGCTCGCGTTCGGCATCCTCGGCGACCAGGCCCGCGCCGAGACCGACGCCCAGCATGCGGTCAACGTCGTCCACACCGACTACGTCGCGCAGGTCAGCGTGCTCACCCACCTCGCGCAGCTGCTGCGCGCCCAGGGCACCGGCCGCATCGTGGTGTTCTCCTCCATCGCCGGGGTCCGGGTGCGGCGCGCGAACTACGTGTACGGCTCGGCGAAGGCAGGCCTGGACGGATTCGCGAGCGGCCTCGGCGACGCCCTGCACGGCAGTGGGGTCTCGCTGCTGCTGGTGCGGCCCGGCTTCGTGACCGGCCGGATGACCGAGGGCATGAGCCCGGCGCCGATGTCCTCGACACCCGGACAGGTCGCCGCCGCTGTGGTCGCGGCGCTGGGCAAGGGGCGCGAGCGGGTCTGGGTGCCCGGCCTGCTGTGGCCGGCATCCGTCGTGATGCGCATGCTCCCGCAACGGATCTGGCGGCGGATGCCCCGATGAGCGGACCGATCGTCGTGGTCGGCATCGGTGCGGACGGCTGGGACGGGTTGTCGCCGAACGCGCGCCGCGCCGTCATCGGGGCGGACGTGCTGATGGGATCGCCGCGCCAACTCGACCTGGTACCCACCGGTGATGCCCGCCGGGTGTCGTGGCCGTCGCCGCTCGCGCCGGCGCTACCCGGACTGCTCCGAGAGCACGCCGGCCACCGCATCTGCGTGCTGGCCAGCGGCGACCCGATGTTCCACGGCATCGGAGTGACCCTGATCCGGCTGCTCGGAGCCGCGCGGGTGCGCGTGCTCGCGCAGCCGTCGTCGGCGTCGTTGGCGTGTGCCCGGCTCGGCTGGGCGCTGCACGAGACGCCCGTCGTGTCCTTGGTGAGCGCGCCGGCGACGACGCTGATCCCGGAGCTGTCGCACGGTCGCCGGATGCTGGTGCTCAGCCGCGACGAACGCACACCCGCCCAGGTCGCGGAACTGCTGCGCGACTCGGGATTCGGCGACACCGAGATCACCGTCCTCGAGCAGCTCGGCGGCCCCGCCGAGGCGGGCTTCCGCGGTCGCGCCGCCGGGTGGACGCGCGCCCCGGGCGACCCGCTCAACCTGCTCGCCCTGTACTGCAGGCGCAGTCGGGACGCCGTGCGCCACACCAGGATTCCCGGACTACCCGACGACGCGTACGCCTCCGACGGTCAGCTGACCAAGCGGGAGGTGCGGGCCCTGACTCTCGCCGCACTGGCACCGGAGCCGGGTGAACTGCTCTGGGACGTCGGCGGCGGCTCGGGCAGCGTCGCGATCGAGTGGATGCGCACCGACCCGACCTGTCGCGCCGTGAGTTTCGAACGCGACCCGCAGCGTCGTGACCGGATCGCCGAGAACGCGCAGCGGCTCGGGGTCCCGGCACTCGACGTGCGGGGCGCGGCACCCGGCTCGCTCGCCGACGCCCCGAGGCCCGCCGCCGTATTCCTCGGCGGCGGTGTCACCGCCGCCGGCGTGTTCGACGCCTGCTGGGCCGCGCTCGACGTCGGGGGGCGGATGGTGGTCAACGCGGTGACCGCGGAGTCGGAGTCGCTGCTGCTGCAATGGCACGGCCGGCACGGCGGCGAGCTGCGCAAGTTCCAGATCTATCGCGGCGCCGCGCTCGGCGGCTTCACCGCCTGGCGCCCGCACCTGCCGGTCGCGCAGTGGATCGTGACAAAGGAGAACGACAGGTGACCGTCCGTTTCATCGGCGCCGGACCCGGCGCCGCCGACCTCATCACCGTGCGCGGCGCCCGGATCCTGGGCGAGAGCCCGGTGTGCCTGTACGCGGGCAGCCTGGTGCCCGCCGAGCTGCTGGACCTGTGCCCGGAGGGCGCGCAGGTCGTCGACACCGCGCGACTGAGCCTCGACGAGATCACGGCGCTGCTGGTGTCCGCGGACGGGGAGGGCAAGGACGTCGCACGGCTGCACTCGGGCGATCCGTCGATCTACAGCGCGGTCGCCGAGCAGGTGCGCCGGCTCGACGAGGCGGGCGTCGGATACGAGATCGTGCCGGGCGTACCGGCGTTCGCGGCCGCGGCCGCCACGCTCGGCCGCGAACTCACCGTCCCCGGGGTGTCGCAGTCCATCGTCCTGACCCGGGTCTCGACGCTGTCGACGGCGATGCCCGAGGGCGAGGACCTGGCCACGCTCGGGGCGAGCGGCGCCACGCTGGTGATCCACCTGGCGGCGCACCGGATCGACCAGGTCGCCCTGGAATTGCGCGGACCGTACGGGGGTGACTGCCCGGCCGCGGTGGTCGCGTTCGCCAGCCGGCCGGACGAGATCGTGCTGCGCGGCACCGTGGATTCGATTGCGGCGCAGGTGCACGAGGCCGGGGTGACCAAGACGGCGGTCATCGTCGTCGGCCGGGTGCTCAGCGCCGCGGGATTCCCGGACAGCTACCTGTACTCGTCGACCCGGCGTCGTACCACCCACTGATGGCCCGGCTGCTGGTTCTCGGCGGTACCTCGGAGGCCCGGGCGCTGGCCGCCCGGCTGACCCCCGAGGCCGGCGTCGATGTCGTCTCGTCGCTCGCGGGGCGGGTGCGTGCGCCTCGACTGCCCGAGGGCGAGGTCCGGATCGGCGGGTTCGGCGGCGCGGACGGGCTGCGGGACTGGCTGCGGGACAACCGGATCGACGTCGTGGTCGACGCCACGCATCCGTTCGCCGCGCGCATCACCGGCAACGCCGTGGCGGCGTCGCGGGCGCGGGGTGTGCCGCTCGCGGTGCTGCGCCGCGCCGCCTGGACGCCGGGGCCGGGGGACCGGTGGACGGAGGTCGACTCCCTCGACGACGCCGCCGCCACGCTGCCGGAACTGGGCTCGCGGGTGTTCCTGACCATCGGCCGGCAGGGGGTGGACCGATTCGCCGGGGTGGATGCGTGGTTCCTCGTCCGGGCCATCGACGCGCCGGACGGCGCGGTCCCGGCCCGGACGACGCTGCTGCTCGACCGCGGCCCGTTCGACGTCGATGCCGAAGTATCGCTGATGCGTGACCATTCCGTCGACGTGCTGGTGACGAAGAACAGCGGTGGCCCGCTGACGGAGGCGAAGTTGACCGCCGCCCGAGAACTCGGCATCCCGGTGCTGATGGTGCGCCGGCCGTCGATCCCCGACGGCGTCACTACGTTCGACTCGGTGCCGGGTGCCGCGCGCTGGGTTCTCGACCAGGCGGAACGGGGCACGCGGCACACGCGCCCCTGATGTCGCCGCGCGGTCAGGCCACCGGGCCGGGCGGCCGCGCCCGCCGGAGCAACAACTCGCGTTCGCGGACATTGCGGGTCAGCGCCGCGGCCCGCTCGAACTCGGTGCGGGCATCGCCGTCGCGCCCGAGCCGCGACAACAGATCGCCGCGGACACTGGGTAGCAGGTGGTAGTCGCGCAGGGCTGGGTCGTCGGCGAGGCCGTCGACGAGTACGAGGGCGGCCGCCGGACCCTGTGCCATCGACACGGCGACCGCGCGGTTCAACGCGACCACCGGCGACGGGGTCGACTCCAGCAACCGGTCGTAGAGGGCGGTGATGGTCGCCCAGTCGGTGTCCTCGTAACGGGCCGCGCGGGCGTGGCAGGCCGCGATCGCGGCCTGCACCGAGTACGGTCCCATCCGGCCACTCCCGAGGAGTCCGGCGCGCTGCAACGACTCCATGCCGAGCCGGACGAGCATCCGGTTCCACCGGCCACGGTCTTGGTCGGCGAGCAGCACGGCCGTGCCGTCGGCGTCGACGCGGGCGCCGGTTCGCGACGCCTGCAGGTAGAGCAGCGCGAGCAGTCCGTGCACCTCGGGTTCGTCGGGCATCAGCGCCGCGAGCACCCTTGCGAGGCGCAGCGCGTCCTCGCACAGGCCGGGTCGGAGCAGGTCGTCGCCTGCGGTCGCGGAGTAGCCCTCGTTGAAGATCAGGTAGACCACCTCGAGCACCGACGACAGCCGTGCGGCCCGGTCGGTGCCGACGGGCACCTCGAACGGCACCTGCCGGGCCGCGAGGGTTCGTTTGGCGCGCACGATGCGCTGCGCGACCGTCGATTCGGGAGCGAGCACGGCACGGGAGATCTCGGTGGTCGTGAGCCCGCCGAGCAGTCGCAGGGTCAGCGCGATCCGGGCCGGCGTGGACAGCACCGGGTGGCAGGCGACGAAGATCAGCCTCAGCAGGTCGTCGTCGATGTCGTCGGTGTCGGCCGGCGGCGCGGGTGCCGACGCCGGCTCGAGGCCGCGGCCGATCTCGACGAGTTTGCGGGCGTACGTCTGCTCCCGGCGGACCACGTCGACGGCGCGGTTGCGGACGGTGGCGATCAGCCACGCCCCGGGTCGGTCGGGAATCCCGGTGCGCGGCCACTGTTCGAGCGCGGCAACGAGGGCGTCTTGCGCCAGTTCCTCGGCGCGGCCGACGTCGCGGACGATCCGGGCGGCGGCGGCAATGACGCGCGGCGATTCGATCCGGAACACCGTCTCGATCGTCTCGGCCACCGTGTACGACTTCACAGGACCGATGACAGCAGTCCGCGGTGGCCCGGTCAAGGTTGCTCGACCGTCAGCCCGCGGACGAGGCGCAGCAGCAGCACCCGCTGCTGCTGCGTGGGCAGCGCGTCGATCATCGCGTGGCCCGTCCTCGTCTGCTCGGTCGTCACCGGCACATCGTGTCGAACACTACGTCCCGATCGGAAGGGACCGTCGTCCCGACCGTCCGGGACTTCACTCCTCGGCGATCTGGCGCAGTTCGAGGGTGACGGTCCAGTAGTCCTCGTGGACCTGCAGGAACCGGCGCGACCACTCGAGCGCTTCGGCCTTGTCCTTGCACTGCATGATCGCGTAGCCACCGATGACCTCCTTGGTCTCGGTGAACGGCCCGTCGGTGTAGCTGAGCTCGCCGCCGGACCAGGTGATCTTCGTGCCCTCCGAGCTGGGTGTCAGGCCCTGGGTCTCGAGCATCACGCCGGCCTTGGTCACCTCCTCGAGCAGGGCTCCCATGCGTTCCATCAGTTCCGGGCTCGGTCCGTCGGCGGGGGCGGTGCGCTCGTCGACGTGGATGAGGGACAGGTAGCGGGGCATGACGACTCCTCGTGGTCGGGTTGGTGTCGGGCGGGTTCGTTCCCGCCTCTACCCGTACGTCGATCGACGCCCACTGGATTCGACACCGGCGCCAGATCTTTTCCGAGATCTTTCGACCGGGTCTCGGTTGTGACGGCCGTCACCGCTGGGCTAGCTTCGAAACGAGGGGTGGACCGAGTTGGTGAGGAGACTCAGGTGACGGAATCCGAGCACCACCCGCACGCCGATCACGACCACGTCCACGGACCCGGTTGCGGCCACGTCGCGGTGCCGCACGGCGACCACGTCGACTACGTGCACGAGGGTCACCTGCACCGGGTGCACGGCGATCACGTCGACGAGTGCGAGGCCCCGGAACACACCGTGCACGGCACGCACGAACACCACCACGGCGAAGGGTGCGGGCACGTGGCCGTGCCGCACGGCGACCACGTCGACTACATCCACGACGGGCACCGACACGCCGAGCACGGCGATCACTACGACGAGCACTGACGGCGGTCCGGGCGCGGCCCGGACCGCCGGGAGACTCAGCCCGGGTAGCGCCGCGGGGTGAACACCTTCCGCTCGCCGCCGCTCTCGACCACCGTGGTGAGCGAGGAGCCGACGATCAGCAGGGTGCGCATGTCGATCTCGGACGGTTCGAGTTCACCGAGCGGCACGATCCGCACGCTCTCCTCGGGCCCGGCCACGTCCCGGCCGACGATCACCGGGGTCTGCGGGGAGCGGTGCTCGAGCAGCAGTTCCTTCATGGCGCCGACCTGCCAGGTCCGGCTCTTGGATGCCGGGTTGTACACGGCGATGGCCATGTCGGCGGCCGCGACCGCGGAGATCCGTTTGGCCACGACGTCCCAGGGCTTGAGCCGGTCGGAGAGCGAGATCATCGCGTAGTCGTGCCCGAGCGGTGCGCCGACCCGGCTGGCGACCGCGTTGGCCGCGGTCATGCCGGGCAGCACCCGCACCGGCACCCGGGACCACTGGGGTTCGGCGGCCATCTCGATCACCGCGGCGGCCATCGCGAACACGCCCGGGTCGCCGGAGGACACCACGACCACCCGGGCCCCGCGCTTGGCCAGGTCCAGTGCCATCGCGGCCCGCTCCGACTCGACCTTGTTGTCGCTGGCGTGCCGGTGCTGGCCGGCGCGCTCGGGCACCCGGTCGACGTAGGTGGTGTAGCCGACGATGTCCGTGGCGCGGGCGAGTTCCTCCCGCACCTCGGCGGTCGTCCAGGCGTCGTCGCCGGGCCCGAGCCCCACCACGGAGACATACCCCGTCGCGTCGCTCGCCCCGACCACTTCACCTGCCGAAACCTGCTGCGCCGCGGCATTGTTCGAGGGACTGGGCACCAGCGCGATGGAGAAGTACGGCACCTCGCTCTCGTCCACCTCGGCGAGCGGGACCACGCGCTGCTTCTCCGTGCTGGCCCGCTCGACGTAGCTGGCCTCGGCGAGCCGGCCGGCGTCCGAGAGCGCCTGGCGCACCGCCGGGAAGGTGCGGCCGAGCTTGAGGATCGCGGCCGCGTCGGTCTCGCGCAGCCGGCGGGTCAGCTCCGCGGCCGGCAGGGTGCCGGGCAGCACGGTGAGGACCTCGTCGCGTTCGACCAACGGCACGCCGAGCGCCGCGGAGGCCGCGCTGATCGAGGTGACCCCGGGGATCACCTCGGCGTCGAAGCGCTCGCACAGCCGCTTGTGCATGTGCATGTAGGAGCTGTAGAACAGCGGGTCGCCGGCGGCGAGGAGCGCGACCGTCCGGCCGGCCGCCAGGTGCGCGGCCAGGCGCTCGGCGGCGACGGCGTAGAACTCGTCGATGGCGCCCTGGTAGCCACCCGGGTGGTCGACGGTCTCGGTGGTGACCGGGTAGACGAGGTGCTCCTCGAGCTGGTCCTCGCGCATGTACGGCGCCGCGACCGCCCGGGAGATGCTGCGGCCGTGCCGGGCGCTGTGGAAGGCGACGACGTCGGCCTCGGCGATGATCCGCGCGGCCTTGACGGTCACCAGTTCCGGATCCCCGGGACCGAGCCCGATGCCCCAGAGCTTGCCCCGGGCTGAGTCCGTCGTCGTGCCCGGCGCGGTCCCTGCGTCCACCATCACTCGACCTCGCTGGCAATGGCGTTGAGCGCGGCGGCGGTGATGGCGCTGCCGCCGCGCCTGCCCCGCACCACCAGGTAGTCGATGTCGCCGGCCCGGGCGATCAGGTCCTCCTTGGACTCGGCCGCACCGATGAAACCGACCGGGCAGCCGACGATGGCCGCCGGCTTCGGTGCGCCCTGGTCGATCATGTCCAGCAGGTGGAACAGTGCCGTCGGCGCATTGCCGATCGCTACCACCGCGCCCTCCAGCTTCGGGCCCCACAGCTCGAGCGCGGCGGCGGACCGGGTGTTCTCGAGCTTCTCCGCGATGACCGGCACGCGGGGGTCGCCGAGCAGGCAGACGACGTCGTTGTTCGCGGGCAGGCGCCGCCGCGTGACACCCGACGCGACCATCGTCGCGTCGCAGAAGATCGGCGCACCCGAGCGCAGCGCCGACCTTGCCGCCGCCACCACCGCGGGGCTGAACGCCACGTCGTCGACCAGGTCGACCTGGCCGCACGCATGGATCATCCGCACGACCGTCTGCGACACGTCCGCCGGGAACCGGGACAGGTCGGCCTCCGCACGGATCGTGGCAAAGGACTGACGGTAGATCTCGGCTCCGTCGCGGATGTAGTCGGTCATGGCCACCACGATAGTGGGGTCAGCCGCGGCCCTGTTCCACCCGGTAACCCTCGCCCGTGGCCACCACATCGGTGACCTCGCCGCGCGGGCGCCCGCACCGCCGTTCGCAACCGGACCAGTGCGCGCGCCCCTGCGCGGGCAGGTCGCCGGAGTCGACGGCGGCACCCGCGTCTGCGCGCACGTCGGCCAGCGACTTGGCGCATCCGGGGCGCCCGGTGCATGCGCTGACCTGCAGCCACGGCGAGTTCGCGTCGAAGATCAGTCCCATCGGGGCGAGCACCCGGACGACCTGCTCGGCCGTCCATTCGTCCAGGTCGCACAGCAGCAGGGATTTCCACGGCGTCACCACGATCGGCTTTTCGACCGCGGCGAGGAACTGAGCCGTCCGCGTCGGCAGGGTGCCGAACCGGACCCCGGCGGCGAGGGTCACGGCGCCGTCGACATGGTCGAGCCAGCCGATCGGGCCCGCGTCGGGCACCGACAGGGGGACGGGATCCTCGTTCGGGCGCAGCCCGAGCCGGTCGAGGATCCGTTCGGGGCCGCCGTCGATCTCGTGCAGTCGCCACTGCCGGTCGCGGATATCGAGCAGGGCGCGCGCGGCGGCCAGCAGCACCCCGACGCCGTCGGCCGCGTCGATCCGGACGCCGCTGTCCCGCCCGGCCAGCACCAGCGCCACCCGCTCCGCGGTGACCGCAAGCAGGCCCAGGTCCGCGGACAGGCCCGAGACGTCGCCGCGACCGTCGTCGAGGCTGAAGAGCACCCGCCCCGGCAGGTCGGCCAGGGCGGGATCCGCGCACAGCCCGCGATCGAGCGCTCGCACCCAGTCCCGGACGTCGAGTAGTCCACCGATCCGGCCCGACAGCGGGGTGGCGACGATGTTGCGGACCCGCTCGTGCGTCGACGAGGGCAGCAGCCCGGCCGCGGCGAGCCGGCCGGCGAGCGCCTGCGGGTCGGTCACCGCGCGGAACTGGACGTTGCCACGGGAGGTCAGCTCGAGCTCGCTGTTGCCGAGGTCGTCGGCGGCCTCCGCGAGAGACTGCAGTTGGCCCGGTTCGAGGAACCCGCCGGGCAGGCGCACGCGGGACAGCGCGCCGTCGGCGGCCTGGTGCACGGCCAGGGCGCCGGGGCAGGCGTCGGGGCGGGAACGGTCGGGAGTGTTCGGTTCGGCGGACATCGTCTCCAGGCTACGTCCCGGCACCGGTAGCATCAGCGGCGCTTGCGGCAGCTCGAGAGGAAACCGGTGAGAATCCGGTGCGGTCGCGCCACTGTCACCCGGTCGTCCGCTGCTGCGGCCGCCGGGGAGCCAGACCCTCCGCCGCTGCCGTCCCGAACCGTATGGGGCGCGAAACCCCGAGGAGGCCTCACCGTGATCCTGTTGCTGTCGACGTCCGACACCGACCTGCTCAGCGCTCGTGCCAGCGGCGCGGAGTACCGATGGGCGAACCCGTCCCGGCTGCTGGTGGACGACCTGCCCGGCCTGCTCGACGGGATCGAGCTGGTGGTGGTGCGCATCCTCGGCGGCCGCCGCGCCTGGGAGGACGGGCTCGATGCCGTGCTCGCCGCCGGCCTGCCGACCGTGGTGCTCGGCGGAGAGCTCGCCCCCGACGCCGAGCTGATGGAGCTCTCCACGGTGCCGGGTGGCGTGTCCGCGGAGGCGCATGCGTACCTGGCCGAGGGCGGCCCGCTGAATCTGCTTCAGCTGCACCACTTCCTCACCGACACCGTGCTGCTCACCGGATACGGATTCGAACCGCCGGTGCACACCCCCACCTGGGGTCACCTGGAGCGTGGCGCGGCCGCGGAGATCGACGGCCCCACCATCGCGGTGCTCTACTACCGCGCCCAGCACCTGGCGGGCAACACCGAGTACGTCGAGGCCCTGTGCCGCGCGATCGAGGCCGCGGGTGCCAACGCACTGCCCATCTTCTGCGCCTCGCTGCGCACGGCTGAGCCGGAGCTGCTCGAGACCCTCGGCACGGTCGACGCGATGGTCGTGACAGTCCTCGCTGCCGGCGGCACCAAGCCCGCGGGCGCATCGGCGGGCGAGGACGACGAGGCCTGGGACGTCACCGAACTGGCCGCTCTCGACGTGCCCATCCTGCAGGGCCTGTGCCTGACCAGCAGCCGCGAGGCCTGGGAGTCCAACGACGACGGACTCTCGCCGATGGACGTCGCGACGCAGGTCGCGGTGCCCGAGTTCGACGGGCGGCTGATCACGGTTCCGTTCTCGTTCAAGGAGATCGACGCGGACGGGCTCACCGCGTATGTGCCCGACCCCGAGCGGGCGGCCCGGGTCGCGGGCATCGCGGTCCGGCACGCCCGGCTGCGGCACATCCCGCTCGCGGAGAAGCGGATCGCGCTGATGCTCTCGGCCTATCCCACCAAGCACGCCCGCATCGGCAATGCGGTCGGCCTCGACACCCCGGCGAGTGCCATCGCGCTGCTCACCGAGATGCGCGCCGCCGGATACGACCTCGGACCGCTCGACGGCGAGGACGCACTGCCCGGTCTGGCCGCAGGCGACGGTGACGCGCTGATCCACGCGCTCATCGCGGCGGGCGGCCAGGACCCGGACTGGCTGACCGCGGAACAATTGGAGGGCAACCCGATCCGCATCTCTGCGGCGCGGTACCGCCAGTGGTTCGCCACGCTGCCGCAGGACCTGCGCGAGGGCGTCGAGGAGCACTGGGGCACCGCGCCCGGCGAGCTGTACGTTGACCGGTCCTCGGACCCCGACGGCGAGATCGTCATCGCCGCGATGCAGGTCGGCAACGTGGTCCTGATGGTCCAGCCGCCCCGCGGGTTCGGCGAGAATCCCGTTGCCATCTACCACGATCCGGACCTGCCGCCGAGCCACCACTACCTCGCCGCCTACCGCTGGCTGGCCGCCCGCCAGGACGAGGGTGGCTTCGGCGCGGATGCCGTGGTGCACCTGGGCAAGCACGGGAACCTGGAGTGGCTGCCGGGCAAGACGCTCGGCATGTCCGCCTCCTGCGGCACCGACGCGGCGCTCGGCGAGCTGCCGCTGATCTACCCGTTCCTGGTGAACGATCCGGGCGAGGGCACCCAGGCCAAGCGCCGCGCCCACGCCACCCTGGTCGACCACCTGATCCCGCCGATGGCCCGCGCCGAGAGCTACGGCGACATCTCGCGACTCGAGCAGCTGCTCGACGAGCACTCCAACATCTCGGCGCTCGACCCGGCGAAGCTGCCCGCGATCCGCCAGCAGATCTGGACGCTGATGCGCGCGGCGAAGATGGACCACGACCTGGGCCTCGCGGAGCGTCCCGACGAAGACGTGTTCGACGACATGCTGCTGCACGTCGACGGCTGGCTGTGCGAGATCAAGGACGTGCAGATCCGCGACGGGCTGCACATTCTCGGCCGGGCCCCCGAGGGTGACGCGGAGGTCGAGCTGGTGCTCGCGATCCTGCGGGCCCGGCAGATGTGGGGCGGCGAACGCACCGTCCCCGGCCTGCGCGAGGCGCTGGGGCTCAGCGAGGACGGCGACGAGGCCCGCACCCGGGTCGACGCGATCGAGGAGATCGCGCACCGGCTGGTCGCGGAACTGCAGGCCGCGGACTGGGACCCGGCCGCCGCGGCGACGTTGGGTGCCGAGCACGGCGCGCAGGTGGTCGCCGTGCTGGAGTTCGCGGCGGCGGAGGTGGTGCCGCGGCTGCGGCAGACCGCCGGCGAGATCGATCAGGTGTTGCGTGCCCTCGACGGTCGGTTCATCGCCGCCGGTCCGAGCGGGTCGCCGTTGCGCGGCCTGGTCAACGTGTTGCCGACCGGCCGGAACTTCTACTCGGTGGATCCGAAGGCGGTGCCGTCGCGACTGGCCTGGGAGACCGGTCAGGCGATGGCGGAATCGCTGCTGGCCCGCTACCTGGCCGATCACGGCGAGTACCCGCGCTCCGTCGGGCTGTCCGTCTGGGGCACCTCGGCGATGCGCACCTCCGGCGACGACATCGCCGAGGTCTTCGCACTGCTCGGCGTCCGGCCGGTGTGGGACGAGGCGTCGCGCCGCGTGACGACGCTCGAGGTGATCTCACTCGAGGAACTCGGACGGCCCCGCGTGGACGTGACGGTCCGGATCAGCGGCTTCTTCCGCGATGCCTTCCCACACGTGCTGGCGTTGCTCGACGACGCGGTGCGGATGGTCGCGGCCCTCGACGAACCCGCCGACGCCAATTTCGTTCGCGCGCATGCGCAGGCCGACCTCGCCGAGCACGGCGACGAGCGCCGCTCCACCACCCGCATCTTCGGGTCCAAACCGGGCACCTACGGCGCCGGGCTGCTGCAGCTGATCGACTCGAAGAGCTGGCGCAACGACGCGGACCTGGCGGAGGTCTACACCACCTGGGGCGGCTACGCGTACGGTCGCGGACTCGACGGCGCGCCCGCCTCGGACGACATGCGCACCGCCTACCGCCGAATCGCGGTGGCCGCCAAGAACACCGACACCCGCGAGCACGACATCGCCGACTCCGACGACTACTTCCAGTACCACGGCGGCATGGTCGCCACGGTCCGCGCGCTGACGGGGAAGTCCCCGGAGGCGTACATCGGGGACAGCACCCGACCCGACGCCGTCCGCACCCGCACGCTCTCCGAGGAGACCGCCCGGGTGTTCCGTGCGCGGGTGGTCAATCCGCGCTGGCTCGACGCGATGCGCAGGCACGGCTACAAGGGCGCGTTCGAGATGGCCGCGACCGTCGACTACCTGTTCGGCTACGACGCGACCACCAACGTCGTCGCGGACTGGATGTACGAGAAGCTCGCCGAGGCCTACGTGCTCGACGAGCAGAACCGCAAGTTCATGACCGAGTCGAATCCCTGGGCGCTGCACGGGATCGCGGAGCGGCTGCTCGAGGCCGCCGAGCGCGACATGTGGGAGCAACCGGAGCAGGCCACGCTCGACGGGCTGCGTCAGGTCTACCTCGAGACCGAGGGCGAGCTCGAGGGGGAGTAGTCGGGCCCATTGGCCCTAGGCTGATGCACATGAGCCCCACGCTGAGCGAGATCGGTGCCGCCAAGTACGTCCTGCTGACCACCTTCCGCAAGGACGGCTCGGCGGTCCCGACCCCGCTGTGGGCGGCGCTCGACGGGGACCGCCTGCTGCTGTGGACGGTCACCGACTCCTGGAAGGTCAAGCGGATCCGTCGCAACCCGCGGGTGACGGTCGCGGCCTGCGACGTGCGCGGCAAGCAGAAGGGCGACGCGATCGAGGCGACCGCGGTGGTGCTCGACGACACCGGGACGGAGCACGCCCGCGAGGTCATCAGCCGCAAGTACGGGATCCTCGGCTGGATCACGATCAAGGGCAGCCTGCTGCGCCGCGGCAAGACCGGCACCGTCGGCCTGTCGGTCACGTCCTGATCGGAACGAACGGTGCCGGCACCCGATCGAGGCCAGAAGACCTGGAGGGTCCGCATGGCCCGCAGGCGACGGCTTTCTCGTGGACCCGAGGGCTCGGCGCGCGCGAACCGGTGGATCGAGACGGCCGCGGTCGCCAGCACCTCCGCCTTCGCCTGCGGCGCCCTGCTCACCCAAACCGTGATCGTGCCGGCCTGGCGGCACATGGACCCGGCCACCTTCCTGTCGAGCTTCCAGGTCCAAGGACCGGTCACCGGCGCAACGCTGTTCCCGTTCGAGCTCGCCTCCGCCACGCTGCTGGGCATCAGCGCGTACTCGGCCACCGTGCATCACCGGTCCGGCCGGCTCGTCTGGGTTCTGGCGACGGCGGGCATGATCGGAACCTTCGTACTCCTGCCGCTCTACTTCGTGCGCGCCGACCTCGCCATGCTCGACCCCACCTTCCCGCCTCGAGCGGTGTCCGCTGAGCTGACCTCGTGGAATCGCTGGAACTGGGTGCGCACGGGCCTGGGACTCACGTCGGCGGTTCTGGCCTGCGTCGCGCTCGCGGCCGGCCGCGACGTGCACGCGGTCACTGCCGACGAGGCCGGGGAGGGGACCACGTCGACCTGACTCGACCCGAAAGTCGCTGCAGATCAGATTGTTTCGGGCATCTCGGGGGCGAACCGACGAGGCCCGCACCGACGCGATGTCGGTGCGGGCCCCACGTGTTCGGTACTGCTACCCGGCTCAGCTGGAACCGAGCGACGGCAGCCCGCCGAGGTCGGAGCTGCCGAGGTCGCCGAGTCCCGGGATCGGGATGATCGGTACCAGCGAGGTGAACTGGATCAGCACCTCGGCCGCGTCCTCGCGCGCCGCGAGATGGTCCGTGCCACCGGACGGAATCAGGAACGATCCGCCCCCGCCGCCGCCCGACGGTGCCCCGCCCCCGCCGCCGAAGTACCCCGCGCCGCCGCCTGCACCCGTGCCGGTGGCTGCACCGCCGGTTCCGAGCGCGCCGGAACCGCCGTCCGGCGACCCCGTGCCGCCGGCACCGCCTGCGGTCGTGGTGCCGGCCTTGCCGCCGGTGGTGCCCGGCGCGGAGGTACCCGCGTCGCCACCTGCGCCGAGGCTGCCGCCGCCGCCGCCGGGAGCGACGAGCAGGCGCGACTGCATGCCCTTGTCCCGGTTCGTCTTGATCGACTCGGTGCCGATTCCGGAGAAGCCGCCCCCGCGGGTGGTCCCGGTGCCGCCGCCCTCGCCGACGTTGACGTACAGCTTCGAGCCAGGCTTCACGGGAACGTCCGCGGTGACCAGTCCGGCGAGGCCACCGGGGGCGAAACCGGACTGACCGTTCTCGCCGATGGCCGTCACCTTGATCGAGGTCACTCCGGCCGGGACGTCGAGCGCGAACTCGCCCTTGATGTTGAACTTGCAGTTGACGAGCATCCCCGACTGGGCACATCCCGCGACCTGACTGTCAGCGGAGGCAACGCCGGCACCGCCGGCGAGCCCGGCCGCTACGGCTGCCGTCATGCCTACCGTCGCGGCCAATCCAACGGTGCGTCGGATCCGGGTCGAGCCCGCCGGCCTCGTACGTCCTTGCATCAAACAACCTCGCAGAGTCTCAACCGATCCGGGGCGGACGCCGCCGGCCGCTGGAAGCATGCCATGATCCACGCGCCGACGTGAGTGCATTGAGCTACCGGTATCGACGCGCGCTCGCATCGCCGGGACGCGGGTCAGCCGAAGCTGCCCGTTCCGTCCGAGCTTCCCGCGCTGCCGCTGCCGCCGGAACTTCCCGCGCTGCCGCTGCCACCGGAACTTCCGGCGCTGCCGCCACCGTCCGAACTGCCCGACTGTGCCACGCCCGAGGCCATGTCGATCTGCACGCTCGCGACGGCACCTCGCTTGGCGAGTTCAGTGGTACCGCCGGCGGGCACCAGGAAGGACCCGCCACCACCGCCCGCGTTGCCGCCGCCGCCGCCGAAGTAGCCGCCGCCACCACCGCTGCCGAGCGGGCCGCCGGTTCCGCCTGCGCCCAGGACCCCGTCCGTGCCACCCACGCCGGCGGCGCCGCCCGACACCGAGGACCCCGCCTGGCCGCCACCGGGACCCGGCGCGGGCGTTCCCGCGTCTCCACCCGCACCGACGATGGTGCCGGCGCCGCCGCCCGGGGCGACGACGAGCCGCGAGAGCAGCGCAGCACCGCGGTCGGCCTTGATCGACTTGGTTGCGACGGAGGAGAATCCGCCGCCCGCTGCGAGACCGCCACCCCTGCCGATGTCGACCGCGAGGTAGAGCTTCTGA
This sequence comes from Rhodococcus sp. NPDC127527, assembly GCF_042672245.1. Classification (NCBI taxonomy): domain Bacteria; kingdom Bacillati; phylum Actinomycetota; class Actinomycetes; order Mycobacteriales; family Nocardiaceae; genus Rhodococcus; species Rhodococcus sp. NPDC127527. The sequence goes on from NZ_JBHXVP010000011.1 coordinate 96,398, forward strand.
CCGGGTGTCACGGGGAGCTCGGTCACCACCGACCCGCCGCGACCGCCCTGCACGCCACCTCCGGTTCCGCCCACCGCGGTCACCGTCACCGACCGCACCCCGCTCGGGACGACCAGCTCGTACTCCTGCTCGCTGCCGATGCTGTCGTACCTGCACGTCGAATGTCCGACCGTGGTGGAGCATCCGATAACCAGACCGTCCGCAGCGGCGATGCCGGTACCCATCCCGAACGCCGCCACGGCTGTCATCCCGAACGCGGCCGCGATGCCCATCGACCGACGAACCCGCACCGCACCTAACCGACTGACCATCAACCCAACCTCACAAACTCGCTCCGAATCCACGGCGGGCGCCGCCGGATCCGGGGAAGCATGGCACGACGGGCGTGACCGGACACCGGGAATGGTGAAGCGATTTTCGCGAGATCTGTCGGCTAGTCTTCGTTGAATCCCCGAAGTCGATTCAGTTCGCGCCGTTCACGTTTCGTGGGCCGACCCGAACCGCGGTCGCGTTGCGGAAGAGCGAGGAGCACCTCGCGGGGTGGTGGCGGGGGAGTCCGGTCGATCAGGCACAGGGCGGCCTCGGGCGCCCCGACCCGCTTCCTGATCAGGCGGGCCACCACGACGATCCGCTCCGTTCCGCCGACCCGCACGCGCACCTCGTCGTCCACGTGCAGTATTTGCGCGGGCTTTGCCGGCGACCCGTTGACGCGCACGTGACCGGCTCGGCACGCAGTAGCCGCCGCGGATCGGGTCTTGAAGAGGCGGACCGACCACACCCAACTGTCCAGGCGGACGCCCGAGGATTCTGCCGTCGACACGTGCCCCAGCGTACTGGCCGACTGTGTCAGCGACGCGCGGTGCGGCCCAGGGTGACCGGCCTGAGGAACTCGGAGACCAGTTCCCGCTCCCACCAGGCCCCGGTTGCCCGCCTGCTGCGCCAGTCCGTGAAGTGGTACTCGTACATGCGGGCTCGCACGAAGGTCGGCGGATCGTCGTCGAACGGGTTGTGCCGCAGTAGTTTCAGTGTGACACGGTCGTTCTCCAGCAGTTTGCTCACGAATGCGAGGAACCAGGTGTCCGCGTAGCTCGGCGAGATGGCCGCGAACCACATGAGCCAGTCCAGGCGCAGGTGGTAGGGGGCGAACTGTCGCGGACGGCGTCGCGGATCACCCGGCTTTCCCTTGAATTCGTACTCCTGCCACCGCGATTGCGGACCGGGAACGGCGTCCGTCGTGCCCTCGAGCACCACCTCCATCCGCACCCGGGTGATGCTGCCGAACGCGCCGTACGTGTTGACCAGGTGCCACCGGTTGAACGACGCGTTCATCAGCTGCCGGCGCCCGAGCAGGTTTCGCACCGGCCAGTAGCTGAGCACCACGACCGACACGGTGAGCGCCGCGACCGCGACCGCGAAGGCCGGCGGTCCGGGCGAGGTGGCGGATGGTGTCAACGGCAGGACTCGTTCGAGGAAGGCCTCCGGCAGCACCGACAGCGCCAGCACGATGGCCACCCAGTTCAGCCACGAGAAGTTTCCGCTCGCGACCAGCCAGAGTTGGGTGACGATCATCAAACCCGCGGCCGCCCCCGCGATCGGCTGCGGGGCGAACAAGAGAAACGGCACGACCAGCTGGGTCACGTGGTTGCCCGCAGCCTCGACCCGGTGCAGGGGTTTGGGGAGGTGGTGGAAGTACCAGCTCAACGGACCCGGCATGGGTTGCGTCTCGTGGTGGTAGTAGAGGCAGGTCAGGTTTCGCCAGCAGCGGTCACCGCGCATCTTGATCAGTCCGGCGCCGAACTCGAGCCGGAACAGCAGCCACCGCAACGCGATCATCACCGCGAGCGGCGCCTCGGTCCCGGAGTTGCCGAGGAAGACGGCGAGGAACCCGGTCTCGAGCAGCAGCGACTCCCAGCCGAAGGCGTACCAGGTCTGCCCGACGTTGACGATCGACAGGTACAGCAGCCACATCGCGAACCACACGAGCATGCACAGTCCGAGTGGTAACCGGGCCGTCAGTCCCGCGGCGGTGAGGACGGCCAACCCGGCGCCGGTCCACGCCACGACGGCGAAGAATCGGTCGGAGTAGTGCAGGTGGAAGACGCTGGGCGACCGCCGGAAGCGCGTGCCCCGGAGGTATCGGGGGATCGGGAGCAGTCCGTTCGTCCCGAGCAAGGCACGGAACTGACTCGCCGCACAGACGAATGCGACCGTGTACAGCACCGCCAGGCCCTCTGTGAAGAGCCAGCGGCCGAGCCAGCTACCACCCGTGGCAAACCAGTCCATCGCCGTCACCTCGATGACGGGTGCCCCGCGCGGGCACCTGCTTCGGACGCTACACGCGACCGCGGCGGACGGAGGCCCGCGTGCCCCTCAGGACGGCGGGCGCGGGAGCCGGAACACCAGCCGGATGCCGCCGAGCGGGCTGTCCTCGAACCAGGCCGCGCCCCCGTGCAACTCGGCCTGCTGACGAATCAGTGCCAGCCCCAGGCCCGATCCGTCCGGCGCCGCACCCGTGCCGCGCCGGAATCGTTCGAACACGGCCTCGCGCTCAGCCACCGGGATGCCCGCGCCGTCGTCCGTCACGGTGACGATCACCGCGTCCGCGCCGGCGAGTGCCGCGATCTCGATCACCTGGGCGCCGCCGTGCCGGATCGCATTGGAGATGGCGTTGTCCACCGCCAGCCGGAGGCCGGCGGGGAGCCCGGGGATCGTGAGGACCGGCGGAACGTCCAGTCGGATGTCCACCCCGCGGTGTGTTCGGATGGCGTCCTGGGCCGCCCGGTCCAGTAGCTCGGCCAGGTCGACCTGCTCGAAGTCGGCCTCGGACGACAGCTCGCCCGCGGCCAGCCGTTCGAGCGCACGCAGGGTGGCCTCCGCCCGCCGTTCGGTGCGCAGTGCGTCGTCGAGGATCTCCTGCCGCGTGGCCGCGGGCAGATCCAGCGTCGTCGCGACCTCGAGATTCGTGCGCATCGCCGTCAGCGGTGTGCGCAGCTCGTGGGCGGAGGCGGCGGCGAAGTCGCGTGCGGTCGCCAGCGCCGACGCGGTGCGGGCACGCTCGGCGGCGTTGGCGTCGAGCAGTGACCGGAGCGCCGCGGCGAGCTCCTCGGCCTCCTTCGCCCCCGACACCCGGGGCGGCGGCGCTGCCGGGTCGACGCCCAACCGACGGGTCTGTTCGGCCAGCCGGCGCAGCGGCCGTATCGCGAAACCCGCGAACAGCCAGCCCAGGGCGGCCGCCACCACCACCGCGCCGGCGCCGATGATCATCGTCCACCCGTGCAGGCCGTCGATGGTGGCCCGGACCGGGGCGGTCGGTGCGCCGATCGCGATCGTGGCGCCGAGCCCGCTGAGCACCTCGGCCGTCCGCACCCGGTACTGGACCCCGTCGACCGTCGCGTCGTGCCAGCCGACCGGGAAGGCGGGCAGTTCCGTGTCGGTGGAGGTGAGCGTCAGTCCGCCGGCGTGCAGCGTGCCCGCGTATCCCGGCGGCAACGGGGGCAGCGGCCCCTGCAGCACCCGCAGGCTGGTCAGGTTTGCCGCGGCCACCTGGGTGACCGAGTCGAGTTTGCTGTCGAGCTGGGCCGTGACCTGCCGGTCGATGCCGACCCAGGCGACCCCGCCGAGCAGCAGCACGACAAGTGCGGTGCCGAGCGCCGCGGCGGCGGTCACCCGCAGTCGCAGCGACACCGCTCGTCGTCGCACGGTCATCGTTCCCGCAGCACGAATCCGATGCCGCGCACGGTGTGCAGTACGCGGGGCGTGCCGTCGAACTCCAGCTTGCGACGCAGGTAGCTGACGAACACGTCCACCACGTTGGTCTCGGTGTCGAACTCGTATCCCCAGACCGAGCGCAGCAAGCTCTCCCGGCTGAGCACGATCCCGCGGTTCTCGGCCAGCGTCGCGAGCAGATCGAACTCACGTTTGGTCAGGTGCACCTCGGTGCCTGCGACGTGGACCCTGCGGCCGAGCAGGTCGACGGAGACGGCGCCGACCGTCACCGTTCCCTCGGTCGGCGCGGCCGCAGATTCCGGGCGGCGGCGCAGCAGTGCGCGAATCCGTGCCACCAGTTCGCCGAACTCGAACGGCTTGACCATGTAGTCGTCGGCCCCGGCCTCGAGCCCGGCGATCCGGTCGTCGACCGCGCTGCGCGCGCTGAGCACGCACACCGGCACGTCGTTGTGCACCGCCCGCAGCGCCTTCACCACGCCCACCCCGTCGAGGATCGGCAGGTTGAGGTCCAGCACGACCAGGTCCGGGTCGTGCTCGTCCACCGCGTGCAGGGCGGCCGCCCCGTCCCCGGCCGTGACCACCACGAAGTCCGAAAGTTCCAGACCGCGCCGGAGCGCGGTCTGGACATCGGCATCGTCCTCGACGATCAGTACCTTCTGAACCGCCACCACTCCTTCATCTTGCAGGGTCCGGTCGGCTGGCGCCGTACATTGCGCGCTCAGGCCGCGGCGGGTCGAGCGGTCAACAGGCTCTCCACCGAGTCGGCCCACCGGAGGTAGTCGTCGGTCCACTGCAGGGCCGGTTCCGTGGCGAAGATGAGCACGTCGACCTCGTCGTCCGGGGTGTCGCCGGGCAGGACGGACGCCATCCACCCGCGCGCCGGCTCGGTGACCAGCACCTCCCGGCAGTTCTCGTCGGCCGCGAGAATGGCGGCCAGCCCGCGCGTCCGCAGCTCCGCGGTGGTCGCGGTGACGCACCGCATTTCCCGGTTCTTCCTCCGAATACCCGACATGACGCCTCCTGGTTTCTCGGCACTTCTTGCGCTCCAAGGGAATTCGATTCCCTGAAAAGCTCGTACCAAAAGACTAGGGGCGAGAGTTTGTGGTTCAGTTGCGGGAAGGTAAGGACTCTGTGAGAGTTCACCCGCTCACGCGAGCGCGTCCACGTACAGCCACTGCCCGTCCTCGCGCACGAACCGACTGTTCTCGTGCAGGGACTCCCGGATCCCGGACTCGCGGTAGTACGCCACGAACTCGACGGTGCCCGCGGCGTCGAACATGCCGCCGCCGGTGGTCGCGACCACGTCGAGCCGCAGCCACCGCTGGTCCGGATCGAGGTCCAGCCGGTCCGGCCGGGTGCTGGGATGCCAGGTGCGCAGCAGGTAGTCGGCGTCCCCGACCGCGAAGGCCGAGTATCGCGAACGCATCAACCGTTCCGCGGTCGGCGCCGTGACCTCCCCCGAATGGAAGCGCCCACAGCACGCCCCGTAGGTCTCACCGCTGCCACAGGGGCACCTCGCCGACGGGTCCATATCGGGTGCCGTCACCGGGCCGCACTCACCGACGACATGTGGAAGTCGGGGATCCGCAAGGGCGGCATCGCCGTCCGGGTGAACCAGTCCTTCCACTCACGCGGCAGGGTCTGCTCCGTCGCGCCCGCCTCGGTGACCCGGCGAAGCAGGTCCAGCGGGCTCTCGTTGAACCGGAAGTTGTTCACCGCACCCGTGACCCGACCGTCCTCGACCAGATAGACCCCGTCCCGGGTCAGCCCGGTGAGCAGCAGCGTCGCCGGATCCACCTCGCGGATGTACCACAGCGTCGTCAGCAGCAGACCGCGCTCGGTGCGCGCCACCATGTCCTCGATCGACGCGTCGCCGCCGCCGGTGAGCAGCAGGTTGTCGCCGGGCACCGCGACCGGCGCGCCGAACTCCCGGGCCGCGTGCCGCGGGTAGGCCAGCGCGTTGACGGTTCCGCCACGCACCCAGTCCACCCGGTCCGCCGCCATCCCGTTGTCGAACACCGAGAGCGTCTCGCTGGACGCGGCGGTCGCCACGAACGGCGCGTACTCCAGCCCCGGTGCGGCCGGATCGGAGAACAGCGTGAGCGGAATGTCGGTCAGGCGTTCCCCGACGCGGGTGCCGCCTGCTCGCGACAGTGCGGTGTGGCCCTCCTGCGCGCCGCGACCTTCCATCGTCCACATCAGGTAGATCATCAGGTCCGCCACCGCCGACGGCGGCAGCAGCGTCTCGTACCGCCCGGCAGGCAGGTCGACCGTGCGCCCCGCCCAGTCGAGTCGGGCGCCCAACTGCGCCAACAGGGTCGGAACCGACACGTCGCCGAAGTCGCGGGTGCTCGCACCCACCCAGGCGCTGGCATCCCCGCGTTTGCCGTTGATCTCCACCGACCCGGTCGGCTGGGTGAACCGTCGACGGACCCCCGTGGAGGTGCCCAGCCAGGTGCTGTGGAGTTGATGCTGGGCGAAGCCGTACAGCTGGTCTGTGCCGTCGAATCCGACGGCGAGATCGCTTGCCAGCGAACCGAACACGTCGACATCGGTCGTGGCGGGGGGCCGGTCCCAGCCGTCGCCGGGAGCGCCGGTCCCGGCGATCAGGTCCGTCGCGTCCTCGGCAGGCCGAGCGGACCGCGCCGCCTCCTCGCTGGCCCGGACGACCGCCGCGATGTCGTCCGGGTCGACACTGCTCGAGCTCACGGTGCCGACCCGCGCACCCGAGTCGTCACGCACGATCGAGATCACCGTCCACGACCGGGAGGTGGACACACCGTTGGTGGTCATGGAGTTTCCCGCCCACCGCAGCGACGCCTCGCCCGCGTCGGTGACGATCACCATCGACTCGTCGACCGTGCGCAGCGTCAGCGCGCGCTCGACCAGTTCCTGCGCCGCGATCACAGCCCGCCCTCCGTCCGTGTGTTCAGCACGTTCACCCCGCGAAAGAGCGCGGACGGGCAGCCGTGGCTGACCGCCGCGACCTGACCGGGTTGTGCCTTACCGCAATTGAACGCGCCGCCGAGCCGCCAGGTCGAGGGACCACCGACCGCCTCCATCGAGCCCCAGAAGTCGGTGGTGGTCGCCTGGTAGGCGACGTCGCGCAGCTGACCGGCCAGCCTGCCGTCGCGGATCCGGTAGAACCGCTGGCCGGTGAACTGGAAGTTGTAGCGCTGCATGTCGATCGACCAGCTCTTGTCGCCGACCACGTAGATGCCGTCCCGCACCCGCGCGATCAGCTCGTCCGTCGTGACGTCGGAGACCGGGTCCGGCTGCAGCGACACGTTCGCCATCCGCTGGATGGGCACGTGGTGCGGGGAGTCCGCGTACGAGCACCCGTTCGACCGTTCGAGGCCGAGCCGTGGCGCGAAGACCCGGTCGAGCTGGTAGCCGACCAAGGTGCCGTCGCGCACCAGGTCCCAGCGTTGCGCGGCGACACCGTCGTCGTCGTAGCCGGTGCTGGCGAGCCCGTGCTCCTCGGTGCGGTCCGCGGTGACGTGCATGACCGGCGTGCCGTAGCGCAGCGTGCCGAGCTTGTCGGGCGTGGCGAAGGACGTGCCCGCGTAGGCCGCCTCGTAGCCGATGGCGCGGTCGTATTCGGTGGCGTGCCCGATGGATTCGTGAATCGTGAGCCACAGGTTGGTCGGGTCGATCACCAGGTCCGTCGGACCCGCGGTCACCGAGGGCGCCTTCGACTTCTCCGCCAGCCACTCGGGGATCCGGGCCAGCTCACCGTCCCAGTCCCAGGTGCCGTCGGCGGGGACGGTCCCCGTCGCCGCGCTCGACCCGTCGAGGTACTCCCAGCCGCGGCCCACCGGCGGGGCCAGGGTGCGCATGGTCTCGAACCCGCCGGCGGCGGCGTCGACCGCGATGGCCTCGAGCTCCGGATGCAACCGCACCCGCTGCTGGGTGATCCGCGAGCCGGCCAGGTCCGCGTAGAACGTCTGCTCCTTGACCTGCAGCACGCTCGCGGTGACGTGGTCGACACCGTCCGCGGCGGACAACCGACCGGAGTAGTCGGCGAGCAGTTCCACCTTCTGCGTCGTCGGCACCGCGAACGGGTCGAGGTCGTAGTCGGAGACCCACGTCACGTCGCGGTAGACCGGTTCGTCCGCCAGCTCGACCCGCTCGCGGTTGAGCGCGCGCAGTGCCCGCGCCACCTCGATCGCCTGCCGGGCGGTCCGCGCTGCCGACTCGGCGCTCAGCTCCGCGTTCGATGCGAATCCCCAGGTGCCGTCGACCACCACCCGCACGGCCAGGCCGAGCTCGTCGCCGTCCACCGCGGCCTGCACGATGCCGTCACGCAGCCGCAGCGACTGGGTTCGCAGCCGATGCACGCGCAGGTCCGCGTGCTGGGCCCCCGCGCCGCGAGCGGCGGACAGTGCCGCATCGGCCAGTGCCGGCAGCGGCAGGGCCAGGAATTCCGGATCGACGTCGCGAGTACCCACCCGGCCAACCTAGCGGAGTGTCTCTAGGCTGGCGGTCATGCGGAGGTTCAGCCTGTGGCTGCGTGGCAAGCCTTTCGTCGCGGACTCGATGCTGGCCGCGCTGATCTTCGTGCTCGAGTGCGTGTCCGCCCCGAACAGCCAGGCGCCGTGGCTGTTCGTGCTGCTCGGTCTGCTGCTGAGCCTGCCGATCGCGTTCCGCCGACGCCTCACCGTCCTCGCCGCGGTCACCGCTCTCGCCGCCTCCCTGCTCGCGACCACGGTCGGCTCGTTGGTCGGCGACGACCGGGTGACCCATCCGGGACAGCTCGGCCTGATCGTGATGCTCTACACGCTGGTGGCGTACGTCGGGCGGCGCCCGGCCGCGATCTACCTGGTCGGTCTGGCCTTCGACGCGGCGCTCTCGATCTGGTTGTTGCACCAGGAGGTGCTCACGACGACGGCGTTCATCACGCTGGTCTACGCGCTGGCCTGGATCACCGCGGAGTTCCTCGGCGCGCGCCGCCTGTACGACGAGGAGGTCGCCGCGCGTCTGGCGGTCGCCGAGTACGACCGCGACCGGCGCGCGGAGGAGGCGGTGGCGAGCGAACGCACCCGCATCGCACGCGAACTGCACGACGTGGTCGCACACGCGGTGAGTGTGATGATCGTGCAGGCGGACGGCGCCTCGTACTCGTTGCCCGGCAGCCCGGAGACCGCACAGACCGCGCTGCGCAACATCTCGTCCACCGGTCGGCAGGCCCTCTCCGAGCTCCGCCGCACGGTGGCCCTGCTGCGCACCGAGCAGACCCCGGCGGAGATGCCGCAGCACGGCACCGCCGGTCTCGCGAAGGTCGTCGACATGATGCGCGACGCCGGGCTCGGGGTGGAACTCGAGATGACCGGCGAACTCGACGACATCAGGCCCGCAGTCAGTCTCGGCATCCACCGGGTGGTGCAGGAATCGCTGACCAACGTGCTGCGACACGCCGGACCCACGCCGCGGGCATGGGTCTCGGTGCGCCGGCGCACCGAGGACGTGCTGGTGGAGGTCACCGACAACGGCGGCGGGTCGAGCACCTTCACCCAGGGATCGGGGAACGGGCTCGTCGGCATGCGCGAACGGGTCGCCGTGCTGCAGGGCAACCTCGAGACCGGCCGGCGGCCGGACGGAAGTTGGCGGGTGCGGGCGCAGTTGCCGCTCGTCCTGGAGGACTGAGATCGGCGGGGCGGAGGCCTGCTTGTCAGAGACCCAGCGCGGTGACGGCGTTGCCGTGCAGGCCCGCGTGCTGCCGTGAGTAGATCGCGATCATCCGCTGGTCGGTGTGCCCGCTCTGGGTCATGATCTGTTCGGCGCTCGCGTCGTTGCGGACCGCCTGGGTGACGAATCCGGCGCGGAGACTGTGCCCGCCGAGCAGGGCCACGAACTCCTCGGCGTACCCCGCACCGACCGCACGACGTTGAATCATCGACGCGATCGCCTGTCCGGACAGGGGTTTCGCGCCCAGCGCTCCGGTGCGGTGCACGGGCCGGAACAACGGCCGGACCGTCGCCTCGGGGCGCCCGCGGACGCCGCGGCAGCAGTGGTCGAGAGGGTCGGTGTCGGGCTCCGCGAGCAGGGCGCCGACGGCGGGTTTGCCGTCACGGTCCCACGCGTCCAGCACCTCTCGCCACCGCCAGTACGCGCACACCGGGCAGGTGACCTCGGCTTGGCCGTAGGGGAGTGTCACCGTGCGCCCGGCCGCGGCCTGGTCGGTCTTCGACCTGCGGATCGTCACGTACAGTCCGTCCGCCCGGTGCGGGACGACGTCGCCGACCGCGAGCGCCGACAGTTCCGACCGCCGCATCGCGCCGGTCAGTCCGATCAGCAGCAGCGCGGTGTCCCGTCGCTCGGCCGCGCGGTCGGCCCAGGAACCGCGCGTCGACCGCGCGCGCATGGACTCGACGATGGTGCGCACGTCGGCGGTGAGCAGCGGTTCGCGCCGGACCGGCGGTGTGGCCCGGGTGCGGGCGATGCCGCGCAGGATCTCGCGCACGGCGGGGGACTGTCCGGGCTTGGGATGTCCGGCGAGCGAATGGATCTTGTTGATCGAGGCGACCCAGCGCGTCATCGTCGACGACGCGTAGGCGGGCCGACCGTCCTGGCGCACCTCCGCGGACTTCTCGGTCAGGAACCAGCCGACCAGGTCGGGGGAGGCGGGGAGCGGTGCCCGCCCGACCCGGTCGCACCAGCGGGTGAAGCACGTCCAGTCACCCAGCTGCGCGGCGCGGGTGTTGGGGGAGACGGACTCCACGCGCAGCCGGTGCATGGCCGCGGCCGCGTCGGCCGGGACCGCGAGGGCACCGTGCGCGGCGTCGTCGCCGACGAGGGTTTCGAGTTCGGCCGCCACACAACAGAAGATACGTCAGCGATCGGGGCCGTCCTCGGACCTGGACGTCTCAGGTTCCGCCTGACGGCCGCGCGGAAGGGGCGGGGCCGCGAGTCCCCAATCCACCTCGAGGCGACGGGAGAACCGCAACTGTCCGACCGATCGTCACCCTCAGCGTTGGCCCGCGAACTCCGGGTTGAGGAAGAACAGCCCCGCGACCTTGCCATCCGGCCGAAAGGACACCCTGCCGACCAACTCTCCTGCCTCGAACTCGAGGAGGATGTCGACTACGGTCAGGTCCGCCTGACGTCGACTGGTGGGCTCGCCCGCTCCCGCGTACTCACCGACCTGACCTGTCACCTGGGTCCAGTTGTCGCCCAACGTCTCGGGTGTCAGCTTCACGGTCATGTTCTCGTCGAAGTCCGTGCATGCCTCCTCGAAGCGGGCGGCGGCGATGTGGCCGAAGATGTCGAGTGCGCGTGCCTCCGCGTCGGGAAGGGGAGTCTTGTCCAGGGGCCTTCCCGTCCTCGGGTCGACTGGGTGACCGAACCTCTGAAACGCTCCCTGGCGGGAGATACCCATGACGTCGCCGATCTCCTGCCAGGTAGACCCGTTGAGTCGTGCCTCGTCGACGACGACCGCCAACAACTGCTCGGCACGGGTGAGGGCGTCGGCAGCGCCCCGGATCATCGGCACCGAGCCCGGATCCGTCCGCTGGAGCTCCTCGAGACCTTGGGTGAGCGACCGCAGCAACGATGCGGAACGCGCCTGCTCGGATCCGCTCATGTGTAAAGGCTATGTTTACACAACTACGTGCGTCAACTTCTATTTCCACGCGCGCACAGCCGACGGTGCTCGATTCCCGATCAGTATCGAGGAGTGGCCAGTCACGCGAGCGTCGCTGCGCTGCAGGTGAATCAATCGAGATTGTCTACCGGGGCGATTCGTCCACCACGGCGGTCACGTCGACGGGGACAGTGACGTAGGGGATACCGGTGGCGGTGGCCCGTCTGCAGCCGTCGAGTTCGATGTCGATTCGTGCGCCGCCGGAACCGTCCGCCCGGTCCAGCGGGATCCGGGCGGTTCGCGTGGCGGTCAGCGCGCACGGCGGCGCGACCGGCGCCTCCACGACCTGGCGCACCAGATCGATGCTCTGTCCGGTCGTCAGGCGTGAGCGTGACTGCTGTGTCGAGCTGTCGGCCGACTCGACGTACCGGCACACCTGCAACCGGCCGACGTCGTCGATCGGGAACGCCAACGCGTAGCCCTCGGCGAGTCGAGAGCGCCGGGCGGCGACGCTGTCGCCTCACCGGATATCAGCGTCGGTGGTCGTGATGAAATCAGACCCGTACTTCTCGCTGCAGACGTTGTCCGGGAACCGCTCGGAGTCGACTCGGAACGCCTTCCACGCCGTGTCGACATTGCCCTCGAGCCGGACACTGTCGATCGTGAACGCGCCGGCGGCGTTCTGGCCGCGCTCGCAACGCACGACAGCGACGGGCCGGAAGCCACTGGGCGGAACCCGGCCCCCGCAGCAGCCGGGCCCGCCGCGATGGAATGGGGGTTGAGCGCCACGAGCTTGCTGTCGATGTCCGGGGCGAGACAGTCAGCCCGTTCCGCGACAGCAGCCGTCGGCGGGCGGTAGGACACCGAGTCGCCGAGGACGGATGTCAATGTGCCCGTGCACGCAATGAGGACGGCGCCGGAAACTGCCAGGATCGCCAGACCAGGGGCGAGTCCGGCTGCCTTGGCCCGCCGGCTCGTCGGCCGTTCAGTATGGTCGCCATGGGAATCGCCAATCACCAGGTCGCCGTATCGGGAGGATCGTCCGCTGTGGCTTCCCCGCTTGGAGCGACAGCAGGTTTCGTGCACTACCCGGAGACGTAGAAGGTTCCGATGCTGGCAGTTCCGGGGTAGTTGTAGGACCCGGTGACGACGAGTTGGCCTGCACCGGTGCGTATTGCACTCCGATCGGGATCCTGGTCCGTGATCGTTCCCGATGCTCCGGTCGACAGGTTCGTCCAAGTGTATGTGTAGCCGTAGCCGACCGGGGCGGGGAAGATGGCACCGTGGCCGTGGTGCACCGTGGGGTTGTACAGCGCGGCTCCGCCGCCCGGCGGGCCGATGGCAAGTCCGGGAATCTGCAGAACCGTGACCGATTCGAACTCGGCCGGCTCGGCTGCCGACGCGACGGCCGCCCCGCCGGCAGTCACGCTCGCGACGATCACACCTGCCACGATCACGCGCGTGGTCACCTTCCTCGAGAGCATCGGCGCCCCTCCTGTCGTCTCGATCCGGTATGTCCGGATCCCACGAGGATTCGTTACAGCCGCACCCGAATCGGAGCGTGCGCAGTGGCGGCCTGCACGACTTCGGACCGACGGGCACACAGACTCCTCGGTTGTGGGAGGGTTTCGGGGCGCCTGCGGCGGGGAATCGATGATGGGGGGGCGAGTGTCGGGACGTGACCATCAAAGCTTCTGAGCCTGAACCGTTCTCGTCGCGACGGAGAAAATGCAGGTTGAACCCGCGCAGTGCCGCCGCGTGCGACGAGCATTCTGCCGACATCCCGGCTCTGCTGCCGATTGCCCTGGACAGGGTTCCGCCGCTACCGGCATATCACGATTCTTCGATTTCGCGGCATCGGAGATCGCTGCTGTGGTTGAGTCCGAACGCGGCACGGCAGTGCCGGATTCACTTGCTCGATCCGAGGATTCATTGAGTTTTCGCGAGAAGGGTGATCTGGATGGCGTTTTCGGTATGTGATCATGAACGGAATGACTCTGGCGCACCGGTGGTGTCGCGGCGGAGGAGCGTGGCGTTCCGTCGATGTGGCGCTGCAGTTCTGGGTGCCGGGCTGGCTGTGGCTGGATTGGTGGCGGTGGCGCCGGTCGCGGCCGCCGATATCGTGATCAACGGGTGCACCATCACCGATCCCAACCCGCCCGCCACCTCCTGCCCCGGGGCGAACCTGGTCAGTGTGAACCTGAGCGGCGCGGACCTGAGCGGCGCGTTCCTGATCGGCACGAACCTGACCAACACGGCCCTCGCCCATGCGAATCTGAGCGGCGCATACCTGGTCGGCGCGAGCCTGACCAACGCCAGCCTGAACGGCGCGAACCTGAGCAACGCGCTGCTCATGGGGGCGAACCTGACCAACGCGGACCTCACCGGCGCGGACCTGACCGGCGCAAATCTCAACGGCGCCTACCTGATCGGCGCGAACCTGGCGGGCGCGATCGGCGCGGACCTGACCGGCGCCATCCTGGGCGCACCCGGGCCTGCCGGGCCCACCGGACCCGCGGGGCCTGCCGGACCGAGTGGACCTGTCGGTCAGAACGGTCAGAACGGCCAGAATGGCGAGAACGGTCAGAACGGCCAGAACGGTGCCCCCGGCGGGGGATCGTTGACGAGTCTGTTCGGCTCGTAGCACCGCACACGTGGGCGGGACACCACCAGCGGCGGCGGACCCGCCACCTCGGCTACTCCGGTGGTCGAGGTGGTTCGGTTCGCCGCTCCGCGTGTCGAATCGCCCGGGCGAGAGCCTTGTTCATGACCCGCCGGGCGGACGGTGGTCACCTCGAATACAGGAGTTTCCGACGGTGAAGGCCGCGCTGCTGACCCTGACGGGTCACGATGCGAACCCCGCCAGATCCGCCAGGAGTTCCGACACCGTCGCACCGTCGACGTCGCCGAGGGTGCCCCCGCGAAGGTCCACCGACACGAGCCTCTGGTCCGGATAGCCGTCGTAGGGGCTGCCGGTGCCCATGCCGGGCTCGAGTCCGAGCAGCACGGACACGGTGTCGCTCAGCCGGTACAGCAGCCCCTGTCCCCACGAGGCGGGGTTCTCCCACACCGGATCCCACCCGCGGTACGTCAGGCGCAGAGCCTGACTCGGCGTCGCGGTGACCCCCGTGAATCGGGCCAGCCCGCTCCCGTCGATGTCACCGGGCAGCGGGCGGTGGACGCGGCGTCCGAGTTGGGGAAACGGCTGCAGGATCTCGTAGTCGGCGAAGACGTCGGACCAGGTGCCCACGGTGTCGGGTATGTGTGCCGGGTGCACCAGTCCGATCGGGCCGTCCGGTAGCGCGACGGCGACGTCGTCGATGTCGGCGAGCGTGTTGTCCTCGGCCACCCGGAACACGGTCACGGCACGGGAGTTCTCGTCGAACGACGCCCACAGCAGCCGGCGCGCGAGGTGCACCAGCAGGGGATGACCGAGCACGAACTCGGTGAACTCGTCTCCGCCCCAGCGGCGTCCCGTGACCATGGACCGGTTGAACCGCCTGATCTGCTCGGCGGCGACGGTCTTCGTCTCCCGTTTGAGCGAGGCGAAGCGCGACTTCGCGTCCTCGACGAGGGCCGCGTCGTCGGCGGCCGATGCCCTCGGGAGCCCGGTCGCCCTCTTGCCCGCCCCGTCGAGGACGAAGGGCACCAGCGCCTCCGTGAAACCGACGGTGAACGTCCGCTGCCCGAAGTCGAACGTCATCGTGCCCTCGGGGGTGAGGTCGAGGTCGGGGACGGTGCGGTCCGCGAGTTGTTCGCGGTCGAGACCGAGTCGCTCGGCGACGTCCGCGACCCGCTCCGCGGCGCCGCTCTTCAACGACTTGAACTTCATCGTCCGCGAGATGCGATCGAGTTCGGTCAGCGCCCGCGCCGATCCGTGCGCGGCCAGCGCATCGAGCCCGAGTTGGGCTCGCGCCGCGCCGCTCTCGCCGGGCCACCGCCGAATGTGCGGCACCAGCCGGACGACGGTCGAATCGTCGCCGAGCCACCCCAGCGCGAGGATCACCCAGTTGTCCTTCGACGGGGCACCGGCTCCCCACCACCGTTCGAACAGTTCCCAGGCCGTCGCGGCCAGCGACGTGCGATCGCAGAAGGCGGTGACGGCGTCGAGTCCGGCGTACGGGGCGTCCGCGGTCCCGACCGCACACATCGTCAGGATCGCCGACACCGCGGCGGTGGGGAGTGCCGCAGATCGATCGGCGGTCAGTATCGGTGGCAGCGAGTCGATGTCGGCCCACGCAGGGGTCTTGGGGATCCGCTTGGGCAGCATCTCCAGCGGGTCGAGGTCGAGCAGCGTGCCGACCGCTTCCACGGCGTCGGCCCCGTACTGCTCGGCGCCGGCGAGCACCGCATCCCGGGCGCCCGCGCCCGCGTACGCGAGCGCGCGCAGTGCGGCGGCGGCGTGATCGCGCTGCGGCCCCACCGGACCCACCGCGTCTGGAACCAGCAACGTCACCGCGTCGTCCCGATGGCGAGAAAACCACGACAGTGCCGGCTTGCGGAGGTTCTTGCGGGAGGCGAACATCGTCGCGTGCAGGCGCGCGACATCGAGGTCCACGTACGGCATCAGGTACGGCGCCGCCGCGCCGGGGTGCGCGCGGGCGAACCGCAGCATCAGCGGGAGGGCATCGAGTTCGTAGCGGGCGACGACGCGGAGTGGATCCTTCAGCGACGTCCCCGCCCAGTCCGTGAGCAGCGGGCGGGCGACCTCGTCCGGGGCCAGGAGGAAGATCACCCATGCCTGCCACTCGTTCACCCCCGGCGCGGACGCATCGACGATGTACTGCCGATACTGCTCCCACGTGGTGTACGAGTAGTCGTGTCGGGTGTTTCGGATCTCCTCGAGTTCGCCTGGTAGCCAGTCCATCCGATGGATCGGGGGAGCGACGAGCCCGTCTATCGCCGTCGGCGCCACGGTCCGCCGCCTGTTCGTCCACGGCGGGTTCACCAACACCGCGGGAAGTCCGGTCGCCTCGGGGACCGTCGTCGTCAGCTCCTCGATGCGGCGCCGGGCCCGCTCGGGCAGGGTGTCCGACAGTTCGGTCGCGAGCTCCGGGTTCTCCCGGACATGGCGGTCGAACAGCCCCGAGTCGGTCCGAGCCAGAATCCGGAACGCGCGCCGCGGGTAGTGCCGCATCGCGTGCCGCACCGCGGGCAACGCATCCTTCAGGTGGGCCCGGTCGAGCAGAGCGGCGAAGGCGTCGTCGGTGGGTATCGCCGCCAGCGCCTGCAGGATGCGCAGTCGGATCGCGTCGTCCTGCACGTTCCGGTAGGGGAACTCGGTGTCGAATGCGGTGGTCAGTGCCGTCGTGATCTGCGGACCGACCCCGTCCACCACCGCGGCCAGGATCGCCTCGTCACCGAGCCACGCGTGGCGTCCGTTGTCGCCGACGACCCGCTCGAGTGCCGCGGTCGTGTTCACCGAGACGAGCAGGTGCGTGCGCCAGTGGTACGGGATCTGATCCAACCCCAGGATCACCTCGTACGACCAGTCGGGCTCGGTGGGGAAGAGGTACGTCGCGGCGATCCTCCGGGTCGTGTTCGTGCGCAGCCCCGAGGCGACCTCGGTGGCCGCGGCATAGTCGTCGTCGGACGCGGTGGACAGCAGGGCGCGCAACCGGTCGAGCATGCGGGCGAGGACGGTGGAGCTCACCTGCGCAGTCGGGTCGTCGACCTGCGCGAGGACCTCCCGCGTCACGTAATGGGGCAGGTCGACGTCCTTCCCCGACGTTTCGTCGAACTGCACCCACATGTAGTTCGTACCGTCGGGGAGGTCTTCCACCGGGACCCGGATGTCGAGCCTGCGCATGTCGGTGCTTTCCAGCAGTGCCGCGACTGCGAACGGCAGTCCGTGCCTCGTGACCCACCCGTCCACGACGACCCGACCGTCCTCCGGCTTCACGAAGCGCGTGAGGAGGACGGCGAGCGCGGCGGCCCCCACGGCAGTGACGTCGCCGGCCTGGTAGCGGCGGGCGGCGGCGGCGAGTTCGTCGGGCTCCGGGTCGTTCACCAGATCCCATGCGGCCCAGCGCAACACCTCGTCGTTGGTCTCGATCGCCTGCGAGAGCGTCGCGTCCGCGGCCGGGTCGACGGGAGCGACGTTCGCGGCGAAGCCTGCGTGGCGCGGGTACTTCATGGGAATCCACGAAGCCGGCGGGGCGAAACTGGACTCGGGATCGGGGACGTCGGACGGGGTGGTCGTTCGGTGGTTCACGCAGCTCCTCGAGTTCCCCGGCCCGGTCGGTGAATGCACTGGGAATGATAGCGGCACGAACGATCGCGAACCGGACATTCCGATCGTCGCGTCGCAGCGGCCCGGTGTCCACACAGGGGCAGATTCTGACCACGTCGACACATAGGTGTAGACCGCTACCCATGCCGATCCTCGATTTCGAAGGCGAAGACCGCCTCGCCTGGCGTTTCGCCGTGGTCGCCGACCAACCCGACTTCTTCGACAGTCCCGGAATGGAACTCGACCCGCCTCACGCATGGACGACGGCCGTCGCCGCAGTCGCCCGTGACCTGCGTTGTCTGCGCTATGGCCGTGACGTCAACCCAGACCGGCTCGTGTGGGAACTGTCCATCGGCGCCGAGTACGCAGTCACGATCGGCTGGAACCGAACGGGTGGCATCAGCGGGTTCCGCTCGTGCAGTGGTCTTCCGATGGATGCCTCCTTCGGCGACGCAGCGGTGTGGGTCGCGGACGCAGCCCAAACCGAATTGGCCGGTTACGACTTCGTACAGTGGCCGTCACGAGGCCGGCACCTGCTGCGGCCGGGTCAGATCGACCACGCACCCGTCTGGGTCGACCCTCACACCGGGAGTCCGATCGCACCAGTCGGTGAACTGTGCACGAGTAACTGGTGAATCCGGTGGACCGCACCGACTCTCGGACAACCGCGAGTGCCTGGGTCGCGACCGTCAATCGAGTGTGCGGGCGCGTCGCTGCGCCTCCTGGATGAGGTTGTCGGCAAGACCGCCGAGGAAACGCACGAGGAACCGTCGCCACAGCCGGCCCGTTCCCGGGATCCGCTCGGTGAACTCACCCGACCAGCGCACCGTGGTGGTGCCTTCGCCTTGCGGAAGGAACTCCACTCGGGATTCGTAGTCACGCACGGGCCATCGACTCAGTATCCGGTAGCCGTGCACGTGGGGTCGGTCGTCAACGGTGATTTCCTCCGGCGTCTGGAACCGTTCGGTGCCCACCAGACGCACTCGGCCCACGGCGTCGTCGCCCACACCGGGCGAGCCGTCGTCCCGCCAGGCCGCACAGGTGATCGGGGACCCGGCCCAGTCCGTCCACGATTCCGCGTCCCGCAGCAGATCGAACATCACCGCCGCCTCGGCCCGGCCGCTTCTTTCCAGTACGTACCCGAACTGTCGCCCCACAGGGATCGACTTCCTTCCCACCTGATGTGCATCCACTGCGATGCGCGTTCGCCGATAATAGAAGAGTCTTCTATTATCGGGTGGGGTAATCGGCACGGGAGGCGACGTGAACGGCGAGACGTTTCAGAGGGCGCGCACTCCGGCCCAGCGCGCCCAACGAGTGGGGGCCGTCCTCGCGGCGACGCGGCGCCTGCTCGTCGATGCCGATGTGACCACTCTGTCGCTGGGGGCGATCTCGCGCGAAGCGGGTTTGGCAAGTTCCAACGTGTTGCGCTACTTCGGATCCCGGGAGGGACTGCTGCTCGATCTGATGGACGCGGAGTACGCCCGGTGGTTGCCGGATCTCGACGCGACGTTCGGTGAGGAGGAGGCCGACGGCGACATCGATCGGATCGCGGCCACGGTGGCCGCCGCCCTCGCGGCACGTCCGCTGCTCTCTCGGCTGATCGCGGCCTCGGCGGAGTTGCTGCGTTACCCGATGCCGGACGAGGCGCTCGAGCGGTGCCGCGGCCAAGGCCGGCGCAATCAAGCCGAACTGGCGCGGATCCTGAGCGGTGCCTTCGAGGTCACCCTGTCCGTGCAGGAGCAGGCGTATCTGGTCGCCGGGCTCCACGCCGTCGTCGCAGCCGCGTCCGGCTGGTCGGCTCAGGCGGCATTCCCGGTGGACTTCGAGACCGCGGCCCGCAGTCTGCTGGCCATCCAGTTCCAGGGACTGGTAGTCAGGACCGGGCATGCGGGCACCATGGGGTCTCCCCGCGGTCGCGACGGCAGCCAAGGCAATCGTCACCGTGGCGACGCACATGCCGACCGGAAGCGGTGAGGCGGGCAGGGGATCCAACGGTACGGGTTGGATCCCCTGCCATTTCACTTCCTACAGGTGTTCACCCGCACGGAACACGCGTGCCGATCGACATCGCCGTCGCGCCTGCACGTCGCGAGCGTGAACCCGTCATCTCGTCGAGTCCGAGTGAGGTTGCGATCGTGCCTCTCCGAGTTCGGCGTCGGCCCGGCCGAGGTGGCGGGCGAAGAACCGGGCCGCGCTCTCGCGCTCGTACTCGGGCACCTGGTTGTGCCTGCCCGGGTGGGCGTGCAGTGTCTTCTCCTTCGAGGCGAAGGCGTCGAACAACGCGATCCCGGAGTTGCGGTCGAATTCCTCGTCGTCCCACGGAATCCGGTACTCGACCGGGACGGTGATTCTTCGTGCCGCCTCGATCAGCGCCTCGGACACGAAAACCCCACCGAAGCTCACGGCAGCGATCCGGGATTCGACCGGCGTCAACATCAGCCCGGTCACGACACCCAATGTCATGCCGCCGTAGCCGACCGGCGCTTCGGCACCGATCTCGGGCAGCGCCTGCAGGGCATCCAGAGTTGCCCGCCATTCCGGCACCGCACGCTCCGCCAGCGACATGTTGTAGTCGATGACGATCGGGGCGATCGGCTCGCCCGCCGCCCTGGCCTGATGGATCGCCTCGGCCCACCGCTGATCCTGTAGGTTTCGCGGCCGGTCGCCATGTCCGGGCGCGTCGATGGCGGCGACGGTGAACCCATAGGTGGTCACGCTGTGGAGTGCGCTGGCCACCAACCCCGGCGCCTTCTTGTGCATACCGCCGGAGTGCCCCGACAGCAGCAGCGGTGCGCCGACGGTTCCGGATGTGGGCGACCAGAGCACGCCGGTGATCTCGTCCAGCGTGAAGTGACGTTCGATGACACCGTTCGACGATGTCTCAGAGGTGAATTTCATGGTGTTGCCTTTCGGGATTGCCTTGTCGTCGAGGCGCTCCCGGCGACACCTACGTCAATCGCCGAACCGTGAACACGAGTGGGAGCACCCACATGGCTACTGCGCTCATGGGTCTCACCTCCTCGCGTGACGTCACGGTCTCGCGCACGCTATCAACCTGGACCGAATCGCGTCCAACGTATTTTCTCGCCGACCGACCGACCGGTGCGGTTCACGGTGCGTCACAGGTGGTCCGGGAGGTCGGTGAGTCGTTCGATGCGGCGCACCGTCTCATCTGCCGTCGGCGATGGTCCACCGGTGACGAAGTCGATGCCGCGGTCCAGCCAGATGCCGACGAGCCCGGCCCGGGCGGCCGCGTTCACATCGCTCTCCAGCATGTCGCCCACGTTGACCGCCCGCGCGGGGTCCGTCCCCATCCGCCGGCAGGCGGCGGCGTAGGCGACGGGCTTGGCCGCAGCGAGCTCGGTCGGGGTCAGGACGGCGTCGAAGTACTCGAGCAGGCCGAAGCGGGCGAGCTTGGCGCGCTGCTGCTCGGGGTCCCCGTTTGTGAGAACAGCCAGACGCGGCCCGCCGCGGAGCCGTTTCAGGGTCTCCAGGCACGGCCGGACATCGGGATAGCACCGCCAGGACTCCTCGAAAACGGGGAGGTAGCGCTCGGCGATCCAGGCGTCCAGCAGCCCGGGACTCTCCGGAACCGACTCGCCGAGCATCGGCAGGAAGGAACGGACCCTGCGGCGGTGGTGCTCGGCGAACGAGCACCGACCGGCCAGGTACTCCCGCATGTGGCGCGCCTCCAGCGTCCACCACGCCGCCGACAGCTCCGCCGGCGGAGCCGTCGCGTTCGGCGCCGCCCGGACGATCTGGCCGATCGCTTCCCAGACCGCGCTCCGATGAT
The DNA here is from genome assembly GCF_042672245.1 of Rhodococcus sp. NPDC127527. Classification (NCBI taxonomy): domain Bacteria; kingdom Bacillati; phylum Actinomycetota; class Actinomycetes; order Mycobacteriales; family Nocardiaceae; genus Rhodococcus; species Rhodococcus sp. NPDC127527. Next base: position 117,734 of record NZ_JBHXVP010000011.1, read on the forward strand.
CGATCAGGGTGCCGTCCAGATCGAAGAAGATCACCTCTGCCACGCGTCGATCATGTCGTAGCGCCCGTCCCTGACGGTCGCGCGCACCCCGGCGACGGCTGTCGCACAGATCGGCAGCTAACTCACGATAAGTGGGGATTATGACGATCAAGAATCATCGTTTCATTACGACGGATGTAACGTAACTGATCATGTAACGTAACTAAATAGGAAATCCGGCGAGAAGCAGGGGAGTGCACGTGAAACTCGAGGACGCGAAGGGCGCCGACGAGGAGCCGAAGGCACGGCCGGGCCGGCCCCGCCAGTACGCCAGCGACGCGGACCGTGTCCGTGCCTTCCGATCGCGCCGGAAGGCACGCGAGCAGCAGGGGGAACTCGACGCGCTCACGACCGCCACCCCGAGCGAGGCGGTCGGAGTCCTGGAACGGACGCTCGAGGATCTGCGGACCGTCACGACCACCTCGATCGAGCAGTTCAACGTGTTCGCCCGGCAGATCACCGCGGCCGTCGACAAGCTGAGCGACCCGGACACGCTCGACGTGGCACTGCACCGCGCGACCGTGGAGCTCGCACAGACGAAGGCGAAGTACGAGGCGGACCTCGCGGAACTGCGGGCACGATTCGAGGCTGCCGTCGAGGACCGGGCCAACGCCGAGGCCGCGGTCGACGCGGTCGACACCGAACTCGCCGCCGCGGTGTCTGATCACCGGCTCGAACTCGAGCGACTGTCCGCAGACCATCAGGCCGAGCTCCGAGACCTCGAGGAGACGCACACCGCGGAGCTGACGGGACTGACCGAGCAGGTCGCGGCCGTCGAGTCCGACCGCGACACCCGACTGGCCGCCGCAGAATCGGACCTCGACGGCCTGCGCGGCAGCCTCCGCGAGGCGCAGGCCCGCGCCGACGCGGCCGAGCGGCGGGCCGCGGCCGCCGAGCAGTCCGCGTCCGCCTCCGAGCAGCGCGCCGAGCAACGCCTCACCCAGGCGGCCGCCGCCGCCGACCAGCGGATCGCCGACCTGCGCGCCGCGGCCGAGCACGCCGCCACGAGCGCGGCGGCCACGATCGCGCGACTCGAGAAGTCGGTCGACCACGAGCGCGCGGCCGCCACCGCCGCGCGCGAACGCTCCGACACGCTCAGGGACGACCTCGAACGCGCCCGCATCGACGCCCGCGAGGCGCGCACCGCCGAGGCCGCGCTGCGGGACAGGGTGGACGAGCTCCGCGAGCCGAAGAACCGGCCCGGCGAAACCGGGGAAGGGGAGACCGGCACGGCGATACGCTGACACCTCAGCAGGTCGGGACGGGTTCCACACCGGAGGTCACGTCATGCGCCGGGTATCGATTCCTCGTACGGTCGCCGCAGGGGCGGTCACATCTGCAGCCGCCCTGGCCGTTGCGGTCGGCTCGTCCGTCCCGGCGACCGCCGACCCGTCATCGGTGACGACCACGGAGTTCCAGGTTCCAGTGCGGTACGTCGCGGGGTGTGGGTCCAATATCTTCCCGTGTTACAGCCTGCCGCCGCTCACGACCGTCACACCGACGGCAACGACCGGCGCACCCGGCGAGATGATCTTCGCGACGAGGCCGGCAACGCAGACCTGGTCGGGCACGAGCAGTTGCCCCGACGTTTCGGTGCACTGGCTGAACCTGACCACCGGCGCCGCCGGCACCGTCCTGCTTCGACCGGTGCCGCCCGACCGCGGTCGCGCCTACACGCCGGAAGACTGGTGCCGCTACACACCCGCGGCGGCGGTCACCGGCAGTGGCACTGTCGCCGCGAGCGCCGACATCGGAGCGCCCGCTCCGTCGGAGTACCAGATTCTGCACACCCCGGGCGTCGGGATCGTCCCGGTGCTCTGAGGAGCAGAGGACCCTCCCGGCGAAACCGGGGAAGGGGAGACCGGCACGGCGATACGCTGACACCTCAGCAGGTCGGGACGGGTTCCACACCGGAGGTCACGTCATGCGCCGGGTATCGATTCCTCGTACGGTCGCCGCAGGGGCGGTCACATCTGCAGCCGCCCTGGCCGTTGCGGTCGGCTCGTCCGTCCCGGCGACCGCCGACCCGTCACCGGCGACGACCACGGAGTTCCAGGTTCCGGTCAGGTTCGTCTGGTGGTGCACGCTCGCCGTCTACCCGTGCATGACCCTGCAGCCCGCCACCATCACGCCGTCGGCGACGACCGGCACACCCGGCGAGGTGACCTTCGCTGCGACGCCTCCGAACTGCCGCGATGTGACGGTGAACTGGCTGAACCTGACCACCGGCGCCGCCGGCACCGTCCTGCTTCGACCGGTTCCGCCTGACTACAGTCGCCCGTACGTACCGGGCGCCTGGTGCCACTACACCCCCGCGACGGCGGTGACCGGCAGCGGCACGATCGCCGCGACCGCCGACCTCGCTCCCGCAGAATCCCAGGCAGTGCTCACCCCCGGGATGGGCACGTTCCAGGTTCCTTAGCCAAACGCGCACCACCGCATCGGATGTTCCGGGCGGGCTAGGGTGTTCGCGTGCCGATCACCGTGCTGCTCGTCGACGACCAGGAACTCATGCGGATGGGTCTGAAGATGGTGCTCGACGCCCACGAGGACCTCGCGGTGGTCGGTGAAGCCGCCGACGGCGCCGCCGCGATCGCAGAGGCCCGCAGGCTCGGACCGGACGTCGTGCTGATGGACGTCCGGATGCCCGTCGTCGACGGGGTCGCCGCCACCGAGAAGATCGTCGAATCCGGTTGCCCCAGCAGAGTTCTGGTGATGACGACCTTCGACCTCGACGAGCACGCGCTCGGCGCGTTGCGGGCGGGCGCGAGCGGCTTCCTGCTCAAGGACACCCCACCCGAGGACCTCGTCTCCGCCATCCGCAGCGTGGCCGCCGGGGACGCGGTCGTGTCGCCGAAGGTGACGCGCAGGCTGCTCTCCCGCTTCATCTCCGAAGACCCGGTGCCCGCCCGGGCGCCGGAGGTCCTCGGCGATCTCACCGACCGCGAGCGCGAGGTGCTCGAGCACCTCGCCACGGGGCTGTCGAACGCGGAGATCGCCTCCGGCCTGCACCTGTCGGAGGCCACGGTCAAGACACATGTCGGCCGGATCCTGACCAAGCTCGGCCTGCGGGATCGGGTGCAGGCGGTGGTGCTCGCCTACGAGACCGGACTGGTCACGCCCGGTTCGTAGCGCGGGCGACCGCGGTCGCGAGCGGTCCGGGAGAAAATCGGGCACCCCGCGCGTTGAACGGGGCAACAGCGCCTCTCGAAAGGACCGGCGATGATTCCGGTGGTGTTCCTGTTCTACGTCGTGGTCGAGGTCGCCGCGGTGATCGTGGTCGGCAACGCCATCGGCGTGGGCTGGACCATTCTGCTGTTCCTGCTCGGCTGGGCGGTCGGCGCGTGGCTGGTCCGCTCGCAGTTCCGGCGGGTGTTCGAGCAGTTCCGGCAGGCCGGACGCGGAAACAGCTCCGCCGGCGGCGCGGTCGCCGACGGCGCGCTCGTCGCGGCGGGAACCGGGCTGCTGATCGTCCCGGGCCTGGTCACCTCCGCGCTCGGCCTGCTGCTGCTGATCCCGCCGACCAGGCTGGTGCTGCGGCCGCTGGTGCTGCTGTTCGGCGGCCGCAAGATCGGTCTCGCCACCGCGGCCGGGACGGCGGGTGCCGGGGTGTACGCGCGGACCCGGCGCACCACCGTCGTCGACGGCGTGGTCGTCGAGGACACGATCGTCACCGACACGGTGGGGGACCCGTTCGGCGACCCCGACCGGGACTACCGTCCGGGGGAACCCCTCGCGATTGAGGGCGAGGTCATACTTCCCGATCCCGGTGCGGAGCAACCGCGCCACGGGCGGGCAGACTGACCCCTCGTGACTACGCAACTGTTGGTCGGTGGCCGGATCTACAGCCCGACGGCACCCGACGCGACCTCGATGGCAGTGACCGACGGCACCGTGGTGTGGGTCGGCGAGGACCGCCCCGGGCGCGCGCTGCACCCCGATGCCGAGATCGTCGACCTCGACGGCGCGTTCGTCGCGCCCGCCTTCGTGGACACCCACGTGCACACGACCGCGCTCGGCCTCGCGCTGACCGGACTCGACCTGAGTTCGGCACGTTCCCTGCGTGAATGCCTCGAGCTTGTGCGGCAGTACGCCGCCACTCACGACGACGCCGTCGTCTGGGGCCAGGGCTGGGACGAGACCGCCTGGCCCGACTCCGACCGCGGGCCGAGCACCGGCGACCTCGACACGGTCGCGCCCGGCCGCGCGGTGTACCTCTCCCGCATCGACGCCCACTCCGCGGCCTGCTCGACCGCGCTGAGGGAGGCCGCCGGCACGCCCGGCGATGCTCCGGTCACCGCCGACGACCACCACCGCGCCCGCTCCGCCGCCCGCGATCTGCTCACCCCCGACCAGCGGCGACGCGCCCGCGCCGCGGCTCTGGACCACGCCGCCGCGCACGGCGTCGCGGCCGTCCACGAATGTGCGGGACCAGACATCGCGGGTCGCGAGGACCTCGCCGAACTGCTCGCGCACCCGCACGGCGTGGAGGTCCGCGCATACTGGGGCGAGGCGGTCACCAGCGCGGAGGAGGCCACCGCGCTGCTCGCGCAGACCGGGGCGCACGCGCTCGGCGGCGACCTGTTCGTGGACGGGGCCATCGGCTCGCGGACCGCGTGGCTCACCGAGCCCTACGCCGACCGGTCCACGACCGGCAGCAGCTACCTCGACGAGGACGCCGTCGCCGCGCACCTGCACGCCTGCACCCTCGCCGGCATCCAGGCGGGCTTCCACGTGATCGGCGACGCCGCGGTCGGCGCGGTGGTCGCGGCGTTCGACCGGGTCGCCGCCGAACTCGGCGGGCCGAAGGTGGCCGCGTGCGGTCACCGCCTCGAGCACGTCGAGATGATCACGCCCGAGCAGGCCGCCACCCTCGGACGCTGGGGTGTCGTCGCGTCCGTGCAGCCCGCGTTCGACGCGCTGTGGGGCGGGCCCGACGGCCTCTACACGCAAGCGCTCGGCGCGGAACGCGCACGCGCGATGAACCCGTTCGCGGCGATGGCCTCGGCCGGGGTGTCGCTGGCCCTCGGTTCGGACGCCCCGGTCACCCCGGTCGACCCGTGGTCGATGCTGCGTGCCGCCGTCGACCATCACACCGAGGGTCAGAGCCTCTCGCCGCGCGCCGCCTTCTCCGCCGCCACCCGCGGCGCCTGGCGGGCGGGCGGGGTCCGCGACGGTCTGGCCGGCACCCTGGTCCCCGGAGCACCGGCGTCCTACGCGATGTGGGACGCGGGCGAACTCGTGGTCAGCGCGCCCAAGGACACGGTGCAGCGCTGGTCGACGGACCCGCGCTCGAGGGTGCCCGCACTGCCGCGACTCGAAGCCGGTGCACCGACTCCGGTGTGCCTGGCGACCGTGCACCGCGGGGCCACCATCTATGCGCGCTGACCCGGCGACGGCGGATCCGGCCGCCCCGTCCCGCACCTGGCTGCCGATCCTGCGCGACAGCGTCGCGGCGGTCTGTTCCGGTCTGCTGCTGTTCGCGAGCTTCCCGCCGCGACCGCTGTGGTTCCTCGCCCCCGTCGGTGTCGCCCTCCTCGTGCTGGTGCTCACCCGGTGGGGAATCGTCGGCCCGGGACGGCGGTACCGCGCCGGCTTCGGCTACGGGTTCCTCGCCGGACTCGGGTTCCTCGTTCCCCTGTTGCCGTGGGTGGGGGAGTACGTCGGCCCCGTGCCGTGGCTCGCGCTCTCGACCGCCGAGGCCGTGTTCGTCGGACTGTTCGGCGTCCTCGTCGTCGCGCTTGCCCGACTGCCGCTCGCCGCGCTGTGGTTGGCATGCGCGTGGTCGTTGACCGAATGGCTGCGTTCGAGCGTCCCCTTCGGCGGATTCCCGTGGGGCCGACTGGCATTCGGACAGTCCGAGGGTTGGCTGCTGTCGATCGCCAGCGTCGGCGGGGCACCGCTGCTCAGCTTCGCGGTCGCGCTGACGGGCACCGGACTGGCCACGCTCGTCGTCGCGCTGGTCCGCGACCGCAGCCCGCGCACCTGGCTCGCCCCGGCCGCCCTGACCATCGTGGCACCGGTGCTCGCCGCCGCGCTCTGGCCGACCGTCCCCGCCGCCGACGCCACCGACCCCGGCACCGGCGGTCGCACGATCACCGTCGCGGCGATCCAGGGCGGCGTCCCGCGACTCGGGCTCGAGTTCAACGCGCAACGCCGGGCCGTGCTCGACAACCACGTCCGGCAGACCATGCGACTGGCCGACGACATCGACGCGGGCCGGGAGCCGCGCCCCGACGTGGTGATCTGGCCGGAGAACGCCTCCGACATCGACCCGCTCCGCAATTCCGACGCCGCCACCGAGATCGCCGCCGCCTCCCGGGCCGTCGGGGCACCGATCCTGGTCGGGGCGGTTCTGGTGAACGGCGACGGGACGACCACCAACTCCGTCATCGTCTGGGACGACGTCGACGGCCCCCAGGAGCGGCACGACAAGAAGATCATCCAGCCCTTCGGCGAGTACCTGCCCTATCGCGGGTTCTTCCGGCACTTCTCCTCGTACGCGGACAAGGCGGGCAACTTCGTGCCCGGTGACGGCAACGGCGTCGTGCACGCCGCCGGGATCCCGATCGCGGTCGCGACCTGCTACGAGGTCGCCTTCGACCGGGCGCTCACCGAGGCGGTCCGCGCGGGCGCACAGATGATCGCGGTCCCCACCAACAACGCCACCTTCGGCGACACCGAGATGACCTACCAGCAGCTGGCCATGTCGCGGGTGCGTGCCGTCGAGCACGAGCGCACCGTCGTCGTCGCCGCCACGTCCGGGGTCAGCGCGATCGTCGGCCCCGACGGATCGGTCCAGCAGTCGTCGGCGCTGTTCACGCCGGCAACACTGGTGGCGCAGGTGCCGCTGCGCACCTCCACTACGCTGGCTACTCGACTCGGCCCGATTCCGGAGTTCACGCTCTGCATCGCCGCCGGGCTGGCCCTCGCCGTCGCAGTGCTGCGTCGACGCAGGTCGGCCACGCCGCTCGACTGACGGCGTGGGATGTGAAGCGGATGGACACCAGTCTCGGCTGGCGGAGAGGATCTAGATGAGCCCGGGCACGCCGACCGAGAACACGCCGGACCAGGACAGACCGAGCGCGCACACCTTGGTGATCATCCCGACCTACAACGAGCGGGAGAACATCGAACTGATCATCGGCCGCCTGCACGGCGCCGTCCCCGGCGCCCACGTGCTCGTCGTCGACGACGGCAGCCCGGACGGCACAGGCGAGATCGCCGACAAGCTGGCGGACACCGATCCCGCAGGCCGGATTCACGTCATGCACCGGACCGAGAAGAACGGTCTCGGCGCCGCGTACCTCGCCGGGTTCCGCTGGGGTCTCGACCGCGACTACCGGGTGCTGGTGGAGATGGACGCCGACGGCAGCCACGCGCCCGAGCAGCTGCACCGGCTCCTCGACCGGATCGACGACGGCGTCGACCTGGTGGCCGGCTCGCGCTACGTGCCCGGCGGCTCCGTCGTGAACTGGCCCAAGCGCCGCGAAATCCTCTCCCGCGGCGGCAACGTCTACTCGCGGCTCGCGCTCGGCGTCGCGATCAAGGACATCACCGGCGGCTTCCGTGCCTACCGCCGCGAGGTACTCGAGGCACTCGACCTGGACTCGATCGAATCGCACGGTTACTGCTTCCAGGTGGACCTGGCATGGCGGTCGATCCAGCACGGCTTCACGATGGTCGAGGTGCCGATCACGTTCACCGAACGCGAGTTCGGCGAGTCCAAGATGGACGGCAACATCGTGCGGGAGGCCCTGCTCAAGGTCACCGTGTGGGGGATGCGCAACCGCTGGAACAAGGTCCGGGGACTGTTCGGCAAGTAGTGCCAGCGCTTTACCGCGGACGCTTCGCGGGGTCACGATGACCTGGTGACCCCGAACGATGGTTCCACCAGGCAGTCGGACCACCTGCCCGAGTCGATCGGCTACGCGTTCAAGCGGCTCTTCCTCGGCAAACCCCTGATCACCGAGAAGCTCAAGACGGAGCGGCTGTCGAACCCGGTCGCCCTGGGCGTGCTCTCCCCGGACGCGATCTCCTCGTCCGCATACGGCACCGAGGAAATCCTGATCGAACTGCTGCCCTACGCCGGGCTGGCCGCGTTCACGCTGCTGCTGCCGATCACCGGGGTGATCCTGCTGATCCTCGTCCTGGTCGCGGCGTCATACCGGCAGGTCGTGATGGCGTACACGAGGGCGGGCGGGTCGTACATCGTGGCGCGGGAGAACTTCGGGCCGCGGGTCGCACAGATCGCGGCCGCCGCCCTGCTCATCGACTACGTGGTGACGGTCGCCGTTCAGGCCGCGGCCGGTACCGTCGCGGTCGCGTCGGCGATTCCCGGGCTGGGGCCGTACAGCCTCGAGATCACCGTCGGCATCGTCGTGTTCATGTGCTACGTCAACCTGCGAGGCCTGCGCGAGGCGGGCCGGCCGTTCGCGATACCCACCTACTTCTTCTCGATCATGATCGGCCTGATGATCGTCGTCGGCGTGGTTCGGGAAATCCTCTGGGGGCTACCGAAGTACGACGCGATGAACATCGCGGGTGCGGTCGAGATCCACCAGGGCAACGGCTTGGTGATGGGCGCGACGATCCTGGTTCTGTTGCGCGCCTTCGCGAACGGCGGATCCTCGCTGACCGGTGTCGAGGCGATCTCCAACACCGTCAGCTTCTTCCGCAAACCGGAGGGGCCGAACGCCCGCCGCGTGCTCACCGTGATGGCGTGCATCCTCGGCTTCCTGGTCGCGGGGGTCTCGTACCTGGCGCACGCCACCCACGCGACGCCCTACGCGGCGGGCTACCCGTCCGTGCTGTCGGAGGTGGCCCGCACCGTCTTCGGCCACAGCCCGCTGGGCAACGTCCTGTACGTGCTGGTCCAGGTGTCCACCGCCGCCATCCTCTTCACCGGCGCGAACACCAGCTTCAACGGCTTCCCGGCGCTGGCGAACTTCGTTGCCGAGGACCGGTTCCTGCCCCGGCAACTGACAAAGCGCGGTCACCGACTGGTGTTCTCCAACGGCATCATCGCGCTGACCGTGCTCTCGGTGGCGTTGCTCATCGGGACCGGGGGATCCGTCAACGCACTGGTCCCGTTCTACGCGATCGGCGTGTTCACCGGGTTCTCGATGGCGGGGTACGGGATGACCAAACACCATCTGAGGCTGCGGGAACCCGGCTGGCGGTACAAGCTCGCGATCAACCTGTCCGCGGGCATCCTCTCCACCATCGTGGTGGGCATCTTCGCCGTCGCCAAGTTCACCGAGGGCGCCTGGCTGGTGGTCGTGGTGTTCCCGGTGCTGGTATTCGTCCTGATGCGGCTCAACCGCGAGTACCGGGCCGAGGCCGCGATCCTCGAGGAGTTCCGCACCGAGCGGGCCGAGCAGGTCAACTACGCCCGGCACCGGGTGTTCGTCCTGGTGAACTCGGTCGATCTCGCCGTCCTCGAAGCCCTACGGTACGGGCGTGGCCTCGACGCGGACAGCGTGACGGCCGTGCACTTCATGGTCGACGCGGCGCAGGCGGAGCGGCTCCGCAAACGCTGGGACCACTTCGAACTTGCCACCCCCCTCAAGATCATCGACTGTCCGGACCGCCGAGTCCCGCACGCCGCGCAGCACGAAGTTCTGGTGGCACTCGCGCAGTACCCGAACACCCATGTCACCCTTCTGCTGCCGCGGCGCAGTTACGCCCCGCTGCTCGGCCGACTGTTGCACGACCGCACCGCGGACAAGGTCGCGCGGGCGGTCAGCCGGATCCCGCACGCCGCGGCCACCATCGTCCCGTTCGACGTGCAGTCCCAGATCCGGCAGGCCTTCCCCGACCTGTTCGAGGAACGCGTCACGCGCCGGATCGAGAAGATCCAGGCCCGTATCGCGGGCGACGACCAGTCCCGCATCGACGCCTACGACCGTCCGGAGACACCACCAGCCGCGATCGCGGTGACGGGGCTCATCGCCGGGCAGCGCGCGACCGTCGAGGGGCGGGTCCAGGAGGTCCGTGACACCACCGCCGGCACCGCGACCGCGGTGGAGATCGAGATCCGGGACAGCACCGGCGCGCTGCGGGTCAAGTTCACGCCGACCCACGGCGGCGAGGACATTGTGCCGGGTCAGCTGCTGAGAGTGACCGGCAAGGCTCGGGCGTCCGGGAACATGCCGATCCACATGGTCGATCCGACCTACAAGATCGTCGAAATGCCGGACGGTTCGGTGACCACCGACACGAAGACGACCCCGTGACAGCACGATGCCCCGGAGGGCGGTCCCTCCGGGGCAACGTGCGCTGAACTCGACGGGCGTCGGTAGACGCCGGCTCCGCTACGCTCCGCGGCGCTTGGTCTTCAGCAGGTCGAGGCGCTCCTTGAGCAGCTCCTCGAGCTCCTCCACCGAACGACGCTCGAGCAGCATGTCCCAGTGCGTGCGCGGCGGCTTGACCTTCTTGACCTCGGGCGCCGCGCCCTCGAGCAGGGTGCCCTCGAGACCGTTCTTGCACAGCCAGGTACCGGGAATCTCGGCCTCGTCGGCGAACGGGACGTCGAACTCCTCGCCGTTGTCGCAGCGGTAGCGCGCCATCCGACGGGGGGCCAGGTCGTGGTCGCGATCCGTCTCGTAGCTCACCGCTCCGAGCCGGCTCCCTCGAAGTACGCGATCTGCCATGGTGGTGTCCTCTCCTCGGCTGCCCTACACAAAAGCTTGTTCACACGCGAGCGCGCCGGGTTCGGCGGACCGAGCGTTCCCACTCGTCTACAACGACACGGGCACCCGATTGGTTCCCGCGCCCAACCGGTTGCGGCGCCCGACGCAGACTCAACTCTTCCATCTTACTCGGTCGTGCAGACCGCACCGAACACCGCTCACCGGCCGGCAGCTCGCGAAACAGCACGTCACCTCGGCGCAGATGCGGTGCGGAGGGTGGCCGAAGTCCACCCCAAGGGTGCCTGTGCAGACGATCCGCGATCGGGAATTCTCGTGGAATGCACACACCAACGGCACTGGCCAGGGGAGACCCTCACCGTCAGGCACACAGTAGGGTGACTGACGTGGCTGGCACCTCTCGCAGACCGGAATCGTGCGTGTGGTGTGGCCGCCAGGTCCCCGACATCGGAATCGGCAGGCGGCGACGCTACTGTCGGCAGTCCTGCCGGCAGCGGGCGTACGAACAGCGCGCAGCCGTCCGGGGCACGTCGATCGCACCCGACTCGATGGTGCTGACCGCAGTCGAGGCGAAGGCCGTGATGGACCGCATGTTCGAGGTTCGATGTGCGGCCGAGGATGTGGCGACCGCCGCGAGCGAGGGCGCCACGCCGGACGAGATCGCGACGCTGTGCGACACCCTGGTTCGACTCGCCCACGAGGCCGAGCGCTTCCGCTGACACCGAGTCTTCCGAAACTGGCGGCTATTTCGCCGATCTCGCTAACGAAGCGAGTCGTGGTATCGATAAAAGTGAAGACGGCACCGGCACGTCCCGATACCCTGAAAAGGCAGCCCGCAACACGCCGATGGTGAACCGTAACTGTCTCTATGCGTGAGGATTAAGATGAAGGATTACTCCTCGACTGATCCGAAGCAAGGCGCCGCGCCGTCACCGAGCCCGGAAACCAGCCCAGACGGCTCGTCCGACGCCTTCCCCCTCTCCGCAGTCCAGCGGAGCATGTGGTTCAGCCAGCAGCTGAGTCCCACCGTGCCGACGTTCATCGCCCAGTACATCGACCTGCACGGCGACGTCGACCTCGAACTGCTTCGCGCCTCCGCGCGCACCGCAGCCAAGGAGTTTCAGTCACCGTTCCTGCGGCTGGTGGACGTCGATGGCGAGCCGATGCAGCGGTTCGACCCGTCGATCGACAGCTCGATCGCGTTCTACGACTTCCGCAAGGAGGACGACCCTGCCGCGGCCGCCCACGAGTGGATCGACAACGACTACGTCACCCCGATCCGGCTGACCCGTGACCGCCTCGTCGAGATGACGATCCTTCAGGTCGCCGATCGAGAGTATCTGTGGTACACGAGAATTCATCACGTGGCCCTCGACGGCTACAGCGGCATGACCATGGTCAACCGGATCGCGGCGCTGTACACAGCGGCGACGAAAGGCATTGAACCCGAACCGAATCGAGCACTCGACCTGCGCGCGCTGTACGAGCTCGACCAGAAGTACCGCGCGTCCAGCCGGTTCGAGGCCGACCGCGAGTACTGGGCCGAGCATGTGCGCGGGCTCGAGGAGGGGTCCACCCTCGCCCGTCGCGACGGCCCCGCCGCCGCCCGCAGCAGGCTCGAGAGCGCCGAACTGACCGACGAGGCGCTCGCCCGCCTGGACGCCTCGGACGAGATCGGGGGCACCTCCGCCGCCATGCTCATCGCCGGCTTCGCCTGCTACCTGTCCCGGATGACGGGCAGCGAGTCGGTCCTGATCAACCTGCCGGTGTCCGCACGCACCACCGCACCGCTGCAACGGTCGGGCGGCATGCTCGTCAACGTCGCGCCGCTGCGGATCACTGTCCTGCCACAGGACTCGGTCGCCGACCTCGTCCAGCGCGTGCAGCTCGAATTGATGGGTGCGCTGCGTCACCAGCGATGCAGCCTCGAGGACATTCGCCGCGACGCCGGCCTGATCGGCACCCGACACGGATTGTCCGGACCGATGGTCAACGTCATGCTCTTCCATCAGGAGATCACGCTCGGGTCGATCGTCGGCGAGTACCACATCGTGACCTCCGGTCCGGTGCAGGACCTGCTCGTCAACATCTATCAGAGCGGGTCACCGGCGCGGACGCTCGTCGACTTCCGCGGGAATCCGAATCGCTACGGGGACGAGGAACTGCGAACCCATCACCGCCGGTTCGTGGAGCTGATCGAGGAACTGCTCGCGGCCGACCCTGCCGCACCCCTGGCGGAAATGCACCCCGAGTCGGCCCGGCTCGGTGAACGGATGGCCCGCGAGAAGGCGGACACGCAGTTCTGGGCGCGTGAACTCGCGGGCCTGCCCGAGGCGCCGCCGCTGCCGACCGGCACTCGACGGACCGTCGACGCGAGGTCCGGGCGCGGGGAGTACGACACTCGATTCGACGCCGAATTGCACACCGTCGTCACGGATGTGGCGGCCAGGCTCGGCGTCGACGCCTTCACGGTGCTGCACACCGCGCTGGCCGTGCTGCTCGGCCGGCTCACCGACAGCGACGACATCGTGATCGACACGCCGGTGTGGGTGCACGCGGACAAGCCGCCGGACGACGCCCGGACGGTGCGCAGCCGCCACGTGCTGCCCCTGCGCACCCAGCTCGACCCCGCCGCGTCGTTCACCGATCTGGTACTCGACGCCCGCGGAACCGAACAGCGCGCCTTCGAACACGCCGACCTCGCACAGGAACTCGTCGCCGCCGCATTCGGCACCGACACCGCGCGAGCCCGTGTACTCCTCGCCCTCGGCGAAGACCGTGTGCACCACGGCCGCGACAGCCGAACCGTCGAGTCCGCGCAACTCGACCCCGACCAGCCCGAACTGGGTATCGAGTTCACCGCACGATTCACCGCGGACGGCCGCCCGACCGGGCTGGACGTACATGTCCGGTTCTCGCGGAGCCACTTCGCCGACGTGGACGCCACCACCTTCGTGGACCGGCTCGCCCGGCTGCTGCACGCGGCGGGAACGGATCCCGACAGGACCGCTGCCGACGCACCGATCCTGTCCGACACCGAGGCCGCCGAACTGACACCGGTGCGGGGCCCTGCCGACGTCTCCGCGCGCACCCTCGCGGAGATTCTCGACACCGCGGCCACCGCGGAACCCGACCGGGAGGCCCTGGTCTGCGGGGACCGTCGACTGTCCTATCGCGAGCTCGACGAGGCCTCGGCCGAGCTCGCGGGTCGGCTTCGTCACCGGGGCATCGGGCCGGGTTCGATTGTGGCCCTTGCGATTGCCCGCTCGATCGAGTCGGTCACCGCGGTCTGGGCGGTGGCTCGGGCCGGGGCGGCATTCCTGCCTGTGGACCCCAACTACCCGGCCGACCGGATCGAGCACATGCTCACCGATTCCGGTGCCGCACTGGGACTGACGGCGCGGGCACACGTCGACGAGCTGCCGCACCCGATCGACTGGCTGGTCCTCGACGACCCGGCGGGCACCACCGACGCCGCTCCCGACGCGCCCGCACGGCGGGCCCGTCTCGACGACGCCGCGTACCTGATCTACACGTCCGGATCCACCGGTCTGCCCAAGGGAGTCGTCGTCACCCATCGGGGACTGGCGAACTTCGCGGCGGAGGAGCGCGAGCGCTTCGGGATCACCGCGGATTCGCGCACCCTGCACTTCTCGTCGCCGAGCTTCGACGCGTCCGTGCTGGAGCTGCTCATGGCGGTGGGATCGGGCGCGACGATGGTCGTCGCCCCGCCCACCGTCTACGGCGGCACCGAACTCGCCGAGTTGCTCAGCCGCGAGCGGGTCACGCACGCCTTCGTGACGCCCGCGGCACTGGCCTCGGTCGACCCTGCCGGACTCGACCACATCGAATGTGTGGCTACCGGCGGCGATGTGTGCGCACCCGCCCTCGTCGAGCAGTGGGCCGCGCCGACAGGCCGCCGGATGTTCAACGCGTACGGACCGACCGAGACCACGGTCGTCGCCGGGATCAGCGACGCGCTGCGCCCGGGAGAGCCGGTCACCATCGGCGGGCCGTCCCGCGGCACCGGCGAGATGATCCTGGACCGACGGCTGCGACCGGTGCCGGCGGGCATGGTGGGGGAGTTGTACGTGACCGGCGCCGGCCTCGCTCGCGGCTACCGGAACCGGGCCGGGCTGACTGCCGCGCGCTTCGTCGCGTGCCCGTACCTGCCCGGGGAGCGGATGTACCGGACCGGCGACCTCGCCCGGTGGAACGATCGGCGCGAGCTCGAGTACTTCGGCCGCAGCGACTTCCAGATCAAGATCCGCGGCTTCCGTATCGAGCTGGGCGAGATCGACAGTGTGCTGCGTGCACACCCCGCGGTCGACTTCGCGACGACCGTCGGGCACACCCGCGCCTCCGGCGACGTCGCGCTGGTCGGCTACGTGCTGCCCGCGCCGGGCGCAGTGTTCGACGAGGCGGACCTGCTCGCGCACGCCGCGCAGGCGTTGCCTGCGCACATGGTGCCAACGACGATCGTGGCGCTCGACGAAGTGCCGCTGACCCCAGCGGGCAAACTCGACCGCAAGGCCCTGCCGGAGCCGCACTTCGCCGGTAGTGCCGCCGAGTACCGCGCACCCGACACGGACACGGAGCGGCAGATCGCCGCGGTGTTCGAGGAGCTGCTCTCGGTCGATCGTGTCGGTGTCGACGACACCTTCTTCGAGCTGGGTGGCGACTCTCTCATCGCGACGAGGGTGGTCGCCCGGACCAATGCGGCGCTGGGCACCGCGCTCGGGGTACTCGACCTCTTCGAGGCACCCACCGTGGCGACGCTCGCCGCACGCGCCGGGCAGGCGAGCGGCGACCGGACCCGACCGAAGCTCGCGCCCCACGCGCACACCGGGCCCGTGCCGGTGTCGATGGCCCAGCAGCGGATGTGGGTGGTCAACCAGCTCGACCCGAGCTCGGCCGCGTACAACATCCCGATCGCGGTGCGGCTGAGCGGAACACTCGACGCCGACGCCATCTCGGCGGCGCTCGCGGACGTGATCGACCGTCACCAGACGCTGCGCACGGTCTTCCCGAACACCGACGAGGGTCCGGTGCAGGTGGTGCTCTCCGCGGCGGACGCTGCCACCGAGCTGACCCCGATCGCCGTGGACGCCTCCCAGGTGCATGCCGCGGTCCGCGCACTGGCCACCGAAGGCTTCGACGTCACCACCGCACCGCCGGTGCGCGCCCGGCTCCTGCGCATCGACCCGACCACCCACCTCCTCGTCCTCGTCGTCCACCACATCGCGGCGGACGGACTGTCGATGGCGCCGCTGGCACGAGACGTGTTGGTCGCCTACGAGGCTCGCCTGTCCGGCCGCGCCCCGCAGTGGACCCCGCTGGCGGTGCAGTACACGGACTACGCGCAGTGGCAACGCGAACTGCTCGGCACCGCGGACGATCCCGACAGCCTCCTGTCGAGTCAACTGGCGTTCTGGTCGACCGTGCTCGACGGCGCACCCGAGACGTTGCCCCTCCCGGCGGACCGGCCGCGCCCGCCGCGGCCGACGATGCGCGGCGGCATCGTCGACTGCACGATCGATCCCGCATTGCACCGCCGGCTGCTGGAGGTGGCCCGCGCGCGGGGTGCGAGCCTGTTCATGGTCCTGCACGCGGCACTCGCCGTGCTGCTCGCGCGGTCCTGCGGCGAGCAGGACGTCTCGATCGGTTCGCCGGTGTCCGGTCGCGGTGAGGCCGAACTCGACGACCTGGTCGGCATGTTCGTCAACACGGTTGTGCTGCGCGCCCAGGTCGACCCCGCCGGCACGTTCGCCGAACTGCTCGACCGCGTGCGTGCGGACGACCTCGCGGCGATGGGCCGAGTGGAGCTGCCCTTCGACCGGCTCGTCGAGGAGCTGCACCCGTCGCGAACGGCGGCGGAATCGCCCCTGTTCCAAGTCATGCTGGTGTTGCAGGGCGCGGTGGACGGACGCCTGGCACTGCCGGACCTGACCGCGGAGGTCGAGGACGTCGACACCGGCACGGCGAAGTTCGATCTGCAGGTGATCGCGACCGAACGTACCGACGAGAGCGGTGAGCCGGGATCCGTCGAAACCCAGTTCTCCTACGCCACCGATCTTTTCGACAGGTCCACGATGACATCCCTGGCGGACCGATTCGTCCGGGTGCTCGAGGCGGTCGCGAACGATCCCGGCGCGCTGGTCGGCGACCTCCCGCTGGTGGGCACCGACGAGCGCCGGCGCGTGGTCGAGGAGTGGAACTCCACCGCCGCCGCGGTGCCCGAGAACACCCTGGTGGACCTGTTCGACGCGCAGGTGGCCCGCACCCCCGACGCGGTCGCCGTGGTGTTCGGCGACCGCGAGCTGAGCTACGCCGAGTTCGCCGGGCAGGCGAATCGCCTGGCGCGAGCGCTGATCGCGACCGGTGTGGGACCGGAGAGCCATGTCGCAGTGGCCATGCGACGCTCGGTGGATCTGCTGGTCGGGATCTACGCGATCGTCAAGGCCGGCGCCGCCTACGTGCCCCTCGATCCGGACCACCCGGCCGCCCGCACCCGGTACGTGCTCGGCAGCGCCGCACCGGCCTGCGTGCTCACCACCGCCGCCGAGCGCGGCGCAGTCCCCGGGGACGCGGTGACGATCGAGATCGACACCCTCGATCTGTCCGGCTACGACGCCGGACCGCTCACCGAGGCGGACCGCCTCCCCGCCCGACCCGACAACACCGCCTACGTCATCTACACCTCGGGATCGACCGGTCGGCCGAAGGGCGTTGCGGTGAGCCACCGGTCGATCGTCAACCGCCTGCGGTGGATGCAGGACACCTATCCGCTGGACGCCACCGACGTGGTCCTGCAGAAGACGCCGGTGACCTTCGACGTGTCGGTGTGGGAACTGTTCTGGGCGTTGCAGACCGGTGCCCGCGTGGCGATCGCGGCACCGGACGGCCACCGGGATCCCGGTTACCTGTCCCGGCTGATCGCCGAACAGCACGTGACCACCATGCATTTCGTGCCGTCGATGCTCGCGGCGTTCCTCGCCGCGGCACGCGCCGACCAGTGCGCCGGACTGCTGCGCGTGTTCTGCAGCGGCGAGGCACTGCCCCCTGCGACCGCCGACGCGTTCCACCGCTTCAGCGGCGCCGCATTGCACAACCTGTACGGGCCGACCGAGGCGGCCGTCGACGTCACCGCCTGGGAGACCGGTGCCACGGACGTGGCGAGCGTGCCGATCGGCGCGCCGGTGTGGAACACCCGCACCTACGTGCTCGACTCGCGACTGCACCCGGTGCCCGTCGGGGTGCGCGGCGAGCTGTACCTGGCGGGCGTCCAGGTGGCCCGCGGCTACGTCGGCCGTGCCGATCTGACCGCCGACCGGTTCGTCCCGGACCCCTTCGGCGAGCCCGGCGACCGGATGTACCGCACCGGCGACGTGGTCCGCTGGCTCGAACGACCCAGCCGCTCGCCCCGGCAGCCGAGCATCGGCGTCCTGGAATACCTGGGACGGAGCGACTTCCAGGTGAAGCTGCGAGGTCAGCGGATCGAACTCGGTGAGGTGGAGGCCGCGCTGCTCGCCGACCCGACCGTCGCGCAGGCGGTCGTGGTGGTCCACCACGACGAGATCACGGGCGAGTCCCTGATCGGGTACGTCATCGCCGAACCGGACACCGACGTGGACCCGGACGCGGTGCGCGCCACCGCGTCCACCGAACTGGCCGCCTACATGGTGCCCACGCAGATCGTCGTGCTCGAGGAGTTCCCGCTCGGCGCCACCGGAAAGCTGGACCGCGGCGCCCTGCCGGAACCGGAGTTCCTGGCGTCGTCGGCGGAGTTCGTGCCGCCGCGCAATCCGATCGAGGAGATCCTCGCGTCGATCGTCGCCGACCTGCTGGGGCTGCCCCGGGTCGGCGTGCACGACAACTTCTTCGATCTCGGAGGCAACTCGCTGGTCGCCGCACGGCTGGTGGCGAGGGCCAACGGCGCGCTGTCGACGTCGATCGGGGTGCGGGAGATCTTCGACGCGCCCACCGTCGCCACCCTCGCGCTGCGCATCGAATCCGGGACCGCGTACGCACAGGACCGCGCACCGCTCGTGCCCACGGCTCGCCCGGACCCGATCCCGGTGTCGCTGGCGCAGAAGCGCATGTGGTTCGTCAACCAGTTCGACGTCACCTCGCCCGCCTACAACATCGCCATGGCGATCCGGCTGACCGGCGAACTCGACGTCGCCGCCCTGCGCGGCGCCATCCGCGACGTGCTCGTCCGACACGAGTCGCTGCGAACCAAGTTCCCGATGGTCGGCGCCGAACCGACGCAGGTGATCGTCACTGCCGAGGAGGCGCTGGCGAACCTCGACGTCGAACCGATCTCCGCGACCGCGCTGCGGGCGCGGATCACCGAGGTCGCCGACGCCGGATTCGACGTGACCCTCGCACCGCCGCTGCGGGCCGCGTTGCTTCGCGTCGAATCCGGGAACCGCACCAGCACCGAGCACGTGCTCGTGATCGTGGTGCACCACATCTGCGCGGACGGCTTCTCGATGGCGCCGCTGGCCAGGGACGTGATGGTCGCCTACAGTGCCCGCAGCAGCGACCAGGGGCCACAGTGGAGCCCGTTGCCGGTGCAGTACGCCGACTTCACGCTGTGGCAGCGTGCGGTGCTCGGCAGCCTTGACGATCCGGACAGCCTGCTCGCCGCCCAGCTGGACTACTGGGCGACAACCCTCGACGGCCTGCCGGACCTGTTGACGCTGCCGACCGACCGGCCGCGACCGGTGGAACAGTCCCTGCGCGGCGCGACGGTTTCGTTCACGGTGGACGCCGGACTGCATCGCCGGCTGGTCGCGACTGCGCGCGAACGCAATTCGACGGTGTTCATGGCGATGCACGCCGCACTGGCGGTGTTGCTGTCCAGGTCGAGCGCCAGCACGGAAATCGCCATCGGCACCCCGATCGCGGGGCGCGGAGAGGCGGCGCTCGACGACCTGGTCGGCATGTTCGTCAACACGCTGGTCCTGCGCAGCCAGGTCGAGCCGCAGATGTCGTTCACCGACCTGCTGGTCGCCGTGCGCGAGAGCGACCTCGAGGCCTTCCACCACGCCGACCTTCCCTTCGAGCGACTCGTCGAGGTGCTCGCACCCGAGCGGAGCACCGCGCACTCGCCGCTGTTCCAGGTGATGTTCGAGTTCCGCAACAACGAGCGGCCCCGCCTCGAGCTGCCCGGTCTGACCGTGACCGGCATCGATCTGGGCACCGAGATCTCCAATTTCGACCTGCAACTGACCTGCACCGAGGAGTTCGACGAGTCCGGGGCGCCGGCCGGGATCTCCGCCGGATTCACCTACGCCACCGACCTCTTCGACAGCGACTCGATCGCCGAACTCGGCGATCGGCTGGTCCGGATCCTGACCGCGGTGACCGCCGATCCGGACGCCGCCGTCGGCGACGCGCCGATTCTCGCCGCGGAGCGGGCTGCCGCGCTCACCCCGGTGCGTGCCGGTGACCCGGTCCGGCCACGGACCCTGCCCGCACTGCTCAGGGCTGCGGTCGCGTCGAACGCGGACGGTCTCGCGCTGATAGCCGGGGACCGCACGATGTCCTATCGCGAACTCGACGAACGGTCGAACCGGCTGGCCCGGTTGCTGATCGCGCGCGGGGTCGGCCCGGAATCGGTGGTCGCGATCTCGATGCCACGAACGATCGAGTCGCTGCTCGCCGTGTGGGCGGTCACGAAGACCGGCGCCGCGTACGTCCCCATCGACCCGGGCTACCCGCGCGACCGCGTCACGCACATGCTCGAGGACTCCGGCGCCGTCCTCGGCCTCACCGTGGAGGCGCATCACGACGCGCTGCCGACCACACCGCGCCATCTCGTCCTCGACGAGGAGGGGCTCGACGGCGCCCTCGCCAAGTGGTCGGTCGCCCCGGTCACCGACGCCGACCGGATCGCACCGCTCACCCTGGACCACCCGGCCTACCTGATCTACACCTCGGGATCGACGGGCATACCGAAGGGGGTCGTGGTCACCCACCGGGGCATCGCGAACCTCGCGGCAGAGGTGCGGGCCCGGTTCACGGTGACGCCGCAGTCGCGGACGCTGCACTTCTCGTCCCCGAGTTTCGACGCGTCCGTGCTCGAACTGTTGATCGCGATCGGGGCGGGCGCGACCATGGTCGTGGCCGGCCCCGACGTGTTCGGCGGCGAGGATCTCACCACCCTGCTCGCGACCGCTCGCGTCACGCACGCGTTCGTCACGCCTGCCGCCTTGGCCTCGGTGGACGCCGACGTCCTCGACGACCTCGAGTGTGTGATCACCGGTGGCGACCAGTGCCCACCGGAACTCGTCGCGCAGTGGTCGCGGGCGGGCCGCTCGATGATCAACGCGTACGGGCCCACGGAAGCCACCGTCGTCGCGAGCCTCACCGGGCCGATGGACCCGAACCGCCCGGTCACCATCGGCGGGCCGCCGCGCGGAACCGGGTTGATGGTTCTCGACACCCGACTGCGCCCGGTTCCGGTCGGGGTGACCGGTGAGCTGTACGTGACCGGACCGGGCCTGGCCAGGGGGTACCGGCACCGGCCGGGCACCACCGCGGAGCGATTCGTCGCCGACCCGTACACCGGCGGCCGGATGTACCGCACCGGCGACCTGGTCCGCTGGAACGGCCACGGCGAACTCGAGTACCTCGGCCGCAGCGACTTCCAGGTCAAGATCCGCGGCTTCCGCATCGAGCTCGGTGAGATCGAGTCCACCCTCGTGCGGCACCCCGCGGTCGCCCGCGCGGTGGTCACCACGCGAACCGACTCCGCGGGCAGGCCTCGTCTCGTCGGGTACGTGGTCCCCGCAGACAGCCATCCCACCGTCGACGTCACCGAGATCCTCGGGTTCGCCGGCACCTTCCTCGCGCCCCACATGGTGCCCTCGACGCTGGTGGTGCTCGACGAACTGCCGGTGACTCCCGTCGGCAAGCTGGACCGAAGGGCGTTGCCGGACCCGGACTTCACCCCGCGTGCCGACGCCCACCGGGCCCCGCGCACCGACACCGAGTCCGCGCTCGCCGACCTGTTCGCGGAGGTCCTCGGCCTCGAACCGGCCGACGGCGACACCTCGGGTCCGTCCCCGATCGGCGTGGACGACTCGTTCTTCGCGCTCGGCGGCGACAGCATCATGTCGATCCAACTGGTGTCGCGGGCCAAGGCCAACGGGATCTACCTCTCGCCGCGGGACGTGTTCGAGCGCAAGACCGTTGCCGGTCTCGCCGAGGTGGCCGTCACGACCGACGCCGCGGATCTGCCTGCGCTCGCCGAACTTCCCGGCGCCGGCGTCGGCGACATGCCGCCCACCCCGATCATCCGGTGGCTGCTCGAGCGTGGCGGCCGGTTCGACCGGATGTCGCAGCCCACGCTGCTGCACGCACCGAGCGACCTCACCTCGATCGAACCGTTGATCGCGACGGTGCAGGCAGTCCTCGACCGCCACGACATGCTCCGGGCCCGGCTCCGGACGGACCAGGACTCCGACGCCGGTGTGGTGCTCGAGGTCCGTCCGGCGGGCGCGGTCGACGCCGCGACCTGCGTGCGGCGGGTCCCGGTGGTCGCCGCCCCCGGGACGCCGGAGTTCGCGGCCGCGGCCCTGGCGATCCTCGACGCGGCCCAGGACCGCCTCGATCCGGCGAACGGGGTCATGCTGCAGGTGGTCTGGCTCGACGCGCCCGAGGGCGACGGCCGACTGCTGGTGGTCGTGCACCACATGGTCGTCGACGGTGTGTCCTGGCGGGTGCTGGTACCGGACCTCGCGATCGCGTGGGCCCACGTCCGGGCCGGGCAGACTCCGACGCTCGCCCCGGTGGGCACCTCGATGCGCAGCTGGGCGCACGCCCTCGTCGGCGCGGCCGCCGACCGGGGCGACGAGTCCGGACTCTGGCGCGGGATTCTCACCGGACCGGACCCACGCCTCGGGTCGCGGCCGCTCGACCCCGCCGTGGACCTCGAGTCGACGGTCGAGCGGGTCACCGTCGAGCTGTCCGCGGAAGTCAGCGACGGTGTGCTGACCGCGATTCCGGAGAAGTACCACGGCAGCGTCAACGACGGCCTGCTCACCGCACTCGCGATGGCACTGACCCGCTGGCGCCGCACCCACGGCACGGCCGACACGACCGACGCCGTGCTCAATCTCGAAGGTCACGGGCGCGTGGACCAGGTCGTGGGCGGTGCGGACCTGTCCCGCACGGTCGGGTGGTTCACCTCGATCCACCCGCTGCGACTGGACCTGAGCTCGGTCGACCTCGACGACGCGTTCGCGGGTGGGCGGTCGGCCGGCTCGGCCGTCAAGGCCGTCAAGGAACAGCTGCTCGCGATCCCCGACAACGGCATGGGCTTCGGACTGCTGCGGTACCTCGACCGCGACCGCGGCCCCGAACTCGCGCAACTGCCCACGCCGCAGGTCAGTTTCAACTACCTCGGCCGCTTCACCACCGACCTGTCCGACGGCTCTCGCTCGACCGGGTGGACACCGTCGGGCGAGGTCGACATGGAACGGGCGCAGAACCACGACATGCCCGTCGCCTCGGTGCTGGACGTCAACGCGGTGACCACCATGGTCGGCGACCGGCCGCAACTGCGGGCCACCTGGGCGTTCCCGACCGGAGTCCTCACCGAGGCCGAGGTGCGCGAGATCGCAGAACTGTGGACGAGCGCGCTGACCGCCTTGACCCGGCACGCCTGCGGTCCGGACGCCGGCGGCCTGACCCCGTCCGATCTGGCCCTCGTCGACCTCGACCAGTCGACGATCGACCGGCTCGAGGCCGAGCATCCGTCGCTCGCGGACGTGTGGTCGCTTTCCCCGCTGCAGTCGGGACTGCTCTACCACGCCCAGTTGGCCGACCAGTCCATCGACTCCTACACCGTGCAACTGACCCTCGAGCTGCGCGGCGCCGACCCCGGCAGGCTCCGCCGGGCCGGCCAGTCCCTGCTCGACCGGCACGTGAACCTGCGCGCTTCCTTCGTCTACGACGACGAGGGCACCCCCGTCCAACTCGTGCACTCCGACGTCGAGCTGCCCTGGGCGGAGGTCGATCTCGCGGGGTCGACCGGCGAGGACCTCGAGCTCGAGGTCGAGCGGCTGATGGACGCGGACCGGGCCCGTGGGTTCGACATGGGCATCCCGCCGCTGCTGCGGTTCCTGCTGATCCGGACCGGACCCGACGCGCACCGCCTGATCGTGACCAACCACCACATCCTGCTCGACGGCTGGTCGATGCCGCTGGTGCTGCGCGACCTGCTCACCCTGTACGCGACCGACGGGGACGCCAGCGCCCTGCCGCGGGTCAACCCGTACCGGGACTACCTGAACTGGATGTCGCGACGCGCCCCCGCGGACTCCGCGGCGCTCTGGCAACGGGCGCTCGCCGGCGTCGACGAGCCGACACTGCTCAGCCCGATGGACGTCGGCCGGGTGCACGCGAACAAGTCCCGCGAGGTGCTGGTCGACTTCGACGCCGAGCGCACCACCCGGCTGCGCGCGGTGTCCCGCGACCGCGGCCTCACCCTGAGCACGATGATCCGGGCGGCCTGGGGAATCGTGCTGGGGGAGTTGACCGGTCGCGACGACGTCGTGTTCGGCGGCACCGTCTCCGGTCGCCCGCCGCAGATCCCCGGGATCGAGTCGATGGTCGGGTTGTTCATCAACACCCTGCCCGTGCGGATCTCCCTCGATCCCCGGGAAACCCTCGGCGCACTGCTCGACCGGGTCCAGCGCGAGCAGGCGGACCTGCTCGACCACCACTACCTGGGACTGACCGACATCCAGGAGCTCAGCGGACCCGGTGCGGCGTTCGACACCCTCACCGTGTTCGAGTCGTACCCGATGGACCGCACCGCCCTCACCGAGGACACGGACATCGCGGGCATGCACGTGCTCGACGTGCACGACACCGCCAACGCCGCCCACTACCCGCTGGCCCTGATCGCCTCGGCCACCGACCAACTCACGCTCAAGCTCGAGTACTTCCCCGACCTGTTCGACGCCGAACGCATCGACAGCATCGGCACCCGGCTGCGCCGGGCGCTCGACGCACTGACCACGTCGCCGGACCTGCCACTCGCGGCGCTGCGCCTGCTGTCGGCCGAGGAGGAGTCCGCGTTGCTGCCGCTGCGCGGGCCGGCGGCGACCGGCACGACGAGTCGCACGCTGCCGCGGCTGCTCGTCGACGCCGCCGACCGGCGCGGTGACGCGCTCGCGCTGACCTTCGAGGGTCGCGACGTCAGCTATCGCGAACTCGACGAGTCCTCGAACCGGCTGGCCCGCGCCCTGATCGGGCTCGGCGCCGGACCGGAGTCCTTCGTCGCGCTCGCCGTCTCGCGCTCCGTCGAGTCGGTGACCACCATGTGGGCCATCGCGAAGACGGGCGCCGCCTTCGTGCCGGTGGACCCGAACTACCCGACCGAGCGGATCGAGCACATGGTCACCGACTCCGGTGCCGCGCTCGGCGTGACCGTCGCGGCCGCTCGTGACCGCCTGCCTGAGGGCACCCGGTGGGTGGTCCTCGACGACGACGCCACCGCCGTCCGGCTGGCGGCCCAGTCCACCGCTCCGATCGCGGACTCCGACCGGACCGCACGGGTGCGGATGTCGAACCCCGCGTACATGATCTACACGTCCGGCTCGACCGGCACCCCGAAGGGTGTGGTGGTCACGCACACCGGACTCGACAACTTCTCCCGCGAGCAGCAGCGGCGGTACGCCACCGACGAGGCCTCCCGCACCATGCATTTCGCCTCGCCGAGTTTCGACGGCTCGATACTGGACTACCTGCTCGCGTTCGGGCCGGGCGCCACCATGGTGATCGCACCGCCGAGCGTCTACGGCGGCGTGGAGCTGGCTCAGCTGGTCGCCGTCGAGCACGTCACGCACTCCTTCGTGACCCCGGCCGCACTCGAGACCGTCGATCCTGCCGGACTGGACGAGTTCGGCACCGTGGTCGTCGGCGGCGAGGCCTGCCCGCCGGAACTGGTGGCGCGCTGGGCGGCCGGCGCGGGCCGGCGCCTGTACAACGGGTACGGGCCGACCGAGGCCACCGTGATGTCGAACATCAGCGAGCCGTTGACGCCGGGAGAGCCGATCACCATCGGCGGACCGGTGCTGGGCGTCTCCGAGGTGGTGCTCAACTCGCGGATGCAGCCGGTCCCGGTCGGCACCCCCGGTGAGCTGTACCTGTGCGGTCCGGGTCTCGCCCGCGGCTACCACGGCCGACCGGGCCTCACCGCGGGCCGTTTCGTCGCCCATCCGTACGGCGCGCCGGGGGAGCGGATGTACCGCACCGGCGACATCGTGCGCTACCGCGCCGAGAACGGCCGGTACGTGGTGGAGTACCTGGGCCGCAGCGACTTCCAGGTGAAGATCCGCGGATTCCGTATCGAGCTCGGCGAGATCGACAACGTCGTCTCCGCGCATCCCGGCATCGACTTCGCGGTGACCCTCGGCAAGCGCACTCCCGCCGGAGACACCCGACTCGCGACCTACGTGACGGTCTCGCCCGACCGCACGGTCACGGCCGCCGAGCTACGCGAGTTCGCTTCCTCCCGGTTGCCGGCGCACATGGTGCCCGAGTCCGTCACCTTCCTCGACGAGATCCCGCTCACCCCCGTCGGCAAGCTGGATCGCACCGCGCTGCCCGAGCCGGACTTCGTTTCCGGCGCAACCGAGTTCGCGGCGCCCACGAACGAACTGGAAGCCACCGTCGCGGAGGTCTTCGCCGCCACCCTGGGCATCGACCGGGTCGGCGTGGACGACGACTTCTTCGACCTGGGCGGCAACTCGCTGATCGCCACCCGCGTCACCGCCCGGCTCAGCGCCGCCCTCGGCACCGCGATCGGGGTGCGGGCGCTGTTCGAGGCGTCGACCCCGCGCGCCCTCGCCGCGTGGGCGGACCGGTCGGCCGCCGCCCCCGCCCGCCCGCCGCTGGTTGCGGCCGAGCGGCCCGAGCGGGTGCCACTGTCCCTCGCCCAGCAGCGAATGTGGTTCCTCAACCAGTTCGACACCGCCTCACCGGCGTACAACATTCCGCTGGCCGTCCGCCTGACCGGAGCCCTCGACGTCCCGGCGCTGCGCGCCGCGGTCACCGAGGTCCTGGACCGGCACGAGTCACTGCGCACCGTGTTCCCGCTGATCGAGGGCGAGCCCACCCAGGTGATCGTCCCCGCCGCGCAGGCCCTGGCCGAGTTGCCCGTGGTGCCGATCGAGCCTGGCCGAGTCCCGCACTGGCTCACCGACTTCACCGCAACGGGATTCGACGTCACCGAGGCCGTCCCGGTCCGCGCGGCGCTGCTCGAGTGCGCGCCCGACGAGCACGTGCTGGCCCTCGTCGTGCACCACATCTGCGCCGACGGCTTCTCCATGGCGCCGCTGGCCCGCGACGTGATGGTCGCCTACACCGCCCGCACGAGCGGTTCGGCGCAGCGGCGCGAACCGCTGTCGGTGCAGTACGCCGACTTCGCCCTCTGGCAGCGCGAACTGCTCGGCGACGCCGAGGACCCGGACTCGTTGGCGGCCGCGCAGTTGCAG
This sequence comes from Rhodococcus sp. NPDC127527, assembly GCF_042672245.1. Lineage (NCBI taxonomy): Bacteria > Bacillati > Actinomycetota > Actinomycetes > Mycobacteriales > Nocardiaceae > Rhodococcus > Rhodococcus sp. NPDC127527. The sequence continues at coordinate 144,942 of NZ_JBHXVP010000011.1, forward strand.
TTCTGGCGGGAGACGTTGGCCGACCTGCCCGAGGCGCTGGCGTTGCCCTCCGACCGACCGCGACCGGTACAGCGGGACCTGCACGGCGACCGGGTGCGGTTCACGGTGGATCCGGCCGTGCACCGCGCGTTGACCGAGCTGGCCCGTCAGACCAATTCGACGATGTTCATGACCGTGCACGCCGCTCTCGCCCTGCTGATGTCGCGACTCTGCGGCACCGAGGACCTCGCGGTCGGCACACCCGTCGCGGGCCGCGGCGAAGCCGCCCTGGACGAGATGGTCGGCATGTTCGTCAACACCCTCGTCCTGCGCAGCCGACCGGACCCCGACCGCTCGTTCCGCGACCTGGTCACGGACCTGCGCGAGAGCGACCTGGCTGCGTTCGGCCACGCCGACCTGCCGTTCGAGACCCTGGTCGACGCCCTGGCCCCCGAACGGTCGACCAGCCACACACCGCTCTTCCAGGTGCTGCTCGAGTTCCAGAACAACGAGTTGCCGAGCCTCGAGCTGCCCGGCCTGACCGTCGCCGGTGTCGACCACGACCTCGCCGTGGCGAAGTTCGATCTCCAGCTGACCCTGGCCGAGGGGTCCGACGCCGCCGGCGACCCGGCCGGGATGGCGGGCGCGTTCACGTTCGCCACCGACATCTTCGACGCCGGCACCGTGACGCGGATCGCCGAGCGCTTCCTCGACCTGCTCACGGCCGTGACCACCGCGCCGGACCTGCCCGTCGGTGACGTCGAGATCACCACGGACGCCGAACGTCTGGCGATGCTCACCGAGTGGAACACCGCCGGGCGCCGCGCCGGGGAGCTCACCCTCGCCGACGAGTTCGCCCGCTCGGCGGCGCGGACACCGGATGCGGTCGCCCTCACCGCCGATGGGGAGTCGCTCACCTACGCCCAGCTCGACGCCCGCTCGAACAGGCTCGCGCGCATCCTGATCGAGCACGGCGCGGGCCCGGAGGACCTCGTCGCGGTGGCGCTGCCCCGCGGCGCCGACCTGGTCGTCTCACTGCTCGCGGTGATCAAGTCCGGCGCCGGCTACCTGCCGCTGGACGTGAGCTACCCGGCCGATCGGCTCGCGTTCATGCTCGCCGACGCGGCACCGGTCTGCACCCTGTCCACCGCCTCCGACGTCGACCGGCTGCCGGCGAACTCGGTACCGACGATCCTGCTCGACGGGCCGGACACCCGACGTGCGCTGCACGCCGCCTCCGACGCCGCGGTCACCGACGTCGAGCGAAACGCGCCGACCGCGGCGGGGGACGTCGCGTACGTCATCTACACCTCCGGTTCGACCGGCAGGCCCAAGGGTGTCCAGGTCGCGCACCGCAACGTGCTCACCCTGTTCGCCAACACCGCAGAGAGCTTCGGCTTCGACGATTCCGACGTCTGGACGATGTTCCACTCGTACGCCTTCGACTTCTCGGTGTGGGAGCTGTGGGGACCGCTGCTGTACGGCGGGCGGTTGGTCGTGGTCGACCACGACACCGCCCGATCGCCGGAGGCGTTCGTCGAACTGCTCCGGCGCGAGCGGGTGACGGTGCTGAACCAGACGCCGACCGCCTTCTACCAACTGGCCGAGGCGGATCGGCTCACACCCGGACACCTGGACTCGTTGCGCTACGTGATCTTCGGCGGCGAGGCGCTGGACTTCGCCCAGCTCGGCCGGTGGTACACGCGGCACGACACGACCGCGCCGCGCCTGGTGAACATGTACGGCATCACCGAGACGACGGTGCACGTGACGCGGCTGCCGCTCGATCCCGCGACGGCCGCGACCGCGTCCGCCTCCGTGATCGGCCGCGGCCTGCCGGGCCTGCGGGTGTCGATCCTCGACACCCGGCTGCGGCCGGTGCCGCCCGGGGTCACCGGCGAGATGTACGTCGCGGGGGACCAGGTCACCCGCGGCTACCTCGGCCGGTCGGCGCTGACCTCGACCCGGTTCGTCGCCGACCCCGCCGGCCGCGGCGGCCGCATGTACCGGACCGGCGACCTCGCGCGCTGGAACCACGACGGACAGTTGGAGTACCTGGGCCGCAGCGACTTCCAGGTCAAGATCCGCGGCTTCCGCATCGAACTCGGCGAGATCGAGGCGGAAACCCTGCGCTTCCCGGGTGTCGCGCAGGCGGTCGTGGTGGTACACGACGACGGTGAGGGCCGCACCCGCCTGGTCGGCTACATCGTCCCCGAGCCCGGCGCCCGGGTCCGGCGCACCGACCTGCTCGGGCACCTGTCCGCCGAACTCGCCTCGCACATGGTGCCCGCGACCGTCGTCGAGCTGGATCGGCTGCCGTTGACCTCGAACGGCAAACTGGACCGCAAGGCGTTGCCGGAACCCGACTTCGGTGCCCTCACCGAACCGGGGCGCGCACCACGCACCGGAACGGAAACGGTGCTCGCGGGCCTCTTCGGCGAGGTGCTCGGCATCGCGGCGGCCGACGGGGACTCTCGCCCGGCGATCGGTGTGGACGACTCGTTCTTCGCGCTCGGCGGCGACAGCATCATGTCGATCCAACTGGTCGCGCGGGCCAAGGACGCGGGCCTGGTCCTGACGCCTCGCGAGGTGTTCGAGCACAAGACCGTGGCCGCGCTGGCCGTGGTCGCCGAGCGGTCGGGTCCCGACGGGGTTCCCGTGCTCGACGAACTGCCCGGCGGCGGGGTCGGCGACATGCCGATGACACCCGTCCTGCGCTGGCTGCTCGACCGCGGCGGCGACCTGAGCCACTACACCCAGACCGCCCTGCTGACCCTGCCCGCCGACGCGGACCGCGACACCCTCGAGCGGACGCTACAGGCAGTTCTCGACCGGCACGACATGCTCCGGGCGCGGTTGCTGCGCGGCGCGCGCACCGTCGAGATCCCGCCGCCCGGCGCGGTGTGCGCGGGGGACCTGATCACCCGCGTCGACGCCCCGACCGTGACCGGACCCGAGTTCGAGGAGCTCGCCTCCGCGGCGCTGCGGGAGGCGGCGGGCAGGCTCGACCCGGACAACGGAATCATGCTGCGGGCGGTCTGGTTCGCGCCCGAGTCCGGTTCCGGCCGACTCCTGCTGGTGATCCATCACGCGGCCGTCGACGGCGTGTCCTGGCGGGTGCTGGTGCCGGACCTGGCGACCGCGTGGGTGCAGCTTCGCGGTGGGCGGGAACCGGACCTCGCGCCGGTCGTCACCTCAATGCGGCGCTGGGCGCACGCCCTCGCCGACAGCGCGGGCGAGCGGATCCCGGAGCTGGCGCGGTGGCGCTCGGTGCTCGCGGCGACCGACCCGGTGCTGGGGTCGCGGCCGCTCGACCGTGCGATCGACCTGAACTCGACGCTCGAGCGCGTCCGGGTCGACGTCCCGGCAGAGGTCACCGAGGCGCTGCTCACCGCGGTGCCCGAGGCCTTCCACGGCAGCGTCAACGACGGTCTGCTCACCGGTCTCGCACTAGCACTCGCGCAGTGGCGCCGCGACCGCGGCCAGGACGGATCCGCGACCCTGGTCACCCTCGAGGGTCACGGCCGCGAGGAATCCGCCGCACCGGGCGCCGATCTGGCCCGCACCGTCGGCTGGTTCACCACCCTGTTCCCGGTTCGCCTGGACCTGTCCGGGATCGACGTCGCCGACGCCTTCGACGGCGGCCCGGCCACCGGCCGCGCGATCAAGGCGATCAAGGAGCAACTGCTCGGCGCACCCGATCACGGCATCGGCTTCGGGATGCTCCGGTACCTCACCGACGGCTCCGGGCTCGGCGAACTGGCGCGGCCACAGATCAGCTTCAACTACCTGGGCAGGTTGACCGGGACGTCGGCACCCACCGACACCGGCCAGGGTTGGCTGCCGGTCACCGATGTCGACCTCGACGACGCACCCAGCCCGGACATGCCGGTCGAGACGGCGCTCGACGTGAACGCGGTGACGCTCGCCTCCGCGGACGGGCCCCGACTCCGGGCCACCTGGGCGTTCCCGGCGGGTGTGCTGACCGCCGAGGAGGTCCGGGATCTCGCCGACGCCTGGGTGGAGGCACTCGAGGCGATCGCGCGGCACGCCAGCGCCCCCACCTCGGGCGGATTCACACCGTCCGACCTCGATCTCGTGAACCTCGACCAGCCCGCGATCGACCGCATCGAGTCCCGATTCCCGGCGGTGCGCGAGATGTGGTCGCTCTCGCCGCTGCAGTCGGGCCTGCTGTTCCACACCCAGCTCGCCGGGGCGGCTGTCGACCCGTACGTCGTCCAGCTGACCCTGGACCTGCGCGGGGTCGTGGACACCGCGCGGGTGCGCCGAGCCGGTCAGGCGCTGCTCGACCGACACCCGAACCTGCGTGCGGCGTTCGTCCAGGACGCGGCGGGTACGGCGGTCCAGGTGATCTCCGATCGAGTCACGTTGCCCTGGACCGAGATCGATCTGTCCGCCGCAGGCCGGGACGACGCCGCCCGCGAAGACGAGTTCCGCGCCGCCCTTGACGCGGACCGCGGTACCCCCTTCGAGATGACCTCCCCGCCGCTGCTGCGGATGCTGCTGGTCACGATGGCGCCGGGCGAGTACCGACTGGTGCTGACGAACCACCACATCCTGCTCGACGGCTGGTCGACCCCGCTGATCGTGCGAGACCTGTTGACGCTGTACGCGACCGACGGCGACGCCACCGATCTGCCTCGGGTGCGGCCCTACCGCGACTACCTCGAGTGGATGGCAGGGCGCGACATCGCCGAATCGGTGCACGCCTGGCGCAGCGCGCTGGCAGGCGTCGACGAGCCGACCCTGCTGGCGCCGACCGCCACCACCGGTCGACCGCCGTCCGCCGGATCGCACGAGCACGCCCTCGTCCTGTCCGCGGAGCAGACCATGCTGCTGCGCACCATGGCCCGCGAACGCGGCGTCACCCTCAACACCGTCGTGCAGGCCGCCTGGGGTCTGGTGCTCGGTGCGCTGTCCGGTCGCCGCGACGTCGTCTTCGGCGGCACCGTGTCGGGCCGGCCGCCGCAGATTCCCGGGATCGAATCGATGGTGGGCCTGTTCATCTCGACGATCCCGGTGCGCATCGTCCTCGACCCGCACGAGAGCGTCGGGGACCTGCTCGACCGGGTCCAGACCGAGCAGGCGCAACTGCTCGATCACCATCACGTCGGCCTCGCCGACATCCAGGACGCGGCCGGGCCCGGCGCCCATTTCGACACCCTGACCGTGTTCGAGTCCTATCCGATCGACCGCGCCGGCCTCAGCGAACAGACCGACATCGCCGGCCTGCGGGTGGCAGGCATCAGCGGACGGGACTCCGCGCACTACCCGCTCGCGGTGGTCGCGTCGGAGACCGCCGGGTCCGGCGCCGGGCAGCTGCACCTGAAGTTCGAGTACAGCGCGGACGCGTTCTCCGACGGCGAGGTCGAGCAGATCGCCCACCGGGTCCGCCGGGTGCTGGAACTGGTGGCGGTCGGCCCGCAGACGCAGGTGGCGCGGGTGCACGCGCTCGACGACGCCGAACTCGACCGGTTGCTGCCGGTGCGCGGGCCCGCCGGGACCACCGAGCGCACCCTGCCGCAGATCCTCGCGGACGGGGTCGCGATCGACCCCGATGCGATCGCACTGACCATCGACGGTCACGAGGTCAGCTACCGCGAGCTCGACGAGCGGTCCAACCAGCTCGCCCGCGTGCTGATCGGGCTCGGTGCCCGCCCGGAGACGTTCGTCGCCATCGGCATCGCACGCTCGATCTCGTCGGTGTTGTGCATGTGGGCGGTCGCCAAGACCGGTGCCGCGTTCGTCCCGGTGGACCCGAACTACCCGGCGGACCGCATCGCGCACATGCTGACCGACTCCGGCGCCACCGTCGGACTGGCGCTCAGCGTGCATCGCGGACGGTTGCCCGACTCCGTGCCGTGGCTCTACCTGGATGCGCCCGCCTTCGCCGAGCGCGCCGCCGCGCAGCCGGCCGGACCGGTCACCGACGCGGACCGCATCGGTCCGATCGACATCCGCAACGCCGCGTACCTCGTGTACACGTCGGGCTCGACGGGCACGCCGAAGGGCGTGGTGGTCACGCATTCCGGTCTCGACAACTTCGCCCACGACCAGATCACCCGTTTCGGGGCCTCGCCGGGCTCGCGGACCCTGCACTTCTCGACGCCGAGCTTCGACGGGTCGGTCTTCGAGTACCTGCAGGCCTTCGGGTCGGGCGCCACCATGGTGATCGCTCCGACCACCGTCTACGGCGGCACCGAGCTGGCGCAGCTGATCAAGTCCGAGGGCGTCACCCACGCCTTCGTGACCACCGCAGCGCTCGCGACCGTCGACCCGGCCGGCCTCGACCAGTTCACCCATGTGGCGTTCGGCGGCGAGGCCTGCCCGCCCGAACTGGTCGCCCGCTGGGCGCCGGGCCGCCAGCTCTCGAACGCTTACGGCCCCACCGAGACCACGGTGATGTCGAACATCAGCGCGCCGATGACCCCGGGCCGGCCGATCACCCTCGGCGGGCCGATCCGCGGCGTCCGCGAGGTGGTGCTCGGCGCGAACCTGCAGCCGGTCCCGGTGGGTGCGCCCGGTGAGTTGTACATCTGCGGTCTGGGCCTGGCCCGCGGCTACCACCGCCGACCCGGCTTCACCGCCGGCCGGTTCGTCGCCGACCCCAGCAGCACGACGGGGGAGCGGATGTACCGCACCGGCGACATCGTCCGCTGGGTGACGACCGACGCCGACGACCCGGTCGGCGCGCTCGCGCTGGAGTACGTGGGCCGCAGCGACTTCCAGGTCAAGATCCGTGGCTTCCGTATCGAACTCGGCGAGATCGACGCCGCGATCATGGCGCAGCCGGGCGTCGGGTTCGCGGTCACGGTCGCCGCGGTCGGACCGACCGGCGACACCGCACTGGCGAGCTACGTCCTCGCCGCCACCGGCCATCGGGTGGCGCCCGCCGAACTCACCGCGGGCCTGGCCAAGCGACTGCCGGCCCACATGGTGCCGGCGAGCATCTCCATGCTCGACGAGATCCCGCTCACGCCGGTCGGCAAACTGGACCGGTCGGCGCTGCCGGAACCCGAGTTCGCCTCCACACTGGGCGAATTCGTCGCCCCCGGTACGGAACTGGAGGAGACGATCGCCGAGATCTTCGGCACGATCCTCGGCCTCGACCGGGTGAGCGTCGCGGACGACTTCTTCGAACTGGGCGGCAACTCGTTGATCGCGACCCGGGTGACCGCACGACTGAGCGCGGCGCTGGGGGTGGCGATCGGGGTGCGGGCACTGTTCGAGGCGCCGACGGTGCGCGCGCTGGCCGAGCAGATCGCCATGGCCGAGACCGGCACCGCCCGCCCCGCGCTGACCGCGACCGAGCGGCCGGCCCACATCCCGATCTCGTTGGCACAGCAACGGATGTGGTTCCTCAACCAGTTCGACACCGCCTCGCCCGCCTACAACATCCCGCTGGCGGTGCGGCTGACCGGCGACCTCGACACCGACGCCCTGCGGGCCGCGGTCGCGGACGTGTTGGAGCGGCACGAGTCGCTGCGCACCGTCTTCCCCCTGGTGGACGGCGAACCCGCGCAGGTCATCCTGCCCGCAGGGGAGGTCGTGCCCGACCTCGAGACGATCGACGTCGACGAGTCCGACCTGGCCGGCCGCGTCGCCGAACTCGCCGCAGGCGGCTTCGACGTGACCGCCGCGGTGCCGATCCGGGCGGCGTTGCTGCGCGTGAGCGAGCGTGAACACGCGCTGGTGATCGTCGTGCACCACATCTGCGCCGACGGCTTCTCACTGGCGACCCTCGCGCGCGACGTGATGGCCGCGTACGTGGCGCGCAGCGACGGCAACGCACCCGGCTGGGCACCCCTGTCCGCCCAGTACGCCGACTACGCCCTGTGGCAGCGCCGGGTTCTCGGCAGCGAGGACGACCCGCACTCCCCGGCCGCCGCGCAGCTCGAGTTCTGGTCCCGGACCCTGGCCGGGCTGCCCGACGTCATCGGCCTGCCCACCGACCGACCGCGACCGCTGCAGCAGACCCTGCGCGGCGACCGGGTCGAGTTCGACATCCCCGCCGACCTGCATCGAGCGCTCACCGACCTGGCGCGCGAACAGGGCACGACCGTGTTCATGGCCGCGCACGCGGTGTTCGCGGTGCTGCTCGCTCGGCTCGGCGACGCCGACGACATCGCGATCGGCACCCCGATCGCCGGCCGCGGCGACGCCGCGCTCGACGACATGATCGGCATGTTCGTCAACACGCTGGTCCTGCGCACCCGGGTGCAGCCGTCGACACCCTTCGCCGACCTGCTCGACCAGGTCCGCGACGCCGACCTCGCCGCCTTCGGGCACGCCGACCTACCGTTCGAGCGGCTCGTCGAGCAGCTCAATCCCGCCCGCTCGACGTCCTATTCGCCGCTGTTCCAGGTCTCGCTCGAATTCCAGAACACCGAACGTCCGCACCTCGAACTGCCCGGCCTGAACGTCGAGGGCGTCGACCTGGCCACCCGCGTCGCCAAGGAGGACCTCGAGCTCATCCTGGCCGAGCAGTTCGACGACGACGAGCCTGCCGGCCTGCGCGCGGCCTTCGACTTCGCCACCGACCTGTTCGACCCGGACACGGTGCGCGCCTTCGCGGATCGGTTCGTCCGGATCCTCGACGCGGTCACCTCTGATCCGACCGTGGCAGTCGGCGACATCGGCATCCTCGACGAGGAGGAACTCTCCGAGCTCGCCCCGGCGCTCGGCCTCGCCGGTGGCCCCGCGCAACTGTGGCCGGACCTGCTGTCGGAGGCGGCCGCCGTCGACCCGGACGCGGTGGCCATGACGTTCGAGGACCGCAGGGTCAGCTACCGCGAACTCGACGAACAGTCGAATCGGTTGGCCCGCCTGCTCAGTGAGCGCGGGGTCGGACCGGAAACCTTCGTTGCCCTCGGCCTGTCCCGGTCCATCGACGAGGTGGTGGCGATCTGGGCGGTCGCGAAGACCGGCGCAGCGTTCGTCCCGGTCGACCCGACATATCCCCGGGAACGCATCGAGTACATGCTCCACGACTCCGCCGCCGTCCTCGGGCTGACGGTGCAGGACCGGCGCGAACAGTTGCCGGACACGGTGCCGTGGCTGGTCCTCGACGGGGCCCTCGCAGCCGAGCTCGCGACCGCCGACGGAGCCGCGGTGACCGATGCCGACCGCACGGCGCCGCTGCACCTCACGCACCCGGCATATCTGATCTACACCTCCGGATCCACCGGGCTGCCGAAGGGCGTCATCGTGACCCACCGGGGCATCGCGAACCTCACCGCGGAGGAGCACAGCAGGTTCCGCGTCACCTCCGACTCCCGGGTCTCGCACCTGGCCTCGCCCAGCTTCGACGCGTCGGTCTTCGAGCTGATGATGGCGTTCTGCACGGGCGCTCGGGTGGTCGTCGTCCCGCCCACCGTCTACGGCGGCCGAGAGCTCGAGGAACTGCTGCGCCGCGAACGCGTCACGCACGCCTTCATCACGCCGACCGCGCTGTCGTCGATGGACGACACCGACCTCGACGACCTGGTGGTCCTGGCGGTCGCGGGCGAGGCCTGCCCGCCGGAGCTGGTCGCGAAGTGGGCCGGACCGAGATCCCCGGGTTCCCGAGGAGCACGACGCAGCATGTTCAACGGGTACGGACCGACCGAGACGACCATTCAGGCCAGCGTGAGCGATCCGATGAGCGCGGAGCAGCCCGTGAACATCGGACGGCCGGCGATCGGGTTCGAGGAGATGGTCCTCGACACCCGGCTGCAGCCGGTGCCCGCCGGAGTGCCGGGGGAGCTGTACATCTCCGGACCGGGCCTGGCACGCGGTTACCACCGCCGGTTCGGCCTCACCGCCGAGCGGTTCGTCGCCGATCCCTTCGGTGCACCCGGGCAACGGATGTACCGCACCGGCGACATCGTCCGCTGGAGCAGTCCCGGCGGCGACGCCGCACCCATCGTCGAGTACATCGGCCGCAGCGACTTCCAGGTCAAGGTGCGCGGCTTCCGCATCGAACTCGGCGAGATCGACACCGTGCTCGCCCATCATCCGTCGATCACCTACGCTGCCACGCTCGGGCACGTCGGACCGTCCGGGGACACCCTGCTCGCGGCGTACGTCCACGGTGAGGGCGGCGCGGAACTGGACCCGGGGGAGATCCGCGCGTACGCGGCGGCCCGGCTACCGGCCCACATGGTCCCGGCCGCGGTCGTGGTGCTCGACGAGGTGCCGATGACGCCGGTCGGCAAGCTCGATCGCAAGGCACTGCCCGCGCCCGAGTTCGGCACGCGGTCCACGCATTTCGAACCGCCGCGCACGCCCACCGAGCGAGCCATCGCCGACGCCTTCGCCCGCGTGCTCGGCGTGGCCGAGGTCGGCGCGAACGACAGCTTCTTCGACCTGGGCGGAAATTCCATCGTGGCCACTCGGGTCGTCTCGGAACTGCAGACCCGTCTCGGCCGCACCCTCGCCCTGCAGTCGATCTTCCTCGATCCGACGCCTGCCGGCCTGGCCCGGTCGGTCGACGAGCCGAACCAGGCCGCGCCGGTGGACGACGCACTGCGCGTGGTGATCCCGTTGCGGGCGGCGCCGTCGTCGAGCAACGGGCACGGCAAGTCCCCGCTGTTCTGCATTCATCCCGGGATCGGACTGTCCTGGGGCTACTCCGGACTGGTGCGGCACCTCGCCAGCGACCGGCCCGCGTACGGCCTGCAGCTGCCGGTCATCAGCGGCGGCCCCAGCTTCACCTCGATCGAGCAGTTGGCGCACCGCTACGTCGAGGAGATGCGGTCGGTGCAGGCACACGGGCCCTACCACCTGCTCGGCTGGTCGCTCGGCGGCGTCATCGCCCACGCGGTCGCGGTGGAACTGCGGGACCGCGGCGAGGAGGTCGCCACCCTCGCGATCATGGACAGCTACGTGAGCGTCGACGACGAGACACCGGACTCCCTGACCGTCCCCGAGTTGTTGCACGGGCTGGGTCTGGACCTGGCGGACGGGGGCGCCACCGGCAACGGCGATCTGACCTACGCGCGGGCCGTGGAACTGCTCGACGAGTCGTTCGGCCAGACCACCGGGCTGACCGCTGCACATCTCGAGCGGATCAGTGCCGGCTTCACCGACTCGGCTCGAATCATGCGCAGCTTCAACCCGTCCCGGTTCGACGGTGAGATGCTCTTCTTCCGCGCCGACGCCACCGACAACGGCGATCACTCGCCGCAGGAGTGGCGGGACGCGGTGACCGGCGGCATCACGGAGGTCGTGGTGCACTGCGAGCACAACGAGATGATCGAACCGGAGGCGTTGGCTGTGGTGGGTCCCGTGCTCGAGGAGTACCTGTCCACGCACTGAGTGGAATCGGCGAAACTCGCCAGAAATGTGGCGGCGGGATGTCGAGAACCGGATCGTGGCTCCGTCCCCGTAGTGAATGCGGCCAGAATGGGCCGTACCTCACCTAGGAGAACACGATGGCCAAGTACCTGTTGCTCAAGCACTACCGGGGCGCACCGACGGCGGTCAACGACGTGCCGATGGACGAGTGGACCCAGGAAGAGATCACGGCACACGTGCAGTACATGCAGGATTTCGCCGATCGGCTCGAGGGTACCGGCGAGTTCGTCGACGGGCAGGCGCTCTCCCAGGAGGGCACCTTCGTCCGCTACGACGGCGAGGGTCGGCCACCGGTCACCGACGGCCCCTTCGCGGAGACCAAGGATCTGATCGCCGGCTGGATGGTGATCGACGTCGAGACCTACGACCGGGCACTAGCGCTGGCCGGTGAGCTGTCCGCGGCTCCGGGTGCGGGTGGCAAGCCGATCCACGAGTGGCTCGAGGTGCGCCCCTTCCTGTCTGCGCCCCCGACCGTCACGGACTGACGCATCGTGGACGAGGCCGTGCTGCGGACCCTCACTCCCGCTGCGATCGGCGTCCTCGTCCGCCGCGGAGCTGATTTCGCGGCGGCCGAGGACGCCGTGCAGGACGCCCTGGTGGAGGCGGTGCGCGGATGGCCGGACGACCCGCCGCGGGATCCCAAGGGCTGGCTGGTCGCCGTGGCCTGGCGCAAGTTTCTCGACGCCACCCGCGCCGACACCTCGCGCCGTCGGCGCGAGGTGCTCGTCGACGCGGAACCCCTGCCCGGACCGGGTGAGACCGCGGACGACACACTCCAGCTGTACTTCCTGTGCGCGCACCCCTCGCTGACGCCTGCGTCCGCGGTCGCACTCACCCTCCGCGCGGTCGGCGGCGTGACCACGCGGCAGATCGCGCAGGCGTATCTCGTGCCCGAGTCGACGATGGCGCAGCGAATCAGCCGGGCCAAGCGGACCGTCTCCGGGGTGCGGTTCGACCAACCCGGTGACGTCGCCACGGTGCTGCGCGTGCTCTACCTCGTCTTCAACGAGGGCTACTCAGGAGACATCGACCTCGCGGCCGAGGCGATCCGACTCACCCGCGAACTGGCGGCCAGAACCCGACACGAGGAGGTGGCCGGCCTGCTGGCGCTCATGCTGCTCCATCACGCTCGGCGTCCGGCACGGACTCGGCCGGACGGCAGCCTCGTGCCCCTCGCCGAGCAGGACCGTAGCCTGTGGGACGCCCGCCTGATCGCCGAGGGCGTCGACGTGCTCCAGGCGGCTCTCGCCCGCGACCGGTTGGGCGAGTTCCAGGCCCAGGCCGCCATCGCCGCGCTCCACGCCGACGCCTGCACGGCCGACGAGACCGACTGGGTACAGATCGTCGAGTGGTACGACGAACTGGTGCGGCTCACCGACAGCCCGGTGGCCCGCCTCAATCGAGCCGTCGCGGTCGGCGAGGCCGACGGCCCACGCGCCGGGCTGGCCGCACTGGCGGGGGTGGATCCCTCCCTGCCCCGCTACACCGCCGTCACGGCCTATCTGCGCGAGCGGGACGGAGACCCGGTGGCCGCGGCGCGGCTCTACGCGGACGCCGCCCGATCAGCGAGCAACCTCCCCGAGCGCGACCACCTCACGCGGCAGGCGGCACGGTTGAACGCGCAGCTGCGCAGTTGATCGGCAGCCACAGCGCTCCCGTCGGTCGTCACTCCCGCGGCGCGTCGGACCGCGGATCCGCCAGCTGTGCCCGTAGCCGGTCGATCGCGCTGCAGTCCTGCACCAGGCGGCCGTCACCGGGTCCGGCGGCCACGTCCCGCAGCATCGCGTCCGCACCCGCGACGCCCACCTCCGCCAGGATCGCCGACCACACCGAGTAGTCGGTGCCGGTGAAGGCCGCCACACCGTCGGCCATGCCCGACAACAGGATGCGGCGGTCGTCGGGGTGCAGGCGGTCGTACACGAGCTTCACCAGTTCGGAGGTGACCGAGGCGTGCGCCCGCTCGTCGCGGCGGTGCAGCGCGACGGTCGCCTTGTTCACCGGTTGCACCGTCTCGTCGTCGGCGATCAGGCTCAGGTAGGCCCCGATCGACGTCTCCGCGACCGTGGTGAAGGCGAGGGTGACCAGTGCGGCCGCCCGCGGATCGTCCTGGGCCGCCACCGCTTCGCGGCCGCGCACCACGGTCAGACTCGTCGGCAATGCCCGCTCGGGTAGCGGCCACGGGCGCCTCCTGCGCGTCAGTGCGCTGGCGTTGAGGTGCATCAGCGTGTGGTACTGCTCGTCGACCATCGCCTGCACCACCGACGCCCGCGCCGTGTCCCCGAGCCCGGTGTGCAGCGAATCCTCCAGCAACAGTTGGAAGCCGGGGTTGACCACGTGCTGCTCGATGTCGACGACGTTCTTGTTGTACGCGATCCAGGCCCACGCCCGGATCCGGTCTCTCGTCGCCTCGTCCAGTGCGAGGTAGGTCTCGTGGTCCCGGAACGGGACGAGTTCCTCGGCGTAGTCGGCCTTGGCCGGGTCGAAGACCTCGTCGAGGTCCGGCTCGGCCCGGCGGACGGTTGCCCGGCGCGGCCAGCTCCGGACCAGGCCGGCGATCACCGCGCTCTCCACGGGGTCGTCGGGGTCGAACTCGGGCAGCCGCGGGTTCTCCACGCCGGGTGCGGGGCGATCGTTCACGGCGTCCCTCCGCCCGCCGTGCGCGCGTCGACCGGCAGGGACTCGAACAGTCGCGCGCACAGGTCGCCGTAATGCCCATCGAGGTCACCCAACGGACCTCGCGCCTGCGTCATGAGGGCCGCGAACTCGGCCTCGGTGCCGGACTCGCACACCCGCGACAGGTGTGCCAGGCCCGCCGCCAACGCCGCCCTGGCCTCGCGGGCGAAGGGATTCGCCGCCTGCACGTCCCAGTACACCTCGGGCGTTCCGAGAGTGACCCGGGCGAGCAATGCCAGCAGCAGGGTGTGCGGCGGTGGCGCGGCGGCGTGCAGTTCCTCGGTCCCCGCGTCGAGTTCGCCCAGTGCGAGACCCGCCGCGAGCACCGACGCGTGCGTCAGCGCCTGTGTCGCCGCGCACAACCGATCGTGCTCGACCGCCGTCACCGGCACCACCGTCGCACCGCCGCACCGCAGCAGGTCGAGGAACCCCGCCACCGGGGGACCGTCGCGGTGGAGCACGACGAGTACCGGCCTGCCTGCCATACCGAGCGACGGCGCGAACATCGGATTGATCCCCACCGACGGCGTGTCCAGGTCGCGCATCCGCCCCGCGATGCGCGTCTTCACCGACAGCGTCTCGACCAGCAACGCCCCGGGGCGCAGTCGATCTCGAAGCACGGCGACCGCGGCGACGGCTACGGGTTCGGGCACCGCCAGCACCACCGTCTCGGCCTCTCGGAGCGCCGCGTCCACGGCGTGATCGGGCCGGGTGACGTCGAGGCCCGGCTCGTTCCGCGGATCCGCGACGACCACCCGTCTCCCGTCGGTGCGCAGCAGGTCGGCCAGCATCGCGCCGACCGCTCCACGGCCGCCGGCCACGACCGTCGACGCGAGCGGGTGCGTGGTCACGGCCCGGACCGTCCCCCCTGCTCGTCCGGCACACCGTCGTGCGGCGCGAGGCCGTCTGCGAGGGACAGGCAGCGCCGCATGGTCAGCGCCTTGACCATCGTCTCGTCGAACTCCTCGTCCACGTCTGACAACGCCACGATGGCGCCGCCGACCCCGAACGTGACCTCCTCGTCCGTGGCCACCATCGTCCGGATGACGATCGAGAAGTCCGCGGTGCCACTGAGCGAGAGATAGCCGATCGCCCCCGAGTAGACCCCGCGAGGCCCGTCCTCGAGTTTGTCGATGATCTCCATGGTGCGCACCTTCGGCGCCCCCGTCATCGACCCGCCGGGGAAGGTCGCCCGCAGGCAGTCCACCGGGGTGACGTCCGCGCGCATCGTGCCCCGCACGGTCGAGACCAGTTGGTGCACGGGCGCATACGTCTCGACGTCGAAGAGCTTCGGCACGTGCACCGAACCGGGCACGCACACCCGCGACAGGTCGTTGCGGACCAGGTCGACGATCATCAGGTTCTCCGCGCGGTCCTTCTCGCTCAACAGAAGTCCGCGGCGCAGGGCCTCGTCCTCGTCGGGTTCCGATGCTCGCGGCCGGGTTCCCTTGATCGGCTTCGACTCGACGGTCCGGTCCGATCCGATCCGCACGAATCGCTCGGGAGAGGCACTGAGCACGGAAGTTCCGGAGAACTGCAGGAGCGCGTTGTACGGGGTGGGGCTGATGTCGCGGAGGCAGGAGAACCCCTCGAGCGGGTCGACGGTCCGCTTGACCGTCGCCGCGTTGGTCAGGCACACCTCGTAGGACTCGCCCGACCGAATCTCGCTGAGACACTGCTCGATCAGGCCGAGGTACTTCGTGCGGGTGTGCCGGAAGTGGATGTCGATGTCGGCCTCCGCCGGGACCAGCGGTGGTGCCCACGGCGTCTCGACCGGAACCTCGTCGAGCGCCGTGATCGCCGCAGTCGTCTCCTGCATCCAGCGGTCACCGGCCGGATCGTCGGTGCCGTCGTCGAGGACCAGCAGGTGGCAGCACCCGGATGCGTGATCGAACACCAGCGCCCGATCGGCGAAGACGACGGCCGCATCCTCGCGCGTGGACCCGTGCACCAGCTGACCGCAGGTGTCGGCCTTGAGTTCGTAGCCGAGGTAGCCGACGTAGCCGAGGTTGAAGCCGAACGGCAGATCCAGGCGTGGCGCGACGACACGCTCACGCAGTTGCTCGTCGAGGTAGTCGAACAGGGTGGTGCGCAACTCGGCGGTGGGGTGTCCCTGGCGATGCACCCGAACCGTCGTCTCCGCGACCCGATAGGTGACGAACTCGGCACGCGGGCCTGAAGAATCGCCCATTACCGAGAACCGGGAGTCCGCGTCCGATGCGGAACTGCCATCCAGCCAGAAGCTGTTCGGTCCGGCGGCGAACAGCTTCTCGTACACCTCCCGCGGATCGACCGCACGATCGATGCGGGCACTGCGTACTCGGAAGCGGTGCCCCGACTCGCGCGATTCAGGCTGCGGCGCCGCAACGGGTCTGATCGGCTTCGAGGCGCGGACGGGTGTCAGGTCACGGAAGTTCGCCAGCAGCTCACGCCCGTGCTCGGTGCAGATCGACTCGGGGTGGAACTGCACCCCCCACAACGGCAACTCGCGGTGCCGGACCGCCATCAGCACGTGGTCGTCCGTCCAGGCCTCGGCGACGAGGTCCGGCGGCAACTCGTCGACGGCGAGCGAGTGGTACCGGACAACACGAAATGGTGACGGGATCCCGGCGAACAGTTCCGTGCCGGAATGCCGCACCGAACAGATCCGACCGTGCATGGGTTCCGGCGCGCTGGAAACCCGACCACCGAACAGGTGGCACAGTCCCTGATGGCCCAGGCACACCCCGAGTACGGGCAGTCCGGAGTCGGTGAAGGCGTTCCTGCCGATTCCGAAGTCCCGGCGCCGCTCGGGCCTGCCGGGGCCGGGGGAGACCACGATGTTGTCGAAGTCGGACAGCCGAACCGCCGACCAGTCGGCGTCGTTCTGGACGACCACGGGTTCGCGACCGTTCACTCCGGTCAGCAGGCTGTACAGGTTGTACGTGAACGAATCGTAGTTGTCGATCAGCAGCGTCCGCACGGCTCGGCCCTCAATCGCGTACGCGCATGCCGAGCGCGTCGGAGGACTCGGTCCCGTCGATGACGACGTCCTCGACGCGGCACGTCTCCGCGATGAGGAGGTCGTAGAGATTCCGCAGGAAGTCCGCCGACAGGTCGTGGCTGAGGGCGTAGGTCCGTGCGTGCTCGTGCACCGCGCCGACCCTGCGTGGCTGCATCATCGGGATCGCGTATCGCCGCTTGACCACAGCGATCCGGGTGCACACCTCGATCCGGGCGCGGACGCTGTCGAGCAACTCGTTGTCTATCCGGTCGAGTTCCGCGCGAAGGGACTCGAGTTCGCCCTCGGCGTGGACATCGGGGACAGCAGCAGCGGCAGCCGAGTCCGTCCTGTCGGCTCCGTTCCGGCCGGTCGTGTCGTCCATGCTCGGCACCGCCTTACATCGTCAGGGCCGACGCTCCTCCCGTGTCGAATCGGCGCCGGCCGAACTCCGTCAGCTGCCTTCGTCACTGCACCCCCAACTCGGTTCATGATCTCACGGCGTCGGGAGCGGAGCAGTTCATCGGGTGTTCACCAAGGTTACGATCCCGACTCGACAGCATCGGAGCCGCCGAGTGGAGACCCCGCCGAGTTGGTGACCCCGCCGAGATCTACGCGCGCTCGCAGCCACCGGCGATGCGTCGATCGGCTGGTCGATGCGTTGTACGCTGTTTGCGCGACCGATGTCTCCATCGCAACCGACGAGTCAATCCAACTCGGCCGCCAGACAATTCCGAGGCGAGAACTGATGTCCACGGCATCGAAGGTCTCCAGTGCCGGTCGCCGGCGAAACGTCGCGGGCATGGCACTGACGATCCTGACGCTGCACGTCATGGGGTGGGGAACGCTGCTGTTCCTCGTGGTGCCCGCTCACTACCAGTTCGACGGCGGGGCCTTCGGTGTCGGACTGGGAGCAACGGCGTACGCGCTGGGCATGCGCCACGCCTTCGACGCCTTCCCGTTGCATTTGTCTCGTGTTGCGAGTGGGCGTGCCATGCATGTCGCGGGGGTGGTGGCGTGAGTGTTCATGCGGGCGGCGGGATCCTGCGCTTCGCGTCGTCGGAGCGTCGGGAAAAGGCATCGCCGCGTCTTCGGCTGGGAATCACCTTCGGCGTTGTGGGAGCCCTCCACCTTGTCGGATTCGGCCTCGCTTTCAGCCAGGGCTTACGTGGCCTGGCAGGAGGCTTGACAATTGGGATGGTCGGAACCGCGTACCTCGCAGGCCTCAAGCACCAAGCCGATGCCGACCACATCAGTGCAATCGACAACGCCACCCGAAAGTTCATCGCAGACGGACGGCGCCCTGTCAGCGTCGGACTAGCGTTCAGCCTAGGCCACTCAACGATTGTCGCGGTCGCCTCACTGCTTGTCGTCCTAGGGGTGCGCGGCATGGATCGCACGTTCGAGGGCGAAAGCCCCGTCGCGGGTGTACTCGGGTTGACAGGATCGATGGTCGCAGGGTCGTTTCTGGTTCTCATCGGCTTGGTTAACACGGTCGTCCTACGGGGCATTCTGCGGGGCGGCGCCGGCAATGGCAGTGTGAGCTCGCCGCCGACGTTTGTCGGCCGGTTGATGGCTCGCCCGTTGGGCCGGGTCACCTATCCGCGCCATGTGTTTGTCATTGGGGCACTGTTTGGGCTCGGGTTCGACACGGCGAGTCTCATCGGACTGCTGGTTCTCGCGGGAACGAGCGCCGCCTCCGGAGTGGCGACGATATCGCTGCTAGCCCTGCCGGTGTGTTTCGCGGCTGGTATGACGTTGGGCGACTCTCTGAACGGCATCGCGATGATGCGGTTGTACTCATCAGCCAGTGATGGATCACGACGTCGGCGGAGTTTCAACGTGCTGATCACAACAATGTCGGTGGTGTCGGCGTTCGGTATTGGGATCACGATCCTAGTGTCTGCGGTCCGGGATGCGTTCGCATTGCATGACCCGGTGACAGGATTCTTTTCAGCGCTGAACCTGGAATACGTCGGGATCGCGATGATTGGCGCGTTTGGTGTCATGTGGATCGCGACGGAGGCGTCGGTCCGAAGAGCGGATCCGTGAGTCTGCTCTGCATCAGCCGCTCCGTCCCGTAGACGCTCAGCGGCCAGTTACACCGTGGGCGAGATGCGCTTATCTAGTTTGCGGAGGATGGAGAGACCGTTGGCAGAACCGATCCCACCTAGGCAGACTCCCAGCCTGCGGTCGTGATGACGTCGGCGGCTTGGCTGATGTCGGAGGCGGTCCCGGTGCTACCAGTCAGCCACTCCAGGACCCGACGCCCGGTGGGCGTTTATCGAGCCCCCGGTGCCGTCTGTCAGCGAACAGGGTGGACGTCCGTTCCGCAACAACCGCCGGGTCGTCGAGGGCATCGTCTACCGGTACGGGGTCGATGTGCCGTGCCGTGCCTGCCGAATTCGGGCCGTGGCAGACGATCTGGAAACGTCACCGCCGCTCAGCGGCCGGTGCGGGCATTCGACAGGCAGGATGGTCCCCATGAGCGCACACGCTGGCCTGCTCCTGGCGGTCGCGATCCCCGCCGGCGGCCTGGTCGTGTTCACGCTGGTCTTCTTCCTGCTCGGCCGCAGGATGCGGCGGCTGCGTCGCGAAGGTCGTGTCACGTACCCCGCGAAGACCGCGCCCGGCAGCAACGACTTCTCCAGCAACGCCGTGTGAGCCCCCCTGGAATCCGGAAGCTGGCCCGTGGGTGCCACTAGCGCTGGCACCCACGTGCCTTGGGAGTGAAAGGGCAAGCGCATGACGACACCTCGCGCCTGTCTCGACGCTGTTGCGGAGATATACACGGAACTTGATGCTTCTCTGGATTTGCGAGCCCCGCTGGCGGACACGAATCGTGACGCGATGCTCGCGTCGCTGGGATACGGGGTGGTGGACTGGCTCGTCGATCTGTGGCGAGTCGCCGACGGCGGGCCAGTCTACAGTCCGGTGTTCACACGGCCAGAATTCTTCACCGGTGCGGACTTCCTGTCCGTGTCGCAGTCCCTTGCGTTGCGCAATCGCCTGCGTGATATCGCGGGGAACTTCGCGGGCTGGCAGGAGTCGGCACCTCGCGATGGTCGGATCCGCGCGGGCTGGTTCCTCGACACGTGGGTGCCATTCGCAGCCTTTGGAGTGAGCACGATCGTCCTGTTCGCCGACTGCGACCCGGGCCCCGGGGGGGGCGAGATCGGTCAGGTGATCTCCTACGTGCATGACCCCGACCAGATCCTGTTGGTGGCACTCGATGGTGAGGCGTATCTTGACGCATCGCTCACGTGGTTCCGCGATCAAGCAGAAGAGTTCGTCCCCGAACCTGAAGATTGAGACGCTTCTTCGCCCTATGGCGTGTCTCCCAACCGGGCAGGGTTCAGGTGGGTTGCCTGAGGCGTGTCGCGGTTTCAGTTGCTCTCGGATGCCCCAGACTGGTGCACCGACCGGGCCCGTCCGCGACCGCAGACGGCGACCCCATCGGGACGGGGCGATGCGACGGAGGTCGGGACTGGCCGCGCCGTACCATCGCAGTGAGCGCGAAGCGCCAAGCCGAGATTCCGGCACCGGCGTGAGGGAGGGGCCAGGATGTTCGGTTGGAAGAAGAAGCGCAAAGATTCGAAGATGACGCTCGACGATGTGATGTCGAAGCTCAGGCCTGACCTGAGTCGGGAATCGCTCGGCGTCGGGCCCGACTTCCCGGGCGTCGCCCCGAACCCGGTCATGAGCAGTGATGCACGCAAGCGCAATGCGGAACTGCGTACGGGGGCGCTTGCGCTCGGCGTTCTCGTCGACTGGCGGGAGGTCAACAGCAATCCACGCGTGGTCCTGATGCTCGACGTGGAGACCGCCGACGGCATCTCGTTCCGCGGTATCGCAGACGAAAGCCTCACGATCACCCAGCTCACCCGACTCGCCCCAGGACAGACGTTGCCCGTGCGCTACCGGCCGGCCGTCATGGACCACTACATCGCCCTTGCCCGGGACGCGGACCCCGCCCACGTGCAGCAGCTCTCTGACGAGATCGCGAGCCGCAAGCGGACCTGACCCGAAGCCATTGGCCGGATCCCTAGGACGTGTCTGGCGAAGGTTGAGCGTTCTGGCTGGAACTCTGGTCCCGTATCGCGTTTTCAGTTGCTCTCGGATGCCCCGTGGTCGTTGATCGAGGGGATGCTCCCGAAGCCGACGGGACGTCCGAGCAGGAAGTTCTCGGATGCGCGGTTGATGGTCGAGGGGATCAGCTACCGCTATCGGTGCGGGATCGCGTGGCGTGATCTTCCCGAGTCGTTCGGGCCGTGGCAGACGGTGTGGACGTGGCATCACCGGATGGCTGTCGAGGGCACCTGGGACAAGGTGCTGGCGACGCTCACCGCGCAGGCGGACGCGGAGGGGCTGATCGATTGGTCGCTGTCGGTGGACTCGACGATCACTCGCGCGCATCAGCATGCGACGAACACGATCCGCCCCACAAGGGGATGGGTCGAACTAGACGAATCCAGCGGTCGAGCCGCCTGATCACGGGATCGGCCGCTCGCGGGGTGGGTTGTCGACGAAGATCCATCAGCTCGTCGATGGCAACGGGCTGCCTCTGATCACTCCCGGCCAGGCCGGGGATCTCCGATGCTGTTGCCGCTTCTGGAGCAGTTGCGCGTCGGACGGCAGATCGGGCGACCGCGCACGAGACCGGATGCGGTCCGCGGAGACAAGGCGTACTCGTCCCGCGTGATCCGGAAGCATCTGCGCGAGCGTGGCATCAAGGCCGTCATCCCTGAACCCAGAGACCAGCAGGGGCGCCGCAAACGTCGCGGCTCACGCGGTGGCAGGCCTGTCGGGCTCGACGCCGCCGATTACAAGAACCGCAACGTGATCGAACGCCGGTTCTGCCACACCAAGCAATGGCGAGGCCTCGCCACCCGCTACGACAAACACGCGATCGTCTACCGAGCTGCCGTTCTCATCCACGCCGCAATCGCCTGGACCCACGCTTTGTCAGACACGCCCTAGGCGGAAGCTGGGACGACATCGAGCAGGCCTACTACGGCGACCTGATCTCCGACGACGAGTTCACCCGCTCGTCGAACGGAACAAGACACGGCTCGACGAGGCAGTGCGTATGACGACAGGCGGACGCAGAAAGCAGCGAAACTGATCGACGCGGCAGCTCCGTACGATTCCGAACGAGTACCTTCCCGCCCGACTCGCGGATATGGGACCTAGCCGCCGTCGAAGCCACTCATCACGCATGGTGGGATGCTTCGAACCGTGACTCGATAGTTGGGTACAGGGTTGGGCGTCGACCGACCTCTCCCGCCGGGTCCCGTATCCAGAGAATCAAGAACAGCGTGAGCGCCATCAGGAAGTTGTCAGGGGTCGGTGCGCCTGGCGGGCGTGGGTGCAGTCTCGAATTGTGAGCTGCGCGATTCAGCGACGTGACCAGATTCGTCGCCGCAATGCAGCTGGTCGCTGAGGAGTTGGCGATGGCATTGCTCGACTTTTTGCCCTCCCCAAGGGAGGTCATGCACCCGCACCTGGACCCCCTGGTGTGGCCGCACGGTGCCCACCACGACGCGCGCGGACGGCTCGTCATCTCGGGCGTCGCGCTCACTGACATCGCCGACGAGTACGGCACTCCGACATACGTCATAGACGAAATAGATGTGAGCCGCCGCGCGGACGCCTACCGCGAGGCGCTGCCTGATACGCGGATCACCTATCCCGGCAATGCCGCACTGGTGCGCGGCATTGCCGGGTGGGCCAAGGCAGAAGGTATGGCGATCGACATCGGCTCTGCGGGCGAACTCGCCGCGGCCGTTGCCGCGGGGGTCGATCCCACACGCATGATCCTGCACGGGAGCTCGCCGACCCCAGGCGAGCTTCGTGCGGCACTGTCCGCCGGAGTCGGACGGATGGTGGTGGCCTCCAATGACGAGATCACCAGGCTCGCTGGTCTGCTCGATCGCCGGCAAACTGTGCTCGTCGGCATCGTCGCGGACGTCGACCTGTTCGGACGCCCGGTCGCCGACGTCGATTCGAAATCCGGGTTCCGCATCTCCAATGGCCGGGCGGACCGGGCCGTGGCCCGTGTCGTGAGCCAGCACAGGTTCGACATGATCGGGTTGTACTGCGACGTCAGGGCCACCACAGCCGATGTCCAGCATTGGCGGACCGCGGCGGGCTGCCTGGTCGCACAGATGAACCAGGTCCTCGAACAACACGGCGTCCTTCTCTCCGAGTTGCACTTCGGTGCAGGTCACGCGACGCCGAGCGCCCAAGCACCGAATCTGAGAGAACTGGCCGAAGCCGTCGACGACGTGATCGACAACTCCTGTGCCGAATTCCGGTTGCCCCGGCCCGGGATCGTCCTCGAACCCGGGCGCGCCGTGGTCGCGCCGTCGGGGGTCACGCTGTTCCGGGTGGCCGGGGTGAGCCGGACACCGGGCGGCCGCAGCGTTGTGTCGATCACCGCGCGCATGACTGCAAACCTGCGGCAGACGCTGCAGTCCGCGAAACACGCGGTGGTACTGGCGAACCGGTATTCCCACGGACGGCTCGAGCAGGTTACCGTGACGGGCATTCAGCGCGCGGCAAGAGACGAGGTCGCCACCGGCATGCAACTGCCCAGCGACGTGCGTGCGGGCGATCTGCTCGCGGTGGCGTGCACCAACGCCTATGACGAGGTGGGGCGTGCGCACGTTGTCGCGGTCTGCGACGGCTACACCCGAATCTTGGCGCGACTCGACTTGGGTGAGATCTAGTCCCTCCGCGAGCGCATCCAACGACAACGCCGCAAGGCCGCCAACGGCGGTCAGCCGATGCGCGTCGCCACGGCCGCTCACGATGTACACGACGATCGGCGGTCTGGTCGACCGACTTCACCTCGCCCGAGGTTGATGCCACGTTCTTGATTGAACGCGCTCGCGATCCGCGCGAGGTTTGCTCACTCCAGGTCGATCAGCCACACCATTCGTCGGGAATTCGTCTGCAGCCATGGCGGTTCCGTAGCTGCCCCGTTGTGGCCCGCAGCATGCCCCCCCCCGAATCAGGAAGTACTCACGTCCCGGTGGTCGCCGATGTCAGGGTTTCGTGTCTGCGTGTCGATCCGCGAGGCCTACACCTCGATCCGCGAACCGATGATCACGGTCCGGTCACCGGGCAGACCGAAGAACTCCGCGGCATCGGCAGTGATATGCGACGTCGCGATGAACAGACGCTTGCGCCACGGCGCCATCGTCGGCGCCGTCCCCTTCTTCAGTTCGATCTTCGACAGGAAGTAGGAGGCGTCGTCGATGGCGATCGGACCCTCGGTCTGCCCGGGGTCGAGCAGGCGCAGCGCGTCCGGGACGTTCGGCTTCTCCATGTACCCGAAGTGTGCGGTCAGGTGGATGATGCCGTCCTCGGCATGGCCGAGATCGTCGACCTCGGTGCGTTCCTCGTCCGGCACCCGAGGGACCGGCAGTGTATCGATCGACATGATCACCACGTGGTCGTGCAGTACTCGGTTGTGTTCGACATTGGCCCGCATCGCCAGTGGCGCGGTCTGGTTGCCTCGGTTGAGAAACACCGCGGTGCCGGGGACCCGCAGCAGCGGCGGTCGGTGCTGATCGAGCTGGTCGACGAACTCACGCAGCGGCCCCTCCGCACGCTCTCGCGCGAGGGTGACGATGCCGCGCCCGCGCTGCCAGGTGAGCATCACGGTGAACGCCGCGACGCCGATCAGCAGCGGCAGCCATGCCCCGTGGACCAACTTGGTGAGGTTCGCCGCCAGGAACATCAGGTCAACCGTCAACAAGAACCCGGCGCCGACCAGGACCAGCCACAGTGGGGTGTGCCATCGGGTCCGGGCGATGTAGAAGAACAGCAGCGTGGTGATCGAGATCGTGGCCGTCACCGCCATGCCGAACGCGTACGCCAACGCCGCCGAGCTGCGGAAGGCGAACACCAGGGTGAGGACCGACACCATCAGGACCCAGTTGATCCAGGGCACGTATATCTGGCCGATCGTCGACTCCGAGGTGTGCGCCACCCGCAGTCTCGGCAGGTAGCCGAGCTGGGCGGCCTGCGACGCCACCGAGTAGGCGCCGGTGATCACGGCCTGGGAGGCGATCACCGTGGCCGCGGTGGCCAGCAGCACCATCGGCAGGCGCGCCCAATCAGGAGGGAGCAGGAAAAACGGACTGCTCACCTTGGTCTCGTCGCCGAGCACGAGCGCGCCCTGCCCGAAGTAGCTGAGTACGCAGGCCGGCAGGACGAGCAACAGCCAGCCGCGGGTGATCACCCTTCGGCCGAAGTGGCCCATGTCGGCGTAGAGCGCTTCCGCGCCGGTGACCGCCAGTACGACCGCGGCCAGCGCGAAGAAGGCAATTCCGAAGTGCCCGAACATGAAACTCACCGCGTAGGTCGGCGACAGCGCCTTCAGGATCTCCGGGTGCCGGGCGATTCCGGCCGCACCACAGGCACCGATCGAGACGAACCAG
Organism: Rhodococcus sp. NPDC127527; assembly: GCF_042672245.1. Classification (NCBI taxonomy): domain Bacteria; kingdom Bacillati; phylum Actinomycetota; class Actinomycetes; order Mycobacteriales; family Nocardiaceae; genus Rhodococcus; species Rhodococcus sp. NPDC127527. Next base: position 170,382 of record NZ_JBHXVP010000011.1, read on the forward strand.
ACGATCATCACCGGCCCGAAGAACCGCCCGACTACGGCCGTGCCCCGGCGTTGCACCAGGAAGAGCAGCACGATGATCACCGCGGTGATCGGCACGATGAATTCTCCCATCCGCGGCTCGACGACCTTCACGCCTTCGACGGCGGACAGCACCGAGATCGCGGGGGTGATCATGCTGTCGCCGAAGAACAGTGCGGCACCGAAGATGCCGAGTCCGGACAGCACCGCGGCGACCCGTCGGTGCCGCGCCCCGCCCAGTCGCCGCAAGAGCGTGATCAGTGCCATGATGCCGCCCTCGCCATCGTTGTCGGCACGCATGACGAGCGAGACGTAGGTAAGGGTGACGATGATCATCACCGACCAGAAGACGAGCGAGACGACGCCGTACACGTTGTCCGTGCTGATCGGAACGGGATGCGGGTCGTCCGGGTTGAACACCGTCTGAATGGTGTAGATCGGGCTGGTGCCGATGTCGCCGAACACGACGCCCAGCGCGCCGACGACTACGGCGGCCCGAACCGCATCGCGGCCGTCGACCGCGCGAGTTGGCGACGGAGTTTCGGGGTTGATGCGCACGGCGTGCTCCTCGCTCGCGGAATCGCCTCCTATCCTGCCGTGTCTTGGATCCGATCGGCGGGAAACGGGCGTAGACATCGCTGCCGATCAGGATGTCGGAAACGGCGGCCAGGGTGGTCCGGTGGGCGGCAATGGGGCAGCCCGTGGCCGCAAAATGGCAAGGCGAGTCGCGGTCGCGTGTCAAGAAGTCGTCAGCAGCAGCCGTCGTTGCGTATGTGTTTCGTCAGGCTGCTGGGCCCACCTCTCGCCGCGCGTGATGCTTGGGACAGGCGGGTGCAACAGCCCCGCCGGTGCACGGCTGCCTTTCGGTTTCCACGTCGGTCCACCACGTGGTCCGACTGGCGGCGCACCACCCTCACGGGATGGCAAGTCTTCCCGGCTAAACCGATTCCAATCGAAGGAGTACTTTCATGGGTTCGTCAGCAACCGAGCTCGGTCAGGTCGCCGCCGTTGCCGGCCTCGTATCGGCCGTCGTGACGGTGGTCGGCGCAGTCGCCGGAGTCGCTTCCCTCTCGGCGTAAACCGCACTCTGGCATACGAGTTCGGGGATCGGGGCCTTACGTCAGCCCCGATCCTCGGGTCGGGGAGCGGCCGCGGCGGATCAGGCGCCCGCGATCAGCTCGAGTCCTGCTCACTCCCGATCGCCCAGTTGCACCACTCGTCAAGAACTCGTTTGAGTCCTGGTCGTGCCGTATTCGTCCTGTCTGGGCTCGTGGTCCGGCCGGTGCCGCGGGGGATACTTGTGGCAGGCAGGTGTGACAGCCCTTCCGAGGGCGCGATTGTTCCCCGGCTGTTCCAGCGTCGGTGAACCATCCCACGTTCGACGGGCTGCGGACCACGCTCGTCAAGAAGGCGATTCGTCATGGTCGACGTGCTTGTGATCCTCGGGGGTTTGCGGGCTGCGCCCTCGTGCTGCGCTGGCTTCAATTGAGACTGACCCGATGACCGCGACAGCGTGACTGCCCTTCGACTCCTCGTGCGTGTCAGTCACTGTCTTCGTCCGCATCAGAATGGCCGTTGAGGTCCAGCAGCGCTTTGTAGCGGCGGTCGACGTCGTCGCGGTCGGCCTTCTCCGCGACGGTGGCGAGGTTCGCGCGGTGGATCATCGCGGCTTGATCAAGGAGCACCTGGCGCCGTTCGGGGATGGTCGTCTGCTCGAAGATCTTCGTGAGGGCATCGAGCTGCCTGATCATGACTGCGGGCATCCCCCCGCTGGTTTCGCGAATCTTCTCGAAGGCGCGCTGGACGAGCCGGTCGTAGCCGGGCTGGTAGGCGATGAGGCGAATGCGTCCGCGGCGGTCTCGGCGAATCTGCTGTGGGTGCCAGCCTGTGGTGATCCGGCACAGGCCGTCACTCAACCAGTCGATGCAGGTCAGTGCGGTGAAGGTGTCGTTGACGGCGGGGGAGAGCGCACGGAGCGCAATCTCGACGAGCTGGTCGACGGCGAACGACACATCCTGGGTCAAGGTGCGGTACGGCCCTGTGACGTGCCCGCGCCTCAGGTGTTCGCCGACTCGCTCGGCGGCTTCGGCCGGCCACACGTGGGCGAGGACGTGGCCTCGGACGAGGAAGTGGCCAGGCCGGTATGGCAGGTGAATGACCGCATCGGCGTCTGCAGCAATCCGGACCAGTGTCTCGTGCCGGATGAACTGGAGATACCCGCTGTGCGCGGTGTGGATGTCGGCCCCGGTTGCATCGATCCGCGCCAGGAGTTCCTCGCTGGACGGGCCGCTCTCGCGTTGAGTCGCAGTGCCACGTTGATCGCCGCCCTGCTTGTCGATCGCTCTGGACAGATCCCCTGCGATGCCCGCCATCACCTGGGGAAGCTGAATGGTGGTGGCGATGTGGTTGATGAAATAGATCAGAACGGCGAGATCGCCAACCGTGAGCGCGAGCGATGTCGTGATGGACACGTGCGGCACAAAGTCGCCATGCGGCCCCGGACTGATCGACACCAACACCATCACCGTGTACAGGAACGTCGCCACGAAGGTGCCCAAAGTCAGCTGCGTTCCCCGGTCGCGGATGAAGTTGCGCAGCATCCTGGGCCCGAACTGAGTCGAGGCGAGGGTCAACGCGACGATCGTGATCGAGAACACGATACCGACCACGGTGATGATCGCCGCCGCGATCGTGGTCAGGATCTGCCGGGCCGCGTCCGCGCGTTCCCGCTCAACACCCAGGACGGCAATGCGATGTGTCCGGCATAGGCCGCTCGGTCAAGTCCGTGCGTCGCAGCGAACACCCCGACGGCGATGATCGCCTCGATTGCCGGCACCATCCACAGGTTTGTGCGCAGCGCCTCCCGCCGCCAGTCGGCTTCCAGATAGGCCCCGCCGACTGTCGGACGTAGCCGCAAGAATCTCCGCATCGGACGCCCAACGGGTCGAGAGAGGACGAGCCATCGCTCGAACTCCCAGCAACACCTGTTCGGTGAGCCTAACGCCGAGCAGTGCTGCTACGCGGCAAGTCCGCCGGCCGCTGGGTGTAAGCGGGCCGTTAGGGCGTGTCCCTCTTACGCTAAGGACACGTCAAGAAGTGTCTGTGTCGGTTCCCTAAGAGTTGACTCGAATTGAGCGTCCAACCCGCCGCAGCGCACACCTCACAGATCGGAAGGTCACCGACGGGCGGAACCCATCACAGCTTCACCCTAGGAGCGAGAGATGTCGGTACTGGTGTTCATCGCACTGACCGTGGCGGTCTTCGCCCTGCTCGGCGTGGTCCAGAGGGCGGTGGAGCGGTTGTGAACGTGGACAACATCGTCGGCCTCGTCCTGGCCGTGTCCCTCGCGGTGTTCCTCGTGGCGGCCCTGCTGTTCCCCGAGAGGTTCTAGTGAGTACCACGACCGCGGCGATCCTGTTCACCGGAACCCTCGTACTCGCGCTGGTCCTGGTGCACCGGCCGCTCGGCGACTACATGTACCGGGTCTACAGCGGCACCAAGCACTCTCGCGTGGAGCGCAGGATCTACCGGCTCATCGGTGCCGACCCGGGTGTCGAGCAGACGTGGCCCGTCTATGCCCGCAGTGTGCTGGCGTTCTCGGCGATCAGCATCCTGTTCCTGTTCGGGTTCCAGCTCATCCAGCAGCACCTGTGGCTGCACTTGACAGATCCGTCCACTCCGATGACCCCGGACCTGGCGTGGAACACCGCGATCAGCTTCGTCACCAACACCAACTGGCAGTCCTACGCGGGCGAATCCACGATGGGACATTTAGTCCAGATGTCGGGCCTGACGGTGCAGAACTTCGTCTCGCCCGCGGTCGGGATGGCGGTCGCGATCGCCCTGGTCCGCGGCTTTGCCCGCACGCGCACCGGCGATCTCGGCAACTTCTGGGTCGACCTCGTCCGCGGCACGCTCCGCATCCTGCTGCCGATCGCCTTCGTCGTCGCGATCGTGTTCGTCGCGGGGGGCGTGATCGAGAACTTCGACTTGAACTCCCAGATCGTGGACACGCTCGCGGGCTCCAAACAGACCATCACCGGCGGTCCGGTGGCCAGCCAGGAAGCCATCAAGATGCTCGGCACCAACGGCGGCGGCTTCTACAACACCAACTCCGCGCACCCCTTCGAAAATCCTGCAACCTGGACGAACTGGCTGCAGATCTTCCTGCTGCTCGCCATCAGTTTCTCGCTGCCGCGCACCTTCGGCCGGATGGTCGGCAGCAAGAAGCAGGGGTACGCGATCGCCGCGGTCATGGCGACCCTCGCCATCATCAGCGTGACGATCATGAGTCTCGTGCAGCTGCAGCACCACGGCACCGTGCCGACGGCGATCGGCTCGTCGATGGAGGGGGTGGAGCAGCGGTTCGGCGTCGCCAACTCCGCCGTTTTCGCGGACGCCACCACGCTCACCTCGACCGGTGCCGTCGACTCGGCGCACGACTCGTACACCAGCCTCGGTGGCATGATGGCGATGTTCAACATGCAGCTCGGCGAGGTCGCACCCGGTGGTGCCGGCTCCGGTCTGTACGGGATGCTCATCCTCGCGGTCTTGACGGTGTTCGTCGCGGGACTCATGGTCGGTCGCACTCCCGAGTACCTCGGCAAGAAGATCACCCCGCGCGAGATCAAGCTCGCCGCAGCATATTTCCTCACCACCCCGTTGATCGCGCTGGCCGGCACGGCAGTCGCGATGGGGACTTCCAGCGCGCGTGGCAGCACGGTGAACGGCATCAGCATCGGCATGTCGAACACCGGACCGCACGGACTGTCGGAGGTCCTCTACGCCTTCACCTCGGCAGCCAACAACAACGGGTCCGCCTTCGCAGGGCTCGGCACCAACGACACCTGGTGGAACACGGCGCTCGGGCTGGCCATGGTGTTCGGCCGGTTCCTGCCGATGATCTTCGTCCTCGCGCTGGCAGGCTCGCTCGCCAGGCAGGGCAGCACCCCGCACTCGATCGGCACACTGCCCACACACCGGCCTCAATTCGTCGGCATGGTCGCCGGCGTGACACTGATCCTGGTCGCCTTGACCTTCCTCCCCGCACTTGCGTTGGGGCCGTTGGCGGAAGGAATCCATTGATGACCACCAACACCACCTCCACTGTGCCCGAATATGCCACCGCAGCATCCGCCCAGCCTGTGCGCGTGCACGGCGGCCTGCTCGACCCGAGGATGTTCCTCAATGCGCTACCGGACGCCGTGCGCAAGCTGAATCCCCGCACGCTCTGGCGCAATCCGGTGATGTTCATCGTCGAGATCGGCGCGGTATGGGCGACCGTGCTGGCGATCAAGGATTCGTCCTGGTTCGCCTGGCTGATCGTCTTCTGGCTGTGGCTCACGGTCATCTTCGCGAACCTCGCGGAGGCCGTTGCCGAGGGCCGCGGCAAGGCACAGGCCGACACCCTCCGCAAGGCGAAGACCGACACTGTCGCCCGCCGGATCAGCGGCTGGCAACCCGGACACCCAGCGGCCGAGGACCCCGTGCCCGCGGGGCAGCTCCAGCTGGGTGACTTCGTTGTCGTCGAGGCCGGCGAAACCATCCCCGGCGACGGCGACGTCGTCGAAGGCATTGCCTCCGTGGACGAGTCGGCCATCACCGGCGAATCCGCTCCGGTCATCCGCGAGTCCGGCGGCGACCGGTCGGCGGTTACCGGCGGCACCCGGGTGCTCTCCGACCGAATCGTCGTCAAGATCACCCAGAAGCCCGGCGAGAGCTTCATCGACCGGATGATCGCATTGGTCGAGGGCGCCAACCGGCAGAAGACGCCGAACGAGATCGCCCTGAACATCCTGCTGGCCGCCCTGACGATCATCTTCGTCTTCGCGGTCACGACACTGCAGCCCCTAGCCATCTATTCCAAGGCGAACAACCCGGGCGTCCCCGACACCTCCGCCCTGGACATGAACGGCGTCACCGGCATCGTCATGGTGTCGCTACTGGTGTGTCTGATCCCGACCACCATCGGTGCCCTGCTGTCAGCGATCGGCATCGCGGGCATGGACCGCCTCGTACAACGCAATGTCCTGGCGATGTCGGGGAGAGCGGTCGAGGCCGCCGGCGACGTCAACACGCTTCTACTCGACAAGACCGGCACCATCACGCTGGGTAATCGGCAGGCATCGGCATTCATCCCGGTTCGCGGCGTGTCCGACGACCAGCTCGCCGATGCCGCGCAGTTGTCCAGCCTGGCGGACGAGACCCCCGAGGGTCGGTCGATCGTCGTCTACGCCAAACAGGCCCACGGACTGCGGGAGCGCACATCCGGCGAGTTGACCCACGCCACGTGGGTCGAGTTCTCCGCGCAGACTCGCATGTCCGGAGTCGACCTCGACGGCGACCACATGCTCCGCAAGGGCGCTGCCACCGCGGTCGCGGACTGGGTCCGCCATCACGGCGGCGAGGTGTCGGGCCAGCTCGGTCAGATCGTCGACGGAATCTCGGCGTCCGGAGGCACCCCATTGGTCGTCGGCGAGGTCGTCGACGGCCGGGCAGCGGTGCTCGGCGTCATCCATCTGAAGGACGTCGTCAAGCAAGGTATGCGCGAACGCTTCGACGAGATGCGCCGAATGGGGATCCGCACGGTGATGATCACCGGCGACAACCCGCTGACCGCCAAGGCGATTGCCGACGAAGCCGGAGTCGACGACTTCCTCGCCGAAGCGACACCGGAGGACAAGCTGACGCTGATCAAACGAGAGCAGGAAGGCGGCAAGCTCGTCGCGATGACCGGCGACGGCACCAACGACGCGCCCGCCCTCGCGCAGGCCGACGTCGGCGTCGCGATGAACACCGGTACATCGGCGGCCAAGGAAGCCGGCAACATGGTCGACCTCGACTCCGATCCGACCAAGCTCATCGAGATCGTCGAGATCGGCAAGCAGCTCCTGATCACCCGGGGCGCTCTGACGACCTTCTCGATCGCGAACGACATCGCCAAGTACTTCGCGATCATTCCGGCGATGTTCGTGGCGTTGTTCCCTGGGCTCGATCTACTGAACGTCATGCGGCTGCACAGCCCGCAGTCAGCGATTCTGTCCGCGGTCATCTTCAACGCGATCATCATCGTCGCGCTGATCCCGCTGTCGCTGCGAGGGGTGAAGTACACGCCGAGCAGCGCCTCCAAGCTGCTCAGCCGCAATCTCTACATCTACGGCCTCGGCGGCATCATCGCGCCGTTCATCGGCATCAAGCTCGTCGACCTGATCATCCAGTTCCTACCGGGGATGTCCTGACATGCGAACGTCAATCTGGATACGGCAACACGTGGCGGCCCTCCGAGCCCTGCTCGTACTGACCGTGATCACCGGCATCGCCTATCCGCTCGCCGTCTGGGCCGTGGCGGCGGCGCCGGGCCTGCACGACAAGGCTCAAGGCTCGATCGTCGAGGTCAACGGGAAGGCGGTCGGCAGCACCCTGATCGGCCAGTTGTTCACCGATTCCGACGGCAACCCTCTCAGGCAGTACTTTCAGAGCCGCCCGTCCGCGGCCGGCACCGGATACGACCCCACATCGACCAGCGCGAGCAACCTTGGGCCGGAGAGCATCCAAGACACACTCGGCGACCCCGCAATGCTCGCCCGGGGTGCCACGCCGGCCGATGCCGGATTCAAGGCCGGCCTCCTCACGACAGTGTGCTCCAACAGCCTGTCCGTCGGACGGCTCGAAAGCGTGGACGGCTCCCGGCCGTTCTGCACACCTGGCGGCGTCGGCGCCGTTCTGTCGGTGATCGGCCCCCGCGACTCGGGCGGGAACGTCGTTCATCCGACGCAGGTGATCAGCGTGAACGAGGAGTGCTCCACCGACCCGACGAAGCCCGTCGTGCCATTTGTGGAGACCTACGAGGGAGTCAACGTGGTCTGCGCCGAATACGGTGTCGACTACGCGGCCGGTCAGCTCGTGCCGATCCGCGGGGCGGCCCCGACGCACCCAGCCGTTCCCGCCGACGCCGTCACGTCCAGCGGCAGCGGCATCGATCCACACATCTCACCGGCGTACGCGGACCTCCAAGTCGCCCGGGTGGCGAGCGCCCGCGGAATCACCGCCGACCAGGTCCGCCGAGCGGTAGCGGACAACCAAGACGGTCGAGCCCTCGGATTCATCGGGGAACCGCGGGTCAATGTCCTCGAGCTCAACGTCGAGCTCGACCACAAGTACCCGGTCACGGGCTGACGAACCACGGACCACGCCGACATGAACGACACCGGTGAGCAGATGACGGACCAAGCCCCCGAGACGGCTGACGATCGCGTCAGTGCCCCCCTCGCGACGACGGCAGCGCCGCGAGGTCAACTCAGGATCTACCTCGGGGCCGCTCCCGGCGTGGGCAAGACCTACTCGATGCTCGGCGAAGCACACCGGCGGCTCGAGCGGGGAACAGATGTCGTGGTGGCCGTCGTCGAAACGTACGGACGCACCAAGACCGAAGACCTGGTCCACGGTCTCGAGATGATCCCGCTCCAGACCGTCTCCTATCGGGGCACCACGATGCGCGAACTCGACGTCGACGCCACTCTCGCCCGTCGTCCGCAGGTGGTCGTCGTCGACGAACTCGCCCACACCAACGCCCCGGGTAGCCGCCATCTCAAGCGCTGGCAGGACGTCGAGGAACTGCTCGAGGCCGGCATCGACGTGCTCTCCACCGTCAACGTCCAGCACCTCGAAAGCCTCAACGACGTCGTCCAGCAGATCACCGGCGTCATCCAACGGGAAACGGTCCCCGACGCCATCGTGCGCGCGGCCACACAAATCGAGCTCGTCGACATCACGCCGGAGGCGCTGCGCCGCAGGCTTGCCCACGGCAACGTGTACACCGCCGACAAGGTCGACGCAGCATTGAGCAACTACTTCCGCCCAGGCAACCTCACCGCCCTACGGGAGCTCGCACTGCTGTGGCTCGCCGATCAGGTCGATGCCGCCCTGGCGAAATACCGATCCGACAAACGCATCACCGCTACCTGGGAGGCGCGTGAGCGGGTCGTCGTCGCAGTGACCGGAGGTCCGGAGTCGGAAACCCTCGTGCGCCGGGCGAGCCGCATCGCATCGAAGGCCAGTGCCGAGTTGATGGTCCTGCACGTGGTGCGAGGGGACGGGCTGGCTGGGGTGTCCGCCACCGCGATGGCGAAGGTCCGCCGACTGGCCGCCGACCTCGGCGCCAGCGTGCACAGTGTCGTCGGCGACGACGTGCCCGCCACCCTCCTCGAGTTCGCGAGATCGGTCAATGCGACACAGCTGGTGATCGGCACCTCTCGGCGGTCACGGTTCGCCCGGATCTTCGACGAGGGAATCGGCGCGACGGTGGTACGCGAATCCGGCAAGATCGACGTCCACACCGTCACACACGAGCACTCCAACCGCCAGTGGCGCCCACCCCCGGCGGGGTCGCGGCCGCGAACGGCACTCAACTGGATTGCCGCAGTCGCGGTCCCGTCCGCGGCATCGGTGTTGATGGCGCTCGCAGGCCCTCGACTCGGACTCGGCGCCGAAAGCGCACTGTTCTTCGTCGTCGTGCTCGTGGTCTCGCTGCTCGGAGGCGTTGCCCCCGCCGCGCTGTCCGCCATCGTCTCCGGGCTCCTGCTCAACTACTACTTCACCCCCCCGATCCACAGCTTCACCATCGCTGAACCCGCCAACCTGATCACCATCGTCGTGCTGCTCGTGGTCGCAGTGGCGGTCGCGGCCCTCGTCGACGCCGCCGCCAAACGGACCCGCGAGGCACGCCGAGCGTCCCAGGAAGCGGAACTGCTCACCTCGTTCGCAGGCTCTGTCCTGCGCGGCGCCGACCTGCCGGCGCTGCTCGAACGTGTTCGCGAGACCTACGGCCAACGCGCGGTCAGCGTCATTCACGACCAGGACGTTCCCGTGTGTTCGGTGGGCGAGAATCCACCGCTGAGCATCGATTCGGCGGACACCGTGTGTGAGGTGGGCGACGGGGAGTACGCCGTGCTGCTGTCCGGTCACGAACTGCGCGGTCACGATCGCCGGGTGCTCGGCTCGGTCGCGAACCAGGCGGTCGGACTGATACGACAGGAACAACTCGCCGCGGAGGCGAGCGAAGCCAGGGCGCTCGCTGCGGCGGACCGGCTGCGGCGGTCATTGCTGACGGCCGTGAGCCATGACCTGCGCAGCCCCCTCGCCGCGATCAAGGTGGCGGTATCCAGTCTGCGCAGTGAGGACGTCGAGTTCTCTCCTGAGGACACTGCGGAACTGCTTGCCACCGTGGAGGAATCGGCTGATCAGTTGACCGATCTGGTCGGCAATCTGCTCGATTCGTCGCGGTTGGCAGCCGGGGCAGTTACGCCGGTCCTTCGACGGGTATACCTCGACGAGGTCGTGCATCGGGCGTTGGTCGGGGTCGGGCGGGGTATCCCGGGCTACGGCCGGGCCGGGCCGGACCGAGTGCACGTGGACGTCGACGGGTCATCAGTTCTCGCCGACGCGGGACTACTCGAGCGCGCGCTGGCAAACCTCGTCGACAATGCGCTCCGATACGCCGCCGACAGCCCCGTCCGTATCAATGCCGCGCAAATCGGGGGACGCACCGTGATCACCGTCGCAGACACCGGACCCGGCATCCCGCGCGGTTCCGAGAACGCCGTGTTCGAACCGTTCCAACGCCTCGGCGATCGCGACAACACCGCCGGTGTCGGCCTGGGCCTCTCCGTCGCACGGGGGTTCGTCGAAGCCATGGGAGGCACCGTGACCGCCACCGACACTCCCGGCGGCGGCCTCACCGTGGTTGTCGACCTCCCAGCCGGCGACCACCCACTCGATCCGCTCGAACACAACCGCATCAACGGTGAGGTGCCGCGGTGACAACGGTGTTGGTAGTCGACGACGACCCGCAGATCCTCCGTGCCCTGCGAATCAACCTGAGCGTTCACGGCTATCAGGTGATCACCGCTTCGACCGGCGCCGAGGCGCTACGCGCGGCCGCCGACCGCAAACCGCACGTCGTAGTACTCGACCTCGGACTGCCCGATATCGACGGCATCAAGGTCCTCACAGTCCTGAGAGGGTGGACCCAGATCCCTGTGGTCGTGCTCTCGGCACGCACCGACTCCGCCGACAAGGTCGAGGCCCTCGACGCCGGCGCCGACGACTATGTGACCAAACCCTTCGGCATGAACGAATTCCTCGCCCGCCTGCGTGCCGCTGCCCGCCGAGGTATGTCTCAGGCGGATGCGGGCGAACCGGTAGTGGTGACCGAGTCCTTCACCGTTGATCTCGCGGCGAAGAAGGTGACCAGGGATGGCACCGAAGTCCACTTGACCCCCACCGAATGGGGAATGCTCGAGATGCTCGCTCGCAATCACGGAAAACTGGTCGCACAAAAGGATCTGCTGCGGGAGGTATGGGGCCCCGCCTATGCCGGGCAAACCCACTACCTACGTGTCTATCTCGCTCAGATGCGACGCAAGCTCGAACCTGACCCCACCCACCCGCGCCACCTGATCACCGAGCCCGGCAGGGGCTATCGACTAGAACTGTGACAGCTCGCCACGACCCTTGAACGGGGTAGCCGACGACGGCCCCTAGCCGGGACGCAGGAACCCCTGTGACCCGCGAGACGATCGTGCAGCTGATCGACGGTATCGACCAGACCCCCATCGGCAGTGGGGCGAGAGCATCACCTTCTCGGTGAACGGAGTCAGCCACGCGATAGACCTGACCACCATGAATGCGACGGAGTTTCACCGGAAACTCGACTTCGCCGACGCGCACTAGGTCACCACCAGCTCGTACCAGGATCCGTCGATCTCGGGTCTGGTCAGCGCGAGGAGCGATGCCGTCATGTTGTCGCCTGCCAGTCGTTGATTCGGTCGTAGCGCCTGGTCAGCACGGCAGGTGCAGCGGCGACAAGGACTGCCGGGACGGCGTAGCCGGCGGTGCGGGTCGCTGCAGCGGCGACTCCGGCGACGAGCAGGGGTCCGCCGGCGTCGCCGAGTTCGCGGCCGAGTTCGGCGGCGCCCATCGTCTGCCCCATCCGTTCCGGAGGTGTCGAGCCGGCCAGGGTGGCGAACGCCAGGGGGGTGATCATCCCGGTACCGATCCCGATCCCGACCGCCGCGAGCAACACCCCGGTCAGGCCGGGCAGCATCGCGCACGCCAACCCGGCCCCGGTGATCAGTAGTCCGACGGTGACCCCTGTGTCGGCACGGAGGCGCCCCGCATCCAACGCCCGCCCGGTGCGGGGCTGTATCAACGCGGCGCACACCGCGAGAACCGAGACCGCTGCCCCGGTGACCACCGGTCCAGGCCGGCCGCGGCCCCGGACACCGGTAGGAATCCCACCCCGACCGAGAGGGCGGCGGTCGCCGCGGCGAGTCCGCCTCCTGACCGGGTCAGGTCGGCGAACGAGGCGGCGGGACGACGGCATGCTCGAGTGACGCCTGGCCGAGCTGCCTGTCGACCACTGACGCATCCCCTCAGGAAGGAGTCGGTCGAATGATTCATGGGGCCACATCGCGACAGCAACGCAATGATGACCATTGCCGAACCAGCTGAGCAGCGGCAAACTTTCGCGGTACTTGTGCGGCGCCCAGATCCGCAGTCGCGCGGGACTGACAGTGTCTCGACGATCGGGTCATGAGTGAACGGGAGGGGCGGGTCGAATCGGCCCGAAGGGGTCGCGTGAGACGGCGTAATGTGCGGGCCCGCACACACCGACGTCATCGCCTCTGGCGCGCAACCTTGACGCGTCCACCGCACCGACAGCTAGGCGGATGTGCGCGGCATCGCCGGCCGTTCCGTACATGCCCTGTGGAGACCGACGGATCTGGAAGCGGGAGCAGGAGATCGTCTCCATCGTCTCCAGTAGGCGCGAGATCACCACCGGCCCGCTCGGGTGGATCGGCGGCCTCGATCTGGGAGCGATGGGCTTCGTGATCGTCGGCCTGTTCGTGACCACATGGCTTGTAGCTGTGCTGGTTTGGCGATTCAGCGGCGTGCAGAACCGCTGGGAGGCGCGCTTGGTGGCCGAGCCGATTTCCGGAGACTGACGCCGGCCGGGCCCCGGCAGGACGTTGTGCGGGCACCCGCGTGGTCATAGGGTGAAGCGACCGGGCCGGAACGGGGCCGCGTATGCATGAAATGTCGATCACCGCGAGCGTCGTCGACGCCGTGTGCGCGCACGCGGCGGGCAGGCGGGTGCTCAGCGTGACGATCCAAGCTGGGACACTGTGCGCGGTGGTCCCGGAGTCCATGCAGTTCTGCTTCGAACTTGCCACCGAGGGCACGGTGATGGAGGGCGCGCGCCTGGTCATCGAGCAGCCACCGGGCCGGGCTCATTGCCGAAGCTGCGATACGGATTTCGCGCTGACCGACCTGATCCTGTTGTGCCCGTGCGGCAGCGCCGATGTCGAAGTGCTCTCCGGCCAGGAGTTGCGGATTCTATCGATGGAAGTGAGCTGAGTCATGTGTGCCACCTGCGGATGCGGCAACGACGACGGCGCGGTGATCTCCGTGCCGCCCGAGCATCACGATCACGGTCACTCCCATCCGCACGATCACGATCACTCCCATCAGCACCTGCCGCACACCGAAACCGTCTCGCTCGAACAGAAGGTGCTCGCCAAGAACGACCGGGAAGCTGCACTGATCCGGGCGTGGCTGGAGGCCCGCGACATCCTGACCTTCAACATCACGAGTTCGCCGGGATCGGGCAAGACCACGCTCCTCGAGCGCACCATCCGCGACCTGACCGGGACCAGGCCGATTGCGGTCATCGAAGGCGACCAGGAAACCCTGCTCGACGCGAACCGCATCAAGGCCACCGGATGCCCGGTGGTGCAGGTGAACACCGGCGCCGGCTGCCACCTCGACGCGGCGATGATGCGCCGAGCACTCGACGCCCTCCAGCCCGCGGCCGGATCGCTGCTGTTCGTGGAGAACGTCGGAAACCTGGTCTGCCCCGCCCTCTTCGACCTCGGCGAACGCGGCAAGGTGGTGGTCATCTCGGTGACCGAGGGTTCCGACAAGCCACTCAAGTACCCGCACATGTTCGCGGCCGCGCAACTGGTGATCGTCAACAAGCTCGACCTGTTGCCGCACGTGGATTTCGACCTCGAGGCGTGCGCCCGACACGCCCGCTCGATCAATCCGGGCGTCGAACTCCTGCCACTGTCGGCAACCACCGGAGACGGCGTAATCGATTGGTACACATGGATAAACGCGCAATTCACCCACCCGAGCGACTCGTCGGACCGTTGACAACGAGCTTTCTGCGGGTGTACACCGTGATGAGCGTCGCAAAAGTGGGCCGAGGGTCGACTCCGGCGACGTGGGGGATGGTGCGCGTCCCTGGGAGGCGGCGGACATGCCGACACAAGCAGCGATCGAAGCCGAGGACACTCTGATCCACGTCCTCTGGATCAACGCGGGACTCAGTTGCGACGGCGACTCCGTCGCATTGACCGCGGCAACACAACCGAGCGTCGAGGAGATCGCGCTCGGTGCACTTCCCGGACTGCCGAAGATCGCAGTGCACTGGCCACTGATCGACTTCGAATGCGGGCCGGAGGGCGGTGCGGACGACTTCCTGGAGTGGTTCTGGAAGGCGGACCGAGGAGAACTCGAACCGTTCGTCCTGGTAGTGGAAGGTTCGATCCCGAACGAACGACTCCACGACGAGGGCTACTGGTGCGGATTCGGAAACAACCGCGAGACTGGGCAACCCGTCACGACGAGTGAATGGCTCGACCGGCTCGCGCCGAAGGCCACCGCGATCGTTGCGGCGGGTACCTGCGCGACCTACGGCGGCATCCACGCGATGGCAGGCAACCCGACCGGCGCGATGGGGGTACCGGACTACCTCGGCTGGCAGTGGAAGTCCAAGGCAGGCATCCCGATCGTGTGCGTGCCCGGTTGTCCCATTCAACCCGACAACCTGTCGGAGACCCTCACCTACCTGCTCTACATGGCGACCGGCCAGTCTCCGATGATCCCCCTCGACGAGTCGCTGCGGCCCACGTGGTTGTTCGGCCAGACCGTGCACGAGGGCTGTGATCGAGCCGGGTACTACGAGCAGGGCGACTTCGCCACCGAATACGGTTCGCCGAAGTGCATCGTGAAACTCGGCTGTTGGGGTCCCGTCGTCAAATGCAATGTGCCCAAGCGCGGCTGGATGAACGGCGTGGGCGGCTGCCCGAACGTCGGCGGAATCTGCATCGGCTGCACCATGCCCGGGTTCCCGGACAAGTTCATGCCCTTCATGGACGAGCCGCCCGGCGGCAAGCTGTCCAGCACCGTGTCGGAAATCTACGGGTCAGTCATTCGCAGGCTGCGCAGCATCACCGGCAAGACGATCGACCAGGAACCGCACTGGCGCGCGCGCGGGGACCAACTCACCACCGGGGCCCAACGCACCTGGTAGCTCCCGCCCGCAGCGCCACGTTCAGAGAGGCAGTTCGATGACCACGATCGTTCCCGAGCCGTCGAACAAGGCGACGAACCCCGACGGCCTGGTGGAGATGGCGTGGGACCCGATCACGCGCATCGTCGGCAGCCTGGGCATCTACACGAAGATCGACTTCAAGCAGAAGGAGGTCGCCGAATGTCACAGCACCTCGTCGATCTTCCGGGGCTACTCGATCTTCATGAAGGGCAAGGACCCCCGCGACGCACACTTCATCACCAGCCGGATCTGCGGGATCTGTGGCGACAACCACGCCACCTGCTCCTGTTACACCCAGAACATGGCCTACGGCGTCAAGCCGCCTCACCTCGGTGAATGGATCGTCAACCTCGGCGAGGCCGCCGAGTACATGTTCGACCACAACATCTTCCAGGAGAATCTGGTCGCGGTGGACTTCTGCGAGAAGATGGTCGCCGAGACCAACCCGGGGGTACTCGCCCAGGCGGAGCAGACCCGCGCCCCGCACGAGGGCGAACACGGCTACCGCACGATCGCCGACATCATGCGCACCCTCAACCCGTTCACCGGCGAGTTCTATCGCGAGGCGCTGCAGGTCTCCCGCTCGACCCGGGAGATGTTCTGCCTCATGGAGGGTCGGCACGTACACCCCTCGACGCTGTATCCGGGTGGCGTCGGCACCGTCGCGACCATCCAGCTGATGACCGACTACATGACCCGGCTGATGCGCTACGTGGAGTTCATGAAGAAGGTCGTCCCGATGCACGACGACCTCTTCGACTTCTTCTACGACGCGCTGCCCGGCTACGAGAAGGTGGGCCTGCGCCGCACCCTGCTCGGCTGCTGGGGGTCCTTCCAGGACCCCGAGCACTGCAACTTCTCCTACCGGGACATGACCGACTGGGGACGGAAGATGTTCGTCACCCCGGGTGTCGTCGTGGACGGAAAGCTCCTCACCACGGACCTTGTCGACATCAACCTGGGAATACGCATCCTGCTCGGCTCGTCGTACTACGACAACTGGGAAGAGCAGGAAATGTTCGTCACGACCGACCCGCTCGGCAACCAGGTCGATCGCAGGCATCCCTGGAACCAGCACACGAATCCGCACCCGCAGAAGCGCGATCTGGAGGACAAGTACAGCTGGGTGATGTCGCCCCGGTGGTTCGACGGTACCGACCACCTCGCACTCGACACCGGCGGCGGCGCGTTGGCGCGACTGTGGAGCACCGCGCTCGCCGGGCTCGTCGACATCGGATACGTCAAGTCCACCGGCACCAGCGTGCAGATCAACCTGCCGAAGACCGCCCTGAAGGGGCCGGTCTCGTTGGAGTGGAAGATCCCTGTCCACGGCAGTAACACCCTCGAACGGGACCGCGCGCGCACCTACTTCCAGGCCTACGCGGCGGCGTGCGCGCTGCACTTCGCCGAGCAGGCGCTCGTCGAGATCCGGGCCGGACGGACCAAGACCTGGGAGAAGTTCGAGGTGCCCGACGAGGGCATCGGCTGCGGGTTCACCGAGGCCGTCCGAGGCGTCCTGTCCCACCACATGGTGATTCGGGACGGCAAGATCGCCAACTACCACCCGTACCCGCCGACTCCCTGGAACGCCAGCCCCCGGGACAGCTTCGGCACGCCCGGCCCGTACGAGGACGCGGTGCAAGGTCAGCCGATCTTCGAGGAGAACGACCGCGAGCACTTCAAGGGGATCGACATCATGCGCACGGTGCGCAGCTTCGACCCCTGTCTGCCGTGCGGCGTGCACATGTACCTCGGCGACGGCAAGACCCTCGACAAGCTGCACTCGCCGACCCAGTCGCTCACCGGCGAGTGACCGGGCACCATGGACCGCGACACGACCGCAGGGGAGCCCGGACGGTGGCGCACCGCGGGTGAGCGCATCGAGTCCCTGCTCGACGCGAGTTCGGCAGGCGGGACGCAGGCACGCGAGCGCGCCGAACAACTCGTCCGAGAGGTCGCCGGCCTCTACGGCGCCGGCCTCGACCGCATCCTCACGATTCTCGCCGACTCCGGCTGCGCCGCGACGGTCGACGAGTTGGCTGCCGACGAGCTCGTCGCCGGCCTGCTGCTGATCCACGGCCTGCACCCGCACACCGTCGAGGCACGGGTGCGCGGAGCGCTGGACCGGGTCCGGCCCTACCTCGGCTCCCACGGCGGCGACGTGGAGCTGCTGGGCGTGGTCGACGGCGTCGTCCGCCTGAGGCTCACCGGCAGCTGCCACGGCTGCCCCTCCTCGTCGGTGACGCTGGAGCTGGCCGTCAAGGACGCCGTCGAATCGGCGGCCCCCGAGGTCACCGCCATCGAGACCGACGGCACCGAACCCGCCCCCACCGCCGGACTGATCTCCGCGCAGTCGCTGTTCTCGCACGTGCACTCGGCCGCGCCGATCGTCGACGGAACCTGGCTCGCTGCACCCGAACTCGGCGACCTGGCGGCAGGCGAACTCGGTGGGTTCCGCTGCGGCGGCCTGTCGGTCCTGGTGTGCCGGCTCGGCGCGGACCTGCTCGCCTACCGAGACCGCTGCCCCGTCTGCACGAACTCCATGGCCGGGGCCGTCCTGCAGCGTCGTGCGGGCGGCGCCGCCGCCGACGCGGTCCTGCGCTGCCCGACCTGCCGAACCCCGTACGACGTCCGACGGGCCGGTGCCCGGACGGACGGCGGCACCGAGTTCCTCGAGCCCCTGCCCGTGCTCGTGCGCGACGGTGTGCTGTCCATCGCGATCCCCGCGACGGAGGCGGCCGGATGAGCCCGCCCCGGGCCCCGCTGGCGGTACTACGCCGGGTGCTGTCGCAGCCGATTCCCGTTGCCGTCGGCGAGCGCTGCGAGATGTGTACGGAACCCGTCGACGAACAACACCGACACGTCGTCGCCGTGGACGACCGTCGGCTGATGTGTGTCTGCCGCGGCTGCTACCTCCTGTTCACCGACCAGAGTGCTGACCTGCGCTATCGTGCGGTACCCGATCGCTACCTCAGCTTTCCCGACTTCGAACTGGGCCCCGGGCAGTGGGATTCACTCGAGATACCGGTGGACCTGGCCTTCTTCTTCCGGAACTCGGCGTTGGAGCGGACCGTCGCGTTCTATCCGGGCCCCGCGGGCGCGACCGAATCGGAGCTGCCGCTCGACGCCTGGGGCACCGTCCTGGCCGCCAACCCGGCGCTCGCGACCGCCCTGCCCGACGTCGAGGCGCTGCTGGTCCGTGGGAACGTCGACGGCGCCGCGGAGTGCCACCTGGTGCCCATCGACGCGTGCTACCGCCTCGTCGGCCGGTTGCGCAGCGTCTGGCGCGGCTTCGACGGCGGGCAGGACGCCCGGCGCGAGATTCAGAACTTCTTCGACGACGTGTCGCGCCGAAGCCGTCCGGCGGTTCCGTCATGACGGACCTGGCCTTCTCGGTCCTCGGGGTGGAACCCGAGCCGTTCGCGGCGAGCCCGAACCTCACCGCGCGGCTCCGGATCACCGAGCGCAGCGGATCGCCGGTGCACGCCCTGGCGCTGCGCTGCCAGGTGCGGATCGAACCGCACCGGCGCGGCTACAGCGACGCCGAGGCGGAGGGCCTGCTCGACCTGTTCGGGCCCCGGGCCCGATGGACGTCCACGCTGCGCACCTTCCTCTGGATGCATGCGGACACCGTCGTGCAGGGATTCGCCGACACCTGCGAGGTCGATCTGCCGATGCCGTGCACCTACGACTTCGAGGTGACGGCCTCCAAGTACCTGCATGCGCTCGACGACGCCGCGGTTCCGTTGCTCTTCCTGTTCAGTGGCACCGTGTTCACGCGCGGCACCGCCGGATTCGGTGTCGAGCAGATCCCCTGGGACCGGGAGGCGCGTTACGACCTTCCGGTGCCGGTCTGGCGGGCGTTGATCCGCACGCATTTCCCGAGCCGCGGATGGGTGCGGATGGACGAGGACGTCCTGCGCGCACTGAACCGGTACCGCGCCGCTCGCGGACTGCTGGACCTCGATTCGGCGATCGCCACCCTGTTGCAGGGTGCGGGGGAGGCGGTCTCGTGATCACTCAGGCAAGCCTGGACCGGGCACGCGCGGTTGCCGACGCGGTGCTGTACGAGGGCTACCTGCTCTACCCCTACCGCGCGAGTTCACGGAAGAACCAGTCCCGCTGGCAGTTCGGGGTGCTCGGCCCGCCCGGCGCCGAGGCCGCGGGGGCGGGCGAGGACCCCCGGATGTCCAGCGAGTTCCTCCTGCAGCCGACCGCGAACGCAGGCGGCTGCATCCACATCACACTGAGATTCCTGCAGTTGCAGGTGCGCGACGTCGAGCGGGCCGAGTCCGACGGAACCTTCACGCCCGTCGAGATGCTGACGACCGGCGGCACCGACTGGCTCAGCTGGGACGAGGCGGTCGAGCGGGAGGTCGCGCTCGACCGGTGCACCCCCGGCGAGCTGTCTGCGGGCCGGCGGATACCGGTACGGATCGACGGCGGTACCGACGTCGAGAGCCTCCAGGACGCAACCGGATCGATCCGTGGTCGAGTGATCCGGACCCGTCGGCCACTGCAGGCCGAGGTCGAGGTCCGCGGCGAACGACACGACGGACTGTGGCGGCTCCACCTCGAAGTGGCCAACACCGGGTCACCCGTGACCGCGACCGACGCCGAGGCCGAACGGGAGGCGATCCGGCGCTCGCTCATCGGCGCTCACCTCGTCGTCGCGGCCGAGGACGGACGATTCGTGTCGCTGCTCGAACCCGCAGACGCCGCCGCCGACGCCGCGGCAGCTTGCCGGCAGCACCGCTGCTTCCCCGTCCTCGCGGGCCGGCCCGGCGACACCGGGCTGGTCCTGGTGTCGCCGATCATCCTCTACGACTATCCCGAGGTCGCCGAGCAGAGCGAGGGCGCACTGTTCGACTCGAGCGAGATCGACGAGATCCTCACCCTGCGTGTGCTCACCCTCACGGACGAGGAAAAGGCCCAGGCCCGCGCGACTGACCCACTCGCCGCCGCCATCGTCGACCGGTGCGAGCAGCTCACGCCGGAATCGATGACGCGGATGCACGGGATCCTGCGCGATCCCGGCTCCGATGCGGCACCGGTCCCCGAGTTCGCCGGGACCGCGCCATGGTGGGATCCCGAGCAGGACAGTGCCGTTCGTCCCGACACCGATGCCGTCGTCGTGGACGGCGTCGCGATCGCGAAGGGCAGCCTCGTCCGGGTTCGGCCGTCCCGCCGTGCCGATGCCCAGGACCTCTTCTACGCCGGTCGGACGGCCCGCGTGACGGCGGTGCTCTCCGACGTGGACGGCGGCAACCACGTCGGCGTCGTCCTCGTCGACGATCCCGCGGCCGACATGCACGACTGGTACGGCAGATACCTCTACTTCGCACCCGACGAGCTGGAACCGCTCGGACGAAACCAGAGCACCGGAAGGGAGAGTCGGCCATGAAGGTTGTCGGCGAGATCGCCACTGCCGTGGTGGCAATCGTACTGGTGGCGGGCATCGCGATCGGGATCACGTCGATCCCGGACATCAAGCGGTACCTGCGAATCCGGCACATGTAGGCAGGCGGGGTGTCCACCGAGTGCCGAGTCCTGGTCGCCGGGATCGGCAACATCTTCCTCGGCGACGACGGATTCGGGCCCGAGGTGCTGCGCCGAGTCGACGTCGGATCCCTACCTTCGGGGGTCCGAGCGGTCGACTTCGGTATTCGCGGGGTACACCTGGCCTACGAACTGCTCGACGGCTGGGACGGTCTCGTGCTGGTCGACGCGCTGCCGAACCGCGGTGCGCCGGGCGCCGTCCGGGTGTTCGAGATCGACGCGGGTGATGCCGCCCGGGACGGCGGGTTCGACGCGCACGGGATGGACCCGGCGGCGGTCTTCGCTAGCCTGGACGCGTTGGGCGGTACCGCGCCGCGCACGATCGTCGTGGGCGCCCAGGTCCGCTGCGTCGACGAGCGCATCGGCCTGTCCGCGGAGGTGGCTGCCTCGCTCGACGAGGCGGTGAACGCTGTGCGGCGTACCGTCACCGAACTCGTCGCCACCACGCCGCCGAGGGCGCCCGCCGCGACAGCACCGCCCGGCAAGGAGGGCTGAACCGTGTGCCTGGGAATTCCGGGGCGAGTGGTACGCATGCTCGAGGGGTACGGCGACCAGTTGGCCCTGGTCGACGTCGCAGGCGAGCACCGCAAGGTCAACGTGGGAATGCTGCCCGAGAACGGGGTGGCCCCGGGGGACTGGGTCGTCATTCACATGGGATTCGCCGTCGAGAAGACCGATGTGGCGGGCGCCGAGCGGGCGATGGCCGGTCTGGAGTTGATGGGCCGCGGCCGAGTGCCGGACCAGTAGAACCGCACGACGCCGCAGGGGGACACCTCACCCGCCTTCGCGGGTGAGCCGAACATTGGTGCGGTCGAGCTGCCACCGCGTCCAGTGCTCCAGCCGCTCCACCTGCTCCGAATCCAGTCGGTCACACACGAAGTCCCAGTGCACCGCCACCTGGTCGCCTGCCCGCAGGTCCGGCACGAAGACGCCGGACGGGGCGCGGTACCGGCTCGGCCGATCCTGCTCCTGGCCGAGGTGCAGCGTGCCGTCGAACTCGAGCCGCCGCGACCGCACCATCGCGTCCAGACCGCGGATCTCGGTCACCGTGCCCCAACCGATCCGGCAGGAGTCGAGCACCTGGAGCGGTTGCGGCACACCGGCATCGAGCAGGCGCGACCACGGGTAGACCCCGAACACGTGGAACGCGTGGGTGGGCGCCGCCTCGGGCAGCAGCTCGGGCGTCAGGTGCTTCCAGTAGTGCCCGGCCGCAGCGGTGAACTCGGCCAGCATCTCGGCGCCGAACCTGTCGCGGTCGATGCGGTCGGTGAGCTCGTTCCCGGTCCAGTAGGCACGACCGACCCGCTCGTCCAGTGGGTCCGCGATCCCCGACATCGCCGCGACGAGCCGCTGGTAGGGCCAGGCGCCGCTGAACATCGCGGCCAGCGCGGGCACGTCGGTTCCCTCGCCGTCGCCGCAGGCCACCGCCTCGAGCGCGCGCCCCTCGGCCGGACCGCAGTAGCCGAGGGCATTGGGCGCGTACGCATACCGGGCGAAGAGCCGGTGGCCGGGCGGCGGCACTCACGGCTCCGGGCGTTGCCCGACGAGCAGTGCGGTCTCCCGGTGCAACCGACCGAAGTTGTAGTACGCCGCGCAGGCACCCTCGGGAGAGACCATGCAGGTCCCGATCGGCGTCTCGGGGGTACACGCGGTACCGAACACCTTGCACTCCCACGGCTTGATGACGCCCTTGAGCACCTCACCGCACTGGCAGGCCTTGGGATCTGCCACCCGAACACCGGGCATCGAGAACCTCTCCTCGGCGTCGAACTCGGCGTAGTCGCGGTGGATCTTCAGGGCGCTCTGGGAGATGAAGCCCAGTCCGCGCCACTCGAAGTGCGGTCTCAGTTCGAAGGTTTCGGCCATCAGCTTCAGGGCCTGCGTGTTGCCTTCCGGCCGGACCACCCGGATGTACTGGTTCTCCACCTCGCACCGGCCGTCCCGGATCTGTTGCAGCAGCATGTGCACCGACGCGAGGATGTCGAGCGGCTCGAATCCGGCCACCACGATCGGTTTCCCGTACACCTCGGGGACGAAGCGGTAGGGGCGCAGGCCGACCACCGTCGAGACGTGACCGGGACCCAGGAACCCGGAAAGCCGCAGGTCGGGGGACTCGAGGATCGCCTTGATCGGTGGCACGATCGTCACGTGATTGCAGAAGACCGTGAAGTTCTGCACGCCCAGCTGTCGCGCCCGCACCAGGGTCACCGCCGTCGACGGGGCGGTGGTCTCGAAACCCACCGCGAAGAACACCACTTCCTTGTCGGGGTTGTCGACGGCGATCTTCAACGCGTCGAGGGGAGAGTAGACGAACCGGACGTCCGCGCCACGAGCCTTCGCCTCGATCAGGTTTCCCCGAGATCCCGGCACCCGCATCATGTCCCCGAAGGTGGTGAAGACGACATCCGGCCGCTCGGCCAGCGACATCGCGTCGTCGACCCGGCCCATCGGGATCACGCAGACCGGACAGCCGGGGCCGTGCACCAGTTCGACGCTCGCCGGCAGCAGGTGCTCGATACCGTGCCGATAGATGGTGTGGGTGTGCCCGCCGCACACCTCCATGAACTTGAACTCGTCGTCCCCCGCGAGTTCGGTGATCGACTTCACCAGCGCGCGCGCCGCGGCCGGGTCACGGAATTCGTCCACGAACTTCATCGCGCTGCCTCGTTCCGTTCGTCGACCGTCGTCAGGCGATCTCGGTCGAGTTGAATGCATCCATCTCGTTGACGTAGTCGGCGCCCATCTTCTGGACCTGGTCCAGGGTCGCCTGCGCCTCGGCCTCGTCGATCTTCGACATCGCGAAGCCGACGTGCACCAGCACCCAGTCACCCACCACCAGACCGGTGTCCGCGAGCAGGCGCACGCTGATGACGCGGCGGATCCCGTTCACGTCCACCTTGGCGAGATGCTGTTCGGCGTCGACGATGTCGACGACCTGGCCCGGTATCCCGAGACACATCACGTTCTCCTTCCTCTGTCGGTGACCCGCTCAGCAGATCCGGGGGAGCGGGTCGCCGACGAGCATGTCGACGATCCGGCTGCCGCCGAACGCCGTGCGCAACGCCACGATGCCCTCGGGTTCCGCCATCACCTCGCCGATCACCTCGGCCGAGGAACCGAGCGGGTGCTCACGCATCGCTGCCAGCGCCGAGTCGGCTTCCGCGGCGGGGACCACGGCAACGAACTTGCCCTCGTTCGCCACGTACAGCGGATCGATGCCCAGCAGGTCGCAGGCCCCGAGCACCTGCGGCTGCACCGGGAGTACCTGCTCGTCGAGCACCACCGCGACGCCCGCGCTCTGCGCGAGCTCGTTGCACACGGTGCCGACGCCGCCTCGGGTGGCGTCGCGCATCCACCGCGTCGACGGTGCGGCCGCGAGCATCGCCTCGACGATCTCGTTGACCGGTGCGGTGTCCGATGCGATGTCCGCCTCGATCGCGAGTTCACCGCGCGCGAGCATCACCGCCATGCCGTGCTCGCCGATCGTGCCCGACACCAGGACCTTGTCTCCCGGCCGTACCGACTCCACCGACAGCCGCCGACCGGACGGAATCACCCCGACGCCCGCGGTGGAGATGAACATCCCGTCGGCCGCGCCCTTGCCGACCACCTTCGTGTCTCCGGTGACGATCTGCACACCCGCCGTCTGCGCGGAGTCACGCATGTCCGCGACGATCTCCTGCAGCCGCGCGATCTCGAAGCCCTCCTCGATCACGAACGCCGCCGACAGCCACTGTGGCCGGGCCCCCGACACGGCCAGATCGTTGACGGTGCCGTGTACCGCGAGGTTGCCGATCGAGCCTCCCGGAAACCGGAGCGGCTGAACGACGTACGAGTCGGTGGAGAACGCCAGCCTGTCTCCCGCGGGCAACGCCAGCACCGCGGCGTCGCCCATCTGCTCGAGCTCCGGATTGCGGAATGCCTCGACGAAAACGGTGTCGATCAGCGCCGCGGACGACTTGCCGCCCGCCCCGTGTGCCAGCGTCACCACCGACTCGAGCAACCGAGGTCTGCGCTTGCGGAAGGCGTCGATGCGGTCGAGGACGTGCCCCTCCCGCTCGGCCGCGGTGGCAGGCTGCGCCGGTGACCTGGTCATTGCGAATCCCCCGATTCTGAGGCCCCGCCGTGCGGCGCGGGTTGGGTCAGGTGCGTCTGCACCGCGGACCAGAGCGCGTAGCCGACCAGGGCGTGACTCTCCTGGATGCGGTGGATGCTCTGGGAGCGAATGGTGAAGCAGAAGTCCAGGTCCGGGCTCGCGGCCATCCGGCCGCCGTCGTGCCCGGCGAATCCGATCGTGAGAAGGCCCCGCTTCTTCGCCTCGGCGAGCGCGGTCATCAGGTCGTCGGAGTTCCCGGAGGTGGACAGCGCGATGGCGATGTCGGGTGCGGTGGCGTGCGCGATGATCTGGCGAGAGAAGATCAGCTCGAAGCCGACGTCGTTGCCCAGGGCGGTCACGACGGCCTGATCGGCCGCCAGCGACCAGGCGGCGACGGGCCGCCCACGTGCGGGCCTGCTGAACAGCGACGCCAATGTCGCCGCGTCCGTGGAGCTTCCGCCGTTGCCGAAGGTGTACAGCCGCCCGCGCCTGCCGAACCGTTCGGCCATCCGTACCCCGGCCTCGTTCACGGACTTGCCCCATTCGTCGAGCGAGGCTCGCTGCAGTCGGGAACTCTCGGCGGCCTTGCCGCGCGCGGAGGCGGCGAGATCGGTCAGCAGCGGTTCGGTGTCGCGTTCCTCCGCGTCGATGAACGGGTAGAGGAAATTGGTGCTCTCACGTTCGGTCATGACACCGCCCCGTCGCCGATGCGGGTCAGGGCCGCCCCGCCGTGCACGAGGAGCAGGTCGTCGACCGCCACCTCGCCGACCACCGTCACGTCCACGTACTCCTCACCGGTCGCGGTGCGCACCAGCGCCGGGTCCAGCGCCGCCGCGGGCGGCAGCACGACCTCCGCGAGCCGGCCCTCGTCGCTGCACGTCACGCACGACTCGCCGGCGCAGTCCTCGGGCGCCGGCGTGAGCAGACCGGGATGCTCGAAGCAGACGTGGGTCAACTCCCAGAGCAGGTGGTACATCAGCACGAACCGTCCCGTGGCCGGGACCATCGGGTCGTCGGAGTCCACCCAGAGGATGTGGGTGGCGGTGCCGGCCGGTGGCCGCGGGCCGGACCCGATCCAGATCGTGTCGGTACCCCAGGCAGGGGAGCGGCGCATCACGTCCCGCACCTGGGGCTGCTCCTCGGATGCCACCGCGATGATCACGTCTCCCGGTCGCGACGCGACGCGGCACTGCGCCACCGGGTCCGGTTCGACGAGCGCCACCGACGGCAGAGCCCGCTTGCCCACGATCACCGGGTGCACGAACTCCACCGCGACGTGGTGCGCGTGCGGTTCCCACTGCGGTGACACCACCCACAACGTGGCACCGGCGTTGAACCGCCGGGCAAGTGCGAGGGCAGCGGCCGCGAGGTCGGCCGACAGTTCGTCGCCGATCAGTGGCGCGTCGGGCACGGTCACCGTCATGTCATCACTCCGATCGTCGGCTTCTCCGATGTCATCGGGCTCTCGGACGCCACCACCGCCGGACGGCGCTCCGCGAGTGCGGCCCTTCCGAGGACCGCTTGTCCGAGTGAGATCCCGCCGTCGTTGGCGGGCACCCGGGCGTGTACGAGTACCTCGAACCCGCGCTCTCGTAGGTCCTGCCGCAGCAGCCCGAGGAGCAACCGGTTCTGGAACACACCGCCGGTCAGACCGACGACCGTGACGCCGGTCCGGGCACCCGCGCCCGCGGCCAGTCGACCGGTCGCCTCCGCGAGTGCGCGATGGAATCCGAGTGCCAACGCGGCGCGATCGGTGCCCGCGCGCAGAGCCTCGACCACACCGCCGATCAGGGTGTCGAACGCGAGCTCGTCTCCGTCGACGCCCATCGTCAGGAGGGCAGGACGCGACGCCGATCGGGCCAGCGTCTCGAGTTCGATCGCGGCCTGCGCTTCGTAGCTGATCCGGTGGCGGAGACCGAGCAGCGAGGAGACCCCGTCGAACAGACGGCCGACGCTGGTGGTTCGGACGCACCCGACGCCCGAGCCGAATTGCGACTCCAGCATCTCCCGTTCGGCGGCTGCGAGGGCGCGCGTGCACGGCAGGTCCTCGACATCGCCGACACCGGCCTCGTGCAGCAGCGACATCGCGACCCGAACGGGATTGCGCACCCCCGTGTCGCCGCCGGGCAGCCAGAACGGCTGCAGGTGGCCCACCCGGCGGGCGTCCAGCGGGGCCGGCCCCACCTCGAGAACCTCGCCACCCCAGATTGTGCGGTCACAGCCGTAGCCGGTGCCGTCGTACGCCACACCGAGGATCCGGGTCCCGAGTCGGCCGTGTTCGGCCAGCAACGCGGCCACGTGCGCGTGATGGTGCTGCACGGTGCGCAGCGGAATGCCCTCCTGGTCACAGAATCGTCGCGCCCACTGCCCCGTCGAGTAGTCCGGATGCTCGTCCGCGACGACAAGTTCCGGAACCGACCGGTGCACCGTCGTCAGCTGCCGTACCGACCTCTCGAAGGCCCGCTGACTCTCCAGGGTGCCCATGTCACCGAGGTGCGCCGAGCAGAAGGCGAAGTCCTGGCGGGTCAGGCAGAAGGTGTTCTTCACCTCGGCACCGACCGCGAGCACAGTCGGTCCGTTCGACGGCAACAGCACCGGCAGCGGCGCGAAACCCCGTGACCGTCGAATCGGGACCGGATCACCCTCGGCCACCGCGAGCACCGAATCCTCGCAGGGCACCGCGATGTCGCGATCGTGCATCAGCAACATGTCGGCGACGTCGCCGAGCCTCGAACGGGCATCGGCATTCTCGAAGCACAGCGGCTCACCGCTGAGGTTGCCGGAGGTCATCACCAGCAGCTCGGGCGGGGCGGGGGCATCGTCCCCGGGAACCGGATCGAACAGCAGTTGGTGCAGTGGGGAGTAGGGGAGCATGAGCCCCAGCTCGTCGATGTCCGGCGCCACTTCTTCGGCGACCGCTCCGCGTTCGGGCTTGCGCACCAACACGATCGGTCGTGCCGGTGTCCGAAGCAGTTCGCCTTCGGCGGCCGTCACCCGGCCGGCCCGCGCCGCGACCGACATGTCGCGCGCCATCACGGCAAAGGGTTTCGCGGGCCGGTGTTTGCGAGTGCGCAGCCGCGCAACTGCAGATGCGCTGGTGGCATCGCACACCAGGTGGAACCCGCCAATGCCCTTGACCGCCACCGTCAGGCCGCCTCGCAGGGCGTGTTGCGCACGTCGGAGCACCTCGTCGTCCCCGTCGATCCGACGGCCGCCCATCTCGAGAAACAGGTGGGGGCCGCAGTGGTGACAGCAGATCGGTTGCGCGTGGTAGCGGCGGTCGTCAGGGTTCCGGTACTCCCGTTCGCACGCCTCACACATGGGGAACTTCGCCATCGTGGTCGCGGGTCGGTCGTAGGGCAGGTCGGTGACGACGGTCAGCCGGGGACCGCAGTTGGTGCAGTTGACGAACGGGTGGCGGTAGCGGCGATCGGAGGGGTCGTGCAACTCACGCAGGCAGTCGGCGCACGTTGCCGTATCCGGCGGGATCAAGGTGCGAGCACCCGCGACATGCACGCTCTCGACGATCCGGAAATGCGAATCACCCTGCGTCGGCACTGTTTCGGACCCGAGGTCCACGACGGCCGCGATCCGCGGGGCGTCGGTGCGCAACCGGCGGGTGAACTGGTCCAGTACGTGGGGATGTCCCTCCACCTCCACGAACACACCCGCGTCGTCGTTTCCACAGCATCCGCAGACCCCCAGGTCGGAGGCGAGCCGCGCGACGAACGGCCGGAAACCGACGCCCTGAACGATTCCCCGCACGGTGATGCGGCGCCGCTCGGGCCTGGCGCGGGCGCTCGTCCGAACGTGGCTGCCCATACACGACTCCGCATCGATGTACTGCTGACCTCGCACCCAAGGCTCGGGCTGCGACCGGCCTTCCTCGGATCTTGCTCCTCACCGACCCGGCCTGCAAGGCCCGGCGGCGCGGCGGATTTCCGCGATCGTCGGATGGACGAACCCTCAGCAGGTGTTTACTGGTCTTGGCCCGCCGCGCCGGCATCGGCTCGTGGAGCCTCTTCCGTGAGCGGAGGTGTGCGTGGATGTGGGGACTGTCGATCGCATTGCTACGCAGGCGGACCACGGTCCTCGCCGTGGCCGCGACGGTATCGGGTGTGCTCGGCGCGATGCCTGCCGCCGCAGCAGAGCGGGCGCAACCACCGACCGACCTCGGCTGTGCCTGGCAGTTCATGTCGAACAGCACCGTGCTCAACGTGGCGTTTCCGGACGCCAACGCGACCTACTGGGTGCTGCCGTACTCGCTGGGCGCGGGAGACCGGATCGAGCTGGCCGGTCAGTACCCGCACGCCCGGTACATGTCGCTCAATACCTACGGCACCAACTTCGACACCGTCGACACCCTCCGGGACAACCAGATCACGCCGGATCCAGGCAGCACCAACCCCTTCGCCGGCGCGAACACAGCTCCGGGGGCGCCGCGGAGCTGGCACGCGACGGTGCTGCCCGGAACGGCTGACCACGCCGCCAACCAGATCCGGGGCCTGCCCGCCGCGGGCCAGTCCGCTCCGCTCGGGTTCCTGATCATCCGGGTGTACGTGCCCGACGACCCGAACTCGGCGGCCGGGGGGGTACCCCTGCCGGATGTCACCCTCGTGCACGGAGACGGCGCGGTCCGCGCACCGGTCGCGACGTGCACTGCACCGTTCGACCCCGCGGCCGCGCCGAACGGTCCGGTGAACCAGGCACTCACCGCCGCCTTCGACAGCGTCATCGCGGGCGCCGCCTCCGGCGCGTTCCCCGGCAACGTGCCGGAGGCCACCTTCGTCAATCCCGCAAGCACGTCCGGCCTGTTTCCCAACGGCGACAACAAGTATCTCGGCGCCGGGCTGACCTATCAGCCCGGCCGGATCGTCGTGGTTCGCGGGCGTGCGCCGACCTTCCCGGACACCCGGGCAGGGGCCTCGCCAACCGAACCCGGTGAGCAGGTGCGGTACTGGTCGATGTGCCAGAACGATCAGGTCTCGCCGTACCCGGTGGTCGCGTGCGCGGCCGACTTCCAGACCCGGGTCGACTCGGCCGGTAACTACACGTACGTGGTCGCGGCCCCGGCAGACGTGCCGGTCACGGCCACAACAGATCCGACCGTCACCGTGCTGCTGTGGGGGTCAACCCAGGTGCCGAAGAAGGTGCTCTTCATGCGCCACATGCTGCCGAGCGCGCAGTTCTACCCGCAGTCGGTGCAGGCCTCGCAGGACCAGCACATCGATCCCGCGACCTCGATGGGCGCGTACTACCCCGAGGCGACCTACTGCTCGACCTCGACGTTCGACAGCGGGGGGTACCGAGCGTGTTTCGACACCGGAGGTGGGTAGTCGTGCCGGGCCGCGCTGCCGCCCGTTACCTGGATCGGCGCACCCTGTTTCGCATCGCCGGTGCCGGCGCCCTCGCGCTCGCCGCCGGCGTCGGCACGGCCAATGCCGATCCGGCACGGGTTTCCGACCCCGGATTCGTCCTGCCACCCGTACCGCCGCTGCCACCGATCCCGGGATTGCCCGGTCCACCACTGATGCCACGCGTACCGGCGCCGCTCGGCGTGATCACCCAGCTGCCCGGCGTCGGCAATCTGCTCGCATTGACCGTGGACGACGGCACCACCTCGGACGTCGTCGCCGCGTATGCGCAGCTGTGCCGCGACACTGGATTTCGGATCACCTTCTTCCCGAACGGGGTCAACCGATCGTGGACCGACAACGCGCCCGCCCTGCGGCCGATGGTCGAGTCCGGTCAGGTCGTGCTCGGCAACCACACCTGGTCGCACCCGGACATCACGACACTGCCGCCGCGCGCCCTTGCCGACCAGATCAACCGAAATGCAGAATTCCTGCGCAACACGTACGGAGTGACCGGATCGCCCTTCTTCCGACCGCCGTACGGACGACACAATGCGACCACCGACCGCGTCGCCACAGATCTCGGCTACCGCACGATCACGCTGTGGAGCGGCACCATCGGCGACTCGGTCATCGTCACCGAGGCGGATGTAATTGCCGCCGCGAAGCGGTCGTTCCAGCCTCAGTCGATCGTGCTGTGCCACGCCAATCAGCGAGTCGTCCCGCGGACCTTCCCACAGCTCGTCGATATCGTGAACAGCCGCAACCTCCGAACCGTCACGCTCTCCGACGTCTACTCGTAGCCGGGCAGTCCCCGCAGCCGGGTTCGTCGGTTCACGCGCCGGCCGCAGTGACCACGGCGTCCGTGAGGAAGCCGAGGACCACGCCGAGCAGGATGCCCCAGGTGACGAGCTCCTTCATCCCGCTGGCACGGGCCACCGCGAGCAATTCGATCACCACGTAGAGAATCGAGCCGGCGGCGAGGGTGAGAAACCCGATCGAGAGGGTGCTGTTGGTGACGTGCTGGCCGACGACAGTGCCGAGGAACGTCGGCCCACCGGCAATCAGTCCCAGCAACGCGAGTCGACCCCACGAGGGCCTGGTGCCGGCGGCGGCGAGCGGCGCGACGATGCCGAATCCCTCGGTCGCATTGTGCAGCCCGAATCCGATGACCAGGAGGATCGCGAGCTGAAGTTCGCCGGTGGCGGCGGACGTACCGATGGCCAGCCCTTCGGCGAAGTTGTGCAGCCCGATGCCGACCGCGATCATCATCGACAGGGCGGCGAAGCGGGATCGAGTCGCCGCGCTCGCGGGGTAGTCCGTGATCGAGGCCGCGCCGGGGCCGCCACCGGACCGACCCGCGGCCGCGGCGACTCGGTGCGCGACCCGCCGGTCGAAGTAGACGAGGCCGAGCAGCCCCACCCCGAAACATCCGACGAAGACCACACCGTTGCCGGCGGCGGGTCCGTAGTCGTGGTCGCTCAGCGCGGTGTCGATCGGTTCCCATGCATGACTGAGGACGTCCCACAGCAGGAAGACGAGGATGCCGATGGCGACCGCGTTGAGGAGGGCACGCAGCCGGGGAGCGGGGGACCGGAGCCGACCGATCGGCAACCCCAGGAAGATCGTGAATCCTGCGATTGCGCCGAGCAGCGCGATACCGGTCGGTGTCATTCTCGATCGCCTTCAGTAGATGTGATGCTGCCCCACCAGGCCCCGAATCTTAGGTAAGGCTAGCCCCGCTTCGGCGCGGATGTCGAGTGCGGGCGCATCGCCCGCCCGCCCGCGCGACCGTGCCGGAACCCGACGGGCGGGCATGTCAGCTCGAGAAAGTCGGCGAGTTGTCTATACAGGCATATACCCCCTCTGCTAATGTGACTCACCGCACAGTTGGCAAGGGTCGAATCGCTGCCAACACAGTCCAGGGAGATCGCTTGTGAAAGACACCGTCGCGACGCTGACCAGAGGGTTGTCGGCACGCCACATCAGGTTCATCGCACTGGGTTCGGCCATCGGTACTGGCCTGTTCTACGGATCGGCGGAGGCGATCAACCGGGCCGGACCGTCGGTACTGCTCGCCTACCTCATCGGTGGTGCGGCGATCTACCTGGTGCTCCGCGCGCTCGGCGAGATGGCCGTGAGCAATCCCGTGTCGGGATCGTTCGGCGAGTACGCGAGCAAGCACCTGGGCCCGCTGGCCGGGTTCGTCACCGGCTGGACCTACACCTTCGAGATGATCGTGGTGTGCCTGGCGGACGTGACCGCGTTCGGCGTCTACATGGGCTTCTGGTTCCCGGACGTGCCCCGCTGGATCTGGGTGCTGGCGATCATCTTCTTCATCGGCGCGATCAATCTGCTCAGCGTCAAGGTCTTCGGCGAGGTGGAGTTCTGGTTCACCCTGGTCAAGATCGCCGCGATCGTCGCGATGATCGCCGGCGGCATCGCGATCCTGATCTTCGGATTCGGGATCCACGACACCGGCACGGGCGTGAGCAACCTGTGGTCCGGCGGCGGTTTCTTCGCCACCGGGTTCGGCGGTTTCGTCAGCTGCTTCGCGATCGTGATGTTCGCGTTCGGCGGCACCGAGATCATCGGGATCACCGCGGGCGAGGCGGAGGACCCGGAACGCACCATTCCCCGCGCGATCAACACCGTCCCGGTGCGGATCATCCTGTTCTACGTGCTCACCCTCGCGGTGATCATGGCGATCAATCCGTGGCAGACGATCGGCACCGAGGGCAGTCCCTTCGTGCAGATCTTCCAGGGCCTCGGGATCGGACCGGCCGCGACGGTGCTGAACGTCGTGGTCATCACCGCCGCGCTGTCGGCGATCAACAGCGACATCTTCGGCGCCGGCCGGATGATGTTCGGGATGGCCCAGCGCGGCCAGGCCCCCGCGATGATGGGGCAGGTCTCCCGCAATGGCGTGCCCTGGATGACGGTGGTCATCATGACGATCACGCTGCTGTTCGGCGCGCTGCTCAACTACCTGATCCCGGACCGGGTGTTCCTGGTCATCGCGTCGATCGCCACGTTCGCGACGATCTTCGTCTGGCTGATGATCCTGCTCTCGCACTACCGCTCGCGGCAGCGGATGAACCCGGCCGAGGCCGCCGCCCTGAAGTTCCCGGTGCCGTTCTGGCCGTACGGGCAGCTGCTCGCCATCGGGTTCCTGGTTTTCGTGGTCGCGGTGCTCGCCTTCGACGCCGACACCCGTGTCGCACTGGTCGTCGGGGCGGTGTGGCTTGCCCTGCTCGCCCTCGCGTACCGCCGGTGGGTGCGACCCCGGCCCGAACCGACCGAAGCCGAACTCGCGGCCCGGACGTCCTGACTCGACCGACAAATTTTCGCTACCCCTCATTCGAAACGGAGAACAATCATGAGCACGAACACCCTCTCGCACACGGAGAAGCGAGCTATGAACAACACTGAACCCGTCGTGGTCGGAGTCGGTGCCGTGACGCCGGAGGAGGTCGTGCGCGTCGCTCGATTCGGCGCGCCGGTGCGGCTCTCCGAGGAGGCTCTCGCGGCGATCGGCGTCAGCCGGACCCGCGTCCAGGCCCTCGCCGAGGATCCCAAGCCGGTGTACGGAGTGTCGACCGGCTTCGGCGCGCTCGCCACCCGGCACATCCCGCTGGAGCTGCGGGCCCAGCTGCAGCGCAGCCTGATCCGCTCGCACGCGGCCGGTTCCGGTCCCGAGGTGGAGCGCGAGGTGGTCCGCGCGCTGATGCTGCTGCGACTGTCGACGCTGGCGACCGGCCGCACGGGCGTCCGCCCGGAGGTGGCCCAGGTGTACGCGTCGCTGCTGTCGGCCGGCATCACCCCGGTCGTGCACGAGTACGGCAGCCTCGGCTGCTCGGGCGACCTGGCGCCGCTCGCGCACGTCGCGATGGCCGTGATCGGGGAGGGCACGGTCCGGGACGCCGACGGCGAGCTCAAGCCTGCCGCGGAGGCGCTGGCCGCCGCCGGGATCGAGCCGGTCGAGCTCCGGGAGAAGGAGGGCCTGGCCCTCATCAACGGCACCGACGGCATGCTCGGCATGCTGGTCCTGGCCTGCCACGACCTGCGGAAGTTGCTCGCGCTCGCGGACGTCACCGCGGCGATGAGCGTCGAGGGCCTGATGGGCACGGACAAGGTGTTCGCCGCGGACCTGCAGGCGCTGCGGCCGCAGCCCGGCCAGGCGGTGGCGGCGGCGAACATGACCCGGCTGCTCGCCGGCTCGGGAATCGTCGCCAGCCACGCCACCCCGGACTGCACGGTCGTGCAGGATGCCTACTCGCTGCGCTGCGCGCCGCAGGTCGCGGGCGGAGCCCGCGACACCGTCGCGCACGCGGAGCGCATCGCCTCCTTCGAGCTGGCGAGCGCAGTCGACAACCCGGTGGTGACCCTGGACGGCCGGGTGGAGTCCAACGGCAACTTCCACGGCGCGCCGGTCGCGTACGTGCTCGACTTCCTCGCGATCGTCGTCGCCGATGTGGCGAGCATGAGCGAGCGCCGGACGGACCGGTTCCTCGACGCCGCGCGCAACCACGGCCTGCCGCCGTTCCTGGCCGACGACCCGGGCGTGGACAGCGGACACATGATCGCGCAGTACACGCAGGCGGCGATCGTGTCCGAGCTCAAGCGGCTGGCCGCGCCCGCGAGCGTCGACTCGATCCCGTCCTCCGCCATGCAGGAGGACCACGTGTCGATGGGCTGGTCGGGCGCCCGAAAGCTGCGGCGGTCCGTCGACGGCCTCACCCGGGTGCTCGCCATCGAGGCGCTCACCGCCGCCCGCGGACTGGACCTGCGCGCGCCGCTCGAGCCGTCGCCGGCGACCGGCGCCGTGCGTGACACGATCCGGGAGCGCGTGCAGGGGCCGGGCACGGACCGCCACCTGGCGCCGGAGATCGAGTCCGCGGTGCAGCTGGCCGCGTCCGGCGCGCTGTTGGAGAGCGCCGAGGCCGTGGTCGGCAAGCTCGGCTGATTCGCACATCCGGACGCACCTCGACATGACACATCGGACAACCGGTGAAACCGGATACGGGACGACGTCGTTCCGTACCACGGCGTCCGACCGCACGGTGGTGGGGGGGGGGGCGGGCCCCCGGCCCCCCCCACGGGGTGGGGGGCGGGCCCCACCGCGCGCGGGCAGTCGACCCCGACGCCACGCGGGCACAATAAATGAGTTTCTG
>NZ_JBHXVP010000012.1:0-142494 GCF_042672245.1 Rhodococcus sp. NPDC127527
ACGCCCGGCCCCATTCCGAACCCGGAAGCTAAGCCCTCCAGCGCCGATGGTACTGCACTCGACAGGGTGTGGGAGAGTAGGACACCGCCGAACATACGTTGCGAATGCCTCGCACCACGATCTCGAAAGAGATTGCGGTGCGAGGCATTTCGCATTTCCGGGGCAGACGCATCGCCGGCCCGAGTGTGGGGCGTCCGTCGAGTGCGCCGAGTCGCCGGGGCGCCGGGTGGCCCACGCCACTGACCGATCATGGCCTCGGGGGCTATAGTTGCGTAATGCAACACGATCGGAGCGGGGCCGTTGCTCGGGTACACGAGGAGATGGTCAACCTGCTCCGCGAAGTGATGACCGGCGAACGGCCCTCGGACGGAGTGCCCACCTTCGCCCAGCACTCGGTGCTGTCGTTCATCGCCCGCCACCCCGGCTGCCGCGCGACCGACATCTCGGACGCGTTCGGCGTGCATCGCTCGACGGTGTCGAGGCAACTGCGTCAGTGCGTCGACGGGGGCTGGGTGCACGCGGAGCCGGGACCGGTCCGCCAGGGCCACCCGCTCACCCTCACCGACGTCGGGACCGGCGTGCTGGCCGACGCGGACCGGCATCGCCGCGCGGAGGTGGACGCGCGCGTTCGCGACTGGCCGACCGATGAGGTCGAGGAGTTCGCCGCCCTCCTGCATCACTTCCGTTCCAGTACCACTCCTGCCCGCAGGGACGCCGAGACCACCGGAGATGACCACAGTGCGTGAGTACGCGACCAACGCAACCTTCACCATCGCCGCCGACGACGCCCTCGTCCGCTCGGTGTACCGCCACGCTCGCGAGACACCGGAACTGGTGCTGTTCTCCCGGCCCGACGGGGACGGCTGGCGCGACGTCACGGCCACCGAGTTCGCCGAGTTGGTGTCCGGGGTGGCCAAGGGCCTGATCCGGCGCGGTGTCCGGACGGGGGATCGGGTGGTCCTGCTGTCCGCGACCCGTTTCGAGTGGACCCTCTTCGACTTCGCGATCTGGGCCGCCGGCGCGGTGTCGGTGCCGATCTACGACTCCTCGTCCCCGGACCAGATCCGTTGGATCGTCGAGGATTCCGGAGCCGTGCTGGCGATCGTGGAATCCGCCGGCCATGCCTCGTCGTTCGCGGACCTCGGTGTCGAGGCGCTGGCGATCGAGGTCGACGCCGTCGATGCGCTGCTCGCCGAAGGGCACGATCTCGACGACAGCGCGGTCCAGGACCGGATCGCCGACATCCGGGCCGACGAGCTCGCCTCGCTGGTGTACACCTCGGGTACCACCGGTCGTCCGAAGGGCTGTCGCCTCACCCACCGGAACTTCCTGTCCGAGGTCCGTGGGATCCTCACCGCCAGCATCGGCGACGTGGCCCGGCCCGGAAATCGCATGCTGACCTTCCTGCCGCTCGCCCACGTGCTGGCGCGGGCGGTGTCCCTGGCGATGTTCGAGGCCGGCGGGACCCAGGCGCACTGGTCGAACTTCGGCACCATCGTCGGCCAGTTCGAGCGGTTCCGGCCGCACACCATCCTCGGCGTGCCCCGCGTGTTCGAGAAGGTCCGCGACTCGGCCGCCCATTCCGCCGCACAGGGCGGGACCGTCCCGAAGGCCGTGTTCGGGTTCGCCGAGAGGACCGCGATCCGCTACAGCGAGTCGCTCGACGAGGGTGGTCCCTCGCCGATCCTGCGACTGAAGCGCTGGGTGGCGGACCGGCTCGTGTACTCGAAGCTGCGGACCGCACTCGGTGGCGAGTGCTGGTGGGCGATCTCCGGTGGTGGCGCCCTGATGCCGCGGCTTGGACACTTCTTCCGCGGTGTCGGCGTCCCGATCTACGAGGGCTACGGTCTGACGGAGTCGACCGCGGCGCACTGTGTCAACGTTCCGGGCGCGCAACGGATCGGCAGCGTCGGGCAGCCGATGGGCGGCAACACCGTGCGCATCGCAGAGGACGGGGAGATCGAACTGTCCGGTGGTGTCGTGTTCGACGGTTACTGGCACAACGAGCAGGCCACCGCCGACGCGTTCGACGGAACCTGGTTCCGCACCGGTGATCTCGGCGCCCTCGACGAGGACGGCTACCTGACCATCACCGGCCGGAAGAAGGACCTGCTCATCACCGCGGGCGGCAAGAACGTCTCGCCCGGCCCGCTCGAGGACCGGATGCGCTCGCATCCGCTGGTGTCGCAGGCGGTTGTCGTCGGCGACGGGCGTCCGTTCATCGGCGCGCTGCTCACGGTGGATCCGGAGGTGCTGGCGCACTGGAGTTCCGAGCACGGCAAGAACGGATCGTCGATCGCCGACCTGCGAGACGACCCCGACCTGCGCGCGGCGCTGCAGGAGGTCGTCGACGACGCGAACACCAC
This sequence comes from Rhodococcus sp. NPDC127527, assembly GCF_042672245.1. Classification (NCBI taxonomy): domain Bacteria; kingdom Bacillati; phylum Actinomycetota; class Actinomycetes; order Mycobacteriales; family Nocardiaceae; genus Rhodococcus; species Rhodococcus sp. NPDC127527. The sequence continues at coordinate 2,367 of NZ_JBHXVP010000012.1, forward strand.
GGTCTCGCACGCCGAGGCCGTGAAGCGGTTCGCGATCCTCGGCCGAGACCTCACGGAGGAAGACGGCGAGCTCACCGCGACCCTGAAGATCAAGCGGAACGTGGTGGCGGAACGGTTCGCCGACGAGATCGACGCCTTGTACCACTGAACGTTGCGGTGTGCCGGGAAGTGAGCACGACGACCTGCGCGCGGTGGCCTGCACGTAGTGTGGACCGCAGAGCCGAGTCGTGTCTGCGTCACCCGTCGCCCACTGCTCTCCCATTTGTACGGGTCGAGCGCAACGGACGGTCACGCACACCATGGACAACACCGCCAGCCTGGGCATTCAGGCATTCATCACCGAGGTCGCCCAGCGGGGCGGTCGAGCAGTCCGGTTGACCCATTCCCGACGGAACCCGGTGCAGGTGCGGGGCGTCGACGGCTCCCTGCACGTCGTGCGGGTGCGGACCAAACTGGAGGGGGACTGGCGGGCGCGACGGCAGGACGGGTCGCTCGAGACCGACGACACCGGTTCGCAGTTCTGGGTCTTCGTCGACCTGGCCGGCAGTCAGCCCGAGTTCTTCGTCCTCCCGTCCGATGAGGTCGCAGCCGACATCCGGGGAGAGGTCGATCTGTGGGTGCGCGAGGTGCCGGGGCGCACGCGAACCGGCGCGCACACCATCGCGGTCGAACGGGTCGCGCACGGACGGCTGCGGTGGGACCTGCTCGGGCTGTCGGCGACCAGGGACCCGAGCCGCATCCCGGAGGTCGGTGCGGTCGAGGAGGCCGTCGTGCGCAGGCGACCGGTCCCGGTGAAGCAAGCGGTCGGCGAGGTGGACGACGCGCGCCTCCGCGTCGTCGCCGACTTCGAGGGCTATCGCCTGGTCGGACGGTACGACGAGGCGACGCGTCGGCTCGAGGTCACCCGTGGGCCGATGGAGGGCAGGCGTTTCGACGACCCGACTGCGGCCGCGGTCGCGGTGGCCAGCCACATCAGCGGCGACGTCGAGGTGGCGGACGGCTGGAGCTTCTGGCGCGTCGACTGCCCGGAGCGGACCCCGCTCGGTGAGCGGGCCGGGACGAGCTGACGGGCGAGGGCCGGCCGGCTACCAGAGTCGGAAGGCGTTGTCCGAGACGGTGAATCCGTGTCCGGCGGTCTCGCAGGTGACACCGGTGCGTTCGTCGACCGTGCAGGTGAATCCCTGAACCCGCAACGGAGAACCGTAGGGTAGGACCTTCGCGGTGCCGTCGAACCGGTGGAACGCCGGGTCGCCCGCGGAGAAGAATTCACCGGGCCTGTCCGCTGCCACCCTGATCGAATTCGGAGTCACGGGACCGGGAGCCCCGGAACCTTTCACCTGAGGGGCGTTGGGAGGGAACGCGCCGTGGCAGCCCGCCACCGGTTGCCGTGCGGTGACGATCGCGCACTCGAACTTCGAGCTGGGGCTGGTGAAGTAGTACGAACCCGCCTGGGTACCGGCGTAGTCCGCGACCTGTGCGGCGGGGACGGCCTTCGTCGTGGTGGGCGCTGCGGTCCGCGTCGGCGGTGTGGCCGGAGGGGTGCTCGTCGCCATCGGCTCGGCGGTCGGAGAGGCGTTGCCACCGACGGTGGTGCCGCACGCGGCCGTGAGCACGACGGCACCGCACGCGACGAGCATCAGACCCCAACGCGGAACTCCCATGCCCGTCATCGTAGGGAGCCGGGTCGGTGTGGCCGGTACTGCCCGGGTGCGAGCCACCGGGGTGCGGTCGGATTCGCGTCCCGGAGCGGCGGGGCCAGCCTTGGTACCGTGGCGAAGGACGTGTGCCCAGGCAGTAGGAGGCTTCCGTGCAGAGCGAGCAGGACGTGATCGCGAGCCCGCCGGAGACGCTCCGCGTCGACACACCCGACGGTGCCGTCCGTGGCTACGCCGACGGCGGGGTGTTCGTGTGGAAGGGAATCCCGTACGCCACCGCCGGCCGGCAACGCCGGTTCCGCTCGCCGCTGCCGCCGACACCGTGGGACGGCGAGCGCGACTGCCGCGAGTTCGGGCCGATCGCACCCCAGGCCAAGGCGATGCAGGTGCCGATGGACCCGGGCATGGTCGCCGACGAGGACTGCCTGTCGGCGAACGTGTGGGCGCCGCGCCCGGGCGGCGAGCCGCGACCGGTGATGGTGTGGGTGCACGGCGGCGCGTACTGCGTCGGGTCGTCCTCGCAGACGGTGTACGACGGCAGGCGGCTGGCCGAACTGGGTGACGTCGTGGTGGTCACCGTCAACTACCGGCTCGGGGTCCTGGGTTTCCTCGACCTCTCGTCCTGCGGGGACGGGTTCGAGGCGAACGTCGGGCTGCGGGACCTGATCGCGGCGCTCGAATGGGTGCGGCGCGGCATCGCGGCGTTCGGCGGCGACCCCGGGAACGTCACCGTGTTCGGTGAGTCCTCCGGGGCCGGATCGATCACCACCCTGATGACCTCGCCGCGGGCCGAGGGGCTCTTCCACCGCGCCATCGCGCAGAGCGCCCCCGCGACGTCCGTCTACGGCGCCGAACGCGCGGCCACGGTCGCCGCCCGCTTCCTCGAACTGGTCGGGGTCGCCGCGGGGGAGCCGGACCGGCTGCTGGAGTTGCCGATCGAGAAGCTGACGGAGGCCGGCGACGAGCTGCTCGACGAGGTGACCACGACCGTCCCCGGAACGCTGGCGATGGCCCCGGTGGTGGACGGCGACCTGGTGCCGCGGTACCCGGTGGCGGCTTTCCAGAAGGGCCATGCGCATCGCATCCCGTTGATCATCGGGACCAACCGGGACGAGGCGTCGATCTTCCGGTTGACCCGCTCGCCGATCCTGCCCGTCACCGCCGACACCGTGAACCAGATGTTCACCGCGATCGCCTCGGACCACCCGAACCTGTCCGCGGCCCGCGTCGCGGAGATCATCTCCGCCTATCCCGACTGGTCGAAATCGACTGGTGCGATGGCTGTGTCGAGAGACGCCGCATTCCGGATGCCCTGTCTGTGGATCGCGGACGCGCACAGCAGGCACTCGCCGACCTGGGTGTACCGCTTCGACCACGCGACACCGATGCTCAAGGCGGCCAGGGTCGGTGCGAGCCATGCCACCGAGTTGCCGTACGTGTTCGGCAATTTCGGCACCCTCAACGTGGACCCGACGTTCTGGCTCGGCGGCCGCAAGACCGCGCTGGAGGTCTCGGGCCGGGTGCAGCGGCGCTGGCTGGCGTTCGCCCGCTACGGGGTGCCCGCGGCGCTGGACGCGTCGAAGCACTGGGCGCCCTACCTCGAGGACACGCGGTCGACGCTGTTCATCGACAAGACGGACACGCTCGCCCCCGATCCGGACCGGGACCTGCGGGCGGCGTGGGGCGACGAGGTTATGGGCTTCAGCTGATCGGTCTGTAGCGTCAGGCGCATGAGCAAGCTGGACGAGGTCGGCGAACGGGAATCGTGGCGCTGCTGGTTGTGCGACGAGCCGGTCGACCCGGACATGTCGGTCAACGACCCGCGGGGCCCGAGCATCGACAGCATCTTCGCCGCGAAGAAGGGCAAGGGCGGACCGGAGCGGCTCGCCCACCGGGCGTGCAACACCAAGAAGGGCGCGATCAAGCCGGTCGTGCCGTGGTCGGACGCGCTGTTCGTGATCGACCCCGCCCCGATCATCGGGGTGGTCGAACAGCTCACCCGCAAGCCGGGGCGGGTCGCGGTCGCGCGGTGCCCGTCGAAGCCCGACGCCGAGGACGCGGCGGCCTGGCTGCTGGACCGGTTGTCGCGGCTGGCGCCCGAGCTGAGCCTGGACACCAAGATCGAGCCGGGCGGCGGCGGATTCCTCCTGGTCCTCGTGCGCTGACTCCCGCGAGGCCGCCTCAGGCCAGGGCGTCGAGGCGTCCGCGCAGGAAGCGGCGTTCGGCCGCGTTGTCCGTCACGGCCAGGGCGGCCTCGTATGCGTGTCCGGCCTCGGATTCGCGGCCGAGGCGCCGGAGCAGGTCTGCCCGCACGGCGTGGAAGACGCGGTAGCGGTCGAGGCCGAGCGCGTCGACGAGCTCGAGCGCCGGACCGGGACCGTCCACCTCCGCCACCGCGACGGCCCGGTTGAGCGCGACCACGGGACTCGGGGCGACCGCGAGCAGGTGGTCGTACAGCACGACGATCTGTGGCCAGTCGGTCGCGGCCGCGGTGGGTGCTTCGCTGTGCACGGCGCCGATGGCGGCCTGAATCTGGTAGGGCCCCGGACGGTTTCGCCGCAGGCATCGGCGCACCAACCCCTGCGCCTCGGCCTTCCGGTCGCGGTCCCAGCACGACCGGTCCTGATCGGCGAGCAGCACCGGCTCGCCGTCCGCGCCGACGCGCGCCGCTCGTCGCGACTCGGCGAACAGCATCAACGCGAGCAGCCCCAGCGTCTCCGGTTCGTCCGGCATCAGCTCGGCCAGCAGCCGGCCGAGCCGGACCGCATCGGTGCACAGGTCCTCGCGGACCAGCGTCTCGCCCGCGCTGGCGGCGTAGCCCTCGTTGAAGATCAGGTAGACCACGGCGAGTGCCCCGCGGAGCCGGTCCGGCAGGTCGGCCTCGCTCGGGACGCGGTAGGGGATCCGCGCGTCCCGGATCTTGCCCTTGGCGCGGACCAGTCGCTGCGCCATCGTCGCCTCCGGGACGAGAAATGCGCGGGCGATCTCCGCGGTGGTCAGGCCGCCGAGCAGTCGCAGGGTCAGCGCGACCTGAGCTGCGTCGGACAGCGCGGGATGGCAGCAGGTGAAGACGAGGCGCAGCCGGTCGTCCGGCACGACGACCTCCTCTCGGGCGGTGCCTGCGTCGGTCTCGTCGAGCAACGCGCGCTCGGACACGGCGCGGGCCTGCCGGTCCGCCCGCGACGACTCCCGGCGCAGCCGGTCGATCGCCCGATTGCGGGCGGTGGTGACGATCCAGCCGGCCGGGCTCGGGGGCAGTCCCGTCGCCGGCCACCTCGCCGTTGCCTCGGCGAACGCGTCCTGAACGGCCTCCTCGGCGAGGTCGATGTCGCCGAAGCGGCCGACCAGGACCGCGACCGCTCGGCCGTACTCGCGGCGGAAGACCGCATCGATCTGTGCGCCGGTCGCGGTCATCGGCGTCAGCCCTGGAAGGGGCGGACCTCGATCGGGAGGGTGGTGGCCCGATTGAGCTTTCGGCCCCACTCGAGCGCGTCGTCGAGGTCGGCGGCATCGACGATGGTGAAGCCGCCGAGATGCTCCTTGCCCTCGACGAACGGTCCGTCCGTCGTCAGGACGTCGTCGCCGCGGGCGCGCAGCACCGTGGCGGTGCTGGGCGGATGCAGCCCGCCGGCGAACACCCACGCGCCCGCCGCCCGCATCTCCTCGTTGAGGGCGTCGAGGTTCTCGGTGATCGCGGCCAGTTCCGCCGGCTCCGGCACGGGACCGTCGGGCTGGTACACGCTGAGCAGGTAGTGCGGCATGGTCTTCCTCCTGTGACGACGTCCCGGCTCGGCGCGGGGACTCTCACCCTGTAAACGAACGAGCCTCCTCCGGATCGACATCGCGGGTGTCCAGTTCCCGCAGGGCGGGCAGCCCGAAACAGACCGCGGCGATCACGCACACCGGGATCGCCAGCACGAAGAACGTGGTCTCGATGCCGACGGCGTCGATCAGCGGTCCCGCCAGCAGGTAGCCGAGCGGGCCGGCGGCGTACGCGGTGGAGGTCATCACCCCGACCACCCGTCCGCGCATGTGCTCGGGGCTGCGGGTCTGCATGGCGTAGTTCGCGATCGGTCCGACCGGGCCGAACACCAGCCCGACCATCAGCGCGAGAGTGAGCGTCACCCACAGCGGCGGCAGGAATGCCATCCCGACCATGCATGCGCCGAGCGCCGACATCGCCAGCAGCATCAGCGTCCGGCGTCGCACGCGCGCGGCGAGCGCGCCGTAGGCCAGCGCACCGACGACTCCACCCACGGCCATCGCCATCAGCACCCACCCGAGCTGTGCCGGCTGGCCGAGCTCGGTGAAGTAGGTGGGGAACAGGACGCTCTCGACGGGCATGTACAGCGCGACGACGGCCATGTCGACGAGGGCGAGAGTGCGCAGCAATCGGTTGTGCCACACGAACTTCAGGCCCTCGAGTGTGCCGGACCACATGGACTCGGGCCGGGTCCGGCGGTCGGGCACGCCCGCGCCCTCGAGTCGCAGGAACGCGATCGTGACGATCGAGGCGGCGAAGCAGGCCGAGGTCACCCACAGGGTGTTCACCGCGCCGACCGTCGCGATCAGGACGCCGCCGACGCCGGGACCGATCAGGTACGCGACGTTGTAGTTCGCCTCGTACAGGCTGTTGGCCCGGTCCAGGGACCAGCCGGCGTCCTTCGTCGCGGCGGGCAGCATCGACTCGCGGGCCGAGATGCCGGCCGGGTCGAAGGCGGCTCCGAGCGCGGCCAGCACCGCGAGCAGCGGTACCGACAACCCGGCCGTCGCCGCCATCACCGGAATCAGCGCCACCGAGATCCCGGACAACGCGTCCGAGACCAGGGAGGTGCGACGACGGCCGAACCGGTCGACCACCGTGCCGGAGAACAGGCTCGACAGCAGCAACGGCAGGGTGGCGGCACCGGCGACGATGGCCGCGTCGGTGGCCTTGCCGGTCTGCTGCAGCACCAGCCAGGGCAGCGCGACGACGGTGATGCCGTTGCCGGTCGCCGACAGCAGGGTGGCCAGGTTGATCAGGACCAGCGGGCCTCGGCGTCGGTCCGGGGCTACCGTCGGCGCGGTCACGGTTTCGGTCCTTCGGTTCGGCGGGGCAGTCATTCGACGCTAACAGCGCACTTCGGTCGGGCGCGAGCGAATTTCCGGCAGCGATGAGTTCGGGGCGTCGGGGAGGTCGACACTGAGAACAGTCGTGCATGTCCGCCCGAAGAAGGAGAACGCGATGCTCGATCTCGAACCGGCCGCGCGCCAGATGATTCGACTGCTCGAGGGTGTCACCGACGACCAACTGTCGGCGCCGACACCGTGCGAGGAGACCACCCTCGGTGCGCTCGTCGACCACGTCGGCGGGCTGTCGACCGCGTTCACCGCCGCCGCACGAAAGAATCTGGGCCCCGAGACCGCCGCGGCGCCCGCCCTGGACGGAAGCCGGCTGCCCGCCGACTGGCGGCTGTCGATTCCGGCCCGGGTCGCCGTCCTCGCCGAGGCGTGGCGCGACGGTGCCGCGTGGACGGGAACGACCCAGGTCGGGGGCGTCGACCTGCCCGCGGACGCCGCCGGGGCGTTCGCGCTCGACGAACTGGTGATTCACGGATGGGACATCGCCCGCGCCAGCGGACAGCCGTTCGACTGCGACGACGCGGCGCTGTCGGCGTGCCTCGAGTTGGTCGCTGCCACGCCGGACGCGGCCCGGGACTCGGGGGGATTGTTCGGACCGGCGGTCGCGGTGCCCGACGCGGCACCCGCCCTCGACCGGCTGATCGGGCTCGCCGGCCGGGATCCTCGGTGGGCGCCGCGGGCGAGTCGCTAGCCGGGCGCCGGGCCCGTGCCGGCCAGCGCCGCCAGCGTCTCCGACAGGGCGGTCATCGCCGCTAGCGCGCGCGACAACTCCTCGCGCCCCATCGCGTCGGCGAGCCGTCGGGCGAAGGCGGCGTGCCCGGGGTTGATCTCGGCGATCGTGGCCAGTCCGAGTTCGGTCGGGGCGACCAGCTTGGCGCGTCGGTGCGCCGGGTTCTCGCGGTACTCGGCCAGCCCGCGCTCGACCAGCAGGTCGGCGATGCGCTGCACGCTCTGCCGGGTGATGCCCATCTCGCGGGCGATCCCGGCGACCGGCAGCGGGGTGTGCAGCACCGCGCCGAGCACCTGCCACCATGCGGCGGTGATCCCGGCTGGCCGGGCCAGTTGGGCGGCGACGTCGAGGAACTGGCCGTTGAGCTTGAACGCGGTCAGGGCCGCGCCGCTGAGCAGGTCCGGGTCGGTGTCCATCAGGACGTCGTCAACTCGTAGAAGCCGGCCGGATCCTGGTTGCGGTAGAGCTTGAACCACGACTCGAGCACGCTCGGTTCGAACACCTCGAGACGCGCGAGGATCGCGCGGGCGAACTCGACCGGTGCCGTCCCGCTCGCGGTGATCAGGCCGCGGTCGTCGACGGCGGGCTCGTCGCGGTAGCGCTCGCCGCCCGCATAGCCCGTCCCGGCCAGGAACTCGGCCGCGTTGCTGGTGTGCGCCCGGTCGTCGAGCAGCCCGGCGAGGGCGAGCCCGCCGGTGGAGCCGCAGATCGCGGCGACCGGCACGCCCGCGGCCAGGAACTCGCGCGCCTTGTCGGTCCAGGGCACGAACTGCTCGGTGTGCCAGATCTCGTTGCCCGGCAGGATCAGCATCGCGCTGTCGCGCGGGTCCAGGTCGGCGAGCGCGAGGTCGGGCAGCACCTTCATGCCGCCCATCGTCGTGATCGGCGCGGTGCTCGCCCCGACCGTCGCGGTGGCGAAGCGGCCGGGGGTCTTGTGCCAGAGCGGGTTGTTGATGTGGGCGGTGGCGTAGCCCATCTCCCAGTCCGCGAGGGTGTCGTATGCGGCGACGTGCACTGTTTCAGTCATAGACAGCACACTGTCATATCGACAGTGTGCTGTCAATGAACTATCGGGTTCGGCGCATCACCGTTCGGGTCGGCACGGCGATGGCCAGGACACCCAGCAGCACGGTGATGCCGATGATCGCGCAGTAGACGACCGGCGAGATCGTCGGCACGGGCCGGCCGGAGACTCCGATGCTCACCCCCACCAGGGGCGGTAGGGCGATCAGGGTGCCGACCACCGCCGCGATCGTCACCACGATCACCGACTCGGCGCGCATCATCGCCCGCACCTGTCGCGGACCGGCACCGATCAGGCGCAGCAGCGAGAACTCGCGAGCCCGGTCGGCGGTGGCCATCACCAGCGTGTTCACCACCGCGACGGCCAGGTAGCCGAGCAGCACGGACAGTGCGATCAGGCTGGTCCACGACTGTGCGTCGCGTTCGTCCTCGCCCGCGGCACCCAGGGCGGCGCGATCCGCGGCGACGAGCCCGGCCGCCGCCAGTTGCTCTCCGACCTCGCCCGCGCGGCCGGGCCGGGCCCGTACCAGGATCGAGTCGTCGAGCCCGCTGGTGGTGTGTGCCCGCACCGCCTCGTTCGACATGGTGACGTCGCCGAAACCGAGCCCGCGTCCGTACGTGGCGACGACGGTCGCGGTGACCGGGGTGCCGTCGCCGAGGTGCAGGTCGACGGACCCGCCGACGCGGGACCCCGTGGTCTGCGCGGCGTCGGTGCTCAGCGCCACGGTGTTCGGCGCCGCGAGCCCGTCGAGGCTGCCGGCGACGACGTCCAGGTCCAGCGTGTCCGGCGCCGCCGCAGGATCCACGCCCTGCAGGGCGTACGTCTCGGTCGTCGCACCGTCGCCGGTCGAGCGGGTGAACAACGCCTGGCTGCGGGCCACCGGGTTCGCCGCGCGCACACCGGGAAGCGAGGAGAGCGACTCCGCCAGGGTGGGAGACAGGCCGGAACCCGGTGCGGTGACCAGGAAGTCGGCCGTGACGCCCTGCCGGGACTGGTGGGTGGCCTCGGCGGCGACGGTGGACTGCGCGAAGATCTGCACCGAGCCGAGCCCGATCGCGAGCGCCAGCGGCGTGATCGCCGAAGCCAGCCGGCGGGCGTTGCCGCTCGTGTTGGCGGCGGCCAGGAACAGGGATGCGCGCCCCGAGCGGCGCAGCGGGGCGCCGATCGCCGACACCGCACCCGCGACCAGTCGCGGTCCGAGAAGTCCAACCGAGATCATCAGCAGCACAGCAGAACTCGCCGCTCCGGCGACCGCGGCCGGGCCGTGCAGGAACACCGGCACCATCGACGCGCCGAACCCGAGGGCGCCCAACGCCACGCCGGTGACCGTCCGGCCGCGACCGAGCGTCGACGGCGTGGTGGCCGCCTCCTGCAGGGCCTCGACCGGGTTGATTCGCGCCGGGCGCCGCGCCGCGATCGCGGCGGCGATCCGGGCGGTGAACAGGCTCGCCGCCACGGCGACGACGGCCGGCAGCGGGCTGTAGGCGAGCGCGAAGTCGTGCGGCAGTAGTCCGACCGCGGCGAAGCGCGCCCGCAGCACACCGGCGAGCAGGTACCCGGGGATCGTTCCCACCAGGGCGGCGACGCCGCCGACCAGCAGTACCTCCCGGCCCACCAGGCGATGGATCTGCGCCGGGGTGGCGCCGACCGCGCGTAGCAGGGCGAACTCGCGTCGGCGCTGCGCGATCGTCAGCGACAGCGTGGTCGCGACGACGAACATCGCGATCAGCACCGCGGTGCCGGCGAAGGCGATGCCGATCTGCGCCAGTTCGTTTCGGGCGCCGCCGGAGTCGAGGAACTCGGCGTCGCCGCGGGCAGATCCGGTGTACACGTCGAGGCCGGGGAAGGCGCGCCGGATCTGGTCGACCAGCGCCGCTGCGGTCGTGCCGTCTGCCGCGTCGACCCCGACCGCGTCCACGGTGTCCGGGTGCGGCGACAACGCCGCGGCCCGCGCATCGGTGAGGAAGACGTGCGCCGACCGGTCCGGGGTGGCCCCGTCCCGGGCCGCTGCGATGCCCACGACGACGTAGTCGTCGCCGATTCCGCCGTGTGCCAGCGGGATTCGATCCCCGATCCGGGCAGGCTGATGCGCGTCGACGACCACCTCTCCCGGGCCGGCCGGCGCCCGGCCCTCGCGGACCTCGTACGGAGTCAACGTCGCCGAGGTCCATCCGTGCGCCTCGACCGGGCGGCCCGACCAGGTGAGCGGCACCGTCCGATCGGGCACCGCGCCCGCGACGCCCGGCAGGGCGGCCAGTTCGGCGACCGTTCCCGCGGGCAGGAGTGCCCGCTCCGGGAAGGGGCGGTCGAAGTCCTCCTCGACGTCGAGACTCTGGCGGGCGCCCACGATGACGTCGGCACCGGCGTAGCGCTGCGGTCCGACGCCGCCGCGGACGCCGGACTCGATCAGCACTCCCAGGCCGGTCACCAACATCGCGGCACACAGCACCGCGACGAACATGCCGACGAAGCCGCCGCGGTGCTCACGAATGCCTGCCCTGGCAAGTGATCTCATGCTCACCACTCCCCGAGATGAGTCATGTGGTCGGCGACCTGCTGCGGCGTCGGGCGGTCGAGGTGACCGACGAAGGCGCCGTCGGCGACGAACACCACCCGATCCGCGTGCGCGGCGGCCACCGGGTCGTGGGTGACCATCACCACGGTCTGCTCGAGTTCCACCGCGGTCCGCCGCAGCAGGTCGAGGACCTGTCGGCCGGTCCGGGAGTCGAGCGCGCCGGTCGGCTCGTCCGCGAAGACGGCGTCGGGCCTGGTCACCAGGGCGCGGGCGATGGCGACTCGTTGCTGCTGGCCGCCCGACATCTCCGCCGGCTTGCGTCCACGCAGGTCCGCCAGGCCGACCGCGCCGACGACGAATTCGAGCCAGCCGCGGTCGACCTCCCGGCCGCCCAGCAGCAGCGGCAGTGTGACGTTCTGTTCCACCGTCAGCGCGGGCAGCAGGTTGTAGGCCTGGAAGACGAAGCCCACGTGGTCGCGCCGGAACGTCGTGAGCGCCTTCGGTTTCAGTCGCGAGATGTCGGTCCCGCCGAGCCACACCGACCCGCTCGTCGGGCGGTCGAGGCCGGCCGCGCAGTGCAGGAAGGTGCTCTTGCCGGATCCGGAGGGGCCCATCACCGCGGTGAACGAGCCGCGAGCAAGGGTGAGGTCGACCCCGCGTAGGGCCGTGACGCGGGCGGCGCCGGAACCGTAGGTCTTGGTGACGGAGTCGAGGCGGACGGCGGTGGCCGGGGGACTGAGGGTGGGGACCGCGGTTCGTGTCTGCATGCCGTCGAACGCTATGGACGCCGGCGCGGCGCGACGATCCAGTGCGCTACCCGATTCGGGGTATAGCTGGCTGTATCCCGCGGTCGCCCGGTCGTGCGGCATGCTGTGGGGCATGACGCTCAGGAGGAGGATCGGCGCGTGGTGGCGCGCCGTCGTGTTCCTGGTCGTCGAGGGCGTTGCGGGCCTGGTGTCGATGGCGCTGTTGCCTGTCGGCATCCTGCTGGTCGCCTTCACCGTGCTCGGACCCGGCTTGTTCGTCGCGCCGTGGGCGGTGCGGGTGCTGCGGTGGTGGACCGGCCGGGCCCGGACGCACGTCGGCAGATACCTGGGCGAGTCAGTGCCCGAACGCTATCCGCCGCTACCGGCCACCCCGACGTTCGGCGACCTGCGTCGACTGGTGACCGCGCACTCGACCCGCCGCGACGCGGGGTGGGTCGGCCTGCACGCCCTGCTGGCGCCGTCGGCGGGAGTACTCGCGGTCGGGCTGCCTGCTGCGGCGGTGAACGCGCTGTTGGTCCCCGCGTACTGGCAGGCGATGCCGGCCGACCAGCCGGTGACCAACCCGTTCCCGGTGACGTCCTGGTGGACCGCGGCGGCGATGCCGCTCGTCGGGGTCGGGTACGCGGCGCTCGCGCTGTGGCTCACCCCGGCGATGGCGCGCGCCGAGTCGTCCGTTGCGAGAAGGCTCCTCGCTCCCGCCCGGGAATCGGAACTGGCCGTGCGGGTGAGCGAACTGACCGCCAGCCGCGCCGCCGCCCTGGACGCGCACGCGGCGGAGTTGCGCCGCATCGAACGTGATCTGCACGACGGTGCGCAGAATCGGCTCGTCGGGGTGGTGATGATGCTCGGACTGGCCGAGCGGTCGCTGACGGTGAACCCGGAACAGGCACTGCCGCAGGTGCTTCGGGCGCAGGAGGCGGCCTCCGACGCGCTCGCGAGCCTGCGCACCGTGGTGCACGACATCTATCCGCCGATCCTCGACGAACTCGGTCTCGACGGCGCACTGTCCGCACTGGCCGGCCGGTGCCCGGTGCCGTGTGTGCTGGACGCCGAGGGGTTGGTGCGGGCACCCGCAGCGGTGGAGTCCGCGGCCTACTTCGTGGTCGCGGAAGCGCTGACCAACGTGGTCAAGCACAGCGGCGCGACGCACGTCACCATCGCGGTGCGCAGTGCCGCGGCGAGCGTCGGTCAGGTGCTCGGCATCGAGATCGTCGATGACGGCAGCGGCGGAGCGCTCGAGCGGGACGGCGGCGGACTGTCCGGGATACGCCGTCGCACACAGGCGTTCGAGGGAACGGTCACATTGCGGAGCCCGGTCGGCGGGCCGACGACGTTGAGAGTGGAGCTGCCGTGCGGGTCGTGATCGCGGAGGACGATGCGCTGCTGCGCGAGGGCCTCGCGCTGCTGCTGCGAGGGGAGGGGTTCGACGTCGTCGCCGCGGTGGACAACGCGGAGGCCTTCCTCGAGATCCTCGACTCCGTCGACGCCGCGGTTCTCGACGTCAGGATGCCGCCCACCTTCAGCAACGAGGGTCTGCGCGCGGCGGCGGAGGCGCGCCGCCGTCGGCCCGGGTTCCCGGTGCTCGTGCTCTCGGCGTACGTGGAGGACCGGTACGCCAGCGGGCTGCTCGCGGACGGTGCGAACGGCCTCGGCTACCTGCTCAAGGAACGCGTCGGGCGGGTCGCCGAGTTCACCGACGCGTTGCGCCGGGTCGCCGCGGGCGGCACCGTGATGGACCCCGAGGTGATCTCTCAGCTGATGAGCAGGCGTCGGGCCGACGACCCGGTCCGGTCGCTCACCCCGCGCGAGTCGGAGGTGCTCGGTCTGATGGCGGAGGGCCTCGACAACGCGACGATCGCCGCCCGCCTGGTGGTGAGCGAGACCGCGGTGAGCAAGCACATCGGCAACATCTTCGCCAAGCTCGGGCTGTCGGCGTCGGACGCGGGCCATCGGCGGGTGCTCGCCGTGCTTGCCTACCTACGGGCGTGACGGCACCTACTGTGGAGCCATGTCCGAGCACAGCGATGCACGTTCGTACGGGGTCGGTCACGGCAGCACCCGGTGGGCGCGGCTGCGTCACGAATGGCATGCCCGGCTCGACCCGAGCGAGCAGTCGGCGGTGATCTCGTGGGGTGCCTTCACCACCACCTTCGTGGCGGTCCGCGCCCTCACCCACTGGATCCGAGCGGGGCACGGGCCGAAGGGCGGTGGGATGAGCCTGGGCGGGAGGCACTTTCACCACTACAACATCGGGATCGCGCTACTGACCGCGGTCGGAGCCGTCGCGATCAGGGGTTCGGAGAAGAATCGTCGACATCCCGCCGTCGCACTCGCGTACGGGTCCGGCGGCGCGCTGATCGTGGACGAACTAGCGCTGCTGCTGGACCTCGAGGACGTGTACTGGGCGAAGCAGGGTCGCACCAGCGTGGACGCGGCGGTCGGCGTCATCGCCGCCGGTGCAACCTTCTTCGCGGGTCTGCCGTTCTGGCCGGCGGCGATGCGGCTGCGCCGCAGTGGTGCGGTTGTGGAGTGCGGACCCTCCACAACCGCACCACTGCGCGTCAGCGCATGACGGTGGCGATCTCGCGGGCCGTCACCTTGGCCAGTTCGACGAAGAACGGGATCCGCTCGTCGATCATCAGATCCACCGGCCCGCGCAGGCCGAGCGCGAACCGGGCGCATCCGCCCGCACCGAGCACCGGCACCCCGATGGTGCGGAAACCGGGCGCGAGCTCCTCGTCGTTGAAGGCGTAGCCGCGCTCGCGGGTCAGCGCCAGCTCCTTGCCGAGCTCCTCGGGCCCGGGAACCGAACGCGCCGTACCCGTTTCGTAGGGCAGTCGGCCCAGCTCGTCGTCGGTGGCCTCCGACCAGGCGAGCAGCGCCTTGCCCAGTGCGCTCGCGTGCAGCGGCAGCCGGACACCCTGCAGCTGGTGCCCCTCGGCCTCGCGCCAGCGGCTGGTGCCGAGCAGCACCGCGTCGTTGCCGTACCGGGTGGCGATGGAGGCGCTGGCGCCGGTGGTGGTGGCGAGCTGCTCGAGATGCGGTTCGGCGAGGTAGATCCGGTGCTGCCGGTACGCGATCTGGCCGTACTCGGCGAGCGCGCCACCGAGCCGGTACCGGCTGGACTCGGCGTCCTTGTCGAGGAATCCCGCCTCGACGAGTGCGCTGAGCAGCCGGTGGGTGGTGCTCACCGCGAGACCCTGCCGGCGGGCGACCTCCGAGACGCCGAGTTCGTCGCCGCCGCGGAAGCAGCCGAGCACCGACAGTGCTCGGGCGACGGTCTGCACGCCTGGGGAGTCCACGCGAGCGACGCTAACACAACCGAAGCAGTGCGTTGCTACAGTCGCTTTCCATTATTTGGAAAGGTGGCGCCCGGAGTGGGAGTGGCAATGACTGAGAACGTGGGCTGGCTCCGAAGGCTCGCCCCCTACCTGCGGCCCTATGCCGGCGCGACCTGGTGGGCGCTGGGGCTGGCCCTCGCCGGACAGGGCGTGCTGGCGCTCATCCCGCTGATGCAGCAGGTCATCGTGGACGACGCGATCGTCGCCGGTACGAGACCTCTGACGCCGTGGGTGATCGCGCTGGTCGCGGTCGGTGCGGTCACCTTCGTCGCGCACGCCGTGCGCCGGTACCTCGGCAGCCGCGTGGCCGTCGACGTCGAGCACGACCTGCGCGTGCAGGTGCATCGGCACGTGCACCTGCTGGACGCGCGCAGTCACGACCGGATCGCCCCGGGGGACGTCCTGTCCCGCGCCGTGTCGGACCTGAATCTGGTGCAGCTGTTCCTGTCCCAGGTGCCGCTGCTGGTGGCGAACGTCAGCCTGCTGGCCGTCGCGCTCACCGTCATGTTCTGGCTCTCGCCCGCACTGTTCGCGGTGGTCGCGGTGTGTGTGCCGGTGCTCGGCTACCTGACGCACCGGCTGCGCGCGCGACTGTTCCCGGCCTCGTTCAGCGACCAACTGCTGGCCGGGCAGGTCGCCAGCGCGGCCGAGGAGAACATCGCCGGGGTGCGGGTGGTGAAGGCCTTCGGGCAGGAGGGTGCGCAGCAGGATCGGTTCGCCGCCCGGGCCCGTGCCCTGTTCCGGTCGCGGCTGCGCACCGCGCGGATCTCGGCGCGAGGCGGTGCCGCGATGGCCGCCGTTCCGATGTTCGGGCAGCTCGCCGTCCTCGCCCTCGGCGGCGCCCTCGCCCTGCGCGGCGACATCACCGTCGGGGTGTTCCTGGCGTTCGCGTCGTACCTGATCCAGCTGATCGTCCCGATCCGGTTGCTGGCCGGGATGATCGCCACGACCCAGGCCGCCCGCGCGGGGGCCGAGCGGGTGTTCGCGCTGCTCGACATGCAACCGGCGCTCGTCGACGCACCGGGCGCCCCCGACCTCCCGACGCCGGTCGGCGCCGTCGAGCTGCGCGGGGTCGGCTTCGGCTACGGCGACCACCCGGTCCTGCGCGGGGTCGACCTGCGCATCGAGCCCGGCGAGCGGGTCGCGCTGGTCGGACCGTCCGGTTCCGGGAAGACCGCCCTGGCGATGCTGCTCGGCCGGTTCTACGACCCGGACACCGGGTCGGTCGCGCTCGGCGGCCACGACCTGCGCGGGGTGAGCCTGCGGTCGGTGCGCGCGGCGGTGACCCTCGTCTTCGACGACAGCTACCTGTTCTCCGGAACCATCCGCGACAACATCGCCTTCGCCCGGCCCGACGCCACCGACGCCGAGGTGATCGCGGCGGCGACCGCGGCCTGCGCCCACGAGTTCGTCGTCGGCCTGCCCGACGGCTACGACACCCCCGCCGGCGAGCGAGGGCTGAGCCTGTCCGGCGGCCAGCGTCAGCGGATCGCCCTGGCCAGGGCCTTCCTCGCGGACCCGCAGGTGCTGATCCTCGACGACGCGACCTCCGCCGTCGACGCCCGCACCGAGTCCGACATCTACGCGGGCCTCGAGACGCTGATGCGCGGACGCACCACGATCCTGGTCGCACACCGGCCCTCGACCGTGCGCCTCGCCGACCGGGTGGTCGTGCTCGACCGCGGCGCGGTGGTCGCCGACGGCACGCAGGCCGAGCTGCTCGACGGCGCGCCGATGTTCCGCGAGCTGATGCTCGGCCCGGACTCGGAGCGGGTGCGTGCCCCGGGCCGGTCGATCGAGGCCGTCGACCCGGCGGCCTGGCCGCTCTCGCAGGAGTACGGCGACGGGGACCCGGCGTTGCAGGCCCGGATCGGGGCCGCGGACGGGATGAGCGGACGGCAGCTCGACGCGCTCGCGGGCCAGCTGCGCGACGGCATCCGGGCCCTGCCCGCGCTGCGCGGCGAGCCCGACGCGGCCCGTCCCGACGATCCCCGGCCGTTCACGTTCGGCAGGCTGCTGGCCCCGTTCGCGGCGGCACTCGCGGTGTGTGCGGTGCTGGTCGGGATCGACGCGGGCGGCGCGCTCGTCGGCCCGCTGATCTTCCGGTTCGGCCTCGACGACGGCGTCACCGCGGGTTCCGCGGCGGCGCTGACGCTCGCGTGCGCCGGCTACCTGGTGGTGCAGGTGGTGTCCTGGGTCAACGCCTGGGCCATGGAGTTCCAGACGACCCGGACCGCCGAGCGGATCCTGTACGGCCTGCGGCTGCGGGTGTTCGAGCACCTGCAGAAGCTCTCCCTCGACTACTACGAGCGGACCGCGTCCGGGCGCACACTCACCCGCCTGACCACGGACGTCGAGGCGCTGAACCAGCTGCTGCAGCAGGGGCTGGTGACCTCGCTGGTGAGCCTGACCACCTGCGCCGGTGTGCTCGTCGTGCTGGTGGCGGTGGACTGGCGGCTCGCCGGCGCGGTGCTGGTGGTGCTGCCGGTGCTGGCGATCGCCGTCTGGGTGTTCGTGCGGGCCTCGCGCTCGGCGTATCTCGAGGCCCGCGCGAACGTGTCCGCGCTCAGCGCGCAGCTGGCCGAGCACATCACCGGCATCCGGATCACGCAGGCGCACGGCAGGCAGGAGCGCAACCAGCAGTCGTTCGCGGAGGGTTCTGTGCGCTACCGAGATTCACGCCGCCGATCGATGCTCTACATCTGCGTGTTCTTCCCGTTCATGAACTTGCTGGCGACGATCGCCAAGGCGGCGGTGCTGGTGCTCGGTGCGCGACTGCTCGGCGCGGGCAGTCTGACCACCGGGGTGCTGGTCGCCGCGCTGCTGTACGTCGACCAGTTCTTCGCGCCGATGCAGCAGCTGTCCATCGCGGCGGACCAGTGGATCCAGGCCCAGGTCTCGCTGCGCCGCATCGGCGAGTTCCTGCGTGCGCGGCCGTCCGTGCCGCCACCCGCGTCCCCGCGCCGGCTCGAGCGACTCGACGGCGAATTGCGTTTCGAGGACGTGCGATTCGGCTATCCGGGCGGCACCCCGGCGGTGCGCGGGGTGAACCTGACCATCGCGCCGGGCGAGACCGTCGCGCTGGTCGGCACCACCGGCGCAGGCAAGTCCACGTTCGCGAAGCTCGCGTTGCGGTTCTACGACCCGACCGAGGGTGCGATCGCCGTCGACGGGCACCGGCTCGACGGCCTCGACCTGCACGACTACCGCTCCCGGGTGGGCTACGTGCCGCAGGAGCCGTTCCTGTTCGCCGGCACGATCGCCTCGAACATCGCGCTCGGCAGGCCCGGTGCCGCGGACCTCGACGTCGAGCGGGCGGCGCGGGCGGTGGGGGCGCACGAGGCGATCGCGGCGCTGCCGCTGGGCTACCGGACCCCGGTGGCAGTGGGTGCGCGGTCGCTCTCGGCGGGCCAGCGTCAGCTGGTGTGCCTGGCCCGGGCCGAGCTGATCGGCCCGGCGATGCTGGTGCTCGACGAGGCCACCGCGAACGTGGACCTGGCCGCGGAACGGCAGGTGCAGGCGGCGCTCGAGCTGCTCGCCCGCGGGCGGACGACGCTGCTGATCGCGCACCGGCTCCGGACCGCGGCGCGGGCCGACCGGATCGTCGTGATGGGTGAGGGCCGAATTCTCGAGGCCGGCCCTCACACCGAACTGCTGATGCGCGGCGGTCACTACGCCCGGCTGTGGGACGCGCACGGGCGATCTGTCAACCTTTCCAATCAACGGAAAACTATAGCTAGTCGGTAGGAATTGCGGACTCTAGGTTTGGGGCACTGAACGTCACGTCCCTCGACAGGAGTCCCGAACATGTCCCGCATCCGCCGACTGCCCCGAGCGCGCGCCGCGCTCGCGATCCTCCCCGTCGTCGCGCTGGTTGCCGCATGCGGCTCCGGCGGAGACGACGCGAGCGCGGCCGCACCCGGCGGCGAACCCACCTTCGTCCTCAAGGTCACCGACGGCGGCAACGCCGGACCGCTCGCGGTCGCCAAGCGGGACGGCACCTTCGACGAGGCGCTCGCCCCGCTCGGCGCGAAGGTCGAGTGGGTCAACGCCCCGCCGGCGTTCAGCGCGAACCTCAAGCTGTTCAACGCCGGTCAGCTCGACGTCTCCGGCGGCGCCTACAGCCCGGTCGTCGGCGCACTGTCCAAGGACGTCGGCGTGCGGATCATCGCGGTCGCCGACCCGGTCGACCAGGACCAGTCCGGCATCCTCGCCTCGCCCGGCTCGGGGGTGAAGGAGGTCAAGGACCTCGTCGGCAAGCGCATCGCGGTCAACCCGGCGGGCAAGGGGGAGTACATCACCCTCAAGGCGCTGCGGAAGGCCGGCGTTCCGTTCGACAAGGTCGAGCGGGTGCCGCTGCAGCCGTCGGACGCGGCCTCGGCCTTCTCCACCGGCCAGGTCGACGCGTGGGCCTCGTTCAACGACCCCTACCAGGAGGCGAAGGCGCGCGGTGGCGTCGAGATCGCCACCGAGGCGAGCATCGACTCGAAGGACAACACCATCGTCGCCTTCCGCACGGAGGTCCTCGACAAACGGCCCGACGTCGCGGCGAAGTACCTCGAGACGCTGCAGCAGCTGACCGAGCGTCAGCGCAGCACCCCGGAGGACTTCCAGAACGTCTTCGAGAAGGCCGGTCCGCGAGCGCTGTCCGGTGACCGGCTGGCGCGCGCGGTCGACCTCGGCCGCCGCGCGTCGGTGCCGCACTACCCGACCGACGCCGACGCCGCCGACCTGCAGGAGGTCGCCGACCTCTTCTTCCAGAACGGGGTGACCACCCGCGCGCTCACCGCGCAGGACGTCTTCTACCCGCTGCAGTCGAAGCTGAACACGACGGGCCAGGTCCAGTCGGCGCCCACTCGGGGGAACTGACGTGGCCCTGCTGGCCCCGCCCCGGAGGCGGGACACCCGCTCCGCCGGAACCGAGACCCTCGAGCTCGAGGAGCCGCGCTACCGGGCGGGCCGTCGTCGGCCGCGCTGGGTCTCGGTGCCGCTGCGGTTCCTGGTGCCGGCGCTGATCGTCGCGGCGTGGTGGATCGGCTCGGCCACCGGACTGATCCCCGAGGAGATCCTCGCCGGACCGCCGAAGGTGTGGAGTGCGTTCGCCGAGCTGTACCAGACCGGGCAGCTCGTCGACTTCTCCATCGCCTCGTTCAAGCGGGCGGCGCTCGGGGTGCTGTTCGGCGTGCTGATCGGACTGCTCCTCGGTGTGCTCTCCGGACTGTCCAGCCTCGGTGAGGAACTCATCGACTCGACCATGCAGATCAACCGGGCCATCCCGTTCCTCGCGCTGGTGCCGCTGTTCATCGCCTGGTTCGGCATCGACGAGACCTTCAAGGTGCTGCTCATCACGGTCGCCACCGTCGGCCCGATGTACGCGTACACCTACCTCGGCGTGCGCAACGTGGACCGCAAGATGGTCGAGGCCGCACAGAGTTTCGGCCTCCGGGGCTGGCGCCTGGTGTTCGGGGCGATCCTGCCCGCGGCGCTGCCGGGCGTGCTGATGGCGCTGCGGATCTGCCTCTCGATCTCCATCACCGGACTGATCGCGGCCGAACAGGTCGGCACCCGCGAGGGCATCGGATACCTCGTCACCCTCGCGCAGGAGTACAACCGTACCGACTACATGGTGCTGTGCGTGGTGCTCTACGCGGTGCTCGGCCTGATCTTCGACGGCGTCGTGCGGATCATCGAGAAGTTCGCGATGCCCTGGCGGGCGCAGGCGGCGGTCCGGTGAGCGCCCCGCTGCCGCCCCTGGACAGCCGGGAGCGGACCGCGACGACCGCCAGCGCCCGTCGCGCCGGGGAGCCGGTCGCCGTCTCGATCACGGGACTGCGCAAGTCCTTCGGCGACAAGACGGTGCTCGACGGGGTGGACCTCGAAATCCACCGAGGCGAGTTCGTGGTGCTGCTCGGGCCGAGCGGCACCGGCAAGACGACGCTGCTGCGACTGCTCACCGGGCTCGAGAAGGCCGACGCCGGAACGGTTCTGGTGCCCGGTCAGCGGACGACGGTCTACCAGGAGCCGCGGCTGATCCCGTCCAAGCGGGTGCTCGCCAACGTGACGGTCGGGCAGCGGCGCACCGCGGAGACCAAGGCCCGTGCCGCGGAGGCGTTGGCGGAGGTGAACCTCGAGGCCAAGGCCCGGCAGTGGCCGGCCACCCTGTCCGGCGGCGAGGCACAGCGCGTCGCGTTGGCCAGGGCGCTGGTCCGCGAGCCGGAACTGCTGCTGCTCGACGAGCCGTTCGCCGCGCTCGACGCGCTGACCCGCCTGCAGATGCAGGACCTGGTCGGCGACCTGGTGGCCCGGCACCGCCCCGCGGTGCTGCTGGTCACCCACGACGTCGACGAGGCGGTGCGGCTGGCCGACCGGGTGCTGATCCTCAACGAGGGCCGCTTCGCCGTCGACGTGGACATCGACCTGGCCCGTCCCCGCGACCGGACCGATCCCGCCTCACTGCGCTACCGCGCTGCCTTCCTCGCCGAACTCGGCGTCGGCCGAACCAGTTCTTCCACAACCACCCAGGAGTCCCGATGACTGTCACGTCCGAGACCGCACTCGACACCCTCTGGTACACCCGCTGCCCGGTGCCCACCGCGAGCGGCCTCGCCCTCAGCCTCGGCTGGCTCGGCGAGGCAGCCGAGGGTGCGGGCGTCAGCCTCGGCGTGCTGCAGGACGCCGGCCCCGAGCTGGCCGTGCGCCACTTCGACCACCAGCTGCTCGGCCTCGTCCGCGAGGGCGGCAACGTGCCCGCGATCGCGGCCCGGGCCCAGGGTTCGCCGACCCGGCTGATCGGGCTGACCTGGATCGACGAGGCGCAGGCCATCCTCGTCGGACCCGACAGCGCGGTCGCCGGCGCCGCCGACCTGGCGGGCCTGCGGATCGGCGTCCCCGCCTGGGCACAGGACCAGGCGCGCAGCTTCCCGCGCGCCATGGCCCTGCACGGCTTCGCCGCCGCGCTGCGCCTCGGCGGGCTCACCCTCGCCGACGTCACCGCGGTCGAGGTCGAGGTCGAGCGGAACCCGCAGGTGCGCAACGCCGTTCGCGACAACCCGCGCGTCACGACCTGGGGCGTGGACGAGTTGCTGCGCGGCGAGGTGGACGCGATCTACGTCAAGGGCGCCCGCGCCCAGGAGGTGGCCCGCGAGCACGGCCTGCGGGTCGCGGTGGACCTGGACGCCACCGACGCCAAGCGGTTGCGGGTCAACAACGGCACCCCGCGTCCGATCACCGTGCACGCGGACCTGCTCGAGTCGCGGCCGGACCTGGTCGTGAACTTCCTCGCGCAGTCCCTGCGCGCGGCGGACTGGGCGGCGGGAAATCTCGACCAGGTGCGCGAGGTGCTGCAGCGGGAGACCCTGTCCGGTCCCGACGGTGTCGTCGCCGCCTACGGCGCGGACTTCCACAAGGACCTGCACCCGTCGCTGTCGGACGAGCGGGTCGAGCTGATCGGGATCCAGAAGCAGTTCCTCTACACGCACGGCTTCCTCGCCGCGGACTTCGACCTGGAGTCGTGGGTGGCCCGCGAGCCGCTCGAGCGGGCGCGGGAACTGGTGGCGAAGAACGGGGGCGCGTCATGACCGAGTTCGTCTGGCGGCTGCCCTCCCGCGGTGACGGCAGGCACGCGGCGCCGGGTGCGCGCAACCGCGGCGGCTTCGGCGGCCCGCGGGTGCCCACCCCGGCAACGGACCTGCGGCCCGGCAACTTCGGGCCGTTCGACGAGTTGTCGCAGGTGGTGCTCGCCGCCGAACTGTCCGGGCTCGACGGGGTGCTCGCGCCCTACGACCCGCTCGGCGAGGAGTCCTGGATCGTGGCGGGCGGCGCGCTGCGGGAGACCCGGCACGCCGGGGTGATCGTGGAGTTCCATCCCGCGTTCGGCACCCCGGTGTACGCGGCGAAGGTGTCCGCGACGCTGCAGCGACTCTCGGCCGGCCGGTTGTCGTGGCGACTGCACGTCGAGGCCGACGAGGCCGACGCCCGCTCACGCGGCGACCGCGTCACCGGGGTCGACCGCTACGCCCGCGCGGCGGAGTTCCTGTCGGTCGCCCGCGGCGTCTGGAACGAGGCGCCGGTCGCCGGGGCGGGGTTCGCCGGCACCGACTTCCAGTTCGCGGGGGAGTACTTCGACGTCATCGACGGCGGATTCCGCGGCATCCTGTCCGGGTTGCCGTTCCCGACCGTCCACCTCTCCGGATCCTCGGAGGAGGCGCTGGACCTGTCGGCGCGACACGCGGACGTGCACGTGTTCACCGAGACGGTCGACGGTGTCGCGGCGTCGATCGACTCGCTGCGTCGGCGCGCGGCCGCGGCCGGCCGCACCGTCCGGGCCGGGCTGGAACTGCCGATCATCGCCCGCGAGAGCGAGGACGAGGCCTGGGCGCGGGCGCAGCGGCAGTGGCAGGAGGTGCACTCCGGCGGCGTCGGCGCGCGCTCCCTCGACCTCGGCGACGGCCGCTGGGCCGGCTTCGCCGAGATCGGCTACGACCAGCCGATCGGCCTGGTCGGCAGCTACGAGCAGGTGGCGGGGCAGCTCTCGGGCTACATCGAGGCCGGCATCGAGACCGTCGTGCTGTCCGGCCACCCGCACATCGAGGAGGCGCACCGCGCCGGCGAGCACCTGCTGCACCTCGTCGACCCCGCCGGCCGCACCCTCGGCCACGCGCCCCGTCACGGTCAGGAGGCCACCGCATGAGCATCGACTTCTACTGGCGCGTCGGGATGGAGGGCGACCACGCGTCGCTGCGCACGCCCCGTCGCTACAACCGCGGCAACGCGAACGGCTACGGCCCCGGCAACATCGCCCCCGCGATCCGCGGCGGCGAACTCGACGGCTACAGCTACGTCGACCACGTCGCGGCGGTGGTGCGGGCGTCGGAGTCGGCGGGGTTCGTCGGTGGTCTGCTGCCCTCGTTCCCGGTCACCGAGGACCCGTGGGCGCTCGCGTCGGCACTGGCCCGCGAGACCAGCACCTACCGGTTCATGGTGGCCTTCCAGCCCGGCTTCCTGCATCCCGTGCAGGCCGCCCGGATGTCGGCGAGCCTGCAGCGGGCCACCGGCGGCCGGCTGGTCTACAACATCATCAGCGGCGGCGGGGGACCGGCGCAGCTGTGGTGGGGCGACAAGGTCGACCACGACGACCGCTACGCGCGCACCAGCGAGTTCCTGGACGTGCTGCGCGGGGTGTGGGACGGCGACCCGTACGACCACGACGGCCGGTTCTTCCGGACCGACGGGGCCGCGCTGCCGCCCGGACTGGCCGGTCAGCCGTTCCCGGAGGTGTACTTCTCCGGCTCGTCGGCCGCCGCGGTGAACGCGGCCGGGCTGCACAGCGACTACTACCTGTCCTGGCTCGAGCCGTTCGCGGACCTGCGGGCGAAGTTCGACGGCGTCCGCGCGCACGCCGAGAAGCTGGGGCGGACACCGAAATTCGCGGTCCGCATCGACGTCGTCGCCCGGCACACCGAGGAGGCGGCCTGGGCGGAGATCGAGAAGGGCTGGGCGTTCGTGGACCGCGAGGCCGCCAACCGCGCCGCCCAGGGCGACTCCGTCGGCGCCGCGCGGATCGCGGGCTGGGTGCCCGAGACCATCACCGGCTACCGCGACCTCGAGGTCCAGCCGAACGTGTGGTGCGGATTCAGCCTGATCCGCGGCGGTCCGGCCTTCGGGCTGGTCGGCAGCTACGAGCAGGTCGCGCAGCGCCTCGACGAGCTGCGCGCGCTCGGCGTCGACTCCTTCATCCTCGCCGGCAACCCGCACCTCGAGGAGGCCTACCGCGTCGGCGAGGAGGTCCTCCCCCTACTCCAGGCGGCTCCGCCGCCCGTGCGCGCTTCCCGGGTCCAGGGACTCGACAACCGCGCACGGCTCCTCGTTCCCTGACCCACATTCGACATCACCAGGAGAGACACCATGACCACCACCGAATCCCGTATCAGCGAGACCATTTCCGCCTTCGTCGACGCCACCGCCCTGGACGCACAGAAGGCGTTCCGGGTGTTCCGGGAGACCGGCACGGTCTCCGCGAACGGCACCGTCAACTTCGTCGAGCGGGTGCCCGGCGAGGAGATCGCCGTCGCACTCAACGAGCCCGGCCCGTGGGCCGACGACCCGATCGCGCGGCCCGTGGTCGCGACCTTCGACGGCGAGGTGCTCGCCGGCACCGGCTCGGCGGGCTTCGTCACCGCCTACGCCGACCTGTTCCGCCGCCACCCCGAGATCACCTCGGTGGTGCACGTGCACACCCCGTGGCTGGGCGGGTTCGCGCAGACCCACCAGTCGCTGCCGATCCGGTACGCGGCCTCGCAGCGGCTCACGCTGTCCCGCTCGATCCCGCCGCACATCGATCGCAGCATCGGCGCGGGCGAGTTCATCCTCGGCGAGCTGCAGCGCGATCCCGACCTGGTCGCGATCTTCGAGGCCAACGGCGGCGTGAACGTCATCGGCCGCCACGGACTGCTCGAGCTGGCCAAGTTCGTCGTGCTGCTCGAGGAGGGTGCCCAATACCAGGCGATCGGTGAGTCCGTCGGCGGCACCGTCGAATTCGACCCGACCAACCTCGTCGCCCAGTGGGGCCGCAGCGGCCTGCTCGAGCGGGCCCGCGAGCGCGGCCTGGTCTAGGCGGCTCCGCCACCCGTGCGCGGTAGACGAGTCCCTGCACTCGCCAACCGCGCACGGGCGCGTAGCGCCTCCACCCGACAACTTTCGAAGGAGACTCCCGACAATGAGCATTCGCATCGGCTACTTCCCGCACAACAACTCGCTGTTCGTGCTGCGCCACCGCGGCATCCTCGAGCGAGCCCTCCCCGACGTGGAATGGGTCGACCTGCGCGCACTTCCGGAGGCCGAACCGGTGGACGTGACGGCCGCGCTGCCGAGCTTCCACTCCGACTGGCTGTTCACCGACGGCGGCTACGACGTCATCGGCACCGGCTTCACCCCGCCGATCACCGCGCTCGCCGAGGGCCACGACGTGGTCTACCTCGGCGTCTCGGGTCCGCGCATCGAGAACGGTCGTCTGGTGGCTCTCGCCGACTCAGGCATCGAGACCGTCGCGGACCTGAAGGGCAGGCGGGTCGGCATCGCGCACGGCTCCTGGCAGACCAGCCTGCTGCTGATCGCCCTGGACCAGGTCGGACTGACCTGGGCGGACGTCGAGCCGATCGACACCGGCGTGCGCGAGGGCGGCGCGGCGCTGCTCGCGGGCGAGCTCGACGCCTGGGTCGGCTCGTACCCCGGACTCTACGCGCTCGAGACCGACCACGACGTGCGCACCCTCGTCGACACCGAGTCGCTGTTCAGCCACCCGTCGTTGTGGTTCACCAGCCGGGAGTTCGCCGAGACCAACCGCGAGGCCATCGAGGCGGTCGTCGCCGCGCTGCAGGAATCCGACGCGTGGGTCGATGCGAACCCTCGGGAGGCCGCGCAGTACTTCGTCGACGACACGCTCGCCCGCGGCGGGAAGGCCGACCTGGACCAGTGGGAGAACGCGCTGCGAGGCCGGCCGTGGGGAGTCGACCCCGTCGGCGAGTCGTTCCTCGACGAGCAGCAGCACACCGCGGACCTGTTGGCCGCCAACGGTTTGCTGGCGCGCACGGTCGACGTGCGCTCGGCCGTCCTGCCGTGGATCGGTGAGGTCGTCGAGGCGAGCAGGTCGGGCGCGAGCGCCTAGCTCTGCCAGCCCTGTTCGCGCGGAACGGGAGCCTGGCAGTATCGAGGCATGGACGAGGTGAAGTACGCCGAGGACCTGACGGTCGGTGACGTGATCGATTTGGGCTCCCATACGGTCACCGAGGCCGAGCTGGTGGACTTCGCGACCGCGTGGGACCCGCAGGACTTCCACACCGACAGTGCCGCGGCCGAGCAGGGCTACTTCGGCGGTCTGATCGCCAGCGGCATGCACACCCTGGCAGTGTTCCAGCGACTGTCGGTGCTCGGCGCCTACCGGCACTGGAGCGTGATCGGTGGCCGCGGGCTGCGCGACGTCCGGTTCCTGCGGCCCGTTCGTCCCGGCGACGTGCTGACCGGGCTGATGGTTCTCGACAGCGTCGAACTGGACGATCGCGGCCGCGGCCTGGTGACCACGACCGGTGAGCTGGTGGACGCGCAGGGCCGGACGGTGTTCAGCCTGCTCACGGAGTCGTACCTGCGCCGCCGACCGTGACCGGTGCGCCGCGCGTCTGCCCGTCCGGACTGCGGGGCCGCGTGTGATCCGCGACGATTGCCGGAGGTGACGGGCACGGGAGGTTGGTATGCCGGGAGACGAGCCTGGGGCGATGCGGCCGCGGGTCGGCACCGTGGCGACGGCGGCCGTGACGGCCGTGGTCGTGGGTGCGCTCGCCCGGCGGTGGTCCGCGACCGGGCCCGGCGGGGCCCGCGCGCCTCTGCTCACTCCCACTCCGACCGCGTCCGTCCCGACACCTCCGCGCGTGGAACCGCTCGACCAGGAGCTACCGGACGCGGCCGAGGTGCAGGTCGCCTACCTCGGGGTGCGCAGGCAGTTGTGGTCCGGACTGCTGACCATCCCGTTCGTCGGTTTCTGGATCGCCGCGCTGGTCGTGTGGGTGGCCACGCCGCCCGGTGAGATCGCGAACGAGGACTCGACTCGGGCGATCGTCCTGGAATGGCGATCGGGCGTTTCCGGGCTGATCACTCCCGCCGACTCCCTGACGTTCGCCGTGGCCCTGCTCGCAGTCATCGCCACCGTGAACATCGCGGTGAGCTTTCCGGCGCCGCGCAGTTCGGTGATCGACCAGGTCGCGACCATGTTCTGGAGCAATGCGCTGCGGGTGTTCACGTTCTGCGCGGCCGCGGTGGCCGTCGCGTTGGCGCTCGTGAACTGGGCGTCGACACCGCATGCGCGGTCGTCCGTCGGCGTGCTGGTCGCCGTGAGCGTGATTGCCGCCGGATGCGTCGTGTTGTCCGCGACGATCGGGATCGGCAGTGAGAACGCGGCCCAGCGACGTCGTTCGTTGAGCCAGATCGAGGGCAGGCTCGAGCAGGTCGACGCGCGCCTGGAGCGGGCACTCGGATTCCGTTCCACCGCAGCGCATGTGGTCGCCGCGCCGGCCCGTGGGTGGGCGCCGCTGCGCCACGCCGGACACGTCCTCGTGGCGGCGGTGGGGGCCGCCGTGATCACGGTCGCGATCAGCGCGACGGGCACGGGCGTGCTCGGCGCGGGGGAGGGCTGGCGGTCGCTCGTGATCCCGTCGGTGATCTGGATGGTGCTGGTCACCTCGGTCGTGTGGTACTTCGGCTACCTGCGCTGGACCGGGTACCACCGGCGCGAGCAGTGGAGCCTGCGAGTGAGTCCGTGGATCTTCCGGGCGCTGTGGCTCGGGCTGGCGCTGATGCTCGCGATCGTGGCGGGCGACGGCGCGGACTCGAAATCCTTCGACGCAGGCGTCGTCCTCACCGCGCTGACCCCCGCGATTCCCATCGCCCTGTTCGCGCTCGGCAGGCCCGACCGGCACGCCCCTGTGCTCGGATGGGCGGCCCGGCCGGTGTGGGGCGCCGTCGTTCGGTCGCTCGAGTCGAGGCGAGCGGAGCTGACCGAACGACGGCGCGAGAAGCTGCAGGGCCTGCGATCGGACTGACCGTGCTGTCGGGTCGCTCGAGGGCTGGAGCCCGGCGATTCCCTCAGCGCTGTCCCGCCATGATCAGCCTGGCGGTGACGTCGAGACGCTCGGCGATCTGCGCGTAGGACTCGTAACCCATGCCCGCACGAACGAGCGCCCCCGACCAGGCGATCTCGAGCGCCTCGAGCACGTCGGGATCCTGCCGGGGGCCGAGCGCCTCGTTCAGGCGGGCTCGGATGTCCCGCCCGATCCGGATCCGGAGGTGTTCGACGTCCGGGTCGTCGCCCATCATGGCGGTGGTGACGGCCGCGGCGAGTTCCGGCTCGTCCGAGACGAGCAGCGCGACCTCGCGGAGCACCGTGCAGACACGGTCGGCGGGGTCGCTGTCCTCGGGGGCCTCCCGCGGAATCGCGTCCAGGCGCCGCCAGAACACCTCCGCGACGAGGTGGCTCTTGGATGAGAAGTAGGTGTACGCGGTCGCCGCGGCCACGCCCGCCTCGGTGGCCACCAGGCGCACGGTCAGACCCGAGAAACCGTGTGTGCGCAGCACCGCTACCGCCGCCGTCGTCAGTCGGTCGACCGTCTCGGCCTGCTGCTCGGACAGTCGCCTGCGGGTGGACTCGAACTTGGCTTTGGTGGACACGTGTCCAGACACTACGGGAATCGGCAGATGCGGGCAAAGCGGGGAAGCCGGCTCAGCGGGTGAGTCGCCGATCTGCTGCCCGGAGATCCGGGGCAGCCCGACGAGTGGAATCTCCCCGTTTCGCCCGCTGCGACCGCTAGCATTCGTCGAACTGAACGGTGGGCTCTCGAACAGGAGATTCAGATGGGTGCAGGCAGGACGTTCCGTCGCCGGATCGGCTGGGGTGCATCGGGTTTGATGTTGGCGGCCGCGGCGGTCGGCATGTCCGTCCCGTCCGCGTCGGCGGTCACCTCCCCCGACGGCATGTTGTCCCTGGATGCCTCCCCGCCGCCCGGCGGATACGTCGTGGGCGTGCAGGCGGCCATCGGTGGGATGGTGGTCGGCTCACTGTTCGACACCCCTCAGGCGCGGGTGGTCTTCAGCGACAACGGAACCTGCTTCAACTCCCACTACCCGGGCATGGATGCGGCAGGACTCAGCGTCTGGTGGACGCCGACCACGGCCGGTACCCACACGATCAGTCTCACCCAGTACGGCAAGACGGTGTCGGAGACCGTCACGGTCAACCCGGCTCCTGACGGCACCCCGGTGCCGACTCCGGAGACCCCGGGGTGCCAGGGTGGCGGCAGCATCGACAGCGGCAGCCTCGGGTTCTGACCGTCCGGGCGGCGAACAGGTGCCCCGCCCGACCGTCAAACCGCTGCGCTGCAACGAGTCCGGGCTCGGTGACGCCCGTCGGGACGGGGATTCTCCGGCTCCAGGGCCCCGCGAACCGATGCGGGTGGGTGTTGCGGGTGCGGTAGGCTGGCGCGACCAGGGCGATCGATAGGTAGGCGCAGATGACCTCGTCAGCGTTGGACGCGTCCGTGGCCGCGGCGCCGGACTGGCGTGAACTCCGGCCGCTGGAACTGACCCCCATCCTGTCGGCAGCGCTCGACGCGTTCTACGAGAACGGCTTCCACGGCGCATCGGTGCGCGACATCGCCAAGCGCGTCGGCGTGACGGTCCCTGCCCTCTACTACCACCACGAGAACAAAGAGGGACTCCTGCTGGCGTTGCTGGAACTGAGCACCCGGGACGTGCTCGCCAGGGCCGACGCCGCCGATGCCGCGGGCGGTGACGATCCCGTGCAGCGGCTGGCCAACGTCATCTACTCCATCGTGTTGAGGATGACGAACCGTGCGCGCATGGTGTCGCTCGAGAGCGAGGTCCGGTACCTGAGCGCCGACAATCGGCAGCATCACAGCGCGGTGCGCAAGAACATCGAAGAGTTGGTCCTGGCCATCGTCAAGGACGGCGTCCGCGCCGGGGTGTTCTCGGCGGACGATGCGGCGGAGACGACGCGTGCGGTCCTGGGTATGTGTCAGTCCATTCCGCGCTGGTACCACGCCGAGGGCAAGTTGTCGCCGGAGTCGGTGTCGAACAAGTACGTCACCATCGCACTGAAGGCCGTGGGCTGCAACGCAACGGTCCGGCCGATTCGGGCGCCGCGCCGCAGGAAAACCGAAGCCGGCTAGGAATCGCTGCTCGGACCGGCTGAGCTGTTGACCCCTCGGTGTCCGCCGTGTTACACAATTTAGCGATCGTTAGGTAAGCCGATCGAAGGGAATTGCATGACCAACGCCGTCATCGTCGACGCGGTCCGCCTCGCCTCCGGCAAGGGCAAGCCCGGTGGGGCCCTCTCCGGTACCCATCCCGTGGAGCTGCTCGCGCACGTGCTCCGGTCCATCACCTCACGCAACGGCATCGACCCGGCCCAGGTCGACGACGTGATCGGCGGCTGCGTGCAGCAGGTCGGCGAGCAGGCGCTCAACATCTCCCGCACCGCGCTGCTCTCGGCCGGCTTCCCGGACTCGGTGCCCGCGACCACCATCGACCGGCAGTGCGGCTCGAGCCAGCAGGCCGCGCACTTCGCCGCGCAGGGCGTCATCGCCGGCGCGTACGACATCGTGATCGCGTGCGGCGTGGAGTCGATGAGCCGCATCCCGATGGGTACCTCGCCGATGGGCCAGGACACCGGCGGTCCGGGCATCGCCGCCAGGTACCCGGAGGGCCTGGTCCACCAGGGCATCTCCGCGGAACTGATCTCCGCGAAGTGGAAGCTCGACCGCGACACCCTCGACGCCTTCTCCGCGCAGTCGCATCAGCGGGCCGCCGCCGCGATCGCGAACGGCGCCTTCGACCGCGAGATCGTGCCGATCGACGTCGTGAACGCCGACGGGCAGACCGTCGCGCACACCGTCGACGAGACGGTGCGCGCGTCGACCACGGCCGAGGGGCTGTCGGGTCTGCGTCCCTCGTTCCGCACCGACGCGTTCGCGGCCCGCTTCCCGGAGGCGCCCTGGCAGATCACCCCGGGCAACTCCTCGCCGCTGACCGACGGCGCCTCCGCCGTGCTGATCATGAGCGAGGAGGCGGCGACCAGGCTGGGCCTGACGCCGCGGGCCCGCTTCCACTCGTTCTCCGTCGCCGGCGACGACCCGCTCTTCATGCTCACCGCGCCGATCCCGGCCACCCGCAAGGTGCTCGCCCGGGCCGGCCTGAGCATCGACGACATCGACGCCTACGAGGTCAACGAGGCCTTCGCGCCGGTGCCGCTGGCCTGGGCGCACGAGTTCAACGCCGATCCGGCCAAGCTCAACCCGCGCGGTGGCGCGATCGCGCTCGGGCACGCGCTCGGCTCGTCCGGCACCCGACTGCTCGCCACGCTGGTCAACCACCTGGAGACCACCGGCGGCCGCTACGGCCTGCAGACCATGTGTGAGGGCGCGGGCATGGCCAACGCCACCATCATCGAACGTCTCTGACCCACAACCCCATTCGAAAGGCATTCAGACATGCAGATCAACGACAGCGTCGCCCTCGTCACCGGCGGCGCGTCCGGCCTCGGCCTGGCCACGACCAAGGCCCTGCTCGCCGAGGGCGCCAGCGTCGTCATCCTCGACCTGCCGTCGTCCAACGGCGAGGTCGTCGCGAAAGAACTCGGCGACCAGGTCCGTTTCGCGGCGGGTGACGTCACCGACGAGGCGTCCGTCGTCGCGGCACTCGATCTCGCCGAGTCCCTCGGCCCCCTGCGCGTCACGGTGAACTGCGCCGGCATCGGCAACGCGATCAAGACCGTCGGCAAGAACGGTGCGTTCCCGCTCGCGGACTTCAACCGCGTCATCAACATCAACCTCGTCGGCACCTTCAACGTGCTGCGGCTGGCCGCCGAGCGGATCGCCAAGACCGAACCGGTCGACGGCGAGCGCGGCGTCATCATCAACACCGCCTCCGTCGCCGCGTTCGACGGCCAGATCGGTCAGGCTGCCTACTCCGCATCCAAGGGTGGCGTCGTCGGCATGACCCTGCCGATCGCCCGCGACCTGGCGTCGCTGCTGATCCGCGTCGTCACCATCGCGCCGGGCCTGTTCAAGACCCCGCTGCTCGCCGGGCTGCCGGAGGCGGCGCAGGCTTCCCTCGGCCAGCAGGTGCCGCACCCGAGCCGCCTCGGCGACCCCGCCGAGTACGGCGCCCTCGCCGCGCACATCGTCTCCAACCCGATGCTCAACGGCGAGACCATCCGTCTCGACGGCGCCATTCGCATGGCGCCGCGCTGACCCGAGTGCCGGTGGGGGAGGGGCGATGCGGGCGCGGCCCGCTCGCCCCTCCTCGGCATCTGGACCAATACTTGGACGTCCTATAATATTGTCGGACCGGCGCCGAGTCAGCGTGCTCGCGCGCGTCTGACCCCAACGGCCGCAAGCGTTCTCGAATCGCGGGCGGTGCGGGCCGACCACCCCTGTTCACGACAAGAGGATGACCATGGCGAGCAAGCACGTACCGAGCTGGTTCGACGACGAGGTCGCGGCGGTGTCCGAGCTCGCCGCCGGCTTCTTCGAGCGGGAGGTGGTCGCGCACAACGAGAAGTGGGACGCCCAGCATCGCATCGACCGGGAGGTGTGGCTCAAGGCCGGCGAGCTCGGGCTGTTGTGCTGCTCGATCCCGGAGGAGTACGGCGGCGGTGGCGGCACGTTCGCGCACGACCTGGCCGTGTTCGAGGCCCAGGGTTACGCGGGTGACCTCTCGTTCGGGGTGTCCGTGCACTCCGGCATCGTCGCGCACTACATCGCCGAGTACGGCTCCGAGGAGCAGAAGCGAACGTGGTTGCCGGGCATGGCGACCGGCGAGATCCTCGGTGCCATCGGGATGACCGAACCCGGCGCCGGGTCGGACCTCAAGGCGATCAAGACGTCCGCGATCCGTGACGGCGAGGAGTACGTGGTCAACGGGTCGAAGACGTTCATCACCAACGGGTCGTCCGCCGACGTCATCGTGCTCGCCGTCAAGACCGACCCGAAGGCGGGCGCCAAGGGCGTGTCGCTGCTGATCGTGGACCTGCGCGAGTGCCCCGGTTTCGCGGTGGGGCGGGTACTGGACAAGGTGGGCCAGCAGGGCGCCGACACCTCGGAGCTCTCGTTCACCGACGTGCGGGTGCCGGTGTCGAACCTGCTCGGTGACGCCGAGGGGCAGGGCTTCGGGCAGTTGATGGCGCAGCTCGTGCAGGAGCGCCTGATCATCGGGGCCCAGGCGTCGGGCGCGATGAAGCGGGCGGTGGCCGACACGGTCGCGTACACGAAGTCGCGGCAGGCGTTCGGGCACAGCCTGTTCGAGTTCCAGAACACGGCGTTCGAGCTGGCCGAGTGCCAGACCATCGCACGCACCTGCGAGGTGTTCCTCGACCACTGCATCCAGGCGCACCTGCGCGGCGAGCTGGACCCGTCGGAGGCGGCGATGGTCAAGTACTGGCTCACCGACAAGCAGTGCGAGGTGATCGACCGGTGCGTGCAGGTGCACGGCGGGTACGGCTACATGCGCGAGTACCTGATCGCGCGGATGTACGAGGACGCGCGCGTGCAGCGGATCTACGCCGGCGCCAACGAGGTGATGAAGGGGATCATCGCGAGGGCGCTGTAACCCCAGCGCGGCACCGCCGTTCGCTCAGTTCGACGCCGCGATCAGGTCGGCCGCCCTCTCTCCGATCACCACGCAGGGCGCGTGGGTGTGCCCGCGGATGATCGTCGGCATGATCGACGCGTCCGCCACGCGCAGCCGGTCCACCCCGCGCACCCGCAGCTGCGGATCGACGACGCTCGCCGCGTCCTTGCCCATGCGGCAGGTTCCCGTGGGGTGGTAGAGGGTGTGCGAGGTGCGCTCGAGGGCGGCCTCGAGCACCTCGTCCAGCGGCGGCCGGGAGGTCAGGGCGGGTCGGACCAGCTCGCCGAGCAGCGACTTCAGTGCAGGGGCGGAGGCGAGGGAATCGCACACCCGCAGGCCCTCGAGCATGGCGCGGCGGTCCACGCCCGCAGCGTCGCTGAGGTAGCGCGGATCGATGACCGGCTTGTCCGTGTGGTCCGCCGATCGGAGCGTGATCTCGCCTCGGCTCTCCGGCTTGAGCAGGATCGTGCCGAGGATCACGGCGTGCTCGGTGGCGGGCACGAGGCCCTCGTCGAAGAACGGGGCGGGCGCGAAGATCATCTCCAGGTCGGGGAGCGCGAGTTCCTCACGGCTGCGGGTGAATCCGTAGGCCTCACCGACGTTCGACGTGAGCATCCCGCGGCGCCGGACCAGGTAGTTGGCGAGCTCGGGGAGCTTCTCGGCGGTGAGGAGCGTGTCCGATTCGACGCGATAGCCGAGCATCGACACCAGGTGATCGGACAGATTGCGGCCCACCTCGGGAAGGTGGCGTTGCACCGCGATGCCGTGGGCACGCAGCTGCTGCTCGTCGCCGATCCCGGACAGCATCAGCAGCTGCGGGGTGTTGATCGCGCCGCCGGCGAGCACCACCTCCTTGCGGGCGCGGACCGTGCGGCGCACGCCTGCCCGCACGTACTCGACGCCGACGGCGGCCGATCCCTCGAACAGCACCCGGGTCGCGGCGGCCTCGGTGAGCACCGTCAGGTTGGCGCGCTTGCGCGCGGGCACGAGGTAGGCGTCGGCCGTGCTCCAGCGGGCGCCGCGCCTCTGGGTGACCATCGTCTGCGAGAAGCCCTCGGGCTGGGCGGTGTTCGCCCGCTCCACCGGGAATCCCGTCTCGCGCGCCGCCTCCAGGTAGGCGCCGGTCAGGGATCGGGGGGAGCGTTGCCGGCTGACTGTCAGCGGGCCGGTGGTGCCGGCGTCCTCCGTGGCGGCGCCCTCCACGTTCTCGATCCTGCGGAAGTACTCCACCACCTTGCCGAAGGACCAGGAGTCGTCGGCGAGCTCGGCCCACTCGTCGTAGTCGGCGGCGAAGCCACGCACCCACATCATGGCGTTCATCGACGACGATCCGCCGAGCATCTTCCCCCGGGGCCAGTAGATGCTGCGGCCGCCGAGTCCCGGCTGCGGCTCGGTCAGGTAGTCCCAGTCGAGCTCGCTGCGGAACAGCTTGGAGAAGGCCGCGGGAATGTGGACGAACTTGTCCTTGTCCTTCGGGCCGGCCTCGAGCAGGACCACCTCGTTGCGCGGGTTCTCGCTGAGCCGGCCGGCCAGTGCGGCGCCGGACGATCCCGCGCCCACGATGACGTAGTCGGCCGTTGACGATTCTTCGATCATGCGTTCATCTCCACATCGGGAAGAGTTGGGTGGGCGTGCTTCTCGCGGTCGGTGTCAGCCGCGCAGGGCGGAGGCGAAGATCGCGGGCAGTCGCGTCCAGGACGGCTTGCCCGCGAACTCGGTCAGCAGCCGTCCGGTGCCCGCCGCGGTCTTGTTCGTGAGGAACCACGGCGGCTTCGGCGAGATCGACCACTCCCGGTGGACCAGCGAGCGCGGGGACGGCCGGAACGGGCCGCGCACCACGGTGCGCTCGGGCCGGTCGATCAGCAGGGCGTTGTGGACGACGCCGATTCCGCTCTGCACGTCGCCGAGCGTGTGGCCGGGGAACGCGCCCCAGGGCGCCGCGGCGGTGAGGAATCCGAACGCGGTCCACGCGTTCACGGCGATGGTCCCGTACCGCAGGGATTCGAGCAGCGTGTCGAAACGACCGCCCATCGCGTCG
The DNA here is from genome assembly GCF_042672245.1 of Rhodococcus sp. NPDC127527. Taxonomy (NCBI): domain Bacteria; kingdom Bacillati; phylum Actinomycetota; class Actinomycetes; order Mycobacteriales; family Nocardiaceae; genus Rhodococcus; species Rhodococcus sp. NPDC127527. The sequence goes on from NZ_JBHXVP010000012.1 coordinate 38,746, forward strand.
ATGGTGCCGGGTTCGGCGATGATGTTGACCCCGAGCGTGCCGACGAACTGGTCGTTGACCACCTCGGCGGCCCGGGTCGCGAAATCCGTTCCCTCGTGCGGCAGTTCGATCACACCCAACACCGGCCCGAAGTACTCGGTCTGCAGCAGCGGGGCGAACTCGTCGGGTCGCAGGCCCGACACCAGCACCCGGCCACCCTGCTCGCCCAGCCGTTCGGCCTTCGGGTACGTCTGCGCGGCCGCGGCGACCCGGTCGTCGCTGCCCGGGTAGTAGGCGGGCCGGGCCGGGGCGCGGTCGACGGCGGCGCGCAACGCCGCGACGAACTCGTCGCGCTGCGGCCACTGCGAGGACAGCACGACCACCTGCGAGGCGATGCAGTTGTAGCCGCCGTTGTGCAGGCGCTGCGTCGCGATGTGCTCGGCCTGGAACTCGATGTCCGCGCGGCTCCAGGTGCCGGGCAGCACGATGGTCGGCGACACCCCACCCAGTTCGCTGGTCATCCCCTTGTCGAGAACCGGCTCGCCCGCGGCCTTGCGGCGGGCGCCGTCCTCGCCGGTGCCGAAGACGATCGCGTCGTGGGTGAGCGCGCTGCCGGTCATGTGCACGTGGTCGACCAGGCGGTGCCGGGTCAGGTACGCGCCGACCTCCGCGCCGCCGGTGAGCAACCGGACCGCCCCGATCTCGATGAACGGCGCGAGCACCTCGGTGAGGACCGGCAGCATCCGGTCCATGATCGGGTTGAGCTTGAGGGCGACGACGCGGTTGTGCGCGAACAGTTCGTACAGCGCGTCGAGCGGCGCGATGGACGTGATGTTGCCGGCGCCCAGGACCACCCCGACGCCCTGCGTCCGGGTCGGGTCGAGTTGGGCGAGGCCCGCCTCACGCTGTGCCGTCGCACGATCGACGCCCGGCTGCAGCCAGACGTCGGCGCTGAACCCGCTCAGCAGCAGCCTGTCGAAGACGTTCATCGGCAGCGCCCGCACCGTGGTGCGGCCGCCGGGGGCGGTGCCGAAGGTCGCCCCGGCGAGCGGGCTGGTACCCGATTCGAGCTTCTCGAGGCTGGCGGACAGCGCGGTCGTGGCCGTGGCCATCGGGTAGGGCCCGGACAGCCACTCCTCGCCGACCAGGGGCGAGTCGGGGTCGAGTCGCTTGATCTCGACCGCCGCCGCGACCCATTCGGCCGCGTGTTGCACCGTGAGCTCGCCGACCCGCTCGAGCAGTCGTCGGCGTTCGCCCAGGGACAGGCCCGCCCAGACCTTCTCTCCCTCGACGAGGTCGGCGAGTGCCTCGTCGACGGCAGGGTGGCTGCTGGCGGCGTCGTGATCGGACATTGGGCAACTCCGTTCGATTCGGGGCAGGCGCGGGCCGGACCCGCCGGGTCTTCTACTGTGATCCTCGTCGCATCGAGGGGTGGTGCGCCATGGGCGAGCGGCGCCGATGTGGGCGAGCCGTTTGTGCCGTCGCACAAACGGCTGTGGCGTGGATCACCTCCGGGTGGCTATCCTGGGTGGATGGTCGTCAGCCCCGACATCGCTCCTCCCACGCCCGCCGACCTGCTCTGCGAGATGCGCGCCTCGGTGGACGAACTCACCGACGAGCTCGTCGCCCGCATCGTGGCGGCCGAGCAGGACTACGCCGACGCCTCACTGCTGACGCCGGAGCAGCTGCGGTCCGCGTGCCGGGACAACCTGTCGTCGATGCTCGCGAACCTCGACGGCACCGCGCCGGTCCGGCTGGAGTCGGCTCGGGCGGCGGGGCGGATGAAGGCCGAGCAGGGGGTGTCCTTAGCCGCGCTGCTGCACGCCTTCCGGCTCGGTGGCCGGCTGATCTGGGAGGAGCTGATGGCTCGCTCGGACGGTCGCGCGAGCAGGTGGCTGCTGGACATGGCCGCGCAGGTGTGGGCTCTGGTCGACGTCTACTCCGACGCCGCCTCCGATGCCTACCGGGTGGCGGCCGACGTGCGCGCGCGGGAGGACGCGGAGGCGCGGCGCCTGCTGGTCCGGACGCTGTTCGCCGACCACGGCGCCAACCCGGCCGGCGCCGCGGACGCGGTGCGAGCGTTCCGGATTCCCGACCGGGCCGCCTTCGCGGTGGTGTCCGTCGAGGACGCGCCGTCGTGTCCCTCGGCGGAGGCGCTGCAGTCCGAGCTGCGCACGGCCGGCGTGGACTCGGTGTGGGACACCGAGGTCGACGGCCGCATCGGACTGCTGTGGGCCGGGACGGCGGCCACGCTCGACGCGGGCGTCCGTGCGCTGGGCCGGCTCGGGGCGGGGCGTGTCGGTGTGAGCCTGGACTTCGGCAGGCCGGGCGGCATCGGCGAGGCGGTGGACCAGGCCCGGCAGGCCCGCCGGTGTGTGCTCGACGGCGCGGCGGCGACGCGATACGACTCGGTTCCGGTGCCGCTGTTGATGATTCGGCAGCCCGATGCGGGTCAGCTCGTCGCGCGGCAGGTACTCGGGCCGGTGCTCGCGCTGCCGTCCGGCGACCGCGAGAGCCTGCTGACGACCCTCGAGGCCTGGTTTGCCGCGCGCGGGTCCACCACCGCGGCGGCGGCGAGGCTGCACTACCACCGCAACACGGTGCTCTACCGGTTGCGCCGGATCCAGGAGCTGACGGGACGCGACTTCGCCGACCCGGTCCACGCCGCCGAGCTGTACGTCGGCCTGTGCGCCCACCGGCTGCTCGGGGCCGGCCGGGACTGACCGCGGCAGCGACGGTGGGGCGACACGGCCGCGCTTACCCGCGTGCCGCCGGTTGCTCGGCCCGCAGCTCACGCTTGAGGAGCTTGCCGCTCTGATTGCGCGGCAGCGCCTCCACGAACCGAATCTGCTTGGGCACCTTGAACGGCGCGATCCGCTCCTTCACGTACCCGATCAGTGCCTCGGCCGTCACCGGGTCGTGGTCCTCGCGCAGCACGACGACCGCGGTGACCGCCTCGATCCACTTCTCGTCCGGGGTGCCGACGACCGCGACCTCGGCGACCGCCGGATGGGTGTAGATGGCGTCCTCGACCTCGCGTGAGGCGACGAGGATGCCGCCGGTGTTGATGACGTCCTTGATGCGGTCGACCACGGTGATGAAGCCCTCGGCGTCGCGGGTGACGAGGTCGCCGGAGTGGAACCAGCCGTCGCGGAAGGCCTCCGCGGTCGCCTCGGGGTTCTCCCAGTAGCCCTGGCACAGCTGCGGCGACCGGTACAGCACCTCGCCGGCCTCGCCGTCCGGGACGTCGTTGCCCTCGGCGTCGACCACCCGGGTCTCGACGAAGAACACCGCGCGCCCGCACGACGACGGTCGGGCCTCGTGCTCCTCCGGCTGCAGCACGGTGGCGAGCGGCCCGATCTCGGACTGGCCGAAGCAGTTGTAGAAGCCGAGATCCGGGTACCGCTCGCGCAGTCGGTTGAGCACGGTGACCGGCATGATGGACGCGCCGTACTGCGCCTTCTTCAGCGACGACAGGTCGCGGGTCTCGAGATCGGGATGGGCGGCCAGCGGCACCCAGACGGTCGGCGCGAGGAACAGCGAGCCGATCCGGTCGGCCTCGACGCGGCGCAGGATCTCCGGGATGTCCGGTGTCGCCATCAGATTCACGGTCGCGCCCACGGAGAGGTAGGGGAGGGTGAACACGTGCATGCCCGCGGAGTGGTACAGCGGCATGCAGATCAGCGGGTTGTCCGCAGCGGCCAGGCCCAGTGCGATCACCGAGGAGACGTACTCGTGCACGAGTGCGCCGTGGGTCATCATGGCGCCCTTGGGCTTCGAGGTGGTGCCCGAGGTGTACAGCAACTGGGCGAGGTCGGTCGAGGCGGGCGCGGGCGGCAGTGCGGGAACGGGACCGGCGGCCGCGCGGTCGAGCAGGGAGCGGTCGGCGTCGCGCAGGGGCAGCACGTGCTCGACGGTGAGGTCGGGCAGCACCGAGTCCAGGGTGGCCGCGAGCGCCGGGTCGACCAGCACCGCCCGCGCGCCCGACTGCGAGACCAGGTACCGCAGCTCGTCGCCCTTGAGGGCGTAGTTCACCGGGACGTGCACCAAACCCGCTCGGGCGCAGGCGAGGAAGGCGATCGCGTACGCGTCGGAGTTGGTGCCGTACGCGACGACGCGATCGCCCGCCCCGAGCCCCAGCGCCAGCAGGTGTCCGGCGGCGCGGGTGACCGCGTCGTCGAGCCGTTGGTAGGTCCAGTCGCGACCGTCGAAGGTCAGCGCGGTGCGGGTGGGGTACTTGGCGGCCGAGCGGCGGAGCACTCCGTCGACTGTGTTGGTGCGCGGATCCTGACTCATGGACGTCAGGTTATCGGACGTCCAACTATTGCGGTAGGGGTTGCTTTTCCGCGCCGATTGTGACCCAGGTCACGCCGCCGTGGCCGTTCATTCCGGTCGCCGGCCGAACCGCTCGTACTCGGCCCGCAGCGCCGAGAACGCCTCGGCGTCGGCGAGGACGTAGTCGGTCGACTTCGCATCGCCGAGATAGATCGGGTCCGCGACGAGCCAGGAGTCGCGCCGCAGCGCCGGCTTGTCGATCTTGCGGGTGGCGGTCACCGGCAGGGTCTCGGTGATGCGGACGATCCGCGGCGCCCACTTGACGCCGAGATCGGGCTGCTCGGCGAGGAACCGCCCGAAGGCGGCCGGATCGAAGTCCGCTCCCTCGTCCATCTGGATGGTGGCCATCACCCGGTCGCCGGTGCGCGGGTCGGGCACCGGGTACACCGCCACCAGGCGGATACCGGGGAAGCGGGCCAGGATTCGTTCCACCGGTGCGGCGGAGAAGTTCTCGCTGTCGACCCGGATCCGGTCGCCCGACCGGCCCGCGAAGTAGAAGAAGCCGTCCTCGTCCCGGTAGCCGAGGTCGCCGGTGCGGTAGGCCGCGCCGTCGATCCGCTCCGCGGTCGCCTCGGGGTTGTTGTAGTACCCCTCGAACATGGCGGCGCCGGTGGTGTTCACGATCTCGCCGATCGCCTCGCCCGCGTTGACGAGCGCGCCGTTCTCGTCGAACACGGCGCGCGGGCATTCGCGTCCGCCCCCGTCGTGGATCTCGACACCCATGAACTCGGGTGCCCGGCCGAGCGCCTGCGGCGGCGAGTCCGGGGTCAGGCTGATGATCACCGCGCCCTCGCTCGAGCCGTAGCTCTCGACCGGCCGAACGCCGAATCGCCGCTCGAACTCGTCCCGGTCGCGCGGTGCGGCCTCGGTGCCGAACACCGTGCGCAGCCGGGTGTCTCGCTCCAGCGGCGACTCGGGTGCGCTGAGCAGGTAGGCGAGGGACCGGCCGACGTAGTTGAAGAACGTCACGCCGAACCGCCGGACGTCGGGCAGGAACCCGGAGACCGAGAACCGGCGCTGCATGGTGAAGGTGGCGCCGGTGAACACCGAGGGCGCCCAGCAGGCCATGATCGCGTTGCCGTGGAACAGCGGCATCGCGTTGTAGGTGACGTCCGCGCGGGTCAGCGAACTGTGGTTGATCGCGCCGAGTGCCGCGAGCCGGCCGGTCGTGCAGATCACGGCCTTCGGCGCGCCGGTGGACCCGGAGGTGAACGTGAGCAGCAGCCGGGTCGACGGATCCGTCGCCTCGGGTGCGACGGTGATCGGATCATCCAGCGCAGCTTCCACTTTCGTGGTCCACGCCGGATCGTCCACCGAGATGATCCGCTCCGGGGCCACCCCGGTGTGGAGGCCGTCGAGCAGGGGGCGTTGCTGCGGATCGGTGAGGACGAGGTCGCAGTCGACGCCGCGGATGTCGGCGGCCAGCTCCGCGCCCCGCCGCGTCGAATTGATGCCGATCAGGGTGGCCCCGGACAGCGCGGCGGCCCCGATCAGGAAGATGTACTCGGGCACGTTCTCGAGCAGCACCCCGACGTGGAACTGCTCGCCCGGCCGACGCAGGGCGGACAGCGCCGACGCCCGGGCGTTGCACTCGCGCACCACCTCCCGCCACGTCCAGCGCTCGTCCTCGAACAGCAGTCCGGGGTGGTCGTCCTCGGCACGCATCAGCAGGATGTCCGCGAAGGTCATGCGGCGTGCCGCCACGACATCGGGTGTCAGCCGGGGGATCTCGGAATCGGAGTGTGGCGTTGCAGTGTCGGGCACGGTTGCTCTCCTCGGGGGTCGTTGCCGAATCCTGCTCCAGGACGTGGCGGTGTCGCACCCGACACGCGTCGACTCTTCGGCGCGCCGTGCCCGACGAACGTATCCGGACCGGGCTCGCGGTCGGCGGTGACATAGTTCGTCCGGGGGAGTGAGATCCTGCTCGGTACCGGGTCGCGGCACGCCCCGGTGCCGAGCAGAACACGACGAAACGGTGGACCACCATTGAGCAACGAGCAGCTGAGAATGTCCGGTCTGGGGTCGGACTCGGTGTCGGTGCTGCGGATCATCTCGTACTTCGACGCGTTGGGTGAGTCCGCGGCGAACGCGGACACCATCGTCCGGTCGGCAGCCCTGCTCGCCGAGTGCCCGGTCGGTGCGCGATGGGCGGCCGGCTCGGTCATCAGGTACGACGCGCTGGGCGCGCCGCTGGACGAGTCGCGTCCCGGGTCCTCGGCCGGCTCCGATCCCGAGGTGTGGCTCGAGCGGGCCGGTGCGGAGCGTCCGCTGGACTCGGTCCTGCTGGACCGGCTGCGGCACACCCTGCGGGTGGCCGCCGCCCAGTCCGCGGGGGTGCGGACGGTGTCGCAGATGGGCGATCCCGCGCTGCTCGAGGTCGTGCTCTCGGACAAGGAGCGGCGTGAGGACCGGCTGCGCGCGGTGCAGTTGCTAGGGCTCGATCCGGCGCAGCACGTCCGGGTGCTCGCCGTGTCGGCGGTGTCGATCGGTCCAGCAATGGAACTGGTCTCGCAGGCCTGCCCGGGGCGGCTGGTCCGCTCGGTCGCGGCGGGGAACCTGACCGCCGTGCTGCTGCAGGACGCGTCGGACAGCCGCACCCTCGCGACGGAACTGCACGCCGCGATCGCCGCCCGGTACCCGTCGCCGTCGCCGTCGACCATCCGCGCCGATCGCGGGCCGTGGGTGGGGATCGGCGAGCGCATGAGCGTCTACGCGGCGCCCGCGTCGTGGAAGCAGGCGCGGCGCGCGCTCCGCTTCGCGTCGTCCACGCTCTACGGCCGCCGGGCGGTCGCGTACGCCCCGTTGAGTTCGCTCCACCTGCTGGCCGAGCTCCCGCTCGAGCGTCTGCTCAACGATCCGGATGTCGCCCGGCTCAACGCGTTGGCGACCTCGGCCACCGGCGAGCAGGAGGTCGCCACCCTCGAGGCGTTCTGCGTGTTCGGGTCGCTGCGCCGCACCGCGGCCGAACTGCACGTCCACCACAGCACGGTCGCGGCGAGGCTGGCGCACCTCGAGGCCGAGATGGGCTGGAACCTGGAGGAGGCCGTCGACCGGTTCATGGCGACCCTGGTGCTGATGATTCGTCGGATGGCGCTGACCTCGACGGAGTTGGCGGCATCCGAGGTCTTCGGGCCACAGGGCTGAGGCGTGCTCCCGACGGTCGGCGGGAGAACTCGCGGAAATGGTCGACGCTTGTCGGGTGAGACCGCGGTGTGTCCTGGGTCACCATCTGAGGGACCTCGATTTCCCCCTGCAGACAGGACACCGGACATGGCCGTCATCGACCCCACCCGCACGTGGGAGCTGCTCGAGCAGCGCCTCGCCGTCACCACCAGCGAGCGTCAGCGGGTGGTACTCAACGCCGTGATCACGCACATGAAGGCGGAGGCCGAGCCCGACCTGGACGGTCTGATGGCGACGCTGAGCCCGACGCCCGACTACCACTTCTGGAATGACGGCCAGGACGTCGGTCCCAAGGGGACCGATGTCGTGCGGGCGTACTACGCGGCCTTCGTCGAGTCGCGCTCGAACGTCCTCGAGTACGCCATCGACCGGCTCGTGGTCGACGACGACTGCCTGGTGACGGAGGGTTTCCTCAAGCAGATCTACCCGGGTTCGTACGCGGCGCAGATCGGGATACCGGTCGACGACGAGTCGGCCGACTACCTCATCGTGTTCCGGCAGCTGATCCTGTGGCCGGTGGACGAGAACGGGCTCATTCAGGGCGAGGACTCGTACCACTCGGGTCCGAGCAGCATCACCAAGCTGTCCTTCGACGAGCTTCCGCAGGAGTACATCGACCTGGTCCACACGCCCGCGACCTGATCGCCGAACCCCGGTCCGTGGCCGGTCGTTCCTGTGGAACGGCCGGCCACGGTTCGGCTAGCGCCGCGCGAACACCGCCGGCTCGTGGCCCGGCACCTGGGCGACCTGCTCGCGCGCGACGAGGTGGCGCAGATGCGCGGCCGCCTCGGACAGCGCCATGCCCTTGGCCATCGGGTGGAAGTTCTCCCACGGCCGGTACCACTTCATCCGCTGCGCGACCTCCCACACGGTGATCCGATCGTCGCCGAACGCGTCGAGCAGGTGGGTGAGCCGCTCCTCGTGGTGGTCGATCAGCTCGCCCGCGCGGCCGGCGACGTCGTCGATGGGCAGCCCGTGCGCGCCGAGGCCGCGGGTCACCTCCATCGACTGCACACGTCGCAGCGAGTCCAGGAACTCGGCGAGCGCGTCGCGTTCCTCCAGCGGGTAGACGAAGTTACCGACGTGCGGGGTGGTCTTCTGCAGCACGTGGTCGCCGGTGAACATCACGTCCGCGTCCTCGAGGTAGAAGCAGGCGTGCCCGGGGGTGTGGCCGGGAGTGAAGACGACCCGCAGCCCGCGGCCGGTCAGCGCGATCACCTCGTCGTCGGTGAGGATTCGATCGGGAGTCGACTCCGGGCCGGCCGGGGCCTTGCCCTTCGCGACGGCCTCGAATGCGTCGAGGTCCGCCTGCGCGGCGCCCGCGCGGATCAGGTTTTCCTTCTGGTCCGCGAGCCAGGCGTCGTCGCGGCTGGTGGACATCTTCGCGAACATGTCCATGTCGTCGGCATGCATCGCGATCCATGCCCCGGACGCCTCGCGCACCCGCCCGCACAGGCCGGTGTGATCGGGATGGAAGTGGGTGAGGACGACGCCCTCGACGTCGGAGATCGAGTGCCCGACGGACTCGAGTCCGCCGGTCAGGCCCTCCCAGCCCTCGTCGCCGTCCCAGCCGGCGTCGACGAGGACCAGCCCGCCAGGCGATTCCATCGCGTAGACCAGCGTGCTGCCCAGGGGGTTGTGCGTCATGGGAACGGAAATCTGGAAGATGCCATCACCGATGGCTGCCGCGTCGACCATCTGACTACCTCGAAACTAGTGAAATTGGTTTCAACTCTTTGAGAACATCCTTACCGGACGTCCTCGAGGCGGTCGACACCCGGTCCCGGGCAGCGGAACCGATCGCGGTCGCGGCCGTCGTCAGGCCGAGGTCACCCCCGGTTGCGTTCGACGACCCATGCGGCGACCTGCGCGCGCGACGTGAACCCGAGTTTGGTGAGGATGTGCTCGACGTGTCCCTCGGCGGTGCGCCGCGAGATGACCAGTTTCGCGGCGATCGCGCTGTTCGTCAGCCCCTGCGCGACGAGATCGGCGACCTGCGTCTCGCGCCTGGTCAGGCTCACCGCACTCGCGTCGGTCGACGGCCGGGCGGGTTCGGAGGACTCCGACAGCGCGTAGGCGACGGCCTTTCCGAAGCTCATCGACAAGCCCTTCCGGTACGCCGCGTCGTATGCCTTCGACCCGAGCGTGCGCCGGACCCGCGGTTCGAACTCGTCGTGGTTCGCCTGCATGGTGGGCAGTGCCATCTGCGGGAGGCGCCCGACGTGCCGCATCGCCTGCGCGGCGCCGAACAGCACCGCGCACCGGGTGGCGTCGCCGTCTGACGCGGCGATCCAGGCCATGCATTCGAGGGCCGGAGCGGACCCGTAGGCGTCGCCGATCGTGCGGAGCAGCGTCAGCGCCTGCTTCAACAACAGTGCTGCCCGCACGCGGTCGGCGGACCAGACCGACACTCCCTGGTTGCGCAGGGACAGGGCGCGGAAGACGAGTTCGCCGCGCGACTCGGTGATGCGCAGGACCTGGTCGAGGCATTCTGCAGCTCGCTCGGCGTGTCCCAGCAGTCCGTGTGCGAGCTCGGCGCCGATCAGGTTGATCGTGCGGAGCAGGGTGGCATCGGGCGGGCAGAGGGCGAGTGCCTCGTCGAAATATGCTGCTGCCGCGGACATGTCGGTGTACATCGCACGGTTGCCGGCGGCGTAGAGGACCAGTACGTCCGAGACCGTGTCGTCGACCTCGGCCACCGCCTCGCGTGCCTGCTCGAGCAGTGAGTCGGCCCGGTCGCCGTGGCCCTGGATGCCGATGAGGACGATGCCGAGGGACGTCGCCTTGATCCACTCCCTGCCCCGGGGCACGCCGTCGACGGCGAGCGCGCGTGCGATCCAGAGCGCACCCTCGTCGACCCAGCCGCTGGCGAGCCAGAACGGGTACAGCGCGCCCGACAGTCGCAACCCCGCGACCGCCTTTCCGGTCACGGTCACGCAGGTGTTCAGTGCTGCGCGCAGGTTCTGCTGGTCCAGCTTCAGACGGGTCATCCAGTCCAGCTGGCGGGGCCCGATGAACTCCTCCTCCGCCCGCACCGCGAGCCTCACGTACCAGTCCCGGTGCCGCAGCCGGATCCGTGAGTGCTCGCCACGTTCCTCGAGCTTCTCGAGGCCGTACTCGCGCAGGGTCTCGAGGATCCGGTACCGCGATTCCTCCCGGATCAGGATCGACTTCTCCACCAGCGACGCGATCAGGTCGAGCAGCGCTCCCGGGGCCAGGCCCTCGCCGCAGACGTGTTCGACCGCGGAGAGTTCGAACGTGCCGGCGAAGACCGACAGCCGTGCCCACAGTTGCTGTTCCTCCGGTGTGCACAGGTCGTAGCTCCAGTCGATGCACAGCCGGAGCGTCTGCTGGCGGGACGGGGCGATGCGGCTGCCGCGGGTCAGGAGGGTGTACCGGTCGGTGAGTCGCTGCAGGATCTGTTGGGGTGACAACGCCTGCAGTCGCGCGGCCGCCAGCTCGATCGGCAGCGGCAACCCCTCGAGTCGATGGCAGATCCCGGCCACGGCGGCCATGTTCTCCTCGGTCACGGCGAATCCGGGAAGTACGGTCGCGGCGCGTTCGGCGAACAGGGTCACCGCGGCGAAACTGGGCAGACCGTCGAGGGTGAGATCGCGGTCGGGACTCGGGACGTCGAGTGACGGAACGCGCAGTGTCGCTTCCCCTCCGATGCCGAGCGGCTCCCGACTGGTCGCGAGGATTCGTACCTCGGGACACCCCCGCAGCAGGGTCGCGGTGAGTTCGGCCACCGCGTCGATCACGTGCTCGCAGTTGTCCAGGACGAGCAGCACCTGTCGGGTCGCGAGGTACTCGGCGAGGATGGTCTCGGCCGGGTCGGGCGAGAACGCTCTGATCCCGAGCGTGGTGGCCACGACGTGAGCGAGCAGCGATTCGTCGTGTAGTTCACCCAACTCGATCAGCCACGTGCCGTCCCGGAACGCGCGTTGGACACGGGTGGCGATCCTGATCGCGAGGCGCGTCTTCCCGACGCCCCCGATGCCGGTCAGTGTCACCAGCCGGGCGGTCGAGAGCAGCTCCTTCGCCTCGGCCAGTTCGGTGCGGCGGTTGATGAAGCTCGTCAGCTCCGAGGGCAGGTTTCCCCTCGTGCCGAGCGTGGACGAGCCGGTGTCCGGCGGGCGCTCCCGCGCGGCGGCATCCGACTTGGACGGCGCCCGGTTTCGCAGCGCCATGTCGTCGACCGGCAAGCCGTGACGGAACTGGATCTCGCGCAGGCTCTCGCCCAGGCGTGCGGCGGACTGCCGGTTGCCGGGGTCGCTGGACATCGCGTTCTCGATCGCGGCCGCGACATCGTCGGGTATGTCCAGTTCGCGCAGGTTCGGAATGGGTTCGTTGGTGATGCGCAGGAACTGCGCCACCACCTGCTCGCCGCTGCGCCGCGCGAACGCCGCGTGGCCGGTCAGTGCGCAGAACAGCGTGGCCCCGATGCCGTAGACGTCCGCGGCGGGAGTGGGTGGTTCGCCGCTGAGGATCTCGGGTGCGGTGAAGGCGGGGGTCGCGGTGAAGGCGCCGGCCGTGGTCTGGAATCCGCCGGAGACGTGGGCGATGCCGAAGTCGGACAGTGCGGGCTCGCCGTAGTCGGTGAGCAGGACGTTCGCGGGTTTGATGTCGCGATGCAGGATGCCGAGCCGGTGCGCCGACTCGACCGCGCCGGCCAGCTTCACCCCGAGCTGCAGCGTCTCCTCGAGCGGCAGGGGGCCGTGGTCACGGATGCGGACGTCGAGCGAACCGTGTTCGCAGTAGGGCATCACGAGATACGGGTGACCGCCGGCGGTGGTGCCGACCTGCAGGACGTTCACGATGTTGGGGTGCCCGGTGAGCCGACCCATCGCTTGTTGTTCCCGGACGAACCGCTCGCGGTTCTCCTCGTCGAACGCGGCCGTCAGCACCTTCACGGCCACGGTTCGGTCCAGGACGTCCTCCGTGCAGCGGTAGACGACGCCGAAGCCGCCCCGCCCGATCTCACTCGCGTCGGTGAAGCCGGCGGCATCCAGTTCCGATGTCACCGACGGGGGAACCCCGCGCTGAGTCACGAACGGATCGTCATCGACCATCGGTCATGCCGATCCGTCGCGGTGGTCGCGTCCTTGGCGATTGCGGCACGGCACTCACCTCACAGGCAGATCCCGAAACGTCGTGGCCAACCGGGACCCCGCCGGTCAGGTTCTGGACCTCCATACTGCCACCCGGCGGTTCGGTGTGCGCACCACCGAGCGGTTCGACCGGGGGGATCAGGCCGCGTCCGGGGTGGCCCGGCAGGCGACGTGTATCTCTCGGCGAATTCGTTCAGTGGCCCCGCGGCCGGTGCGACAATATCCGCTATGGCGATCGCCGGATTCGTCCCGAAGCGCCTTCGATCGTCGCGGGGCGCCCGCCGCCCGCGAATGGGCGGGTTCTCCCTCGCATTGACTGTTGCGCTGGTGTGTTCGGCCTGCGGTGGGCTCGGTTCTCCGGGCGATCCGACATCGGCGACGACCGCCATGCATCCGCCGGCGCAGTTTGTGGAGGGTCCGTGCCCACCCACGCCGGAGCCGGTGCCGATGCTGGAGAAGGCCCGCTGTGGGCAGCTGGTCGTGCCCGAGAATCGGAGCACGGCCGGCGGGCGGTCGCTTCGCTTGGCGGTCGCGATCATTCCTTCGGAAGCGCAGCCTCCCGCCGCCGATCCGATCGTGTTCCTCACCGGTGGCCCGGGAAGCGATGCGATCCTGGCGCCTCCCGTCCCGAGCGATGTGGGCCTCAACCGCAACCGTGATCTGATCCTGCTGACGCAGCGCGGGGACCATTCGTCACAGCCGGCGCTGACCTGTCCTGAGATCGAGGAGTTCTACGCGCGCCGGGTCGGTTTGGTGTACGGCGCAGCATCCACCGGCGATCTGTACGTGCAGGCGGCGAAGGCGTGCCGCGACCGCCTCGCTCCCGTCGCCGATCTCGCGGCGTTCAACTCGACCGAGAGTGCCTACGATCTCGTCGACCTGCGGAAAGCGCTGGGTATCGAGCAGTGGAATGTGTATTCGCACTCCTACGGCACCGACCTGGCGCTGATATACATGCGTCAGGACGCCCAGGCGATCCGGTCGGTGACTCTCGACGGGGTCACGCCGCCGTCGGTCGCCAGTCCGGGCTGGACGTGGAGCAGTGCGAAGGAAGCCTTCGACGCCATGACGCAAGCCTGCGCCGCCCAAGCCGAATGTCAGGCGCGTTATCCCGATCTGGCGGGGACATTCACGAAGCTGGTCAATCGGCTCGAGCAGCACCCGGTCACGACCACGGTGGATGTGCCCGGAGTCGGAGACACCACGGTGGTGCTCGACGGCAATGCGCTGCTGAACTGGTTCGTCCCCGTGGCCACGCACCTTCCGGCCGAGTTTCCAGCCGCGGTAGACGAACTGGCGCACGGCAATCCGCAGCGGATCGCACAACAGTGGGCCGCAGCCTGGGTGCATCCCGCCACGGTCGGAATGTTCGGGTGGGGTCTGGCACTGAGCGTGTGGTGCAGCGAATGGGTCCCGTTCGAGTCGACCGACGACCAACTCCGCAAGGCGCAGGAGGCATTCCCCGCGTTTCCCGATTCCGTCCGGGCCCATGCGCCGCAATTGCCGTTCCTGCGCGAAGCCTGCGCCGCATGGGACGTGCCCAAAGCCCCCGAGTCCATCCGATCGGTCACCGAGAGCGCCGTTCCGACGCTCGCCCTGTCGGGCAGCTTCGACGGACAGACCGGGGCGCAATGGGGAAGTTATGTGGCGCAAACGCTTCCGCGAGCCACCGTGGTGTCCGTTCCCGGCGTCGCGCATGGGGCGTACACGGATCCGTGCGCAGCCCGGGTGGTCGCGTCGTTCTACGACGATCCGGAGGCTCCCGACACCAGTTGCGTCAGCTCGACACAGCCACCGCCCTTCGACATCATCCCGCCCTTCCCGTGAGCGTCGAGTACCGTTCGCCGGACGCCCGAGGGGTGTCGCGTCGCGCCGTGCTCGGCGGGGCCGTGGCCGGTGTTGCGGTGCTCGCGTTGGAGGGGTGCTCGCCCCGGCCCTCGTCCGTGCCCGGAACGACCGGTCCGGCGACCGCGAGCGGCGCGGCGTTCGACGAACTCGATGCCAAGATCGACGCCGGCATGAAGTCCTACGGGATTCCCGGGGTCGCGGTCGGCGTTCTGGCGAACGGTCAGGAGTACGTCAAGGGGTACGGGGTCACCAATGTCGACCATCCCGCGCCTGTCGACGGCGACACCGTGTTTCGGATCGGATCCACCACCAAGACCTTCACCGGCACGGCGATCATGCGATTGGTGGATCAGGGCAAGGTGGACCTGGACGCGCCGGTGCGCCGTTACCTGCCCGACTTCGCCGTCGCCGACCCGGGAGCGAGCGCCACGGTCACAGTGCGCCAACTCCTGAACCACACATCGGGCTGGTTGGGCGATGACCTGCAGGACTTCGGGCGCGGCGACGACGCGCTGGGCCGCTACGTCGCGTCGATGGCCCGATTGTCGCAGCTGACTGCCCCGGGCTGCGTCTTCGCCTACAACAACGCCGGTCTGGTCGCGGCCGGCCATGTCATCGAGGTCGTCACCGGTTCGTCCTACGAGGCAGCGGTGCAGGACCTGTTGCTGGATCCACTCGAACTGAGTCACACGCGGTTCTTCTCCGACCAGATCATCGGCCTGAACGTTGCCGCGTCCCACAATGTGGTCGACGGCAAACCCGTTGTCGACACCGGGTTCTGGCCGTTCCCGCGCAGCTGCAACCCGACCGGTTCGTTGATCTCCAGCGTGCGGGATCAACTGCGTTACGCACGCTTCCACCTCGGCGACGGTACCGCGCCGAACGGCACCCGGCTGTTGAGTCCGCCGGCGCTCCTGGCCATGCGCTCCAACCCCGGCGCGGGCGGCACGCTGCAGGTGGAACTCACGGGCATGGGCGTGGCGTGGATGCTGCGCCCCTCCGCCGAAAACGAAACGATCGTCCAGCACGGTGGAACGTGGCAGGGCCAACGCTCGGGGTTCTTCATGGTGCCCAGCCGCAACTTCGCCATGACCCTGCTCACCAACTCCGAGGGCGGCGCGAAGCTGACCACCGACCTCTTCGCCGACGACTGGGCCCTACGCCGATTCGCGGGTGTCAGCAACCTCCCCGCGACAGCCCAACGTCTCGACGCCGCCGATCTCGCACCCTACGAGGGGCGATACGTGGCCGAGCAGATCACCGAATCCGGCGGCCTGGACAAGGCAGTCATCGACTTTCGCGGCAGCAATGGTCAACTGCGCGGCATCGTCAGCGACGCGGCCGATGCCGGCACCAACCCCGACGAGGACACGAGCCCACGACTGGGCCTCGCGTTCTACCGGCACGACTTCGGGTTGGACCTCGGCCCGGACGGCGCACCGGTCGGCACCCGATCCGACTTCGTCCGCGACCCGGACGGGAACGTGGCGTGGTTTCGCAGCCACGGGCGCTTGTACAAGCGACAGTAGACGGAGGCGTCCGTCCACGCCGCGGTGCCGTCGGAGCGCTGTGGTAAGCCTGTCGCACGTCGACCTCCGCCGGTCGGCGCCCACGCACGGCGACAGGGGGAACTGGGTTGCTGACGCTGCACCGGGCCGAACGCACCGACACGCTCGCGACCGCGCTCGCCGGCGTGCTCGCGACCCCGCTGGCGGACCCCTTCGCGCGCGAGGTGATCGCGGTACCCGCCAAGGGCGTCGAACGCTGGCTCACCCAACGCCTCTCGCACACGCTCGGTGCGGCCGTCCCCCGCGACCGGGAGGTACCCCCAGGGGACGGGGTGGCGGCGAACATCGAGTTCCCCTCGCCGTCCCGGCTGGTGGCCGAGGCGCTCGCCGCCGCAACGGGGGTGAGCGCGGACGACGACCCGTGGGAGACCGGCCGGGTGCTCTGGACGCTGCTGGCGGTCGTCGACGAGAGTCTCGACGAGCCCTGGTGCGCGGTGCTGGCCCGGCATCTCGGGCACGGCGCCGACGACTACCGCGCCGGTCGCCGCTACGGCACCGCCGCGCACCTGACCGAGTTGTTCCGCAGTTACGGGGTGCAACGTCCGGCGATGCTGGTGGACTGGGCGGCCGGACGCGACACCGACGGGGCCGGCGGACCGCTCGACGACGACCTGCTCTGGCAGGCGCGGTTGTGGCGTCGGCTGCGGGAGCGGATCGGCGGCCCCAGCCCGGCGGAGCGGCTCGCGGGTGCCTGCGACCGGCTGCGCGCCGAACCGGCACTCGTCGACCTGCCCGCCCGGCTGTCGCTGTTCGGGCCCACCCGGCTGACCACCGACCAGCTCGCCGTGCTGGCCGCGCTCGGCGCGAACCGCGATGTGCACCTGTGGGTTCCGCACCCCAGCCCGGCGATGTGGTCGACCCTCGAGGGCGTCGATCCGCCCGCGACCCGGGCGCTGGACGAGAGCGCGCTGTCGGTGCGAAACCCGCTGCTGGCCAGCCTGTCCCGTGACGTCCGTGAGCTGCAGGCGCGGCTCGCCGGGCTGGGGGTCGAGGACGTCCGTCACGACGGACCGCCGGCTCCGACGACCCTGCTCGGGCGGCTGCAGGCCGACATCGCCGCCGACCGCGTGCCCACGGAGGCCGCGGCGCCGGACGGCTCCGTGCAGGTGCACTCCTGCCACGGCCCGGCCCGCCAGGTGGAGGTGCTGCGCGAGTGCCTGCTGCACCTGTTCGCCGACGATCCGACCCTCGAACCCCGCGACATCCTGGTGATGTGCCCGGACGTCGAGACCTACGCCCCGCTGATCCGGGCCGCGTTCGGTCAGGACGTCCTCGGACATCCCGGCCACCGGCTGCGGGTCCGCCTCGCCGATCGCGCTCTGCACCAGACCAATCCGGTGCTCGCGGTCGTCGGGACGCTGCTGCGGCTGGCCGACGCGCGCCTGACCGCGACGCAGGTGCTGGACCTGGCCGCCGCCGACCCGGTGCGCCGCCGGTTCCGGCTGCGCGACGACGACATCGAGCGCATCCGTGGCTGGGCGGTCGCGGCGGGCGCCCGTTGGGGCATCGGACCCCGTCAGCGCGGCGCCTACGGGCTCGACGGGTTCAAGCAGAACACGCTGGGCGCGGCGATGGACCGGATCCTGCTCGGCGCGGCCGCGGACGAGTCGGAGGGCTGGCTGAACCTGGCGCTGCCGCTCGACGACGTGGACAGCAACGACATCGACCTCACCGGCCGGCTCGCCGAGTTCGTGGACCGGCTGGACGTGGCGCTGCGCGGGCTCGCCGGGCCGCAGCCCGCGACCGAGTGGGCCGCGAACCTGGCCCGCGCCCTCGACCTGCTCACCGACGTCGCCGCGGCCGATGCCTGGCAGTCGGCGCAGGCGCACCGCGAGCTGGCCGAGGCGCTCGAGCACGGCGACCGGGCGGTGCTGCGGCTCGCCGACGTCCGGTCGATGCTCGCGACCCGCCTCGCCGGGCGCCCGACCCGCGCGAACTTCCGCACCGGGGAGCTGACCGTCTGCACCATGGTGCCGATGCGGTCGGTGCCGCACCGGGTGGTGGTGCTGCTCGGCCTCGACGACGAGGTGTTCCCGCGCGGCTCCGGCGTCGACGGCGACAACGTGCTCGCCCGCACACCCCTTCTCGGGGAACGCGATCCGCGCAGCGAGGACCGCCAGCTGCTGCTCGACGCCGTCATGTCCGCGGGCGAGAAGCTGCTGCTGCTCTACACCGGGAAGGACCCGGTGAACGGCTCGCACCGGGCGCCGGCGATCCCGCTGGTGGAGCTGCTCGACGCGGTCCGGGCCACCACCGGTGCGGCCTCGTACGCCGAGGTGGTGACCGAGCATCCGCTGCAGCCGTTCGCCGCCGAGAACTTCCGGCCGGCCGCGCCGTTCAGCTTCGACCGGGCCGCGCTCGCCGGCGCGCGGTCGCTGCGGCGCCCACCCGTCGCGGTGCCTGCCCTGCGGGATGCGACGTTCGAGCCCCTCCCGTCCGGGCCGGTGCAGCTGGCGGACCTGATCGCCTACCTGGCCAACCCCACCCAGGGTTTCCTCAAACAGCGTCTGGGACTGCGGATCCCGGAGCTGGACGAGGACATCGCCGACGCCCTCGACCTCGAGCTCGACCCGCTCGTGACGTGGGGCGTCGGGCAGCGGATGCTCGACGCCCGGCTCGCGGGCGCGGACCCGAACGCGGTCCGGGACGCCGAGTGGCGCCGCGGCACCCTGCCGCCGTTCGAACTGGGCAAGAACGTGATGAACCGGGTCGTCAACCAGGTGGAGGCGCTGGTCGCGGCTGGGCGGGAGGTGCACGCGGGCCCCGCCACCACCGTCGACGTGGACGTCGACCTCGGCGGACGCCGGCTGACCGGCACCGTCGGCGGCGTGCGCGGCGCGGTGATCGCGAGCACCGGCTACTCGAAACTCGCCGCCAAGCACCGGCTCACCGCGTGGGTGCACCTGCTCGCGGCCGCCGCATCGGACACGACTGATCGAGACTGGCGAGCCGTCACCATCGGCCGCGGGTCGGGCCGGGACCCGGTGGCACGCTCCACCCTGATCGCCCCCGCCGACGCCCGCGACCAGCTCGCGCGCCTGGTCGAGCTGCGCGAGCGCGGACTGTGCGCCCCGCTGCCCATCGGCACCAAGGCATCCGCGCGCTATGCCGCGGTCCGGGCCGGTGGCCGACCCGTCGAGCAGGCGCTCGCCTACGCGGAGAAGGAGTGGGGCGGCGAGTTCGGTGAGTGCCACGACCGGCACATCGGCTTCGTGTACGGCCCCGCGTCCGGCCTGTCGGTCCTCACGCGCGAGGCCGCGGACGGCGAGGAGCCGACCCGGTTCGGCGCGCTCGCGCGGGAGATCTGGGATCCGCTGCTCGCCGCCGAGACCCTGGAGAGGCAGTGACGATGACGAAGCCGATCACCGCGTTCGAGCTGCTCGGCCCGCTCCCGAAGGGCACCACGGTGCTCGAGGCCAGTGCCGGCACCGGCAAGACGTACGCCATCGTCGGGCTGGCGGTCCGCTTCGTCGCCGAGGTCGGCGTCGACCCGTCGGACCTGCTGCTCGTCACGTTCAGCCGGGCCGCGACCAAGGAGCTGCGCGAGCGGACCCGGGACCGGTTCGCCTCCGTCGCACGGGCATTGACCGACCCGTCCGTCGTCGACACGGACCCGCTGGTCGCCCACCTCGCGGCCGGCAGCGCCGAGGAGGTCGCGACACGGATCCGGCGGCTGCGCCAGGCCCTGTCCGACTTCGACGCCGTCACCATCGCGACCACGCACAGCTTCTGTCAGCGGGTGCTCGACGGCCTCGGCTTCGCGGGCGAACGCGACCCGGACACGGAGATGCTGGAGGAGGCCACCGACATCCGGGACGAGGCGATCGGCGACCTGTACCTGCGCACCTTCGCCCGCGACGCCACCACGCCGATGACGCCGCCGCTCGCGCGCGCCGCCGCCCGCAGCGCCGTCTTCGACCCGCACGCCGCCCTCGCCCCGCAGAACGACGAGGGCACCGAGGCCGGCGAGGCCGTCGCGTTCGCCGCCGCGGTCCGCGCGGAGATGGTGCGCCGCAAGCGCTCCGCCGGGATCCGCGACTTCGACGACCTGCCCGCGCTGCTGCACGGGGTGCTGGCCGACCCGGTGCACGGCGAGGCCGCCTGCCGTCGGGTGCGCGATCAGTTCGCGGTGGTGCTGGTCGACGAGTTCCAGGACACCGACCCGCTGCAGTGGGGCATCCTCGCCCGCGCCTTCCACGGACACTCGACGCTGGTGTTGGTCGGGGACCCGAAGCAGGCCATCTACGCGTTCCGCGGCGCCGAGGTGCTCAGCTACATCGACGCGGTCGGCGCCGCCGACAGCTACCAGGAACTGATCACCAACTGGCGCAGCGACGCCGGGCTGCTCGACGCCCTCGCGCACCTGCAGGTCGGGGCCAGGCTGGGACACCACCAGATCGTCGTCAACCCCGTCGACGCCGCCGCCCGCGACCCGGAGCGGCGGCTGGCGGGCACGCCGCCGATGCGGCTGCGGGTGCTGCCCCGGTACGGGGCGGGGCGGCTGAACCAGAGCGGGATGCCCGCGGTGGGGCAGCTGCGGTCCCGGGTCGCGCGGGACGTGGCCGCGGACATCGTCGCGCTGCTCGACGGCGACGCGCGCCTGACCCTCGGCGACGGTGGGCCGCGGCCCGTGGCACCCGGGGACGTCGCGGTGCTCGTCAAGGTCAACAACCAGGCGCTGAGCGTGCACGCCGCCCTGACCGCCGCCGGCATCCCGTGCGTGCTCGCCGGGGGCACAAGCGTTTTCGTGACGCCCGCGGCGCGGGACTGGCTGTGGCTGCTGCAGGCTGTCGAGCAGCCGCACCGAGTGGACCGGGTGCGGCTGGCCGCGCTGACCCCGCTGCTCGGTTACACCGCCGCCGACCTCGACGCCCGCGGCGAGGAGATCGTCGGGACGGTCGGCGGTCAGCTGCGCGACCTCGCCGCGACCCTCGCGCGGTCGGGGTTCGCGGCGCTGTTCGAGCGGCTCGCCGCGATCGGGTCGCTGGAGTCGCGGCTGCTGTCCCGGCCGGCGGGGGAGCGCACCCTGACCGACCTGCGGCACATCGCGCAGCTGCTCAACGCCGCCGCCGTCGAGCAGTCCCTCGGCCTGGCGTCGATCACCCGCTGGCTCGCCGACCGGATCCAGGACCCTACGTCGGGTGGCCTCGACCGCAGTCGCCGGCTCGACAGCGATTCCGCGGCCGTGCAGATCTCCACCGTGCACGCCAGCAAGGGGCTCGAGTACCCGATCGTCTACCTACCGTTCGGCTGGGATCCCGGTCGCAGGCCGAGCCCGGACACCCTGCTGCTGCACGACGACAGGGGCGGGCGGATCCGCGACGTCGGCGGCCCGAGCGGCAACGGCTACGCCGAGCGGCTGCGCCGGCACCGGGAGGAGGAGGCCGGCGAGGAGCTGCGGCTGCTGTACGTCGCGCTGACCCGGGCCAAGTGCCAGGTGGTCGCGTGGTGGGCGCCCGGCTTCACCACGGCAGGCTCGCCGCTGCACCGAATGCTGCTGGGCCGCAGCCCCGGCGGCGCGGAGGTCCCGGCCACTGCCGCGGTGCCCGACGACTCGGTGATCGCGTCGAGGCTGACGGACTGGGCCGCCGCCACGAACGGCCGGATCGGGGTGGAGTTCGTCGGCCCGGACCCGATCCCGGACGCGATGTGGGCCAGGGCGGGCGAGGCCGAGGGCGAGCTGGACGCCGCGCGGTTCGAGCGGCAGCTGGACGCGGCGTGGCGGCGGACGTCGTACTCGGCGCTCACCGCGTCCGCGCACGACGCGCCCGGGGTGGGCAGCGAGGTGGAGGACGAGGGCAAGACCGACGAGCCCGCCGAGCCGCCGCCGTTGGCCGTCGTCGAGTCGGCCGGGCCCGGGCTGCCGTCGCCGATGAACGGGCTGCCGGCCGGCGCGATCTTCGGCACCCTCGTGCACGCGGTGCTCGAGGTGGTCGACACCGCCGCGGGCGATCTGGAGGCGGAGCTGCTGCGCTGCTGCGAGCAGGAGGTGGGGGTCCGGCTGTCGGAGGTGGATCCGGCGGCGCTGGCGGCCGCGCTGCTGCCGGTGCTGCGCACGCCGCTGGCCGACACCGGCCGCACCCTCGCCGCGATCGCGCCGTCGGACCGGCTGCCGGAGTTGGAGTTCGAGATCCCGCTGGCGGGCGGGGACACCCCCGCGGCGGCGACGGTGATGCTCGACGGGCTGGCCGGGCTGCTGCGCGAACACCTGCCCGAGGGCGACGCGCTGGCCTCCTACGTCGATCACCTGGCGACGCTGGAACCGACGCCGCTGCGCGGGTACCTGACCGGCAGCATCGACGCGGTCCTGCGGCTGCCAGGCCCGCGGTTCGTGGTGGTGGACTACAAGACCAACCGGCTCGCGCCCGGCGACCTGACCACCGACAACTTCACCCGCGAGGCGATGGCCGCGGAGATGATGCGGGCGCACTACCCGCTGCAGGCGCTGCTGTATTCCGTTGCCCTGCACCGGTACCTGCGCTGGCGGCTGCCCGGCTACGACCCGGCCGTGCACCTCGGCGGCGCGCAGTACCTGTTCGTGCGCGGCATGGTCGGCGCGGACACCCCGGCCGGCTGCGGCGTCTTCGACTGGAATCCGCCCGCCGCGCTGGTGACCGGGCTGTCGGACCTGCTGGCCGGGATCGGGACGGACGAGACGACGGGGGTGACGGCGTGACGGACGTGCGGGTTGCGCAGCGAGGCAAGGGCGCGCTGCGCGAGTTCAACGAGGCCGGGGTGCTCGTCGCGGCGGACGTGCATGTGGCGCTGCGGCTTTCGATGCTGGCCGGGGAACAGTCGGAGGCGGTGCAGCTGGCGACGGCGCTGGCGGTGCGGGCGGTGCGGCTCGGCTCGGTGTGCCTGGACCTGGCGCGGATCCGGGAGGTGCACCTGGACGAGGCCCGACTCGACGACAGCGGCGGCGACGACGGTGCGGCGGTGGACCTGGCGACGCTGCCCTGGCCGCGGGACGAGGACGTCGCGGCCGCGCTGCGGGCGAGCCCGCTGATCGTCGGCGGCGTCGCCGGGCCGCTGCGACCGCTGCGGCTCGTCGAGTTCGACGACGGCGGGGGCGACCTGCTGTACCTGGAGCGGTACTTCCGGCAGGAGGAGACGATCCGGCGGGTGCTCGACGAGCGCGCCGGCCTGCACCCGGTGGTGGACGAGGACGCGCTGTCGCGGGGTCTGGCGGAGCTTTTCGTGGACCGCGACGGCAGTCCGACCGCGGCCCCGGACCGGCAACGCGTCGCCGCGGCGGTCGCCGCCACCCACGCGACGTCGGTGATCGTCGGCGGTCCGGGCACCGGCAAGACGCACACGGTGGCGCGGGTGCTCGCGCTGCTCACGCGTCAGCCGGGACCCGCGCCGCGGATCGGGCTGGCCGCACCGACCGGCAAGGCCGCGGCGCGGCTGCAGGAGTCGGTGCTCGATCAGGCGGACGAGCTGGGCCTGCCGCGGGACGTCGGCGCGATGACGCTGCACCGGATGCTCGGCTCGATGGGCGGATCGCGATTCCGGTTCAACGCGTCGAACCACCTGCCGTACGACGTGATCGTGGTCGACGAGACGTCGATGGTGTCGCTGACCATGATGTGCCGGCTGCTCGAGGCGCTGCGCCCGGACACCCGGCTGGTGCTGGTCGGCGACCCCGACCAGTTGACCTCGGTGGACGCAGGCGCGGTGCTCGCCGACCTGGTGAAGCGCCCGGTGACAGGGGCGCAGAACCCGGCGCTGGCCCGGGTCGTGGGTCCGGACCTCGAGGCCGTCGGCGGGCCGGCCGAGGAGTCGTTGAGCGATGGTGATCGGGACAGCCTGCGGGGTGGGGTGATTCGGCTCAGCCGCGGTCGGCGGTTCGGCGGGACGATCGCCCGGTTGGCGGATGCCGTGCGCGACGACGACGTGAACGAGGTGCTGGCGATCCTGCGGGACGGGTCGGACGAGGTGTCGTTCGTCGGCCCCGACGAGCTGGCCGCCCTGCGAGCCGACGTGGTGAGCACCGCCGCCGCCGTCACCGAGGCCGCGGTCGCGGGCGATGCACGTGCGGCGCTGCGCCATTCGGAGACGCACCGGCTGCTGTGCGCGCACCGCGCCGGGCCGCACGGCGTGCAGAGGTGGGCGCGGCAGGCGATGGACTGGATCGGCGACGCCACCGCGACCCGCCTGGACCCGGAGCGCTGGTACCCCGGGCAGCCGCTGCTGGTGACCGCGAACGATCACGAGGCGGGAATCTACAACGGCGACACCGGCGTCGTGGTGCACCGCGAGGACGGGACCTTGGCCGCCGCGTTCGCCCGCGGGCAGGAATCGTTCCTGCTGAACCTGAGCTATCTGTCCGCGGTGCAGACCGTGTACGCGATGACGATCCACCGCAGTCAGGGCAGTCAGTACGACACGGTGTCCGTCGTGCTGCCGGGGGAGGAGTCGGCGCTGCTGACGCGGGAGCTGCTGTACACCGCGATCACCCGGGCCCGGAAGCGTGTGCGGATCATCGGAAGTGAGGACGCGGTGCGGGCCGGGGTGGAGCGGCAGGTGTTGCGGGCGAGCGGGCTGCAGCGGGGGTAGGGACCGGCGAGGCCGTCAGTTCGACGCGGTCGCGCGCAGTTGCCGGAGCGACTCGGCGGAGGTGCCGAGTTCGGCGACGATCGCGCTCCACGAGTGGCCGGCGTCCCGCGCCGCGGCGAGGCTGGCCGCGAGGTCCTTCTCGGCCTGGGCGTGGGCGCGCGCGGCGGCGCGGAGCACGGCGAGCGGCGTGGGCTCCAGGTCCTCGGGCTCTACCTCTGCCTCGGGCTCTACCTCTGCCTCGGTCTCGGGCGGTGATTCTGGCTCGGACTCGGACTCGGACTCGGATTCGGGCTCTGGCTCGGCCTGGCCGTCGGCGACGGCGTCGGCCTGTGCGTCCGCATCCGCGTCCGTGGCGTCGGTGGTGTCGGCCGCCTGGTCGGCGTTGTCGGCGTTGTCGGCCTTGGCCTCGTCGGCCTCGTTGGCCGCGGTGGTGTCGGGCAGGTCGTCGGCCTCGATCAGCTCGCTCCAGTCGGCCGGAACGTCACTCTCGAACCGCTGGGCGAACTCCGCGGCGCGGTCGAAGATTTCTTGGGTCGATCGGTTCAACTGGGGGCACCTCGGGAGTACGGGTCGGCAACGTCGCGGGGAGAGAAGGCGCATTCGTGCCGCGTTGACCACGGTGCCGACGTCCTGTTCGGTGGCGCGATCGCGATGACCGTCCCCGACCCCCGCCGCAAAGTTACCCTGCCCCCGCGTCAGAACAGCGTGGGCTCCGCCAGCGCCCCCTGCCGGGCCTCGCGCAGTCGCGCGCTCCACCGCTGCACGAGCCACATCTCGATCAGTTCGGGGCGGGTGTTCGCCTGCGCCGCCCAGTCGCCCAGCAGGGTGACGTACCGGTCGTAGCGGCGGAGGGTGAAGCCGCTGACCGACGGATCCTCGAGCCAGCCCTCGTGGATCAGGGTGGAGACGCCGTACTGGTCGATCAGCTGGGCCCGGCCGCTCGACGTGCCCGCCTCCACCGCCCACAGGTACGACGCCAGCAGCGACACCCCGACGCCCGGCGTCTCGGGCCAGCCGGACCACGATCCACTCGCGGCGTTCGGGAGGGAGCGCTCGCGCGCGCAGTGCTTCAGGACGGCCCGGATCCGGGCCAGCGGGTCCTCCCCGACGCGGGCGTGCGGGTTGACCACGTCGGGGAAGCGGCGCTTGAAGCGGCGGTGAGGGTGCGCGCCCTGCCAGGCGGCGCAGAGGAACAACAGCCCCAGGCTGTCGTCGTCCGAGTCGACGAGGTCGCTGCCGCGGCGAAGGTCGTTGCGCTGCACCACCGCGATGCCCTCGGTGACGATGCGTCCGTCGAGATCGCGTCCGCGCAGCCGAATCTCGTGCCGGGCCTGTGCGAGGTGCCCGTTCCACCAGTCCAGGTCGACCTGGGCGCCGTCGTCGAGGACGTGCAGAGGGTAAGACCGGGTGCGGCACCACTGCACGCACGCCTCGGGCGGCTCGAAACCCTCGTCACTCAGGTGCATGAGGGGAAGGATGCCAGGCCGCACCGACAGCTTGGTGACACGTATGACGGGCGTGTCACGCCAGTGGCTGCCGGAGTGGTGAATTGACCTGCGTTGCAACAAGGCCGGGCCGCCTCGTATTGGGGCGACCCGGCCTGGTCCTGTTACCTGGGGTTACTTGGCGGTGATGCCGAGGTCGCCGTCGGCCGGCTCGGCGTCGTGCCCGCAGGCGCAGTCGTCGCCGCAGCCGCCGCCACCGCACTCGCCGGCGTAGCTGTCGTCGTCGGCGTCGCAGTCGAGGCTGCCGCCGAAGCGGGCCGCGAAGTCGTCGTCGAGGTCGTGGGTGAGGTCGTGCACCTCGTCGATCAGGTTGAGCAGGTGCTGCGGCGCGAACGGGTCCGCGTCGAGGAGGGTGGAGACCAGCAGGTGCTCCTCGCTGAGCGTGAAGCGCAGCCGCGGCCACTCCTCCGACAGCTCGACCAGCTGGGTGGTGGCCTGCGCGCGGTCGCTGATGCCGGTGAGAATGGAGGACCACACGTGCAGCTGCGGTCCGTCGTCGGCGACCGTCACGTAGACGGCGAAGCCGTGCACGGGGATCGCGATGTCGCCGTCCTCGTCGGTGTCCGGCTCGGAGCCGAGCAGCTCGGCGAGAGTGCGCACGCACAGCGAGTGCAGCTGGTCGCGCTCGTCGGTGACCACGGCGAGGGCGCCGTCGATCCGAAGCGGCTGGTCGTCGGTGGTGTCGTGGTCGGTCATCGGGTCCTCTGTCCTGCGCGGGGATGTGTGCGGGTCCACGGTAGCGCGGGGGAGTGACAGGGGGTTGTCGGGCGGGTGATTGACCGGTGACAACGGAGGCGTGAATCCCGGGAGGGTGGTGCTGTCGGTCGACACGGCCGGAACGGGCTTGTCAGCCCAGTGCTCGTCGGTTGGATACACCGATATCGCGAGCATCGACAGGTAAGGATCTTCTCGCATTCAACGAGTAGTGGGCTCGGTTCCCGGCGATATCGGTCGCCCGATGGGATATGGATGACCGTGGTTTGTTGAGGTGACTCGGCGGATTGTTCGCCGGACGGCTTCGGATAGCCTGCCATTTGTCGAGTGGTGAGCGTGAGGAGTGCGAGTGGCGGCGATGTCGAACGGCAGTGGGGCAGACGATTTCGACACCCGACTGCGGCGCGAAGCAATGGCTTGGCTGACCGTGCGTACAAACGACGGAATCGACTCCATCAACAGGCAGGAGCTGCTGGATTTCACCATCGACGCTGGCATGTTCCGACTGATGGATCCGACGCGCGGAATCCGCAAGCCGCGTCAGCTGACATCCGCACTGTCGATCAGCACGACGTACCGCCCTGCCGGCGCGGAGCGTCCCTACGAAGACGAGGTCGGTGCGGACGGCTTCCTGCGCTACAAGTGGTCCGGCACGGACCCCGACCACATGGACAACCGCGGCTTGCGCGCCGCGATGGAACAGGGAGTGCCGCTGATCTGGTTCTACGGGGTCGGGCCCAGCCGATTTCAGCCGATCTTTCCCGTGTACATCGTTGCCGAGGAACCCGACAAGCATCAGTTCGTAGTCGCGACGGACGTGGCGCGTGACCTGCACCGTCCCGACTCCCCGGCCGAATCGCAGCTCCGACGCTACGTGATCGCGGAGACGAAGCGCCGGCTGCACCAACCCGTTTTCCGGGCAACCGTCATGCGCGCATACGGGACCCGGTGCGCAGTCTGCGCTTTGGCTCACGGAGAGCTCCTCGACGCTGCGCACATAGTTGCGGACTCGGAAGAGGCCGGGATCGCGTCGGTGACCAACGGTCTGGCGATGTGCAAGATCCACCATGCCGCCTACGACGCACACATCCTCGGTGTCACTCCGGATCTTGTGGTCGAGATCAGGGCGGACATGCTCGAGGAGATCGACGGGCCGATGCTCGAGTACGGGCTCAAGGAGCGGCACGGGCAGAAGCTGATGACGGTGCCGAAAGCACGAGCGGAGCGTCCCGATCCGGGCCTGCTCGAGATCAGCTACAAGAAGTTCCAGGCGGTGGGGTAGCCGAGTACGGCGTTGGCCATACCTCTTGCCATCGACTGCTTCCATGACCGTCGTCGCGATGGCCCTATGTCCACTCACAGGACTGTCGGTGACGCGTGAGTGCATCGAGGTCTGGGTGACTGCTTGGATCGTGCGGTAGTTGGAGTCCCTTCCCGTGCAATAGTTTGTATTCGCTGTCCAAGAGCCAGGGGCGAGTAGGACAGTCAGTGCGCCGGAGACGGTTAGGTGCCTGAGGTCGAACAGTGTGTGGATATCGGACCGCGGGAGCAGCCCGTTGGTGACGTGGTTGGTGTGGTCGCCGTAGTAACGGTCGATGTGCGCGGCTTCGAGAACCGATGTGACCGTCGATCCGGTGACGGCGCACAGCCCGCCGTAGGCTTCGATCAGGCGGTTCCGGAATCGTGCCTGACCTCGCCGCAACGTGATCTGGCGTTCGGCACGTTCCCGCATGTCGACACCGGGCGTGTACGACACTGGAACGTCGACGAAGGCGACGTCCGTCTGTTCGCCGAACTGCGCACGCAAGAACACCTCGGCATTCGGCTCGACAATCTCGTTCGCTGGAGACTGCGCCGCATACTTCTTGCCTCCGGCTGTTCGGAGCTCTTCCCATGCCGCGAGGTGGGGAACATCTTCGCTGACTACTTCGATCTCGAAGCGATGCGTGTAATGACCGAGGTGGTTGTCCACCCAGCGAGCAGGCCGGGAATGGGGGCCGATCGGGTACAGCGATGATGTCGCCCGCACCCACGACACAAAACCGGTCTTCGAGAGCCAGAAATAGATGTCGTCGCCGGGTTCGATTCTGGTGAAGAATCCGGGCCCCCGAACGTCCCATAGTCTGTCGTCTCGCGCGAAGTCCCAATGTTGTGGGGTGTCTTCGCCAATCTTGACAATCCAACTTGTCAACGCCCATGCGCCTATCCGGTATCGCACCGGGTGGAGGCGTGTCCTGTCGCGGAAGCCTGTCGGGCTGTGCTCGTTTGGTGTGTTGGTCGGTCCCGCTAATCGATCAGCGGGATTCGTCGATCAATGCGCGGAGCACATCCCTTGTCTGCTTGTCCGTCGAGTAGATGAGGGTGCCGACCATGCCTCGGGTCAACAGGACCTTGTAGACGTTGCGGACCAGCTTGTCGAAGCGGGCGTCGCTGATCTTCTTCGAGTTCTTGAAGTCGGGATCTCGGTTGGCGCCGCGGACCGTGGTGAAGCGGCCGTCGCGCCACACCAAGTCGGGGCCGAGGATGACGCCATTCCAGTCGTACTCGAAGCCCTGCGCGGTGTAGACACAGCCGACCTGGTCGAAGCCGCCGTCCTCGGTGGCCCATAGCGGTGCCGGGGGAGCATCGCCGATACGCCTGTCGCTCTTGCTGTTCCACGGACGTGCCCAGTCGTCGATAACGACGTCGGGGACGAGCGTGCCGTCTTTGCGGGCATCGCTCCACGGCCAGCAGTAGCCGGCGGTGATGCGCGCGCCGTAGCCGCGGTCGATCTGTTGGCTCAGTACGTGTTCGAGTTCCTGCGGGGTGTCGGCGACGCGGACGTCGAACTGAGGATCGCCCTTCCACGGCACCGGTCCGCCTTCTTCGAGGCCGAGGAGGCGCTTGACCCAGAGCACGTACTCTTCGCTGCCTCCGCACCGGAACTGTTCGCCGAGATGCACGTGCTGGACGTCGAGTCCGAGGGACTGGGCGTGCTGCTGGAGCTGCTCGAGCGAGCCCATCTCGCCGGGGCGCACGATTTGATGTTCGTCGAGCAGGAACACCGGCACGCGCGCGGCGGCGATCAGCTCGTCGATCTGCGGCCGGTCGGTGCGGAGCTCGGCCTTGGTGTAGCGGTCGACGGAGGTCTCGCGGATGCGATGGGCCTCGTCCAGCACCAGGACGTCGAGACCGTTGCGTTCCGCCGTCATGAATTGGTTGAAGTACTTGAACATCTTCTGCACCCGCGGCGCTCGGTAACCGGCGACCTTGCGGAGCGTCTGCGTGAAGGAGCGGGAGCCGGTGGCGTGCAGCACGGTTCGGCCTCTGCGGGCGAGCTCGCCGACGAGGGACAGGGCGATGACGCTCTTGCCGCTGCCCGGGCCTCCGGTGACGACCACGATCCGCTTGCTGTCGGAAGATCGTGCCTGCTCGACCGAATGCAAGACGAGGTCGACTGCCAGCTGCTGGTTCCCGAGCAGGTGGAACTGGGGACGGTCCCGGACCTCCGCCGCGGCAACTTTGAGCAGCTGCTGGGACGGCGCAACCGCGGACCGCATCAGGGTGTCCCCGGCCGCGTGGCCGGCGGAGTCGCAGGACAGCCGCGCCTGAAGGAACGCGAACATGTCCGCACGGTCGGCGCCCGTGAACAGCCGACCGGTGACACTGGTCGGGAAGCCACGAAGGTCGGACACCATGGATGGATCCGTGGCGTTGTGCAGGTATGCCATGCCTGCCAGCGCATCCGGTTGATTCTCGATCGCTCTCGCGAAGTCAGCGAGGTAGTCGCAGTACCCCTTGACCTGGGCAACGGGGTGCAGCTTCGGTCCGCCGGGCATGCCGGGAACCTCGACGAGCTCTTGGCTGCCCTCGAAACGGTAGGCCGATGACCACTGTTTGAGCTCGACCACCACGTACGACGGGGCGCCGGTGTTGGGGTGGACCCCGGCGAGCACCACGTCGGCACGCTGAGACGTCAACGGCAGGTGGTATTCGATGAGCATCTCGACGTCGCCGAGGCCCGCATCGACGAGATCTCGAGCGAAGACGGGGAGGCTCCGGCCCCACGACTTCTGCTCAGCTTCGCTCGGTCGGCGTCCGGTAGTGAACAGCATCTGCTCCAGAAGTTGCTCGACCAGCGAATCAGAGTGAGCGATGCCGGCGACGCGTTTCGCCGACGTACGAAGCAAGGTCACAGTGGGGTCCCCCGGGCAGCACGAATCCAGTCGTGCGGGTGGGGGCATGTCCGTGGCTGTGAATCACAGCGGAAGTCCGTCGGGCCGCGTTCAGCAGAGTATCGGAGACGGCCGACAGTCCATCGTCACGGTCACTTCGTGGCGAGCAGTTCTAGGACGTCGAAACGCTGACGATCCGTGCCTGGGCCCGGATCACGGTCTCGGCCCCCGGAACGTTGACCGACCGTGCGGCCAGCGAGCGACGCGCCAGCGCTTCGGGAAGCGCAGCCGAGAACTTCAGGCCCTGGAGAGCCTTCTTGTCGATGGCGGGCGTCGGGCGGTCCCGGCCGTCGCTTCGGAGGGCGGCCAGTCCGTTTCGAATGTCTTCGACCTACAGATCGCTGTGCAGGCGGATGGATTCCGCTCCGATGCGCTGCCGGGCGGGGATGAGGCCCTGAGCCCGGGCAGCGAGAGTCCGGTTGGCCTTCGCGCCAGCCCATGTCCACCAGCGCCAGTCGTCACAATAGTCCGACCAATTTCCTTGGCGGCCTCTGAATCGGTGATTGCTGAACTCACGCGTATCGGGCTCAAGCAGGCAGGCGACACGCCGTTGTCGTCAGCCCAACGGATGACGGTGGGGCGTGTGCTTCACATGACGGGTAACTCGGCCCTGAGGCACAATTTCCGGATGCGAGTGACCGTTCGCCCCGCGGCGAGGTCCCGCAACTCCGTCCGCATGCGGCCACGTTGGATGCCCTGCGCCGTGACACCCAGCTCCTCCAACGGCACGACGGTCAGGTCTTGCGGTACGAGGCAGGGAACGTGCGGTTGACACACTGCAATCGTCCAGTCCTAGACACATGCCCATTACTTCAGAGTCGCAGCAGCGCGTGAGTGCCTGCCAACGGCATCCCATGGGGCGGTTAGAGTTCGCATCGTGACGTCCTCGGTGAATCTCGCCTCCGTGACCCGTTCCGCCGTGCTGCAGGCCATCTCCGAGTTCGACAACCTGGGCCAGTCGGAGTTCCTGCGGCGGAGAGGATTCGCCGAGGCACGCAACTTCCGCCTGGTATACGAGGGCCGCTTCTACGACTCGAAGGCGATCGTCGGTGTCGCCCACGGGTATGCCACCGGCCGGTTCGTCGACAGCTCAGAGTTCTCGGGAGGGCTTGCGACCGTGGCTGACTGCCTCCGCGGCTTTGGGTTCGTCGTCGACCACGGCGGCAAACATGCACGGGGCGGACTGCTGTGGGATCTGGAGAACACCAAGGTGTTCACCCGTGGGAGCAAGAGTGCGGCATACAAGTTCGTGGTACTACGGTGGGCGGTCGATGGCCCCGACTCGCAGTGTGGCCCGGTTCCGCTGTCCAAGGTCCGCGCCGAACTCGCCGACTTGCTCGCGCCGTTCGCGGTCGCCGACTCCGCACCGAATCCTGCCGATCCGTGGGTGGCCTTGCGGCACAGCGGATGGTGGACGCTGGAACTACCGGACGGAGTCGACGGCGGTGCGCTCAACCATCAGCAACTCCGCACCCTCGCGACGGGGGAGGACCTCGCGGCCGGCCTGAACGATGCCGTGCGCGCGCAACTTCGCGATCTCGATTGGCGCGACGAGGCCATCGCCGTGCTCACCCGCCGCATCGCTGAACTGTCGCATGGAGTCGGCCCGGCGCCGCAGGCATGAGGTGACCGGCTCGCCCGCTCCGCCCGGCGATCGTCAGTGCACTTGAGCCAGCGACTGCGCCAACTGCTTGCGCGCCCGATGGATTCGCGTCTTCACGGTGGCGACGCTGACCTGCTGGTGCTCGGCGATGTCGGCGTAGGGCAGGTCGGCGTACTCGGCGAGGACGATGGCGACTCGGAAGTCCTCGGGGAGTTGACGGAGTGCGTGCTGGACGGCGTCGGAGGTCACGACCTGCTCGTCGAAACCGCTGCCGTGGTCGGTGAGGTCGATGCCGGGGGAGTCGTCGTCGGTGTCGTCGAGGCTGGTGGTGAGCTTGCGGCGGCGGACCACCTTGAGGGCGGCGTTCGTCGCGATGCGGTGCAGCCACGTGTTGAAGCGGGCCTCGCCGCGGAACCGGTGCAGGTTCTGCCACGCCGCGGTCAACGCGTCCTGCAGCGCGTCCTCGGCGTCGTGGGCGTTGCCGGTGATCTGCAGGCACACATGCCAGGCGTTGGTGCGGTACCGCCCCACGAGCTCGGCGAACGCGTGCTGGTCACCCCCACGGCACGCGGCCAACAGTTCCGCGTCGTCCATCGACTTCCCCCACGCTCCTTGCGTTTTCACCCAACCCCCACACGGCCGTGGGGGATGCTACCCCCAGCCCGCGCACGGCACGTCACCGTGGGGTCCGGGGCGCCGGTCACAGCAGGTCGTCGCCAGGAAAGGGGTCGACGGCGTCGTGGTGGAGGTCCGGCCCGGGGTCGTGCACCCCGACGTCCGTGGCGCCTCCGAGGTCGCCGAGTCCCGGGTCGGCGTCGTCGTCGAGTCGCAGGGGCTCGTCGTGGTCGACCGGGTGGTCCGCGGTGTGGTCGCCGGGCAGCAGGTGCTCGTCGGCCGATAACTCGTCGTCGACGAGGACGATGTCGTCGTCGGGAACGATGTCGTCGTCGGGAACGATCGGATCGTCGTCCATCTCGGGCACGAGATCCGCGTCGACCGCCGGCGTGTCCGGGTCGAGCGCGACCGACAGGGCCCGCTCCCACACGTCTGCGGGCAGCGGCGGCAGCGCGCCCGCCCCCGACTCCGCGAAGAGCGACTCGTCATCGTTCATCGGTCACCTCGTCGACTCCCTCGTATCCGTCACCGCCGACGCCGCGCGTCGGCACCACCGTCACCATTGTGCGTCCTCCGCTCCCGAATCCCGCGATCACAGCGCGATGATCGCCGACCGACGCTCACCCGGCGTCTCCGCCGGGGCGAGCAGCGCGTCGTCGGGGGCGTCGGTCACGACCATCTGGAAGCCCGAGTCGGCCCAGGCCGCCTCGAACTGTTCGATCGGGACCTCGAGCTGATTGCCGTACGGCACACCGGGATCCGACAGGATCACCACCCCGCGGGCGTCGTCGATACCGGCGACGACCAGGACGTGATCGGGGGAGTCGTCCTCGTCGGCCTCGTCCTCCGGTGTCCAGATCTCCCCGGAGTCGACCATCGCGATCACCCCGTACCCGGCGTCGAGTCGGCCGCGCAGGTCGTCGAGGGAACCGTCGGTGCGGGTGCACGGCACCCCCTGATCCTCGAGCAACGCCGCCACGGCGGGCAGGGTCATCCCCGCGCTCGGGTCGTCCATCAGCCCGAGCTCGACGGCGCGGTCCACCAGCTGCTGCGGGTCGGTGATCGTCGCCCCGGTGTACTGGGCGACGACCTGCGCCACCACCGACGGCCCGCAGTACCCGTCGAACTGCTGGTAGAACCAGTCCAGCGTCCATGCGACCGGGTTGCCGTGCACC
This sequence comes from Rhodococcus sp. NPDC127527, assembly GCF_042672245.1. Lineage (NCBI taxonomy): Bacteria > Bacillati > Actinomycetota > Actinomycetes > Mycobacteriales > Nocardiaceae > Rhodococcus > Rhodococcus sp. NPDC127527. The sequence goes on from NZ_JBHXVP010000012.1 coordinate 73,155, forward strand.
GCACCGTCGTCGGTGAGGTCGGGACCCTCGTCGACGGACGCCGCCACGTCACCGGCGGCGCCCACCGACACCCCGTCCACCCCGTCCACCTCGTCCGGCTCCGCCGCGATCGCGGGCTGCGGGTCGGCGGGCGGGATCGGCTCCGGCGCGGCCTCGTCCACCGCGGGCGCCTCCGCGACGGCCACGTCGGCACCGGACCACGCGTCGCCCGCGCCGTCGTCGAAGTCGTCCATCGTCGATCCTTCCGGGGAGGTCGGTCAGGCCAGGTCGGCGGGCAGCTCGTCGACGACCGGCGGCTCGTAGGTGTCGGCGCCGGCCTGGGTGTGGTAGCTGTCGTCGGCGGGGATCAGCGATTCGTAGGTGCTGATGTCGCCGAGCGATCCGACCCCGTTCTCGCCGGAGGTGAGGTACGACTCCTGGCTGCCGTCGTTGTCGTTGTCGGAGGTGACCAGGTCGAACTTGCCGTCGCCGTCGGTGTCGATGAGGGTCGCGTTGACGACGCCGTCGCCGTCGGTGTCGACGGCCACGGTGTCGAAGCGGCCGTCGCCGTTGCTGTCGACCAGGTGCACGTCCGGTCGGCCGTCGCCGTCGGTGTCGAACTGGCTGGCGGTGATTCGGGCGCCGTCGATCTCGTCCTGACGGACCGGCTGACCGGTGGCCGGGGCGTGGTAGGTCACCAGGTCGACGTCGCCGTCGTCGTCCGTGTCCTCGGCGATCCGGACGGTGCCGTCGGCGCGGACAGCGGTGGCCGTCTCGTAGGTGCCGTTGTGATCGGTGTCCTGCTCGACGAGGGTGACGTTGCCCTCGTCGTCGACGTGGGCGATGGTGTCGACGCCGTCGACGCGGGCGTGGATGACGTCGACGTTGCCGTCCCGGTCGACGTCGCGGGGGGAGTAGTAGTCGACGTTGCCCTCCAGGCCGGTCGGGGTCGATGCCGGCTGGGTGGTGGCGGCGGCAGGTTCGGAGACGGGCTCCGCGACTGCGTCAGGGGTGGCGGTGCCGTAGGACGCGGTCGCGGGGTCGCCGACCACATCGGATCCCGCGGGCGCGTCGGCGCCGACGCTGTTGAGGTCCTCGACGGTGGCGGTCGGTTCGGTCACGGTGGTCTCCTCGGGTGCGGTGTCTGCGGTGTCAGCGGATTCGGTGTCGGTGGACGCGGTGTTCGTGGTGGACGACGGCGTGGAGGTGGGGGCGGCGCCCATGATCTCGTCGATCTCCGCGCTGACGGCGTCCTCGATCGCGTCCAGCTTCTCGTCGGGGCTCAGGTTCGGATCGGCCGCGATGTCGGTGAGCTCGGCCTCGTACTCGGCGAGGTCGGCGTCGGTGTATGCGTCGGGGTTGCTCATCGTGTCGTCCTCGCTCGCTCTCGTGTGCGTTGTCGAGAGTTGGATGCGGTGGGACACCGGAAAGGTTCCCGACGGTTTCGAGGAATCCTCGCGGCCCCGGCCGACACGCGAAAGGGGCTGCCGAACACGGTGGTTCGGCAGCCCCTCGTCATGCGTCCGCGATCAGTTCATGAGCCCCGAGCGGGCCAGGAAGGTCTTGGCGCCGTCGAGGCCCTGGGCGCCGCCGTACGACGCCATCACGCCGGTCGACGAGTTGGCGTACCAGATCTTGAAGGTGTTGTTGTAGCCCGGGCCGTCGATGTGCGCGGCCGCCACCCTGCCGGTGTCCTCGACCGTCTCGTTGGTGGCGACGGCGGAGTTGTTCTGGAATCCCTGCCGGATCCCGAGCACCCGCTTCTTCGCGTCCTTGACGTCGACCGAGACGATGATCGACTGGTAGTCGCCGGTGGTGATGCCCGCGGTCAACGCGCTGCCCTTGCGGATCACGCACTGCAACTGCAGGCCACCGTTCTCGGTCTCCCCGGACGTCTTGCAGTTCTCCACCTCGGTGCGCAGCGCCGCCGGCAGTCCGGCGATCACCGCCTCCTTCGACGCAGGCGCGGTCGCGCCGCCCGCACCGTCACCGCCGGAACCCGCGGCCGCACCGGAATCCGCGGCGGCACCGGACGATCCGCCCGCGACCAGCGCCGGGGCCGGCTCGGCCGGGGCGTCCTCGCCGCCGAGCGCGTACACGCCGACCCCGACACCGACGGCCACCACCGCGACGGCCGCGGCGACCAGCGCCCACGTCTTCCCGCGACCCGCGGTGCCCGACCCGCCCGCCGGCACCTCGGGGGGAAGGGCCGAAAACTGTTGCGTGGGCGGATCGTACGACTGGGTCGCCGGCGTCGACTGCGGTGGTACGGGCGGGGCGTACGGCTGAGGGGCGGGCGCGGGGGTCACCGGCGCGGCACCGGGCGGCGGACCGCCGAGACCGCGGACGATCGGCGCGGCGGCCGCGATCGCGCCCTGCGCCACGACGGTCTTCGGGTCGTCGAGGGTCGCGATCGGGCCGAGCTCGGCGAGCCGATCGTGCACGATCGGGATCCGCGAGGAGCCGCCGGTCAGGTACAGCGCCTCGAGCTGGCTCGGGTCGGTGACCCGGGCGTCGGCCAGGGTCGCCCGGGTGAGGTGGACCGCCCTGTCCAGGGCTGGGGCGATCAGTTCCTCGAACTCCTCGCGGGTGATCTGGAACCGTTCGCTGCCGCTGCCGCGGCCGTCGCCGCCGGTGACGGTGATCGTCGCGGACGGGGCCTCCGACAGCAGCTCCTTGGCGCGGCGGATGGAGTCGTCGAGGGCGTACCGGACGTCCATCGGCGCCTCACGACGCAGGTAGTCGAGCAGGTCCGGGTCGCGGGCCTCGAGCTGCTGGTCCACCCAGCGACGGACGAACGCGTCGAAGTTCTTGCCGCCGAGCCCGTTGTCGCCGCGGGCGGCGACGACGTCGAAGGTGCCCGCGTCGTTGGCCTCGAGCACGGCGATGTCGAGGGTGCCGCCGCCGAAGTCGAACACCGCTATCTTCGTTCCCGGGGCGAGGGTGTTCGCGCGCGAGTAGTAGTGCGCGGCGGCGCGCGGTTCGGACACCGTGCGGATCTTCGACGCGTCGAGCCCGAGCCGCCCCGCGGCGTCGAGGAGCACCTGGATCTCCCGCGGCGACCACGCCTCCGGGTGGGTGAGCACCAGCTCCGACGGCGCGGACCCGCCGTGCGCGCCGACCGCACGGGCCATCACCGACTCGAGCACCGCCGCGACCGGCACCGACGCCGGCAGGTCGTACCCGTTGACGTTCACCACGCCCTGCGCGACCACACGCTTCGGGGAGGGCATGAACGCGGCGGGGTTGGACTCGGCCCGGTCGGCGGCGACGTCCCCGACCGCGATGCGGTCCGGCGACTCGACGAACACCGACGACGACATCGTGGTGCGGTTGTGGCTCAGCTGCAGAGCTTCCACGGACCCGGACACCGGGCCGGTGTGCGCGGCCGCGGTGTTGGAGGTACCGAAGTCGATACCGAGCACCCATTCTCGGGCGGACATCAGCGGATTCCCTTCTCGTCGCCGGCTGCCCGGGCGCACTGGTTCATCGGTTCGGTCCTTCCTGTGTCCGCAGCGGAGCTGGGACGTTCGTGTCGTCTCCCAGTTGGATCGCGGGCACCGGCGAAAGGTTCCCGGTGGTGTCGACGACCCTGGTCAGCCCCGGCCGGCGGGCCGCACGGTGACCTGGTTCGGCTGGTATCCGGCGGCCGTCGCGGCGTCGCGCAACCCGCCGACCTGACCACGGGTCCAGTCCGCGGGATGCGTCAACACCAGCGCGTCCGGTCCGGCGATGATCCCGGCCAGCTGCGCCGACGCGACGGCGGCGGCCGAGGTGGCGGCGGGCACGACCAGCTCCGGCCGCGACCGGGCGTCCGGCTCGCCCAGCGAAAGCCGCTGCGCGAGACCCGTTCCGGTGTCGAGCAGGCCCGCGGACACCGACCCGTCCGCGAAGTCGATCGTCAACACCAGCGTCCCGCCCATCGTGCCCCCTGCGCCTCGTCGCCGTCCCACGGTCGGGACGGCCGGGCGGCATCATTGCACGACGCCGCCCGGGCCGTGCACCGCCGCCCCGATCGGAGTCGAAAGAATCTCAGTGGCGCGCATCACAATTCGGCGGAGTGTTCGAGGTCGGTGCGGCAGACGCCCGCCGGGGCCGACACCGGGCGGCGGAGACATGCCCTAGGGTACGGACGGTACCGACGGCAGGTGGCACGGAAGGAGATGCGTGGACGGGTCCGGAGAGCACGATCGCCGGACGGCGACACCCCCGCGTCAACGGGCCGACGCCCTGCTCGCGTCGATCACCGGAAAGATCCTGCGCCCGTTCGGTCACGACGATCTCAGCGACCTCGCCGAGCAGCGGGCGTCCGGCGCGGACCAGGTCCGATCCGTCGTGGTCGTCGGCGAGGTGGGGCGTGGCAAGAGTTCCCTGATCAACGCCCTCGTCGGCAGGCGGGACGCCAGCCCCGTCGGGGTCGACGTGACCACCTCGACGACCCTCGCGGTCGGGGAGGCGTCCGGCGAGTACCCCGACGGCACCGCGCACCTGCTCTTCCCCGGCCGCAGCGAACGGATCCCGCACGCGGACCTCGCGGACTGGGTGACCTGCGAGGGCCGCCGCGTCACCGACGCCCGGATCGACGAGCTGCCGACCCGGGCGATCGTCCCGGTCGCGGGCAGTCGCCTCGGGGACGTCACGGTGGTCGACACCCCCGGCGTGGGCGGACTGGACCCCGGCTACGCGGCGCTGGCGACGGCGTCCGCGGCGCGGGCGTGCGTGCTGGTGATGGTGTGTGACGCCGGCAGCCCGATCACGGCGCCGGAGATGGCGTTCGTCCGGGACGCCGGTGCCGGCGTCGAGGCGCTGGTCGTCGTGGTCACCAAGACCGACAAGAACGTCCGGCGCTGGAAGCCGATCGTCGCGGAGAACCGGGCGCTGCTGCGCGAACACCTCGGTCGGGACGTGCCGGTGCTCGCGGTGTCGAGCCTGCGGGCGCTGCTCGCCGCGGAGTCGCCGCCCGGACCCGAGCGGGACCGCGCCGAGCAGCGGGCCGGCATCGCCGGTCTGCGCTCCACCATCCACGCGAAACTGGCGGCGGCGGAGGACCTTCCGGCGGCGAACGGGCTGCGGACGGTGGTCGGGGGACTGCGGTCCCTTGACGCCGACATGGGCGCACAGATCGACGCCCTCACCCGAGGCGACCAGGTCATCCCGGGCCTGACCGAGCAACTCGCGGAACTGCAGGACCTCAAGGACCACTCCCAGCAGTGGGAGCAGTACCTGCAGCGGGACCTGACCCTGATCCGGCAGGACGCGACCGACGAACTCGACCGCCGGCTGGACGCGATCCGGGACAAGTGGACGACCCGGATCAACAAGAGCGGAATGGCGGTGCTGCGGAAGAACCCGCAGCACTTCACCGCCGAGATGGAGAGCGACTTCCAGGGCGCGATGGCGGCGTCGATCACCGTGTTCCTGGACCGGTTGCACGGCACCATCGTGGCGCCCCGATTCGATTCGGAATTGGTGTGGAACGAGATTCAGCACCAGGTCACCGCCGCCCTGGCCAACCGCTCCCTCGAGACGCACCGCGTCGCCGGGAAACGCCAGGGCCTGCTGGACCCGTCGATGCTCACGATGGGCGTGATGGGCTCGTCGATGCTCGGCGGCCTGATCGGAGTGACCACGGTCGTCGGTGTCGGCGCCGTGGTCGGCGTCGCGTGGGTCGGATTCAACCTCGGGTTCCGGGCGATGCGGGCCGGCAAGACGAACCTGCTGTCCTGGATGCGGGAGACGACCGCCACCACCAAGACCACCACCGCGCGGATGCTCGAATCCGCACTCGCGCTGGCCCGCCCGGAGATCGTCATCCGGTACCGCGACCACCTCAAGACCTCGATCGAGCATCTGCAGAAGCAGATCAAGGAGGCCGAGGACCTCGCCCGCACCGACAAGGCGACGCGCGAGAAGAAGCTCTCCCGCCTCGAGGGCAACCGGAAGGTCGTCGTGAACAACATCGCCCGGGCCGAGGCGCTGATCGCGGAACTCACCGGCGCCGACGACGGCGGTGCGCGGTGACCGCTCCGCCGATCGATCCGGTCCGCGCCAGCCTGGACCGGGCCCTGCACGCGCTCGCCGCCCTCGGGCCCGAACTCGCCGCGGAGGCCAACCGGATCGGCGCGATCCTGTGGTCGCCGCCGCGGATCGTGGTCGTCGGGCGCCTGAAGGCGGGCAAGTCCACCCTGGTCAACGCGCTGGTCGGGGCCGCGGTCGCGGAGACCGCGGCGCTCGAGGCCACCAGCGTCGTCTCCGTCTACCAGGACGGCGCGCCGGCCCGGGTCGAGGCGGTGCTGCTCGACGGCACCCGCAACCCGGTCGACACCGTCCGCGGGCAGATCGCCGCACTGCCGGTGCCCGCCGACGAGATCGCGTACCTGCACCGGTGGCTGCCGTCGGCCGCCATCCGCGACCACACCCTCGTCGACACGCCCGGACTGGCGACCCTGACCGCCGAGAACGAGGCCCGAACCCGCCGCGCGCTGATCGACGGGTTCGAGCAGACCCGCACCGCGTCCGTCGACGCCGACGCGGCGGTGTTCCTGTTCGACTCCACCCCGCGCGCCGACGAGGTCGATTTCCTGCGGCAGCTCGGCTTCACGCCGCTCACGACGCTCGGGGTGCTCTCGCGCGCGGACGGGTTCGGGGAGGGTGCGCTCGGCAACCGGGATCCGCTCGAGCACGCCGCCGAGCACGCGGTCACCCTCGCGCAGCGGCTGCGCGGCACCGTGATGACGGTGCTGCCGATCGCCGGGCTGCTGGCCGAGACCTCGCACACCGGCGCGCTGACCGAGGCCGATGCCCGCGCCCTCGCGGACCTCGGGGCGATGTCGCCGCTGGACCTGATCGACCTGCTCGACTCCGACGACCCGGCCGAGCCGCACGTCCGCGACCGGCTGCTCGACCTGCTCGGCGAGTACGGGATGATCCACGGTCGTGCGATCGCGGGCCGGGGTGCGGCCGCGCTCAACGACTGGCTCGTCGCGAAATCCGGTGTCCCGCAGTTGCGGCGCGTCCTCGGTCGGCATCTCGGTGCGTTCGCCGCGGTGCACCGGGCCGGCCGGATCGTGCGGGAACTGGACCAGCTCGCCTACACCCATCCCGCCCGCGACCGGATCCGCGACATCGCCGCCGCCCTGCGGGCGGACCCCGCGCTGCGCACCGTGGTCCTGTTCGAACACCTCGGGGCGATGCTCGACGCCGACCCGGCCTCGCCGGTGACCGACGAACTGCGTCGACTGATCGAACACCCCACCGACGCAGGCAGACTCGGGCTCCCGCCGGACGCCACCGCAGATCAGGTCCGGGCCGAGGCGCACCGCAAGCTGTCCTGGGCGCAGGCGCAGCAGCTGTCGACCATGACCGCCGCGGAGGACGCGGCCCTGGTCCCGCTGATCCACACGTACGGACTGCTCGCGCGCGGCGTGTGAGCCGCGACACGATCGCCTCGGTCGGGAACCTTGCCCGCCGCGCCGGGCATCCAACCCCCGACACCATCCCGACGGCCCGAGCGCGGCGCGGGAGCGACGAAAGGACCACCGAAGTGCGTGGGACGAATGTGATGCCGACGAATGCGATGTCGAGGAAATGGATTCCGCGGGCCGCGGCCGTGCTGTGCGCGGGCGTGCTGGTCGCCGGCTGCGGCGGCACCGACAGCGAGCCGAAGGCCGGGTCCGGCGGCGCCGCCGCCCCGACCGTCGACGCCGCCGCACTGGACACCGGCAGCTACCCGACCAGCCCGGCCCCCGAATTCGGAGTCGCCACCACCGAGAACATCATCGAGGTCGAGGGGCAGCGACTCGCCGAGTTCACCGTCGCGCCGTTCGAGATCGACCCCGAGCTGACCGCGGGGAAGATGCCGACGATGGTGATGCGCAGCGGCAAGAACCTCGGTGTCGTCATCAGCGGCAGGGCCGGCGACATCGCCCACGAGAACCAGATGCTCTACGGCTACGTCTCCACCGCCGCCACGAACACCCCGAACGTCACCGACCCGTCCCGGTCGGTGGTCAACGCGGTGCTGCGGTTCGGCAACCCGGAGATCGCCGCCAAGGTCGCCCGCGCGATCCAGACCGAGCTCACCACCGTCGACGACGGCGCCGGGATCGCGACCGCCCAGACCGTCGACGTGCTGCCGAACACCCTCGTCTCGACCCGCGAGACGAACTCCAGTGCGGGCCGGACCATTTCGGTGAACGCACTGACCCCGCACGGCGACTACCTGCTCTACACCTGGGCGCAGGCGCCGGTCGGCCAGAAGGACTGGACCGCGAAGGCGGTCGCGAAGGCCGTCAGCCTGCAGGGCCCGCTGATCGACAAGTTCCCGGCGCAGCCGACCAAGGAGCAGAACGGCGGCAAGTCCGCCGAGTTCCCGAAGGTAGACCAGGACAAGATCCTGATCTACGCGGTCCCCGAGAAGGACAAGCAGGCGAAGCTCGGCGACGACATGGCCGTGTACGGCCCGCGCGGCATGTCGCACAGGTCGACGAACCCGCCGCTGACCTACCGGGTCCTCACCGAGACCGGGGCCGACCACAGCGCCGTGGCCAAGACCACCGTCTACCGGGCCTCGGACGGCGCCGGTGCCCGCACGATCGCCGACGAGTTCGCGAAAGATCTCGCCGCGCAGGGCTTCGCCGCGGCGCCGTCCCCGCAGGGGCTGCCGGACGCGAAGTGCGTCACCAAGGACACGGTGCGCGGCACCGAGATCTACTGCACGGTGGTCAACGGCCGCTACGTCGGCGAGGCCTCCGGTCTGGACGACAAGAAGGACGTGGACCAGCAGATCTCCGCGCAGTACCTGATCCTCGAGCAGGCCGACCAGAACGTCTGACCTTCCACCGTCGAGCCGGTGGCCCCGTGTCGTGGGCCACCGGCGTCAGGCACGGTCGGGCTCGACCCAACATCGGAAGCTAGGCGACGAGGTCCTGGTACTCCGCGTTCTGCGCGACGAACTTCTCCACGTACGAGCACGAGGTGGCGATCCGCGCGCCGTCGGCGCGGGTGGCGTCCAGGGCGGCGGCGACGAGCTTGCCCGCCAGGCCCTGACCACGGAATGCCGGATCGGTGACGGTGTGGTCGAAGTCGCGGACGTCGCCGATCACCGTGTAGTCGGCGTGCCCGGCGAGGGTGCCGTCGACGAGGATCTCGAAACGGTTCTGCTCCGGCTTGTGCTCGATGGTGTGCGCCACGGCCTGGTCCCTTCGTCGTCGGTGGTCGCCTCGCACGCTACCCAGAGGGCGTACACGGGGCACTGAAGGGGTCAACCGCCCTGCCGTGCCCGCGTATTCCGGCGACCCGATTCAGCCCAGCAGCTCCCGGATGTCCTCGGCCGACAGCCCGGCGTTGAACGCCCCGCCCTCGTCCACCACGGACGTGAACAGTTCCGACTTGCGGGCCTGCAGCGCCAGCACCTTCTCCTCGATGGTGTCCTTGGCGATCAGCCGGTACACCATGACGTTGCGGGTCTGCCCGATCCGGTGTGTGCGGTCCACGGCCTGCGCCTCGGACGCCGGGTTCCACCACGGGTCGAGCAGGAAGCAGTAGTCGGCCTCGGTGAGGTTCAGGCCGAACCCGCCGGCCTTGAGACTGATCAGGAACACCGGCGCGTCCCCGGACTTGAACTCGCCCAACACCTTCGCCCGGTCCCGGGTGCGGCCGTCGAGGTAGGTGTAGCCGACGCCCTCGGCGTCGAGTCGCGCCCGCACCCGGTCGAGGAAGCCGGTGAACTGGCTGAACACCAGCGCCCGGTGGCCGCCGTCGATCACGTCCGCCAGCTGCTCGAGCAGCGCGTCGATCTTCGCCGACCCGACCGACGCGTGCGCCTCGTCGACCAGCGCCGCGTCCAGGCACAGCCGGCGCAGCAGGGTCAGCGACTGCAGGATGGTGAACCGGTTGGCGTCCACGTCCTCGACCAGCCCGAGGATCTTCTGCCGCTCGCGCTGCAGCTGGGTGTCGTAGAGCTGACGGTGCCGCGGCGTCAGCTCCACCTCGAGCACCTGCTCCTGCTTCGCGGGCAGGTCCGAGGCGACCTGCTCCTTGGTGCGACGCAGGATCAGCGGCCGGATCCGGCGCCGCAGCCGCGCGAGCAGCTCGGCGTCGCCGCCGGTCTCGATCGGCTTGCGGTAGAACTCGCCGAACTTCGTGGGGTTCGGGAACAGGCCCGGTGCGGCGATCGACAGCAGCGACCACAGCTCCATCAGATTGTTCTCCATCGGCGTGCCGGTGATCGCGACCTTCGTCGGCGCCTCGATCCGCCGCATGCACTGGTACGCCTTGGACCGGTGGTTCTTGACGAACTGCGCCTCGTCGAGCAGCAGCATCGACCACCGGTGCGCCGCGTACTCCTCGTCGTCGAGCCGGGCGAGGGTGTAGGAGGTGACCACCACGTCGGCGCCGTCGATCGAGTCCGACAGCGCCGCACCGCGTTTGGTTCCGGTCTCGGACACCGCGACCACCCTCAGGTGCGGGGCGAACCGCGCCGCCTCCGCCGCCCAGTTCGCGACCACCGACGTCGGCGCCACGATGAGCACCGGCGGGTCGGCCGGATTCTGCTGGCGCGCATGGCAGATCAGCGCCAGCGACTGCACCGTCTTGCCGAGGCCCATGTCGTCGGCGAGGATGGCGCCGAGCCCGTTGGTCCACAGGAACGCCAGCCAGCGGAACCCGTCGAGCTGGTAGGGCCGCAGCGTCGCCCGCAGCGACGCCGGCGCGTCGAGGGTGGACACCGTCGTCACGTCCAGCAGCCCCTGCACCTGCTCGCGCCAGCGGGCGGCCTGCCGCTCGACCACCCCGAGCGCGGCCAGCTCCTCCCACATCCCGGCCTGGAACCGGCTCAGCCGCAACCGGTCCGGCTCCTGCTCGTGCAGGTCGCGGGCCTCGGTGATGAGCTCCCGCAGCCGCTGCAGCTCCGGCCGGTCCAGCGACAGGTACGCCCCGTCCGGCAGCAGCAGGTGCGACTGGCCCGCGGTGAGCGCGGCGAACACGTCCCGGAACGGCACCGGGGCGTCCTCGACGCGGACGGTGATCGACAGGTCGAACCAGTCGCCGTCGTCGGTGGCCTCGGTGCCGACCCCGATCTGCACGCTGTCGCCGGCGTCCCGGTAGTCGGCGGCGGCGCCCTCGACGCGGACCTCGACGTCGCCGCGCGCGTCCAGCAGCGGCAGCAGTTCGGTGGTGACCCGGGCGGTGTCGAGTCCGTCGAGGTGCACCCGCGCCAGCAGCGTCCCGCCGGGACCGAGCAGCCGGTACTTCTCCAGCGGCAGGTCGAGGCCGGCGAGCACGGCGCGTTCGCGGCCGGCGTCGCGGAAGGACTCGTCGCCGGCGCGCAGATCCACCGCCCGCTCGGCGCCGCCGACCGCGTACCGGAACTGCCAGTGCAGCGCGACCCGGTGCCCGGCCGCGTAGGCGACGTGCAGCAGCAGCGTGGGGCCCTCGATGGTCGGCGCGGTGAACGACCCGTCGGTCGAGCGGACCGTCGCGGACCGCTGCAGCCGCGGGTAGTACTCGGCGGAGAAGCGGTCCACGTCCCGCGCCGGCACCACGATCGAGGCGCTGCAGACCACCAGTTCCTGCATCGCCCGCGGCGCCGTCCCGGACAGCCGGGCGATCCGGAACGGCCACTCCGCGGGGTTGGCGCCGCGCGGGTCGCCGGGGCGCAGGTAGAGCACCCCGTGCGCCTCCTCGCCCAGGAAGCCGAGCACGATCACCGGCAACTCGGAGTCGTCCGTGCGCACGGTGGGGGTGACCTCGAGGTCGCCGCCGGACTGGTCGACGTCCACGCAGAGTTCGGCGCCCGCCGGGGTGGGCAGGGCGCCCATGCCCTTGCGGCCGTAGAGCAGTTCGACGCCCGCGTCGGCGGCCTCGTCGAGCAGCGTCCACAGTCGCGGGCTGGTGACGGTGGTCAGGTCGAGGTCCTTCTCGCCGGACCCGTAGGTGCGCCGGGCGCGCCCGGCGGCCTGGTGCATGGCGTGCAGCTCGGACAGCACCTCGCGGTGCGCGGGCAGCACGTCGGTCATGTGCGGCAGGCCCGACCACGTCATGTTCGCGTTGGCCCAGCCGGACCGGCCGGGCCGGGCCAGCCGGGCGCTCAGCCGCCAGAACTGCGAGCGCGGGCCGGGGGTGAGGGTCAGCTGCACCGCGAGCGGGACCGTCCCGGCGGGCCGGTCGGTGCCGCCGAGCGCCGCGCCGAGCAGGTCCTCCCAGGACGGGGGAGCCGGTTCGGCGGTGTCCGACTGGTCGAGCAGCGCGACCGTCACCGCGACCGCGTGCTTGCAGTTGAGCCGGACCGGGCAGCTGCACTCGCCGCGGGTGAACTCGAGCCGGTCGGTGTGCGGGGCGAACAGCACGCTGGTGCGGTACAACTCGGTGCCGTCCACCAGGCCCACCGCGCGGCGCTCGGCGGCGATCCAGTCCAGTTCGAGCACCGAGCCGGCGCGGGCGTAGCGCACGCCGCGGTCGTAGGTGGTCTGCCCGACCGCTCGCACCAGGGTGGAGAGGGTGTGGTCGTGGTCGGAGGGGAACGGCATGGGTCGACGGTAGTCGGTGGGAGGGACGGTGCAGCTCGCGTGCTCGCGAACGTCCGGTCGTCGTTCCCATGTTGTCGGGTCTGCGGGGAGTAGCGTCGGCCGAGGAAAGACACGCGTACGTCGATGGGGGCGGTCGTGGCTGAACGCATCGGGCTTGTCGTGGCGGGAGCGGGCGCACGGGGTGCGTTCGAGGCCGGGGCGATGGCGTCGCTGGTGGGACGGATGGACGAGGACGGCACCCCGCCGTCGATCCTGGTCGGCACCAGCGCGGGCGCCCTGAACGTGGTCGGGCTGGGCGGATTCGCCGACCGGGGACTTGCCGATGCGGCCGAGGACGTCGTCGACCTGTGGGGTTCGATCGAGCTTGACGACGTCGTCGAACCGGTGAACAGCGTCGTCGGGAGCGGGCTGCGCTACCTGGGGCAACTCGCCGGACTGCCGGTGCGGCTACCGAGCCTGTTGGACACCGAGCGGCTGCGCGCCACGCTGTCGACCCGCCTGCCGTGGGACAGGCTGCACGAGAACATCGCCGCGGGACGGGTCGACGCCGTCGCGGTGGCCGCGACGTCCGTGGCGACGCGTGGGACGGTCGTGTTCGTGGAGAAGCACCGGTCCGTGCCCCTCCCGCCGCACGACTCGCACCGCAACATCACGTACGTGGAGACGGAACTCGGGGTCGACCACGTGCGCGCGTCCGCCGCCGTGCCGGGTCTCTTCCGCCCGGTGCACGTCCGCGAACCGGCGGACTGGGCCGGGTGGTACGTCGACGGCGGGTTGCTGCTGAACACGCCCGTCAAGCCCGCCATCGCGTTCGGTGCGGACCGGTTGGGCGTCGTCGCGACGCATCCCCGGACCTGGCCGACCGGGTTGCCGTCCGACCAACTCACCCACACCGGGAAACCGGACGTGTTCGGGGCCGCGGCGCTCGCCCTGCGCGCCATGCTCGCCGACCGCATGATCGAGGATCTGCACGCGATCGAACGCCGCAACAAGCGGGCGCACCCATACCCGAGGAAGCCCTACCGGGTCGGCTTCACGTTTGCCGGTCCCGCCCCGGACCGGGCCGGTGACATCGCCGCGCTCGCGGACGAGGTCTTCCGCGACGAGTTCGGCGGCCTGCGATGCGGGCGGGACCCGTCGCTGTGGGCGCTGGCCCGGCTGATCGGGGGCGAGGCGGCGGATCGAGGCGATCTGCTCAGCTACCTCTACTTCGACCCCGCCTTCACCCGGCGAGCGGCGGCCCTCGGGCGCGGCGTCGACCTGGTCGAGTCCGGGTAGGAGTGCCGTCGGGTCAGCCGATCGCGACCGGGTGGTAGTACAGCGCGGTGTCGGTCTCCTCGACCCGGACGTCGACGGTGTCGCCGACCTCGAGGTAGTCGTCGACGTTGATCCGGGCGCTCGACCCGACGATCCGGCGGACCGAACGCGCGGGGATCAGGCCCTGCCTGCCGTCCGCGCCGACGGCGAGGGCGTACCGCGGGCCGGTGCGGGTGATTCGCGCGTAGACCGTCGGCTCGTCCGATCCGTTCGCCGGCGTGCCGTCGGGGCCGGCGTCGAGTTGCGCGGTCTGCCGGTCGAGTTCGGCGGCGAGCAGGTCGGCCATGGTGTCCACGCTGTCCAGGAGCTCGGCCATCTTCCGGGCCACGTCGCGGTGGAAGTCGTTCGGCTTCAAGGCCTTACCCGGCTTGTACATGTCCTCGTGGGTGAGCTCGCCCCACGCGTCCTGCAGCAGCGTCTTCACCTGCACCTCGACCTTGACGCCCAGGTCGCCCTCGTGGGTGGCGACCTTGACCAGCAGGATCGCGTGGTACGCCCGGTAGCCGCTGTCCTTCGGGCGGGTGACGTAGTCGTTGGGTGGCACCGCCAGACGCACCGAGCAGGCCGGCGAGGTGCAGGCCTCGTTCAGCTTCACGGTGAACGCGGCGAGGTCCCGCGGCGTCTTGCACAACACCTTGATGCCGATCAGGTCGTGCAGCGACGCCGAGATGTCGTCGGGTGTGGTGGGGCGCTTGATCTTTCCCTCGGCGACCTGACGGCGGATCTTGTCGGCGGTGCGCTGACGATCCTTGATCCGTGCGGTCCTCGCGTTCAGCCGGTCGCGGTCCAGGTCCTCGAGGACGTCGTCGGCGAGCGTCTCGAGGAACGTCTGGGTGGTGACCAGCGCCGCGGCCCACGCGCGTTCGTGCTGGTTGTAGAGCTCGTTGACCAGTGCCTCGACGTTGTCGGGCTTCTTCCGGGTGCGCATGTGTTCCTTGTCCGTGCTCCCCGCGGTGGCGGGTGAGCGGGGTCGGTCAGTTCGGCTCGTCGAAGAGGGTCTGTTCACCGGGGTCGGTGAACAGCTCCATCTGGCGTACCGGTTTCGTCGTCGGCGGGGTGGTCAGCTCGCCGTGGTCGACCTCCATCGGCGCCGGGTCCGGCTCGGCGGCACCTTCGAGGCGCCCGCCGAACCGGTCCGCGAACGCGTCGTCGATGGTCCGAGCGAACGCGAAGAGCTGCTCGAGCATGTCGATCAGGTGCTGCGGGACATACGGATTCGCGAGCACCGACGCCCACGCCTCCACCCGGTCGGTGGACAGGGTGAACTTCAGGTGCGGCCACCGGCGGTTCAGGTCGGAGATCAGTTCGCTCGCCCGGGTCCGGTCGCTGACGTCGCAGACGAGCGGCACCCGCACCTGCACCTCGCCGCCGTCGAGGTGCGGGCCGACGAACCCGACCACCCGGCCGAGCGCGAGCAGGAAGTCGCTGTGGCCGTCGTCGCCGGGCGGCTCGTCGAACAGTCGCGCCAGGGTCAGCGCGACGAGCTCGTAGAGGTGTTCCTCGTCGCGCGGCACTACGGCCGCGCTCAGGTCCAGTTCGAACACGTCCTCGTCGTCGAGTTCGGCGGGTTCGATCGCCATCGCCTCGATGGTCCCGACCGCCTCGACCCGCAGGAAGCTCGGGTGCGGCACGCTCCACGTCTCCCGGAACACCGTGACCGCCATCGCGGCGAGCTGGTCGGCCCAGTTCGCCGGCTTGTCGACGAAGAACGCGGGCGACCCGGCGTCCGGCTCGTCGTCGGGCTGGCGGGTGGGCCGGTGCCAGCCCAGCTCGACCAGCCGGTCCTCGTCGTCGACCGACAGCCGGTGTCGCGGGTCGAGGTAGGCGTTCGACGGCACCTCGCAGCGCACCTCGCCGGCTCCCCAGGCCAGGAACTGCACGCACGGCACGAAACCCTCGACCGACGACTCCTCGCCGAGCTCCAGCGCGAGCAGGTCGTCCTCGCGCATGGCGGCGATGATGTCGGCCAGCCGCACCTGGAACTCGGTCCAGGCGCGCTCGACGCTGGTGTCGAACCCTTCGAACCCGGCCATGATTCCCCCTCATGTCTCGCGTCACGTGTCGACCGCCGATCTGCTTGACGTGCCGACAAGACAACGCTAGCGCGGACCTCGGACAGATTGCCGGAGGCGGCGCGGACGGTCGGCGTCGGTGTGGCGAGTCGAACTCGGGCGTGGTGTGGCGGGTGTTGCCGGTGAGGCTGGAGGGCCGCGTGATCCCGGTGAACGTGCAGGTGGCGGGGATATTTCGTTTCCCGCTGACGTGATTGCCGCGTCGCGACCGTGCAGTGGCATCGAAACGTCGGGAACGGGGCGGGCGCGCGCTGCGTCTGTTTAGGTGGATCGGTCTGGAATCTCGAGGGGGTGTCGGGTGCGGGGGAGGCTCGTGATCGGGGTCGTCGGCGCCGGCCTGCTGTTGGCCGGGTGCGGGTCGGGTGCCACCGACGGAAAGGCGGATGCGGTCGGGGCGGCGGCGGGGGAGCCGGTGTTCAGTCCGTGTGACGACATTCCTGATGAAGCGTTGCGGGCGGTGGAGGTGGACCCGGCGACGGAATCGCGCGACATTGCTGGGGTCAAGCAGCCGGGGTGGAACATCTGCAAATGGCAGGGTGAAGGTTCGGCTTTGAGTGTGTTCGCTACGACTCATTCGCTTGACGATGTGCGTGTCAATCCGAAAAACACTGACTTCGTTCCGATCAGTATCATTGGTAGGCAGTCGTTTTCGTACCACGAATTGGCGGACCAGGCGCGCCGAAACTGCGACGTTGCAATCGCGTCCAAAGGCGGCGCCGTGCTGGTGGCGGTTGCTTATCTCGGTACCGACCCGGTCGCCGAGGATCCCTGTGTGGTTGCAGAGCACCGGGCCCGCGTTCTTGTCACTTACATGCCGCAATAGTTGGCGCGACGCCAAATGTGTCGGAGGGTGATCGATGGGTGAGGCAGTTGAGAGTTGGGTCCAGCTGGCTAATTCGGTTGAGTCGGGCCAGCTCTACCTTGAGCGCGGAGTGGCCCAGCTCTGCTCTCGACGCTGTGCTGAGTTGGTCGCGAACCTGAAGGACATTCAACTGGACGTACAAGGACTGAACAAGGTCGTGGGTTTGGGTCCACTTCCTTCCGGCGTCGCGCTATCCGTGAAATTCGAGAAGAAGGCAATCGGCGGTGACTACTCGCTCGACCAGGCAATCGCGGACCACATCAGGACCGTCGAGCAGATGCAGCACGTCTTCGAGCAGATCGAGGCCAGGTACGCGGCGACGGACACCGCGGCCGCACGGGGGATCGAATCGTCCGGCGCAGGTCTGACCGACAGGGGGAACTGACATGGGAATTCCGAGTCTCGACGACCTGAGGGACGGTCTCGGCGATCTGGTTGCCGAGGTCGGCGAACTCGCGCACCACCCCGGCAACAAGATCGTCGACATCGTGTCGGGCTACGACCTCAACGAGCGCAGCCGCGTCCGCGACGAGCAGGCGGCGGGCAACTCCGAGCGCTCGGACATCTACGGCACCCAGTCGGACCTGCGCGGGCGATTCGGCGGCGCATACGACCCGCCCTCGATCACCGCTCCGGAGAGCTTCGACTCGATGTCGCACGCCGAGATCAAGGCCGCGGTCGACGAGATGGCGGTCGGACCGATCCGCGCGAGCGCTCAGGGCTGGACCCAGATCGGGGACTCGCTCGAGCAGGCGCTCACCGGTTTCCGGCACGACATCACGACCCTGATCGGCGCCGGCTGGGAGGGGCTCGGCGCAGACAAGGCGAACGAGGCCTCCGCGAAGTACAGCGAGGCGTCGAAGAACCTGGCGGTCGCCGGCAAGCTGATCGGCACCAAGGTCGCCGAGGCCGCGACCGGCATCGCGCAGGTCAAGGCGACGTTCCCGCCCGTCGAGCAGGGTTCGGTGCTCGGAGCAGTCTTCAACATGGCCCTCCCGCAGGTCGGCCTGATCAAGGCCCTGCTGCACGAGCGGGACGAGGCGCACCAGCAGGCCATCCAGGTGATGAAGACCGTCTACACTCCGGTGATGCGGCAGGCCGACACGAACGTGCCGGTGCTGCCGACCCCGTTGAACGTCGTCGACGACGTCGACCCGTCGCAGGTCCCGCAGCCGGGCACGGGCGGCGGTGCAGGGGCGGCGCCGTCGGCAGGCCCGGCCGGCCCCGCCGGCACTTCCGGCGGCGCTTGGCTGCCACTCGAGAACCACGGCGATCACCAGCCCGCGACGACGATCACGCCGGGCGCACCCAGCGATACGACGACGACCGGCACCGGCAGCAACCCGCTCGGCGACGGTAGCGCCACCATCGCGGGGCAGCCCGCAGCGAACCCGAATTCGCCACTCGCCCAGCATGACCCGTCTTCCATCTCGACCAGGCCCGCATCCACGCCCGCCACCGACGGTGCCGGATCCGGAACGGGATTCACCGGCGGGTACGGGCCGGGCACCGGACCGACCGCGGGCGGCAACTCGGGATCGCACGCCGGTGGGGGCACAGGCGCGGGCACGGGCACCGGGTTCGGTGGCGGCGCGCGATCGGCGGCGGGTCTAGGCGGCGGAGGGGCGGGGTCGGGCGGAGTCGGCGGCAGGAGCCCGGGCGGAACGGTCGGCGGCGGCGTCGCGGGCGCTCCCGCGTCGGCCGGGGCCGGTGCAGCGGCGGGTACCGCGGCGGCGGGGAAGCCGGGCGCGCCCGGCGCGGGCATGATGCCCGGTGCCGCGGCCCGCGGCCGCGGCGACGAGGACACCGAGCACAAGACGCCCGGCTACCTCGTCAACGTCGACAACGGCAACGAGATCGTCGGCAGCCTGCCGAAGGTCGCGCCGCCGGTGCTCGGCGCCTGAACTGCTACTTCAGGATCGCGCCGGGATTGAGGATCCCGTCCGGGTCCAGCGCCGTCTTGATCCGCCGGGTCAGCTCCATCACGTCCTCGCCCAGCTGATTCGGCAGCCAGTCCCGCTTGAGCCGACCGACGCCGTGCTCGCCGGTGATCGTCCCGCCCAGCCCGACGGCCAGGTCCATCACTCGGCCGAACGCCAGCTGCGCCCGATCCACCTCTTCGGGATCGGAGGGGTCGAACACGATCAGCGGATGGGTGTTGCCGTCTCCCGCGTGCGCGACCACGCAGATCAGCACGTCGCAGTCCTCGGCGATGGCCTCGACACCGGTGATCAGCCGGGGCAGCGCGTCCATCGGAACCCCGACGTCCTCGAGCAGCAGGCTGCCCAGCGCCTGCACCGCCGGGAACACGGCCCGCCGCGCCGCCGTGAACGCCTCGCCCTCCTCCGGATCGTCGGTGGCGAACACCTCTGTCGCGCCGTGACTTTCGCAGGCCGCCACCATCGTCGCGATCTCCTGCGCCGCCGCGGCGCCCGGTGCGTCCGACTGGGCGAGGAGCAGGGCCCGGGCGTTGCGGTCCAGGCCCATCCGCACCGAGTCCTCGACCGCGTTGATGCTGGCGTGGTCCATGAACTCGAGCATCGCCGGCCGCATCGTGCGGGTGATCGCGAGTACCGCGTCCGCGGCGTCCTGCACCGACTGGAACGACGCGACGAGGGTCGACGCCGGCGACTGTGCGGGGATCAGCCGCAGCGTGACCTCGGTGATGATGCCGAGGGTGCCCTCGCTGCCGACGAACAACTTGGTCAGCGACAGTCCCGCGACGTCCTTGAGTCGCGGGCCGCCCAGCTGCACCGCGGTGCCGTCGGCCAGCACCACCTGCAGGCCCAGCACGTAGTCGGTGGTGACGCCGTACTTCACGCAGCACAGCCCGCCGGCGTTGGTCGCCGCGTTGCCGCCGATCGAGCAGATCTCGAACGACGACGGATCCGGCGGATACCAGAGCCCGTGCTCGGCGGCGGCGCGCTTGACCTCCGCGTTGAGCAGTCCGGGCTGGACCACCGCGACCCGGGTGACCGGGTCGACGGTGATGGCCCGCATCTTCTCGGTGGTGAGCACGATGCCGCCGTCCACCGCGGACGACCCGCCGGACAATCCCGACCCGGCGCCGCGCGGGACCACGGGAACGTGATGCGCGGTGGCCCACCGCATCACCGCCTGCACGTCCTCGGTGCAGGTCGCGCGGACCACCGCCAGCGGGGTGCCCGCGTTCGGGTCGGCGGCCCAGTCCTGGCGGTAGCCGGCCGTCAGGTCCGGGTCCGTGACCAGGGCGCGGTCGGGGAGGGTTGCGGCCAGGTCGTCGAGCGCAGCGGGATCAACCGTCGTCATGACTCCATCATGCCGCCTGGGAGCGGGCGCGCCAGAGGGCCATCCGGTGGCCGGGAGGCGGCGGCGACCACGCGGCAGACGGTCACCCGCGCTGCGCGGCCAGCAGGGCGGCGATCCGCTCGATCAGCTCGTACGGAATCGGCTTGCCGAGTGGGAACTTGGCCGTCCCCGGACCGGACTTGTACGGCGCCAACTCCCGCTCGAACTCCGGGTCGCCTGCGGGCAGCGGGTACACGCTGACGTGGTGTTTCCAACCCGCGAAGTACACCAACGACTTGCCGCCGAGTGTGACGGTGGGGATGTCGTAGCTGATCGTCTCGCCCGACCCGGGGACCACCGCGTGGAGCAGCGCGCGGATCTGCTCGAGGATCGCGCGCACGTCGTCGGGGAAGGACGCGATGTACTCGTCCACGGTCGCGAATTTCTCTGCCACGGGCCACCTCTCGTCGATGCGGGCGCTCAGCCCGGGACCACTGCCGTCACCTCGAGCTGATGCACCCCGGGCTGGGTGCAGCCGGTCCCGCTGTGCGGCAGGTACAGCGAGTCGTACGCGTTCGGCGGGAACACCCGCAGCCCGCCGACGGCGCCGGGGACGCACTGTTGCGACGGGTAGTTCAGTACCTGCACGGCCCGCACGTTCGCGGTCGCGCTCGCCCCGGGCGCCAACGGCACCGGCCCGCTGCCGGCACCAGCGCGGGTCGCGGCGGCGCCGACCTGGGTGCCGCCTTGCCCGGTGACGTAGGAGACCCCCGGGAAGCCGTCCAGGGTGCACGTGCGACCGCCCGTGTTGGTGAACACCAGTGGGATCATCACCGACCCGGCCGCGCCCTCGGACCGGCCCGCGGTCAACCGCAGTTCCGTTGCTGTGCAGGCATTCGGGTCGATCGCGGGGTGATCGGTCGCGGTGGGCGCGCTGCTCTCGCCCGGCCCGACGCCGCCGGTGGGGCCGCCTCCGGTGCCCGCGGGGGCGGTCTCGGAGCCGGCGGGCGGCGCCGCCGTCACCGACGCCGTGTCGTTCGAGGTGCCGGAACTGCAGCCCGCCAGGACGAGCGCGAGCGCCGCGGTGAGCACCGACGCGGCCTTCCGAGTGCGCATGGTCGCACCGTCCTCTCTCGGCCGCCCGACCGTCGAGTCGAACCTAGGGCATGTCTCCCAATCCCCATTTCGGCGCCCCTGGCGTCCAATCGCCGCCCTGCGGCGTTGTCGTCGGCGCCGATACAACCCCGGTATCGGCTTCTCCTCCGCCTTGCCGGACGACGATTGTCTCGCCAGGTGCATCCGAGAGGGATTAGGAGACATGCCCTACCCCCGCTCAGCGATGCCCGGCGTGCAGGCAGGCCTCGAACATCGCCCGCACCTCGTCGACGTGCCCGTCCAGGTTCTCCACGGTCCAGCCCTCGGTCGACACCGGCGGCAGCACCTCGACGTGCACCGTCCCCGGATGCGCGACAAGAGAATTGCGCCACATCAGCTCGCCGGCGTCGTGGATGACGATCGGCACGATCGGCACGCCCGCCTGGATGGCCAGGTGGAAGCCGCCCTTCTTGAACCTGCCCAACCGCGGTGTGGGGGAGCGGGTGCCCTCCGGCGCGATCGCGATCGAGATGCCCGAGCGCAGCTTGTCCACCGCGGGCGCGAGCGCCGCCTTCGCCTTGGTGGTGTCCGACCGGTCGATGTACGCGACGTCCAGCAGCGCTCCGACCGGGACGAACCGCGGGTCGTGCGCGGCCTCCTTCTTCGCCACCCCGGTCACGTCGCGGCGGATCACGCTGCCGATCACCAGCATGTCCAGCGAGGACTGGTGGTTGAACATGAACACCGCGGGCCGCTCGCTCCAGGCGTTCTCGCGCCCGGTGAGCTGCAGCGTGATCCCGCAGATGGTCAGCGCCACGTCCGGGCCGAAGGTGCCGACCAGGTTCGCGGCCATCTGACGGTTGCGGGTGAGCAGGCCGGCGGACGCCCCGACCGCGGCGGTGGTCATCAGTGCCCCGATCGCGGCGGCGGTGCGCGCCGTCGACAGCGGTGTCGCCCCCCGCTGCGGCTTGCGCAGCGTCACGCTCGACCAGCCCCGTTCCCGGGCGACCCGGGTCAGGCCGCGGTCGGGGTTCAGGGCGACGGGCCGCCCGACCGACTCGAGCATCGGAACGTCCTCGGCGCCATTGGAGTAGGCGAACGCGTCGGCGAGGTCCGCCCCGCGAGCCTCCGCGTAGGCGGCCAGGGCCTTGGCCTTCTCCGGGCCCCACAGCGGCGGGGCGGCGAGTGCACCGGTCAGCATCCCGTCCACGACCTCCGGCTCGCTGCACAGCACGTCCGCGATGTCGAGGTCCGCGGCGACGTACTGCGCCTGGTAGGGCGTGGCGGAGGTGGCCATCACCACGGTGTGCCCGGCCCGCCGGTGCGCGGCGAGCAGGCCGCGGGCCTCGGGGTAGATCATCCCCGCGATCTCCTGGACGAACAGCCGCTGCCCCCATTCCCGCAGTTCGTCGTCCTGGCGGCCGGCCAGCGCCTGGACCGCGATCTGCATCAGCCCGTCCACGTCGGCGCCGCGGAACTGGGTGTCGATCGCGGCGCCCGTGGTGCGCAGCAACTCCTCGAGGCTGATGTCGAAGCGGCGCAACCGGTCCCGGTACACCACGCTCGCGGAGTAGCCGGCGATCAGGGTGCCGTCGAGGTCGAACGCGGCCAGCGTGCCGGGGCCGGGCGGGGCCGCCGCGATCGCCCGGTGCAGGTCCCCGAGGGCGCTCACCGGTCCGGGTCCTCGGTCAGGTAGCCGGGCTCCTGGGGCAGGTGACCGTGCTCCTGCAGCTGGTTCAGGCGGGCGTGGGCGAGGGTGCGGATGTGCCGGACCCGTCCGACGAGGGTGTTGATCTCCTCCGCGAACGCCAGTCGGCGCGCTGTGAGGTCGGCCCCGCTCTCGCCCTCGGCCGGCGTCATCAGCCCGCGGTTGCGGGCCAGTTTCAGCGCGGTGGCGAACAGCTCGCCGGAGATCGACTCGCTGCTGGCGATCTGCTGGCGCAGTCGACGCTTCTTGGCCAGGGACAGGCACTCGGTGACGAAGGCCTTCTCGTCGAACTTCGCCGCCACCGGGGTGTCGACGAGGTGGTCGGCCACCACCTCGTACGCCTCCAGGAACGGCTGCAGGACACGGTGCGCGAGATACGGTTTCGCCCCCGTGAGCATCTTCTGCGTGTGCTGGGGTTCGCTGAGGTCGAGCTCCCACCGCGGGTCGATCAGGTCGAGCTCGGTGCGCATCTCCCGCTCGAAGGTGTTGCGGTCACTGAAGAAGAACTCGAACTTGAGCAGGTCCCGGATGCGTTTGGCCTCGGTCCACCCGTCTCCGATCGGGTCGGCGAAGCGCTCGTCGACCGCGGCCTGCAGCACGAGTTCCGCGATCGCTCGGACCACCAGGAAGTGGATGGTCGTGTTGCGGTAGAACGCGGCCACGAGGTGCTGGTCCTTGCCCAGGTAGAACACCCGGTCGTCGCCCTCGCCGTGGCTGCGCAGCACCCCCGAGTCGAGGTGGGTGCGCAGCGCCCGGCGGATCACCTGCGGGTTGGTCAGGTCCACGTCACCCGCGGTCGGCAGCTCGCGCGCGTTGATGTACGCGACGAGCGGGGTGAGGATGAAGGTCAGCTCGGGGATCGTCAGGGCGCGGTCCTCGATGCCGAGGAAGGCCAGCATCACCAGCGAGGAGGCCGTCACCGGGGTCACCTCGTTGATCCGGTGGCATACCTCGAACGCCGTCTTCTGGATGGCCAGGCGTGAATCCTCCTCCTGACTCAGCGATTCCGCGAGCGAGAGTGGCCGTCCGATGGTGACGTGGGCGACGCCGTTGCGCTGACCCTGGGCGCGGACGTACCCGAACAACCAGCGCAGGCTCTCCTTCTGCTTGGCCGCGCCGTGCGCCTCGTCGGCCATCGCGCTGACCTCGTAGAGCTGGTCGTAGGTCAGCGACACCGGCACCAGGTAGACGTCGGAGGCCACCGAGGACTGGAAGGCCTTGGCCAGGTAGGTGAGCAGGCCGAAGCGCGGCGGCCGGAGCTTGCCGGTGCGGCTGCGTCCGCCCTCGATGTACCACTCGAGGTTGAACCGTTTGGTCAGCAGGTACCGCATGTACTCGCGCAGGGTCCACTTGTAGACCTCGTCGTCGCCGAACTTGCGGCGGATGAAGACCGTGCCACTGCGCTTGCTGATCGGACCGATCGGCCAGAAGCTGACGTTGAGCCCGCCCATCACGTGGTTGAGCGGCAGACCGCCCCCGACCAGGGCGGGCCGCAGCACCAGCGGGTCGAGGTAGGAGCGGTGACTGGGCAGGAACACCAGCGAGTGCTGCCGGTTCAGCTCGCGCAGCTCCTCGAAACGCGAGGTGTCCACGTCCAGTCGGTAGGCGCGGGAGAAGTAGCGCCCCAACCGGTCCCACAGTGCGACGGCCCGGCGGCTCTGCGTCGCGACCAGCTCGCCCAGCGCCTCGCGGGACCGTTTGTCGACCTCGGCGACGCTGATGTCCAGTCGCTCGGCGAGCTCGCGCACGCCGGTGTGGAAGCGGGTGGTGTCGGTGATCTCGTCCACCACGAACCGGGACACCTTGTACTGCGAGCCGAGCAGTCCGCGCTCGGCGCGCTCCAACGCCAGCGCCGCCTGCCGACGGATGAACTCCGGCAGGGACCCGCCGCCGGAGTCGGCGAGCCTGCGCTCGAGGTCGCTCAGCGGCGCGGGTTCGCCCTGGACCACCCGGCAGCGCTCCGGGGTGCTGCGCAGCACCCGCCGCTGTGCGCCGCGGCCGGGATGCAGCGGGTCCCGCGGGGACAGCGCCTCGCGCAGCCTGTGCGAGCTCGACTCCTCCGACGACCGCGGCAGCCACACCACACGCACGGGCGTGAGCAGCGGGTCGTCCTCGCGCCGGGTCAGGTCCCTGAGGCTCTGGTCGGTGATGGCGACGGTCGTCGGGGCGCCGCCGGTCGGGTCCTCCTGCATGCGGAGCCAGGTGCGCAGCACGCCCGACTCGGTCTCGGTCATCGACTCGGTGAGATAGACCCGCGGTCGTTCCATGTGCGCAGTCATCGCCGTTCTCCTCTCATGACCTACGCCCCTTCCTCTCGTCCCAGTGCCACGATCTCGTCGAGGCTCTCCTGCAGACAGTCCATGAAGAGTGCGGGTTTGGTGACCGCGGCCGTGTCGAGGTTGACGCCGATGCAGCAGGTGCCCGCGTGTGAGACCAGGGTCGCCATCACCGCGCAGCCCGGCGCCGGGCCGAACGGGAACATCCGCTCGATCCGCGCGCCCGCCAGGTACACCGGGACCGGAACCCCGGCGACGTTGCTGGCCTGCAGGTCCAGGCCGGTCGACTGGGAGAGGTACCAGTTCGCCAGCAGCGAGGTGGGCAGCCGCGACAGCAGCGGGGCGGCGAGATCGAGCGCGTCGAGCGCGGGTTCCTCGCGCAGCCCGAGGACGATCGCGCGCACCCGTGCGATCCGCTTCACCGGGTCCGCCTCGGTAGCGGGTCCGGCGAAACGCACGGCCGCGAACCGGTTGCCGCCGGACGGGTCAGAGGCCCGGCGCATGTTCACCGGCATCCCCATCGGGACCTGGCCCACCGTCACGCCGAGCTTGTCGTGGTAGCGGGCGAAGCCGCCGAGCAGCGCCGCGACGTACGCGTCGTTGACGGACCCGCGGGCGACGTGGGCCGCCGACTTGAGCTCCGGCAGCCCCACCTCGAGAACCCCGAACCACCGGCCGAGGCCACGGTTGCGCAGCAGCGGTGAGCCGGTCGCGGGCGGTGGGGTGACGATGCGGCGCAACGAATTCGCGTACCCCACCACTTCGGTCGCCGCACCGACCGGGTCGGTGGCGGTCGCGACGGCCGCCCGGACGGCGCCGCCGACGAGGTCGCCGATGCGGCCGGGCGTCTTCTGGATCTCCGAGACCACGTCCTGGCGCATGGCCGTGAGGGTGGACAGGTGCTCCGGCGGCGCGGGCAGACGGTCCGGCTTGTCGGGGGTGGGCTCGGCGCGGCGACTGTGCAGCAGCGTCATCAACCCGATGCCGCCCATCCCGTCGGTCATGCTGTGGTGGGTCTTGACGACGTACACCGCGCGGCCCTCGGGCAGGCCCTCGATGAGCATCGCCGTCCAGGGCGGCCGGGCCTTGTCGAACGGCTCGGTGGCCAGGTGCCGGCACATCCGCAGCGCGTGGTCGAAGTCGGCGGGCTCGGGCAGTCGGACCCGACGCAGGTGGTAGTCGAGGTCGAACTCCGGGTCCACCGACCACACCGGATTGCCGAGCCCGAACGCCGGCTCCACCGCCCGCATCCGGATCCGCGGCACGATGTGCGACGCCCACTCGTGCGCCTTGACCAGTCGGCCCCAGTCGGGCGAGCGGTCCAGGACGTCGACCGCGACGATCGGGGTGCGCAGCTGCGGCTGCGCCTCCTCCATCCGCCACATGCCGGTCTCGAAGTCGGACATGGTGCGGTTCCAGCCGGACGCGACGGCGGAGAGGTCGACGTCGACCGCGCTCGGTGGAATCAGCGGATCGCCATCGGCCATGGTCGCACTCCCTCGGTGGTCAAGTCCTGTCCGCGGTCGTCGACCTCAGTCTGTACCCGACCGGGCGGACGCGTCACGCTTTCGGGCCCCGGGTGTGGCGCGGCTACTCGGCGATGCCGATGTCCTCGTTCCACAGCTCCGGCTGCTCGGCGATGAAGCGGGCCATCATCTCGATGCAGCGCGGGTCGTCGAGGACCGTCACCGCGACCCCGTGGTGGGCGAGCCAGGCGTGGCCGCCGGCGAAGGTGACGGCGTCGCCGACGACGAGTGCGCCGATGTTGAACTGGCGGACCAGGCCGCTGCAGTACAGGCACGGCGAGAGGGTGGTGACCATGATCGTCGAGCGGTAGTCGCGCTGGCGGCCCGCGGCGCGGAAGGCCGCCGTCTCGGCGTGCATCGACGGGTCGTCGTCCTGCACCCGCCGGTTCCGTCCGCGGCCGAGAAGGGTGCCGTCGGCGGCGAACAGCGCGGCGCCCACGGGGATGCCGCCCTCCGCGCGTCCGGCCACGGCCTCGGCGAGCGCGGTCTCGAGGAGCAGGTCGGGGGAGGTCGTGGTGTCCATGACCCACCTTCGGCCGACCGGTTCGGCGATGTCAACGTCCGGTGTGAGTGCGACTGTGCGAGGGGAGGATTCGTGTCCGGTATGCGTAGTCGACGCGCACGGTCGCGGCCTGTCGGTTAGCGTCTGAGGGACTTCGATCCTTGCCCCGGCGAAAGGATGTCGTCATTCCCCTCTATCAGTTCCGGTGTGCCGCCTGCGGCCCCTTCGACCGGACCTTCCCGATGGCCGACGTCCCGGACGCGGCCGACTGCCCGACCTGCGCGAGCGGCGCGCGCCGACAGATCACCGGCCCCCGACTCGCGCACGGGGCCACCACCGCGATGTGCCTGCTCGACGCGACGAAACGGTCCGCGAGCGAACCGGCGGTGGTCACCGGTCCCCGCCCCGGCGTCGCCCGCAATCCGACACCGATCAGCGCGAACCCGCTGCACCGTCGGTTGCCGCGCCCGTAGATCCGGCCGTCACCTCGACCCGAAAGTCCACGTCCGAGAAGGAGACTCGCATGCCCGAGCTGCTGTTCCCGTTGGATTCGTCGAAGAAGTTCACCGACCAGGAGAAGGTCGGGCACAACCGCTGGCACCCGGACATCCCGGCCGCGGTCACCGTCAAACCCGGCGACGAGTTCCGGGTGCACTGCCGCGAGTGGTTCGACGGCGCCATCCACAACGACGACTCGGCCGACGACATCCTGCACGCCCCGCTGACCACCGTGCACACCCTGTCGGGTCCGTTCGCGATCGAGGGCGCGCAGCCGGGCGACCTGCTGATCGTGGACATCCTCGACATCGGGCCCATCCCGCAAGAGGACGCGGGTCCGCTCGCCGGCCAGGGCTGGGGGTACACCGGCATCTTCTCCAAGTCCACCGCGGGCGGGTTCCTCACCGACCAGTTCCCCGACGCCTACAAGGCGATCTGGGACTTCTCCGGCCAGACCGCGACCTCCCGGCACGTGCCGCACGTGAGGTTCACCGGCATCGTGCACCCCGGCCTGATGGGGACCGCCCCGTCGGCGGAGCTGTTGTCGCGCTGGAATGCTCGCGAGGGCGCGTTGATCGCCACCGACCCGGACCGGGTTCCCGCGCTGGCGTTGCCGCCGGAACCACGCGACGCGATCCTCGGCACGCTCAGCGGGGCGGAGTTCGACCGGGTCGCCGCCGAGGCGGCCCGTACCGCCCCACCCCGGGAGAACGGCGGCAACCAGGACATCAAGAACCTGACCAAGGGCTCCCGCGTGTTCTATCCGGTGTTCGTCGACGGCGGTCACCTGTCGGTGGGGGATCTGCACTTCTCGCAGGGGGACGGCGAGATCACCTTCTGCGGGGCGATCGAGATGGGCGGTTTCGTCGACCTGCGGGTGGACCTGATCAAGGGTGGCATGGAGACCTACGGTGTCTCGGAGAACGCCATCTTCATGCCGGGCAACACCGATCCGCAGTACTCGCAGTGGCTGGCCTTCTCGGGAACCTCGGTGACCCTGGACGGGGAGCAGCGGTACCTCGACTCGCACCTGGCCTACCAGCGGGCCTGCCTGCACGCGATCGACTACCTGACGAAGTTCGGCTACAGCCCGGAGCAGGCGTACCTGTTGCTCGGCGCGGCGCCGATCGAGGGACGCTTGTCGGGTGTGGTGGACATCCCGAACTCGTGCGCGACGGTGTACCTGCCGACGGCGATCTTCGACTTCGACGTCACCCCGTCCGCGGCCGGTCCGGTACGGATCGACCCCGGCGTGGGAGCGCCGCGCGCGGCGGGCTGAGCGGGTGACGCACCTTACAGTGTCAGATCGCTCACGCGGGAGCCACGAGCGCCTCCGTTAACTAAGTGTTTATTTCGTAGCTATACAAACTTCCCCGTTCAACGGATAGATTGCCCCTTATCGCTCGACGGCGTGCCAGCGTTACAGGTCGAGCGAAACGTCCTCCGAATGGAGGACGGGAGCCGTTTCGAAGGAGTGGCGGAATGAGAGATCTGTCCAGCGGCGTCGGCGACATGGTTCGAGCCATCCTCGCGTACGAGTTCGAGGATCTCGACACCGTCGATATCGGGACCATCGACGACATCCGCGCCGGATTCGTCGACGACTGGGTGCTGTCCATCTCGGCCTCCGGGATGCTCTCCGAGCGGATCGTCGCCGAGGTCGAGCGGGCGTGGCGGTTCGACCCCGAACTGCTCGTCGATGCGCTGCTCGACGGCACCGACGAGGTCACTCGCCGCCGGTTCAAGGGATCGCGGGGGCGCCACACGGGGGCCGTGCCCGCGGTCTCCGCGCTCGGCTGATGCGAGTCCTCATTCGTCACATCCGTCGCAGTGGACACTCTGTTATCGGATCGTGGCGCGGCACCCTCGCCATGGCGACGAATCGGGGTTAGCGTGTCCCCAATCGCTCGAGAGCGCCACAGTGTTACAGCAGTACGCGAAGTCGCATCCGACGGAGGGACCACCACGATGAGAGTTCTAGGATCCCCGACATACGACCTGGTCAACGCCGTTCTGTCGTACGAGTACGACGGCGGAGAGGTCGACGTCCACGCCATTGACCGGGTGCGCCGCGGCGAGACCGACGAGTGGATGATCGCGCTGTCCGACAGTGGCCTGTTCTCCGACGACGCCCTCGTCTCCGTCCTCGGTGCTTGGCACCGGGATCCCGAACTGCTCGTCGACGCCCTGCTCGGCGGCGCCGACGAGGTGTCCCGTCGCCGCCTCAAGGCTGCGCGGCGCACCGCCCTGTTGCCCGCGGTGCGGCCACGACAGCACATCGTCGGGATCGGCTAGCGCCCACCCCCGACCCCGCAGCTACACGAGACTCCGCAACTACACGAACGGGCCGCGACCGACGACGATCACCTCGTCGTCGGTCAACGTTCGCAACGAGGTCCCCGACCGCCGATAGTTGTCCGCGACCTCCTCGATCAGCGCCGACTCCGCCGGCTCGTACCCCGGTGACCGGTAGTGCGGGACGATCGCGTGGTCGACGAGTCCGAGCCCGTCCCACACCACCGGAATCCCGCACGTCGGCTCGACCTCGGCCGGATCGTCGAGCAGTTCGAGACCCCGCAGGCTCGGCGACATCACGCACGCGCCCGCGCTGTATCCCGCGTAGACCAGGGCGTCGGCGCGCAGCAGATCGGTGAGCACGACGTCCGCGCCGCTGCGCGCGAACTGGGCCCGCAGCACGAACGTGTTGCCGCCGCGCACCCACACCAACTTCACCCGCGACAGCGCGGCGCGCAGCGCGTCCGGTCGGCCGACGTACTCGCGCAGGTCGAGTTCCTCCGGCTCGAACCCGAGCCGGCGCAGCGGCACCAGGTCCGAGACCACCGCCGAGTCGCGAGCGCTGCCCCACGCGTCGGCCGCATTCGCGATCACCGCGGCCCGGCCCGGCTCGCCGACCAGCTCGAGCAGGCGGCCGGGATCGGCGCCGAAGCGGTAGGAGGACAGGAACAGTCGCATCAGATGGTGAACGGGAGGTTGGTCGCCACCCGCCGACCGAGCTCCTCGTCGCCGCTGAAGTCGATCTCGCCGAGATGATCGGCCGGATTCACGCGACCACCGCACAGCCGGGTGAACAGGCGCGAATCCATGCCCAATGTCGCGGTCGCCGGCCCGTCCAGCGACGGCACGACGGTCGCGCGACCGTCGACCGACACGTGGATCCGGCGGGCGAGCGGGCCGGAGAGGTCGAAGGTCACCGACGACCCCTGCGGCGCGCGACCCTTCTTCCCGACCGCGAACCCGAGTCCCGCGACGAGCTCGGCGAGCGCGTACTCGCCGCGCGGTCCGCCCTCGTCGCCGGGCAGGCCGACCGCGTCGCGGATGTCGTGTTCGTGGAACCAGCAGTCGAACAGCCGGGTACGCATGAAGCGGCCGTAGCTGTCGGGCCCGACCGGCGTCATCGCAGGCGCGTCGAAGTCGTCCTGCGTCATGGCGTCGAGCGCCTCGGCCCGCGCCATGGTGATCTCGCGGAACGCGGCGAGCATCTCGGTCGGGGTGCGGTCGCGCAGGCCGATCACCCAGCGCTCGTTGTACGACCCGATCGGGTTCTGCACGTGCGCGGCGGCGGGCACGGCGTCCTCGGCGACCGGCGGTTCGACGCCGCTGAGCAGCGATTCGGTGCCGATCAGGTGGGACACGACGTCGTGCACCGACCAGCCGGGTAGCGGCGACGGCCGGGACCACTGCTCCGGCGACAGACCGTCGAGCACGAATCCGATCTTGTCCCATTCCTCGATCAGCGCCGCGGTCAGCGGTGCCTTGTCGACCAGCGTCGGCTCTCTCGCGTCGCTCATCGGGCCAACTCTAGGGCCGGAGGGTCCGAGCGTCCGGGGTATCGGTATCGGTGTGGGCGTGTTCGGGTGCCGCGGGCAGCGCGCATCGCGGGCAGCCGTGGTCGGGGCCGTCCGGGAGGAAGGCGCCGCAGTCCGGGCACACCCGGTCCAGCCAGCACGCCGCATCGCCGCCGAGGTCGTGCTCGTGGTCTGGTCGCTCCGCAGGCTCCGCTCCTGCCTTCACGCGATCTCCTGGAGGAACTCGGCGAGCACGTCGGCGTTGCTGTGCTCGACGTCGCGGGTCGCGGTCAGCAGCACGATGGCCCGGCCGTGGGCGAGGGCCAGCACCCGCGCGAGCGCCTCGCGGCCCGCGTCGGACTCGAGTTCCGCGCGGTAGCGGGCCCGGAACTCCCGGAACTGGGAGACGTCGTGGCTGTACCAGTGCCGCAGTTCGGTCGACGGAGCCAGGTCCTTCGCCCAGTCGTCGTAGTGGAAGTCGTCCTTGCGGACCCCGCGCGGCCACAGTCGGTCGACGAAGATCCGGGCGGTCCCGGGCTCGGACTCGGGATGGTCGTAGACGCGTTCGACCGTGATCGTCGGGGTGGTCTGGCTACTCATCAGCACCTCCGCTCCGTCGCTGTTCTCAGGCTACGTGATGTGACGCAGGTCATGTTTCGTTGCCGGATTCGCCCGATAGGTCCCTGTTCGGATTCGATTCAGAGAGCGTTCAGTGGGATTGTGCTTCCCTTCGGAGCCGTAGGTCTGGCTAGCATTGGCTACCTCGTGCGTGCTGGGTCATCTTCCGCTTGTCGCACGCGGGCTGCCATCCGTCGCGGCCCGGTCACCGTCTACCTCAGGAAGTAAACAGTTGGACACAACGCAGAGTTCGCCACAGGCGCGCCCGACCGTCGGCGTCGTTCGGGAAACGAACGACGGCGAGCGGCGGGTCGCGCTCGTCCCGAAAACCGTCGCCACCCTCGTCGGCAAGGGCGTCGACGTCGTCGTCGAGTCCGGTGCGGGGCTCGGGGCGCTGATCCCCGACGACCTGTACAAGGAGGCGGGCGCGACCATCGGTGACGCCTGGTCTGCGGACGTCGTCCTCAAGGTCGCGGCCCCGAACGCCGAGGAGACCGCCCGGCTGCGCTCCGGCCAGAAGCTGATCGGGTTCCTCGCTCCGCGCACCAACGAGTCCGGCATCGCCGCGCTCGCGGACGCCGGTGTGGAGGCGTACGCCGTAGAGGCGATCCCGCGGATCTCCCGCGCCCAGGTGATGGACGCGTTGTCGTCGCAGGCCAACGTCGCCGGCTACAAGTCCGTCGTGCTGGCCGCGTCGGAGTCCACCCGGTACTTCCCGATGCTCACCACCGCCGCGGGCACCGTGAAGCCGGCCACCGTGCTGGTCCTCGGTGTCGGTGTCGCCGGCCTGCAGGCCCTGGCCACGGCCAAGCGGCTCGGTGGCCGGACCACCGGCTACGACGTGCGTCCCGAGGTCGCCGACCAGGTCCGCTCGGTCGGTGCCCAGTGGCTCGACCTCGGCATCGACGCCGCCGGTGAGGGCGGCTACGCCCGCGAACTCACCGACGACGAGCGGGCGCAGCAGCAGCAGGCGCTCGAGGACGCGATCAAGGGCTTCGACGTGGTCATCACGACCGCGCTGGTTCCGGGCCGTCCGGCGCCGCGCCTGGTCACCGCCGCCGCCGTGCAGGGCATGAAGCCCGGCAGTGTGGTCGTGGACCTCGCCGGCGAGACCGGTGGCAACTGCGAGCTGACCGAGCCCGGCCGGAACGTCGTCAAGCACGGCGTGACGATCTGCTCCCCGCTGAACCTGCCCGCGACGATGCCGGAGCACGCCTCCGAGCTGTACTCGAAGAACCTGCAGGCCGTCATCGAGCTGATGATCGACGACAACGGAGCGCTCGCGCCCGATTTCGACGACGAGATCCTCGCTGCCGCCTGCGTGACCCGTGCGGAGGCGAACGCCTGATGTACAACGAACTGCTGGCGAACATCGCGATCCTGGTCCTGGCCGGGTTCGTCGGCTTCGCCGTCATCTCCAAGGTCCCCAACACGCTGCACACGCCGCTGATGTCGGGCACCAACGCCATCCACGGCATCGTCGTGCTCGGTGCGCTCGTCGTCCTCGGGCACCTGCCGGGCGACGCGCCGTGGAGCATCAAGATCATCCTGTTCGTCGCGCTGGTGTTCGGCACCCTGAACGTCGTCGGCGGCTTCGTCGTCACCGACCGCATGCTCGCGATGTTCAAGCCCAAGAAGGACGCCCAGAAGGTCGTCGAGAAGAAGGGGGCTGACGCCTGATGGGCTACCTCGTCACGATCCTGTACATCGTCGCGTTCTCGATGTTCATCTACGGTCTGTCCGGCCTGACCGGCCCGAAGACCGCGGTGCGCGGCAACTACATCGCCGCGATGGGCATGCTCGTCGCCGTGATCGCGGTGCTCATCGACATCCGCGACACCGACAACTGGGGCCTGATCGTCGGCGGCCTGCTCGTCGGCGTCGTGCTCGGTGTGCCGCCGGCGCTGAAGACGAAGATGACGGCGATGCCGCAGCTGGTCGCGCTGTTCAACGGCGTCGGCGGTGGCACCGTCGCGCTCATCGCGTGGGCCGAGTTCCTCAACTCCGACGGCTTCACCACGGTTGAGGCGGTGCCCTCGGTGCCGTTCATCGTCGGCTCGCTGTTCGCGGCGATCATCGGTTCCGTCTCGTTCTGGGGTTCGCTGGTGGCGTTCTCCAAGCTGCAGGAACTGCTGAACAAGAACTTCGAGAAGAAGGTCGTCGCCTCCGCGAAGCTGTTCCAGCTCGCGAACATCATTCTCGCGATCGCCGCCATCGGCATCGCCGTCTACATCGGTATCAAGGCGGACCCGGTCAACGAGCCGACCTCGGCGATCTGGATCGTCGCGCTGCTCGTCGTCGCCGGTCTGATGGGCCTGTTCGTGGTGCTGCCGATCGGCGGCGCCGACATGCCCGTCGTCATCTCGCTGCTCAACGCGCTCACCGGCCTGTCTGCCGCGGCCGCCGGTCTGGCGCTCAACAACCAGGCGATGATCGTGGCCGGCATGATCGTCGGCGCGTCCGGCACCATCCTGACCAACCTGATGGCCAAGGCGATGAACCGGTCCATCCCGGCGATCGTGTTCGGCTCGTTCGGCGGCGGCGACGCCGGTGGCGCGGCCAGCACCGCCGCGGGCGGCACCGTCAAGGCCACTTCCGCCTCCGATGCGGCGATTCAGATGGCGTACGCCAACCAGGTGATCGTCGTGCCGGGCTACGGTCTGGCCGTCGCGCAGGCGCAGCACGCGGTCAAGGAGATGGCGAGCATGCTCGAGGAGCGTGGTGTCGAGGTCAAGTACGCGATCCACCCGGTCGCCGGCCGCATGCCCGGGCACATGAACGTGCTGCTCGCCGAGGCCGACGTCGAATACGACGCGATGAAGGAGATGGACGACATCAACGGCGAGTTCTCTCGCACCGATGTCACCATCGTCATCGGCGCCAACGACGTCACCAACCCGGCCGCGCGTCAGGATTCGTCCAGCCCGATCTACGGCATGCCGATCCTCAACGTCGACCAGTCGAAGTCCGTCATCGTGCTCAAGCGGTCCATGTCCTCCGGCTACGCCGGCATCGACAACCCGCTGTTCACCGCCGACCAGACCTCGATGCTGTTCGGCGACGCCAAGAAGATGGTCTCCGAGGTCACCGAGGAACTCAAGGCCCTCTAGCGTCAGCGGACGAAGGCGCCCTTCCCGGATTCGAACGGGGAAGGGCGCCTTCGTCGTCTCGTGCCTCGCTAGGTGATGACGCTGCCGGTCGGGATCAACGCGGTGGTGATCAGTGCGATCAACCTGGCGACGGGATCGATTTCGTAGATACTGCCCACGCTGCGGCTCCTCTGTGTGATGAATGCTCTTGTGCGCGGCACGAAGCTACCCCGGTGCGGAGCCCGGGAGATCGAATTGCCTGAGATCGCCGGTGCTCAGTCGAGTTCACCGGATTCGGCGGGGCGCACCACGCCGGCACAGCGTGACGCCACCAGCACCAAGGCCAACGGCACCACCAGTGTCGCGGTGAGCGGCATCAGGCTCGTCAACCAGCCGAGCAGGGCCGGACCGGCGAGCAGTCCGACGTAGCCCATCCCGACCACCCGCGACATGTTGACCCCGGGCGCACCGACCGCGAGGTTGCCGGCGGCGGTGAAGATCTGCGGGATGCAACCCGACAGCCCGAGCCCGAACACCGCCCACCCGACCAGCGTCAACCCCACCCAGCTCGACCCGATCACCGTCGCCAGTCCGGCCGCCGCGATCAGGGTGCCGTAGCGCACCACCGCGACCGGACCGAAGGCCGCACTGATCGGGTCCGCGGCGAACCGCCCGACCGTCATCATCACCGCGAAGGCGCCGAACGCGAGCGCCGCGGTCGCGTCCGAGGTGCCCAGATGCTCCTTGACCTGCAGCGTGCTCCAGTCGTTCGCCGCGCCCTCGGCGAGGAACAGGGCGAACGCGATCGCGCCGAGCGTGAGCACCGTGCGGACACCGGCGCGGCCCCCGCGACCGGACGACTCGGACCTCGCGTCGTGCTCGTGCGCCCGGTGCGGCAGCAGTGCCGGGCCGCACCCCGCGACCGTCACGAAGCCGATCGCCGATGCTCCCGCCAGCGCGGTCAGCGGCGACCACCCGGCGGCCAGCGTCGCGGCGCCGAGCAGCGACCCGACCACCCCGCCGACGGAGAACAGGGCGTGGAACGCCGACATGATCGGCCGTCCGTACGCCCGCTCGGCGTGCACCGCCTGCGAGTTCATCGACACGTCGAGGGCGCCGTTGCCGAGGCCGAACACGGCCAGGGCCGCCGCGAGACCGACGGCATCGGTCGCGAGGGCCGGCCCGATCACCCCCGCCGAGATGAGCGCACCCGCGGCCAGCACCATCCGGCGGCTGCCCCAGCGGTCGGCGAGCGGTCCCGCGATCTGCATGCCGACGAGGGCGGCGGCGGCCAGGACCAGGAGCAGCCAGCCGAGGGTGGCGTGGCTGATGCCGGTGCGGTCGGAGATCGACGGGATGTGCACGACCCAGGCCGCCAGCAGGAACCCGTTGACCGCGAAGATGCCGAAGACGGCGGCGCGTGCTCGGCGGAGACGGACGGGTTCGACAACAGTGGAAACGGACACCCGTCCTTCCTATCGGCTTCGCCGACTGTGCGCGAATTCCACCCCGACCGGGATACCGATCGCGCACGGGCGGCGGAGCCGCGTCAGGCCCGGGCGAGGAGAGTGAGCGGGTCGGTGAGTATCGCCGCGACGTCGGCGAGGAATCGCGAGGCCTGCTCGCCGTCGACCAGCCGGTGGTCGAAGGACAGGCCGAGGGTGGTCACCCAGCGGGCCACGACCTCGTCGTCGACGATCCAGGGCCGGCGAGCGACCGCGCCGAGGCAGACGATCGCCGCCTCCCCGGGCGTGAGGATCGGTGTCCCGGCATCCACCCCGAACATCCCGACGTTGGTGATCGTGACGGTGCCGCCGGACAGGTCGGACGGGGTGGCCCGGCCCGACCGCGCGACCTCGGTGACCTCGTCGATGGCCCGGGTCAGTTCGACCAGGCTCATCAGGTGCGCGTCCCGGACGGTCGGGACGAGCAGGCCGCGGTCGCTGGCGGTGGCGATGCCGAGGTTCACGTAGTGCTTGACGACGATCTCCTGCCGGTCCTCGTCCCAGCTCGAGTTCAGGTCGGGGTGCGCGCGCAACGCGACCAGCACCACCTTCGCGACCAGCGGCAGCGGCGACCGCCCGAGCGCGGCGAACTCGGGGCCGGCGTGCAGCCGGGCCAGCAGGTCCATCGAGGCGGTCACGTCGGCGGTGACGAACTCGGTGACGTGCGGTGCGGTGAACGCGCTGCGGGTGACCGCGGCGGCGGTCTGCTTGCGGACGCCGCGAATGGGCGTTCGGGTCTCGCGGTCCGACGGCGCGACGCTCGCGCGCACGTCGTCGACGGTGACCGCGCCTGCCGCCCCGGTGCCCGGCACCACGTCGAGGTCGACGCCCAGTTCGCGGGCCAGCTTGCGGGCGGCCGGCTTCGCGTCGGGCCGACGGGCGGCGCGCCTGCTCTCCGGCGCGGCCGACGGGCCGTACCCGACCAGCACCGAACCGTGCTCGGGCGCACCGGCGTCCGGTGTCGCCGGGGCGCCGGACTCCGGGGCGGCGGCGGACCCCGGTCCGCCGATCCGGATGAGCGGCGCCCCCACCGCGACCGCCTCGCC
Organism: Rhodococcus sp. NPDC127527; assembly: GCF_042672245.1. Lineage (NCBI taxonomy): Bacteria > Bacillati > Actinomycetota > Actinomycetes > Mycobacteriales > Nocardiaceae > Rhodococcus > Rhodococcus sp. NPDC127527. Next base: position 110,848 of record NZ_JBHXVP010000012.1, read on the forward strand.
GGGCTCGGCGAGCAGCGCCAGGACGGTGCCGGCGTACGGCGACGGCAGCTCGACGACCGCCTTCGCAGTCTCGACCTCGGCGATCACCTGATTCAGCGCGACCGCCTCACCCACCGCTACCGACCAGGAGACGAGTTCCGCCTCGGTCAGGCCCTCACCGAGGTCGGGCAGCCGGAACTCGTGCACCTCGTCGTCGGTCACGTCCGGCCTCCTTCAGGCGGCGAGTGTCTTGTCGACCGCGTCGAGGATGCGGTCCGGGTCGGGCAGGAAGTACTTCTCCAGCTTGGCGGCGGGGTAGGGGGTGGCGAAACCGCCGACCCGCAGGACCGGCGCCTCGAGTTGGTAGAAGCAGCGCTCGGTGATGCGAGCGGCGATCTCGGCGCCCAGTCCGAGGAACACCGGCGCCTCGTGCGCGACGACCAGCCGTCCGGTCTTTCGCACGGATTCCTCGATGGTGTCGAAGTCGACGGGGGAGAGCGAGCGCAGGTCGATCACCTCGACCGAATGCCCCTCCCGTTCGGCCACCGTGGCGGCGGTCAGCGCGGTGGCGACCATCGGGCCGTAGGCCACCACCGTGGCGTCGGTGCCCGTCGTCACCACCCGGGCCCGGTGCAGGTCGAGGTCGGGTGGCGCGTCGAGGTCCACCTCGCCGCGATCCCAGTACCGGCGCTTCGGCTCGAAGAACAGCACCGGGTCGTCCGCGGCGATGGCCTGCTGGATCATGTGGAACGCGTCGGTGGGGGAGGACGGGCTGACCACCCGCAGCCCCGCGGTGTGCGCGAAGTAGGCCTCCGGGGACTCCGAATGATGTTCGACCGCACCGATTCCGCCGCCGAACGGCACCCGGATGGTCATCGGCACGTGGACCCGCCCCTGGGTGCGGTAGTGCATCTTCGCGACCTGGGAGACGATCTGGTCGAACGCCGGGTAGACGAATCCGTCGAACTGGATCTCGCACACCGGCCGGTAGCCGCGCAGCGCGAGCCCGAACGCGGTGCCGACGATGCCGGACTCGGCGAGCGGGGTGTCGACGACGCGGGCGCCCCCGAAGTCCTTCTGCAGGGTGTCGGTGACGCGGAAGACACCGCCGAGCGCGCCGATGTCCTCGCCCATCAGCACCACCTTCGGATCGTGTTCGAGGGCCCGCCGCAGTCCCGCGTTGAGCGCGCCGCCGAGTGTCAGGGTGGTCATGGCCGCGCCTCCTCGAAGGTTCGCAGATACCGCGCGAAGTCCGCACGCTCCTCGTCGAGCAGCGGATGCTCGCGGGTGTACACGTGCTCGAACAGGCTGAGTGGCTCCGGGTCGGGGATGGCGAGGGTGCCGGCCCGGAACGCCGCCGCCGCGTCCTCGGCCTTGTCGTTCACCTGCGACTCGAACGCGGCGTCGAAGTGGTCCTCGCGCTCGAGCAGTCGCCGCAGGCGGTCGATGGGGTCGCGGGTCCGCCACAGCTCGAGCTCGGCGCCGGTCCGGTAGCGGGTCGGGTCGTCGGAGGTGGTGTGCGGACCCATCCGATAGGTGATCGCCTCGACGAAGCTGGGACCGCTGCCCTCGCGGGCGCGGCGGGCGGCGGTACGGGTCACCGCGAGCACGGCGAGGGCGTCGTTGCCGTCCACCTGGACACCCGGGATGCCGTATCCGGTGGCACGTCCGGCCAGCGGATACGGGCTCTGCAGCTGCACCGGTTCGCTGATCGCCCAGTGGTTGTTCTGGCAGAAGAACACCACGCCCGCGTTGTAGGTCGCCGCGAAGCCGAGCGCCTCCGACAGGTCGCCCTCGCTGGTGGCGCCGTCCCCGAAGAAGGCGAAGGTCGCGATCTCGGCGCCGTCCATGTGCGCCCCGATCGCGTAGCCGGTGGCGTGCAGTCCCTGGGAGCCCACGATGATCGCCGGATTGGTCAGCCCCACCTCGTACGGGTCCCAGCTGGACAACGCCGCACCGCGCCACATCCGCGGCCACTGCGCGAGGTCCACGCCGCGGCAGTAGGCCAGGCCGTGCTCGCGGTAGCTGGTGAAGACGAAGTCGTCGGGCCGCATCGCCCAGGCGGAGCCGATCTGCGCGGCCTCCTGGCCCAGGCTGGGCACCCAGATCCCGATCTGGCCCTGCCGTTGCAGGGCGGTGGCCTCGGCGTCGATGCGCCGGACCACGACCATGTCCTCGTACATCCCCCGCAGTTGCTGCGCCCCGACGTCGGCGACCGCGTCGGCGTGCTCGGACCCGTGCACGCGTCGGCCGTCCGGCTGGACGAGCTGGACCGGGTAGGCAATTTTGTCGGCCACCGCGACCTCCTCGAAACCGCGCCGGGCGCAGGCCTTCGTGGGGCCGCGGGCGGCGCTGGGTGGTGCCTGTGAAGTTCACAGGATCCAACTCCAAGGGTACTGCGTGAGCAGGCCGTTCGGATGTGCCCGCGTCGGTCACCGACGGACCAGCCCGAGCCGCAGGTTCGCCGGCTTGAGGGTGAACTCCTCGGCCACCTCGAGCTGGTAGCCGGGCTCGGGCACGAGGTCGTAGCGGCGCAGGATCAGCGCGAGCGCGAGCACGGTCTCGTGCAGCGCGAGTTGCCGGCCGATGCACGAGCGCAGGCCGGTGCCGAACGGCTTGTAGATCCCGGGCGGACGGGTGCGGGCACGCTCGGGCACGAAACGGTCGGGATCGAACGTCTCCGGATCGGCACCCCACACCGGATCCCGCTGCACCGCCAGGGTGAGCGCGAGGATCGCTTGCCCGCGCCGGACCGGGTACCCGCCGAGGGTGGTGTCCCGCTTCGGCTCCCGGAAGTAGCCCGGCGCGATCGGCCACAGTCGCAGGGTCTCGTCGACGACTCGGCGAAGGTACCTGAGCTTGTGGACGTCGCCGAACGGCGGGTCGGGATCGGTTCCGGCGGGCCAGATTGCGTCGAGTTCGGCACGGGCCCGGGCCGCGACCTCGGGATGGGTGGCGAGCAGGTGCAGCGCGAACGACAGGGTCCCCGAGGTGGTCTCGTGACCGGCGTTGAGGAAGGTGATCACCTGATTGCGCACGTTCTCGTCGCTCAGCCGTCGCCCCGACTCCGGGTCGGCGGTGGTGAGCATGAGCGCGAGCAGATCCTCGTGCCGGTCATCCGGATCGGCCCGGCGGGCGCGGACGACGTCGTCGACCACCTGCCGGATGTAGGCGACGTCCGCTTCGTTCTGCCGGACCTCCCGAAAGTGGACGATGCTGTTCAGCCAGCGCACCGGGATCCGGAAGCCACCGCGTCCGACGAAGGCGAACGCCCGGGTGACCGCGGTGGCGTAGGGGTCGGGTGCGGCCGAGGTGAACGAACCGAAGTGGTAGCCGAATCCGATCCGGGCGATGGTCTCGAGGGTCAGCTTGCTGGTGTCGGCGTGCACGTCGACGGGGCCGAGTGCGGACCGTTCGTCCCAGTACGCGAGCAGTTCGCGGTCGGTCTCGAGCATCGTCGCGTGGTAGTTCTTCATCGCGGCCAGCGTGAAGGCGGGCATCAGGATGTTGTGCGCGGCCGTCCAGTTCGGCTCGGTGGTGTAGGCACTGAAGAGGGCGTCGCCGACTCGTTCCCGGATGGCGGCGATGCTGAAACCCACGTGCTTGTCGAAGCGCTTGTCGTCGCCGAGTTCGGCGTACACGTCGGTGCCGGACGCGACGATCAGATGCTGGTTGAAGATCTTCGTCTCGAAGAGCGGACCGAGGGTGCGGGACTGCGCGGTCAGGTTCTGGGCGGGTCTCGACGGATCTGCCGCTATCAGGTCGCCGAGCACCGGCAGTCGGTGCGGCGGATGCGGCAACGCGTGCACGTCCATGACGCTCGAAGTCGCCATTCCTCATCTTTGCGCACATGGCGACCGATTGCATCCGCCGTCGGATTCGCCGTCCGGACACGCGGTGGAACTCGGCCGTGTTCCGTCGGGCCTGCCCTACCCTGGGTGGGCTTGACCACGTTGTGAGACCTCGTCGACAACAGGGAGTGCAGATGAAGTTTGCCCGAGCGATCCTGACCGCGGCCGCGCTGACGGGGTCCGCGGTCCTGGCCCTCGCGCCCACCGCGACTGCCGCCACCACGTACCGCATCTCCACCATTCCGCCGATCGGAACCGTCTACGCCCACAACCTGGTGACCCTCGGGGTCTCGGTCGGTCCGATCCCCACCGGCGCCGATGCGAGCACGCCCGTGATCCTGACGGTGACCGAACCGGGCGGCGATGCACACACCGTGACCATGCCGCTCACGTTCGGCGTGGCGACCGCGGCGACCCCGGTCCACGAGGCCGGGCGATACCTGGCCACCTTCACCTACGCTCCGCCCGGTGGGGACCGGGCCGAGGCCACATTGCAGTTCGACGCGGTCGAGTCCCCACTGGCGGGCGGCAGTTCCTCGTAGACGCGTCGAGAAGGGCGGTTGGCCAACGGCATCCGGCGACCACTGCCCTCGGACGGATCGCGGGTCGGCCTCGTCGTCGGCGCCGGCGATACTCGCATCTGCACGGTCGCCAGGGCGTCCGGGATCTGGTGCCCCGCACCCGAAGTCTTCTCGCGGTTGCCGGGGCCCACGCGGCGCCTCGCTGCGTTGTCGGAATCCCGGGTAGAACACCGCTACCTGGGATTCCTCCGCCTTCCGATGCATCCACGTGGATTCCCGGCAACCATCAATGGACTTCGAGCACGAGGCACTAGCATCTCCTGAGTGGAGGTCGGGCTCTGCGCCGCGCCTGTGCGGCCGGGACGAACGCTACCGCCGCCGTACAGGCTGCCAACCGGGAGGATGGTCCGCATGAACAACGCAGTGGGTCTGGACGAGCAGGCGGTGTCCGCGTGGATCGCGGACCTGGGGGTCGGCGCGGTGGCCCCGCTGACCTTCAAGCGGATCGGCAACGGGCAGTCCAATCTGACCTTCCTCGTCGCGGACGCGGGCGGCGGGCAGTGGGTGCTGCGGAGGCCGCCGCTCGGGCGCCTGCTGGCGTCGGCGCACGATGTCGCGCGCGAGTACCGCATCCTGTCCGCGCTGCAGGGCACCGGTGTTCCGGTTCCGAAAGCGCTTGCGCTGACAGAGGATCCGGCCGTCACCGACGCGCCGCTGATGCTGATGAGCTTCGTGGACGGGGTGGTGATCGACAGCATCGGAGTGGCCAAGGAACTGACCCCCGAACGGCGTCGCGCCACCGGACTGTCGATGCCGGCGGCGCTGGCGAGCATCCACCGGGTGGATCTGGAGCTGGCCGCGCTCGAGGACCTGGCGAGCCACTCGCCGTTCGCCGAACGGCAGCTCAAGCGATGGTCGGGGCAGTGGGAGAAGTCGAAGACGCGGGATGTGCCCGCGGTGGAGGAACTGGCCGCGCTGCTCGCTCGTTCGGTCCCCGAGCAGCGTGAACTCACCCTCGTGCACGGCGACTTCCACCTGAGCAATGTCATCACCTCCCGTGAGGACGGACGGGTGGTCGCGGTGGTCGACTGGGAGCTGTGCACGCTGGGCGACCCGCTCGCCGACGTCGGCGCGTTGCTCGCGTACTGGTCGCAGGCCGACGACGAGGTGCAGGGGCCGTTCGTCGCCTCGACGCTTGACGGTTTTCCGACGCGGGACGAGCTGGCACGGGCCTACTTCGACGAGACCCACCGCGATCCGGGAGCGGTCGGGTTCTGGCACGCGCTGGCACTGTGGAAGCTCGCGATCATCGCCGAGGGGGTGCTTCGCCGCACGACCGAGGACCCGAGGAACACCGCCGCGGTGGGCGGACCCTCGACCAAGATCATCGACGACATCGTGGCCAGGGCGATGCTCGTCGCGGACGAGGCCGGACTGCGCTAGCGCGGGACTCCGTCGCTCAGGACGGGCGGACCAGCGCGGCGGCCGCGGTCCTGATCTCCTCGGGAATCGGCACCGGCCTGCGGGTTCGCGCGTCCACGTACACGTGCACGAACCGCCCCGTCGCCGCCGGTTCGAGGACGCCGTCGGGGCCCTCGCGGAAGATGGCCGGCGAGTAGACGATGCTGCGGGTGCCGAGGCGTTCCACCGACAGGCCGACCCGAAGTTGATCGGGGAAGCTGAGTTCACGCAGATAGCGGCAGGAGGTCTCGGCCACCACGCCGATCGCGGGCAGGTCGCGAATGTCGACCCCGGACTCGGCGATGAGGAAGGCGTTCACCGCGGTGTCGAAGTACGAGTAGTAGGTGACGTTGTTGACGTGGCCGTAATGGTCGTTGTCCGACCATCGCGTCGGCACCGGCCACAGCACGGGGTAGTCGGCGGCAGCGGGCGTCGATTCTGCGGTCATGGCCAGACCCTAGTTGGGAGGGTCAGGTGCGGACCTTCTTGACCACGAACAGCAGGATCACCGCGCCGAGCAGGCAGGTGAGGAAGCTGAAGATCCAGCCGCCCTCGCTCACGTTCACCCCGAACAGGCGGAGCAGGAAGCCGCCGAGCAGGCCGCCCACCACGCCGACGACGATGTTCATGGGGATTCCCTGTTGTGCGTCCGTGCCCATGATCTTGCTGCCGATCCAGCCGGCCAGGCCGCCGATGACGATCCATCCGATGATGCTCAATCCCAGCATGATTGACCCCTTGTCAGACGACGCGTCGTCGAGGACGCACAGGGAAACGGTAGCGAAGTTCCGCCCGGTCCGCGGCGCTCGCCGAAACGAGACGGCAGGGAGCGGGCCCACGAGCCGGTCCGGGAAAGCGCCGCGGGCGGTACCGGCGAGGAGTAGGTTGCCAGGCAAACCCTCGTCGACGATGGGAGCGGGCCATGTCCGCGATGACCGTGACCAAGAGGCACCGACGGCGAGGGTTGGTTGCGGCCGTGGCCGTCACCGCGCTGATAGCGGCGGGGTGCTCGAGCAATTCGACGTCGACCTCGAGCAGTTCGGCGCCCTCGGGTTCGCCGTCCGCGAGCGCGGAGAACGGTGCGCCGATGGATCCCGGAGTCGCGCAACGCCTCGACGCCGCCATCGAGGCCGCCATGACGCAGACCGCGGTGCCGGGCACGATCGTCGGGATCTGGGGTCCCGGCGGCACCTACGTGAAGGCGTTCGGTGTGGCGGACAAGCAGACCCGCGCGCCGATGCAGACCGACTTCTACAGCCGGATCGGCAGTCTCACCAAGACGTTCACGGCCACCGGTGTGCTGCAGCTCGTCGACGAGGGCAAGGTGGGTCTCGACGACCCGATCTCGAAGTACGTCGACGGCGTCCCGAACGGCGACCAGATCACCATCCGGGAACTCGCCCGGATGCAGAGCGGGCTGGCCAACTACTCGGAGAGCCCGGAATTCCAGAAGGCGTTCTTCGCGAATCCCCGCGCGCCGTTCACCCCGCAGCAACTCCTCGACTACGCGTTCGCGCAGCCGCCGACCTTCCCGCCGGGCCAGGGATTCCAGTACTGCAACACCAACTACACGCTGCTGGGACTCGTGGTGGAGAAGGTCAGCGGGTTGCCGCTCCCGGACTACGTGCAGCAGAAGATCCTCGCGCCGCTGCACATGGACAAGACGGTCTTCCCGACGAACAACGCCTTCCCCGATCCGCACGCGCAGGGCTACACCGTGCAGACCGCCGACGGTAAGGAAGCCACCACCACCGACTGGGACCCGTCCTGGGGATGGGCGGCCGGAGCGATGATCTCGACGCTCGACGACCTGCACATCTGGGGGCCCGCGCTGGCGACCGGCACCCTGCTCACGCCCGCGACGCAGGCGCAGCGGCTCGAGACGGTGAGCGCTCCCGGATACGCCCCGGGCGTCGGGTACGGCCTGGGCATCTTCAACGCCGAGGGGTGGATCGGGCATAACGGCAGCCTGCCCGGATACCAGACCGTCACGGTCTACCTGCCGGAACAGCAGACCACCCTCGCCATCATGACCAACACCGACATCGCGTACGAGGGATCCGAACCGAGCACCATGCTCGCGACGGCCATCACCCAGGTCATCTCCCCGGACCACGTCTACCGGCTGGCGGCGACCGGGCCGACGCCCGCGGTGCCGGCGTCGACCACACCGACGAGCTGATCCGGGCCGCCCCGCCGCAGGTACGGTGAGCCGATGGCGGCAATCGACGTAATTCGCGGCGACATCACCACATTCGAGGCCGACGCGATCGTGAATGCGGCGAACTCGGCGTTGCTCGGCGGCGGGGGAGTCGACGGTGCGATCCACCGGGCCGGCGGCCCACGAATCCTCGACGAGTGCCGTCGACTGCGCGCGACGACCCTGCCGGACGGGTTGCCCGCGGGTGACGCCGTTCCGACGACCGCGGGGAACATGCCCGCCCGCTGGGTCATTCACACCGTCGGCCCGGTGTACTCCCAGGGGGAGGATCGCTCGGCGGTGCTGCGTTCGGCGTACACGCGAAGCCTCGCCGTCGCGGACGAACTCGGTGCGCGGACGGTCGCGTTCCCGTTGATCTCGGCCGGTGTGTACGGCTGGCCGCGCCGGGACGCGGTGCACCAGGCGGTGACCGCGGTCCGCGGCGCTCGCACGAACGTCGAACGGGTCGTCTTCGTCGCCTTCGACGAGCCGATGGCGGCGCTGCTGCGCGCGGAACTGAGTGTCCTGACCACCGTCGACGACCTCGCCGAGCGGCTGGGCTCCGCGCGGCCGCCGGTGCTGCTCGACGTGCGCTGGGCCCTGGGGGATCCGGACGGACGCGCACACTACGAGCGGGCGCACATTCCGGGGGCGGTGTACGTCGACCTCGAGTCCGAACTCGCCGCGCCGCCCGACCCGCAACGCGGTCGGCATCCGCTGCCGGCGACGGCCGCGTTGCAGGAGAGCGCCCGGCGCTGGGGAATTCGCGACGGCGACTCGGTGGTGGTCTACGACGCCACCGGGAACACCGCCGCGGCGCGCGCCTGGTGGCTGCTGCGCTGGTCGGGCGTCGCCGACGTCCGGATGCTCGACGGTGGGGTCGCCGCGTGGACGGCGGCGGGTCTCGCCGTCGAGTCCGGCAGCGGTCGGGTTCCCGACCGGGGAGACGTACTGCTCGGCGAGGGGCACCTGCCCGTGATCGAGATCGACGATGCCGCCGACTGGCCGCGCGGCGGCGTCCTGCTCGACGCCAGGGCCGGCGAACGCTACCGCGGCGAGGTCGAACCGGTCGACCCGCGGGCCGGGCACATCCCCGGGGCCGTCAGCGCGCCGACCACCGACAATCTCGACGACTCGGGACGGTTCGTCGACGTCGAGGCGCTGCGACGGCGATTCGCCGCGCTCGGTGTCCCCAGATCGACGCCGGTGGCGGTGTACTGCGGGTCCGGGGTGTCGGCCACGCACGAGATAGCCGCCCTCGCCGTCGCCGGGTTCGAGGCGGCGCTGTACCCGGGCTCCTGGTCGCAGTGGTCGAACGACCCGCAGCGGCCGGCCGCGACCGGACCGACGCCGTAGAAGCTGCGCTGTTGCTCGCCGGAAGTCGCTGTGGCAAAGAGATTTCGCGGCGTTGGTCCGGTCAGCCCCGCGAGTACTCCGAGGCCCGGCGCACCTGATCGGCGGACGGGGTGACGCCGGTGTACAGCGCGAACTGGGCGGCCGCCTGCAACGCGATCACCTCGGCCCCGGTGATCGTCCGCTTGCCCGCCGCGGTGGCGGCCCGGATCAGCGGGGTGTCGGGGGGCATCGCGACCACGTCGAACACCACCTCGGACCGGCCGATCGCGTCGGTGTCGAACGGCGACCGCCCCTCCTCGGGCCCGCCCGCCATCCCCGCCCCGGCTCCGCCGGCCATTCCGATCGGGGTGGTATTCACCAGCAGTCGAGGTCGCAGATCGCCGAGCTGGGCGCGCCAGGTGAAGCCGTACTGCTCGGCGAGGGCGGCACCGGTCGCCGGGTTGCGGGCCACCACGGTCACCGAGCGGAAGCCGTTGTCCCGCAGTGCCGCGACGACCGCCTTCGCCATCCCGCCGCTCCCCGCGACCGCCACGTCGAACTCCGCCGGGACGTCGTGCTCGGTCAGCAGGCGGGCGACCGCCTCGTAGTCGGTGTTGTAGGCGTGCAGCGTGCCCGACTCGTTCACGATGGTGTTCACCGAGGAGATCGCCGCCGCCGACTCGTGCATCACGTCCACGAACTCGATGCAGGCCTCCTTGAACGGCATCGAGACGCCGCAGCCGCGCACCCCGAGCGCGCGGACGCCCGCGATCGCGCCGGGCAGGTCGGTCGTGGTGAACGCCTTGTACAGGAAGTCGAGGCCGAGTTCCTCGTAGAGGAAGTTGTGGAACCGGGTGCCGATGTTCGACGGCCGCCCGGACAGGGAGATGCACAGTGTGGTGTCCCTGTTGATGCTGTCCCTGCTGATGGTCCGGTGCACGGGTCGACGCTATCGCCGGTGCAGCCGGCGGTCCAGGTGCGGGGCGCGGTCAGGCGCATGTCGCGGCGATTCGCCCGAGGGTGCCGCGGTCCGCGGCGGTGATCGGCAGCCCGTAGCGGGCCGCGGCGGTGAGGTACTTCCCCGCGTAGAAGCAGTGGTAGGCGGAATTCGGCGGCAGCCAGTCCGCGGGAGTCGAGTCGCCCTTCGCCTGGTTGTCGGGGCCGTCGACCGCAAGCAGATTGAAGGTGACGTCGTTGGCGAAGACCCGGCGTCTGTCGGGCGGCCAGCGCGCGGCGCCGAGGTCCCAGGCGGCGGCGAGCGGGATCACGTGGTCGATCTGCACCGCCTTCGCGTCGCTGCGGCTGAAGCTCAGGGTGCGCCCCGAGTACGGATCCGCCAGGGTCCCGGACACGACGACGCAGTCCCGGGTGCCCGGCTTGAATCGGACGTCCGTGAGGTCCTTGGCGAGCACGTTGTTTCGGGTGTCGCAGCCGTCGTGTCCGCCGGGGCCGTCCTGGTCGTCGGACCACGCGGGGCCGAAGACGCAGCCCTGGCCGGATCCGCACCCGCGCTCGTAACCACCGGCCTTGGTGCGGGAGTCGACGACGCGGACGGCGCCGAGGAGTGATTCGAGCTGAGCGCGCGTGGGACTGCCCGGTGCCGGGCCGGGTTCGGAGCGGTCGGGCACGACCGCGCAACCGGCCAGCAGGGCGCCGATCAGGGCGATCAGGGTCAGCGCCCCGAGCGTTCGAGAGGTGGGCATCGGCGTCTCCCGGAGTCGGTGGTCCGGCGAGTGTGGCACCGGACCCCGACACGGTTCGGCGTCGCAAGCGCCTGGGCCCGCGTCGTCGGCTCGTGCCCGCGGTCGGCTCCAAGGATTTCGCCCGATGCGAGCCAAGCGTGCGGGCGCACGGTGGACCGGTGCGAGCACATCGCGCTTCTCCTACGACACCCCGAGGACGGCCCATGCCAGTCGAGACAATTCCGAAGAGCGCGGCCACGCGGCGCGCGACCCTGACCGTGGTGTGTGTGACCACGGCGATGTTGATGCTCGACATCGCCGTGGTCAACACCGCCCTGCCGTCGATCGCGACCGACCTGGACACGGGTGTCAGCGGACTGCAGTGGGTCGTCGACGCGTACACCCTCGCGTTGGCGACCGTGGTGCTCAGCGCGGGTTCGTGGGCGGATCGTCGCGGACGGCGCCACGTGTTCCTGGTCGGAATCGCGGCGTTCACGCTCACCTCCCTGCTCTGCGCGCTGGCGCCGAACATCTGGGTCCTCGACCTCGCGCGCACCGCACAGGGTGTCGGGGCCGCCTTGCTGTTCGCCTGCTCGCTCGCGCTGCTCGCCGACGTGTTCGAGAAGGGGCCGGCGCGCGCGACTGCGCTGGCCGCGTACGGCGCCACGATCGGCGGCGCGTTCGCGATCGGGCCGCTGGTGGGCGGGCTTCTGACCGAGATGGTGCACTGGCGTGCCATCTTCTTGATCAACGTTCCGATCGGACTGCTCACCCTCGCCGTCACGCTCCGGTGGGTGCCGGAATCACGGGATCAGAATCCGCGCGGCGCCGACGTCATCGGACAGATCCTCGTCTGCCTCGGGCTGGGGGCTCTCGTCCTCGGGCTGCTCCGCGGCAACGAGGCCGGATGGACCGAGCCGGTGCCGGTGATCGCCCTGGTCGTCGGCGCCGCCGCGCTCGTCGGATTCGTCGGATACGAACTGCGCGCCCGCGAGCCGATGCTGCCGCCGCAGCTGCTCGCGAACCGAGCGTTCGCGGGCGCGCAGACAGCCGCCTTCGCGATCTCGGCGTCGCTGTTCGCGGTGTTCGTCTACACCACGATCTACCTGCAGAGCATCCTGCACCTCTCGCCCGTCGCGGCAGGACTGGTGTACCTGCCGGCAACGGTCGCCATGTTCGTCGTCGCGGGTGCCACCGCGAAACTCGACGGACGCATCCCCGCGTCGGTCACGCTGACCTGCTCGCTGATGCTCGTGGCCGCCGGTCTGGTGATGATGACCGTCGTGGACGTGACCAGCTCGAAGTACGCCATCCTGCCCGGATTCCTCGTCGCGTGTGTCGGCGCCGGGGTGTTCAACCCGGTCATGAGCGGACTGGTGCTCGGCGAGAGCACGGCCGACCACGTGGGATTGGCCGCGGGCATCAACGACGCGTTCCGCCAGACCGGCATTGCAGTGGGTGTGGCCGGCCTCGGCGTGTTCCTGCCCGCGCAGTCGATGCTGGGCGGGGGATCGCCGGAGGAGTTCGTCTCGGGACTGCACCAGGCCCTGATGGTCGCCGCGCTCATTGCGGCCGCGGGCGCGCTGGTCTGCGCGGCGACACTGCCGGCACGGCGTTCCCCGCGGCTGGACTCCGACGGTGGTCGTGAGGTCGTGTCCGCGCTTCGATGACCGTTTTGTCGCACACCCATGCCCCCCGGTCCCTAAACTCGAGCCGTCCGGAGCCGACAGACGCGGGGGTACGCATGATCTATCGGCTGCTCGGACCGCTGGAGGTAGGTCGAAGCGACTGCGGCGATCGGGTTCTCGACCTCGGGCCGCGCAAGCAACGCGCGGTGCTCGCGGTGCTGCTGCTCAGTCGGGGCCGGGTGGTGTCCACCGCCCGCCTGATCGACGCCCTCTGGGGCGACGACGCACCCGCGAGTGCGATGGCCAGCATCCAGGCCTACATCTCCAACCTGCGGCGGGTGCTCCGCACCTCGACCGAAGCCACGTCGCCGATCGTGCGGCAGCCACCGGGTTACGTCCTCGACGTCTCGGCCGACGAGGTCGATCTGGTGACCTTCCTCGACGATGCCGAGGAAGCGCGGCGTCTCGCCGAGGACGGTGAGTGGGAGCCCGCGCTGAAGACCGCGGACCGGGCACTCGCGTCTATCCGGGGACCGTTGCTCGAGGACCTCGCCGACGAGCCCTGGGTTCAGGTGGAGGCCGCCGGCTTCGACGAGGTGCGGACCGAGTGCCGGGAGACCCGGATCACCGCCCTGCTCGCCCTGGGGCGGGTACCGCCCTCACTCGTCGAGGCCGCCCAACTGTGCACCGAGTTCCCGTACCGCGACCGCACCTGCTGGCTCCGGATGCTCGCCCTGCACCGGGCGGGCAGGTCGCCGGAGGCGCTGGAGTGGTTCCGGTCGCACGCCGAGCGGCTCGACACCGAATTGGGCCTCGTGCCGGGGACCGAGCTGCGCGCACTCCAGGGCGCGATCCTGCGCCACGATCCGGGTCTCGCGGCATGGCCGCGGACACCGGGATGGACCGGGGCGGAGCAGGTTCCGCTTCCCGTGTCCCCGTCCGCGAACTCCGACACGCCCGCGCCGGGCGGCGGCGCCGCCGAGAGGGAGACGGGTCGCGTGTTCGTCGGGCGCGAAAGCGAAACCCTCGTGATCGATCGGATGCTCGACGACGTCATCGGCGGGTCGACGCGGTGGCTGGCGCTCACCGGCCCGGCCGGGATCGGGAAGACGCGGGTGGCCGAGGAGTGTGCCGCGCGGACGACGGCAGTGGACGGGGCCGCGGTGTGGGCGCGGTGCCCGGAGGACGACGGCGCGCCGGCCTGGTGGCCGATCCGCCGACTGGTGCGGGAACTCGGCGGCGACGCGGACGCGGTGTTGATTCCGCCGACCGACGTCGACCCGGACGAGGCTCGATTCGCCGTGTACGAGCGGGTGCTGGAGGTGATCGAGGCCGCGGTCGCGGGCAAACCCGCGCTGACCGTCGTCGTCGACGACATCCAGTGGGCCGACCCGACGTCGCTGCGGTGCCTGGCGTATCTGGTGGGGGCGCTCCGCCGCCTCCCGGTGTGGTTCGTGTTGACGCTGCGCGACACCGGCATCGGCACCGACGTCGGCACACTCGTCGATGCGGTGCTGCGCGGGGAGGGCAACCGGCAGGTCGCGGTGTCACCACTGGAGCCGAGCGAGGTCGAGGAGCTGGCCTGCCACGTCGCCGGCGAGCGAATCGGTCCGGACGAGGCGCGGATCCTGACGGACCGGACCGGGGGCAACCCGCTGTTCGTCTCGGAGTACGCCCGGTTGCCGCGGGACGAGCGCCTCGGCGACGGGATCCCGGTCGCCGTCCGGTCGGTTCTGGGCCGACGGCTCGCCGCAGTGGAACCTGCTGTGCTGCAGGTGCTCCGAGTCGCGGCGGTGCTCGGCGACGCGATCGAGATCGATCTCCTGGCCGCGGCGTCCCGCCTCGACCTGGACACCCTGGCCGACTATCTCGACGAGGCGGCGGACGAACGAATCATCGTGACCGCGCCCGGCGCGCGGGGGTACGTCTTCGCGCACGGACTGCTGCGACACGAGGTGCTCGAGGCCATGCCCGCGTTGCGACGTCAGCGGGTTCACGCCCGGGTCGCCGAGATCCTGGCGGACTCCTCCGATCCGGACCGCTCTAGCCGACGTGCCCAACATCTCTGCGCCGCACTGCCGTTGGTGGATCCGCACGAGGTGCTCGACGCGTGCACCGTCGCGGCCCGGGAGGCCACCGAGCGATGGAGTTCGGAGACCGCCGCACACTGGTGGGAGACCGCCGTGCAGATCTTCGATCAGCTGCCCGCGGCGGAACAGTCGCCCGACGATCGTGACGACCTGCTGGTGGCCAGGGTGGAGGCGCTGGCCCGCGCCGGCCGCGGACAGACCGTTCTCGACGTCGTGGGCGCCGGCCTGCTCGACGCGCTGCGCGAAGGACGTACCTCGGGCGCGGGACGACTGGCGGCCGCACTCCTGCGTGCCGCCGGCGGATGGCCGTGGGTGTCGTACGGCCGCGATCCCGGGCCACTGCTCGAACGCCTCGCCGCACTGGAACCGTTCGTCGTGTCCGATCCCGTCGCGCACTCCCGGGTGCTGTCCGCGCTCGCCGTCGGAAGCTGCTACCACCCGGATTCCACGGTGCCCGAAGGCATGAGCCGCCGCGCGCTCGAACTGGCTCGCGCCCAGGGGGACCCGGATGTGATCGCCGATGCCCTGCTGGGTCGGATCCTGCTCTTCTCGGGGGTGGCGCGGCACGGCCGGGAATCGGTCGACCTGCTGACCGAACTTCTCGAGCTGCCGCACCAGCAGTCCCGGGTCGACGACGTCATCGTGCACACGGTCGCGAGCATGACCCAGATGAATCTCGCGAACACCGAGGCCGCCGCCGCACACGTGCGTCAGGGCATCATCGGGTGCGACCTGTTGCGTCTGCCGGTGGTCCGGGTCCAACTGCGATGGATGGAGGGCACGCTCGCGGAGTGGCGCGGCGACTTCGAACGGACCGCACGGCAGTACGACACGGCACGGCAGATCCACCTGCAGACCGAGCTGTACACCGCGGGCAGCGGTGACCTCGCACAGAACACCCTGAAGTGGGAGCTGGGTGCGCTCGCGGACGCCACGCCCGGCTTCGTCGAACCGGCGGCGTGGAGCATCGCGATCGCGGCGGCGAGGGGGGACCGGCCGGCGGCGGCCGACGGCATCGCGCACTGGACCCAGGCGACGGGACCGGACGTGTGGACCACGCTGGGACACCAGACTCTGCTCGCGCATGTCGTCGCCGATCTGGCCCTGACCGAGTACGCCGACCATTTCCTCGGACTCCTCGCCCCGTTCACGGACCGGATCGCGACCGTGGGGCAGGTCGGGGTCGTCGGTGCGGTGGCGGAGGCGTCCGCACGTCTGCACGCGCTGCTCGGGGACACGGAGCGGGCATCGGCCCTCCTCGACGAGGCGGAGCGGATCGCGCACCACGGCGCCGGTGTGCCGACGTTGCTGCGATGCAGGTTGCTGCGCGCGCAGCTGGTCCCGCAGTCGCCCGAACGCGCCCGGGAGCTGGCCGCCGTCGCCGCGGCCGCGGACGGTCGGGGGATGCGCACGGTCGCGGCGCAGGCTCGATCACTGCTCGCCTGACCACGGGCCGTCGTCGTCGTCCGTCGGCGGAGTCGGCGGAGTCGGCGCTTGGCGGAACCTTGGATCCGAGGTCGTGCCGAGCTCAAGAACCCCCCAAGCGGCCTCGGACAGGCTTCCTTTCACCGCACGACGAAAGGAAGTTTCGATGGACACCAAGACCCCGGTGCGCGACAGCGCGATCGAGTTGCTCCGCGCCGAACTGAGCGGAGTGGTCGCCCTCCCCGGCGAACCCGGATACGAACTGGCGGCACCGTGGAACCTGGCGGTTCCGGTCGCTCCGCGCGCCGTCGTCGTCGCGGCGAACGGGGACGACGTCGCGGCCACCGTCCGGTTCGCGGGCCGACGCGGGCTGCGGGTGGCCGTGCAGCGCACCGGCCACGGCGCCGTCACCGTCGGCGGTGACGCCCTGCTGGTGCACACCGGCCTGCTCGACGAGTGCAGAGTGGACGCCGATGCCCGGACCGCGTGGGTCGGGGCGGGTGCGATCTGGCAGGACGTCCTCGACGCCGCGGCCCCCCACGGGCTGGCGCCGCTGACCGGATCGTCCGCCACCGTCGGCGTCGCCGGCTTCCTCACCGGTGCGGGCATCGGCCCACTGGTGCGTACCTACGGACTGTCGTCCGACCACGTGCGGTCGTTCGACATCGTGACCGGTGACGGGGAGCTGCTGCACGTCACCCCGGACGAGCACGCCGAACTGTTCTGGGGACTGCGCGGGGGCAAGGCCACTCTCGGCATCGTCACCGGTGTGGAGATCGAGCTGCTTCCGCTGTCCCGAATCCACGGCGGCGCACTCTACTTCGATGGTGCCGACGCACCCGCGGTCGCGCACGCCTGGCTCGACTGGTGTCGTGACCTGCCCGAGCACACGTCGACGTCACTCGCGTTCCTGCAGTTGCCGCCGCTGCCGCAGATCCCGCCGCCGCTCGCCGGGCGCCTGACGGTCGCCGTCCGATTCGCCAGCACCGCCGACGAATCCGAGGCCGACGCCCTGATCGGCCGACTGCGGACGGTGGCGACAGCGTTGATCGACACCGTCGGGCCGATGCCCTACGCGGCGCTGTCCGCGATCCACGCGGACCCGGTCGAGCCCATGCCGACCCACGAGTTCAGTGCCCTCACCCACGAGCTGTCGCATGACGCTGTCGACGCGCTCCTGGCCGTCGCCGGACCGGGATCCGGGTCGCCGCAGACGATGGTCGAACTCCGGCTGCTCGGCGGCGCGCTGGCGCGGGAACCGCGGCAGCGCAGCGCTTTCTGTCATCGCGGTGCCGCGTTCGCGCTGATGGTCGCGGGTGTGCCCGCCCCGCCGCACCCCGAAGCCGTCGTCGACCACGCCCGGGCAGTCGGCCAGGCGCTGGGACAGTGGGCCACCGGTGGCACCCTGCCCAACTTCACCGCCACCGCCGACCCGGAGCGGATCGCCCGGTGTTACGACGAGGACACCCGCCACTGGCTCAGCGCGCTGGCGAACGAGCACGACCCGCACGGAGTCCTGAACGTCGGTCAGGTCATGCGGACCCCGGTGTGAGACCCACCGCGATCAACTCACCGAACGAATCGAAAGGCTTCACAGTGAACACAACTCGGGCCACCGCCGGCCTCGCTGTCGCGGCGTGCGCGACCCTCGTTCTCGGCGGATGCAGCACACCGTCGCACTCCCACGCACACGGGGTGTCCAATGCCGTGTCGAGCAGTGACACCGGATCGAGCGGGTCCAGCGGCGCCGGCACACTGCTCGGTGCCGAAAGTCCCCTCGGCAACGGCACGTCCAGGACCTACGTCGTCACCGACGCCACCGGGCAACCCACCGAGATCGGTGTCCGCCTCTCGGCGGACGCCCTCGAGGGACTGCCCGCCGGCCCCGACGCCTCGATGCAGATGTCGATGCTCGCGCTCCCCGGGGACGCACCCGACACCGGGTTCGACCACGTCATGCTCGACTGGAACCCGAACGGACACGATCCGCTTGTTCTGTTCGGCAAGCCGCACTTCGACATGCACTTCTACCAGGACGCCGTGCAACACGACATCGACCCCGCCGCACCCGATTTCGCACAGAAGGCGGCGAAACTCCCCGAAGCGAAGTACGTCCCGGAGGGTTATCTGCCACCACCCGGGCCCGCGGAGGCGAACGCGGTGCCGTTCATGGGACTGCACTGGACCGACGGCGCGGACAACGCGATTCCCGGTCGGTTCGAGTTCACCGAGGTGCTCCTGAACGGGTCCTGGGACGGGGAGTTCACCTTCATCGAACCGATGATGACCCTGGACTGGCTCGGGTCCCGTCCCACCCTTCGCGAGGACGTGAAGCAGCCCGCGTCCTACCAGCGCACCGGGTGGTATCCCACCGTGTACACCGTCGACTTCGACGAACGCGCACAGGAGTACGTGATCGCACTCGGCGGACTGACGATGCGTCAGGCATCGTGACCCGGCCGCGCGGTCGGCGTCGCCCGGCCGCGCGGGCTCCCGACCGACACGAAAGCCGGGTGTTGCACCGATGACTTTCGGGTGAGTCCGTCGTCTGTATCCATGGACACACCGGCAGACAGGAGCACAGGCATGACGAGACCATTTCGATCCGGCACGACCTCGGTACGGGTGAACGGTGTGGATCTCGGCGTCGAGAGCCTCGGCCGCGAGGACGATCCGCTGGTCCTGCTGGTCGGCGGCCCGACGATGGTGTCCTGGCCCGACGCGCTGTGCCAGCGGCTCGCGTCGGGCGGGCGGCGCGTGGTCCGCTACGACCTGCGTGACTCCGGCGCGTCGACGACCCTCGACCCGGAGAATCCGGCGTACGACCTGCGGGATCTCGTCGCCGACGCGGCCGCGCTGGTCGGGGTGCTCGGCGCCGGGACCGCCCATCTCGGTGGCATCGGCATCGGCGGGATGGTCGCTCAGGTCGCCGCGCTGGAGCACCCGGACGTGTTCTCGGCACTGACCCTCGTCGGCACCCGGCCGGTGGCGCCGGGCACGGTCGACGACGACCTGCCGGACCACGACCCCGCGGTCATGGTCGCGCTGTTCTCCCGCCCGCGGCCGGACTGGACCGACCGGGATGCCGTCGCAGCGTTCGCCGCCGAGGGCGCCGAGCCGAAGGGCGACGATCCGGAGGAGTCGCGGGCGACGGCGGCCCGGATCTGGGACCGGACGCCGTCGAGCGATCCCGGGGTGCACCAGGCGAACCAGCTCGGGGCGGTGTTCTCCCGGATCGACTGCGCCCCGCGATGGCGGGAGCGGCTCGGTGAGCTCGCCGTGCCCACGCTCGTGGTGCACGGTCGCGCCGACCCGTTCTTCCCGGTCGGCAACGGCGAGGTCCTCGCCGCCGAGATCCCCGCGGCGCGCCTGCTCGTCCTCGACGACATGGGTACCGCACTGCGGCACGCCGCGGCCGACCAGGTCGCTGCCGCCATGCTCGCCCTCTGAGATCGCCGGCCACCGCGACGAGGTGCAGCGCGGTCGCGGCTAGGTCGTCCCGTACGGGGACGCCTGGATGGAGTTGAAGTCGCTGCCGTCGTGTCCGATCAACCACGAGCCGCCCACGCGTTCGCAGCTCGCGATCTTGTCGAACGCCCGCAGCATGAAGTAGATGGTGTTCTCCGCGTCCACCGCGACCGCCAGCTGATGCGACTCGCCGGGGCGGGCCATGTCGATCCACACCCCGAGTTGCCCGTCGAGCCGGATGCCGATGATCCGGGCCGCATCCACGAAGTGGTATCGGCGCTGTTCCCACGGGGTGCTTTGCGAGTAGCCCTGCTCGAGGACCTGAATCAGAATGGTCATTCGCCGCTCCCGACCTGGTGGCCAATGGCCATTATCTCGCTGGTCACGTCGATAAATCCAGTGCCGGCCGGGGCCGTCGGTACCGGGTGATTGGATGGTGTGATGGTGCACGCGCTCTGGTCTCCCGGATCGGGGTTGATGCTGTGGCGCGACGGCGGCGCGGCGCAGGCGTCCGGCACCGACCTGCCCGTGCAGGCAGGGGCCTTGGCTCACGTGCTCGGGCGCAGACCCCGCCATCGCGTGACGGTCTCCCTGCCCAACGGCGACGGCACCCTCGCCGAGCTCACCCTGCCCGCGCTCGCCCTCGCCCCGGCCGCCGCGGCGGACGTGCTGCTCGACCTGCCGACCGCCGATCCACGCCTGTCCGGTGACCTCCGGTTCCTCGCGCACGTCGCGCAGGGCGTGCGGCGCTGGGTCCGCGCCGGCCGGGTGGTGCCCGAGGTGTCCCGCGAGGACGGCCAGTGGTGGGTGCGCTGGCGCCTCGTCGGCGGAGAACGCCAGCGGGCCTGGGTGTCCGAACTGGTCGTCGCCATGCCCGGCGTGCTGCGTGGGGCCGGCGGCGCCCGAAAGACGCTGGAAGACTTCATCTTCGAGATCACCGATCCGATCGTGCGGCGAGCCCTGGGTGAGCGCGACGCCCGGCACCCTCTCCTGCACGCGCTGCTCACCGACACCGCGCTGGTGGAGGGCACCCGACAGGTCGCCACGAACCTGCAGGAATGGCGCCAGAGCCTCGTGGTCGACGAACCCGACCTGGTGTTGCGTCTCGTGGAACCCGAGGAGGTGGACGGCGACGAGCACGCTTCCGAGGACGCCCTGTGGCGGCTCGAGGTGTGCCTGCGCCCGGCCGGTGAGGCGCCCGCCCCCGTTCCCGTGCACCTCTCCGACCCGGCCTCCCTGAAGGTCGGTGTCCGCAAGCTGGGCGAGGCGATCGACGCCTATCCGCGCCTGGGCGGTGTGCCCTCCGACCGCGACAGCCTGGACCTGTTGCTCCCGCTCGCGGTGGTCACCGACCTCGTCGCGCACGGCGCGACGGCGCTGGCCGCCGCCGGCGTCACCCTGCTGCTGCCGCGAGCCTGGGCGGTGGCGTCGCCGTCGCTGCGGCTGCGGGTCTCGAGCCCGGCGGTCCTGCTCGACACCGACGAGCGGGCCGTCGGCCTCGGTCAACTGGTGTCCTACAACTGGGAACTCGCCCTCGGCGAGATGGTGCTCACCAACGCCGAGATGGAGCGGCTCACCCGCGCCAAGACCGACCTGGTCCGGCTGCGGGGGCAGTGGGTGCAGGCGAATCACGCGGTCCTGGCGAAGGCCGCCGAGTACGTCACCCGGCAGCAGCCCGAACGCGAGCACACGCTGGGCCGGCTGCTCGGCGAACTCACCGCGCAGGACCCGCCGCCGATACCCGTCGAGGAGATCAGCTCCACCGGATGGGTTGCGGCCCTGCTCGATTCGCAGGAGCAACCGGTCCCAGTCCCGGTCCCGGCCGCGCTGAACGCCACGCTGCGGCCGTACCAGCGTCGCGGACTCGACTGGCTCGCGTACATGAGCGACCTCGGACTCGGCGCCGTGCTCGCCGACGACATGGGGCTCGGCAAGACCATCCAGTTGCTGGCCCTGCTCGCCCACGAGCGCGCCGACGGTCGGCCGGGTCCGGGACCGACCCTGCTGGTGTGCCCGATGTCGGTGGTGGGGAACTGGCAGCGCGAGGCGGCCCGGTTCACGCCCGGCCTGCGCGTGCACGTCCACCACGGCGTCGACCGGCTGCGGGGCGCGTCCCTCGCCGCCGCGGTCGCCGAGCACGACCTGGTGATCACGACCTACGCGCTGCTCGCCCGCGACGTCGCGGCGCTGCGTGAGACGTCCTGGGGTCGCGTGGTGCTGGACGAGGCGCAGCACGTCAAGAACGCCGCCACCGCGCAGGCGCGCGCGGCCCGGGCGGTGCCGGCGCGGCACCGGCTCGCGCTGACCGGCACCCCGGTCGAGAACCGGCTCGACGAACTGCGCTCGATCCTGGACTTCGTGAACCCGAACATGCTCGGCAGCGTGACGCAGTTCCGGGCCCGGTTCGCGGTCCCGATCGAGCGCGAGCACAACGAGGGCGCGCTCACCCGGCTGCGGGCGGTGACCTCGCCGTTCGTTCTGCGCCGGGTCAAGACCGACCCCGAGGTGATCTCCGACCTGCCCGACAAGTTCGAGATGACGGTGCGCGCCAACCTCACCGTCGAACAGGCCGCGCTGTACAAGGCGGTGGTCGATGACATGGTGGCCAGGCTTCGCGACGCCGAGGGCGTCGCACGCAAGGGCGTGGTGCTCGCCGCGCTCACCCGGCTCAAGCAGGTCTGCAACCATCCGGCGCATCTCCTCGGTGACGGCTCGCCCGTGCAGCGTCGCGGCAGGCATCGGTCGGGCAAGCTGGGGCTGGTCGAGGACATCGTGGACTCCGTGCTCGCGGACGGCGAACGGGTGTTGCTGTTCACCCAGTTCCGCGAGTTCGGGTCGATCGTCGCGCCGTACCTGTCGGAACGGTTCGGCACCGAGGTCCCGTTCCTGCACGGCGGTGTCGCACGCGGCAGGCGCGACGCCATGGTGCACGACTTCCAGGCCGGGGGGAGCCCGATCATGCTGCTCTCGCTGAAGGCGGGCGGCACCGGACTCAACCTCACCGCGGCCAATCACGTTGTGCACCTGGATCGCTGGTGGAATCCGGCGGTGGAGAACCAGGCCACCGACCGTGCCTTCCGCATCGGCCAGCGGCGCGACGTGCAGGTCCGCAAGATCGTCTGCGTCGGCACGCTCGAGGAGCGGATCGACGCCATGATCACAAGCAAGTCGGAACTGGCCGACCTGGCCGTCGGCGCCGGCGAGAAGTGGATCACCGAGATGAGCACCGAGGAGCTGCGCGAGCTGATGTACCTGAGCCGGGACGCGGTGGGCGAATGAGTGCGGCGGGAGGTCACGGCCCGGGCCGTCGCGGGGCGTTCGCGCGGTCGTGGTGGGGGCGGGCCCTGGTGTCGTCGATCGAACGAATCGCGGAGCCCGGCCGGATCGGCCGCGGTCGCAGCTACGCCCGCGCCGGTCAGGTGATCAGCTACCGGCTCGCGCCGGGGGCGGTCGTCGGCGAGGTGCAGGGCAGTCAGATCGACCCGTTCACCGCGACGGTCACGGTGCGCCCACTGGACCCCGACGTCGTGGACGCGCTGATCGACCGGGTTCGTCGCACCCCGGGCATGCTCGGTGCGCTCGCCGCGGGCACCGTGCCCGCCGAACTCGGCGAGGTGTTGCTGCCGCAGGAGTCGGGCGAACTCGACTTCGGATGTACCTGCCCGGACCCTGCCTGGCCGTGCAAGCACGCCGCGGCGCTGGTGCACCTGACCGCCGAGCGACTCGACACGGACCCGCTGACGATCCTGACGCTGCGGGGCCTGGATCTGGACACCCTGATCCGTGGCGTCGAGTCGGACGGCGAGGACTTCGCGATCGATGTCGACGACTACTTCGGCGACCGCACCACGCTGCCGGCGCTGCCGCCGGCGGAGTTCCGGCCGGCGCCCGAGGACCTGAACCCCGCGCTGCTGCGGAAGGCGCTGCGCGGGGTGGGCGTCGAGGAGCCGCTGGTCGCGCAGGCGTTGCGGGACCTCGACGACCTGTACCGGGTCCTCGGGCGGGAGTGACTACATCCGCTGCGAGGAGATGTTGCCGCCGTCGACCACGAGCTCGGAGGCGGTGATGTAGCTGGCTTCGTCGGAGAGCATGAAGCGGACGGCGCGGCCGACCTCCTCCGGCTGGCCGAGGCGCTCGAGCAGGATGCGACGCTCGAAGGTGCCCGGGGGCAGCAGGTCGACTGTCGGCTGCAGCATCGGGGTGAGGATCTGGCCGGGGGAGACGCAGTTGATGCGGATGCCCTCGGGGCCGAGGCGGTCGGCGAGCGAGCGCACGACCGCGAGCATGCCGCCCTTGGCCGCGGAGTAGACCGGGTTGATCGCGTTGCCGAGGTGGGCGTTGATCGACGAGATGCCGACGATCGCCGAGCCCGGGTTCGCCTGGAAGTCCGGCAACAGCTCCTTGGTCAGCAGGACCAGCGGGCGCAGGTGGGTGTTGATGCCGAGGTCCCACACGTCGACGGTGACGCCCTCGAGCGAGCCCTGGTCGACGACGCCGGCGGCGTGCACGAGGCCGCCGATGTTCTTCAGCGCGGCGCGGGTGGTGGCGAGCGCATCGGCGTAGAGGTCCGGGTTGCTCAGGTCGACGCCGACGCCGATCGCGGCGACACCGAACTCGGTGGCGATGGCATCGGCCTCGGACTTGGCCTTGGCCTCGTTGAGGTCCCAGAGGGCGACGGGCCGGCCTGCCTCGGCGAGCGCGCGGGCGGACGCCAGTCCGATACCGGAGGCGCCGCCGGTGACGACGACGGCGGTCGTGAGGGAGGTCTTGGTGGATTCAGACATGAGTCCAGCGTCCGCCCGTCCGTCGGCAGCGACAAGCCCACTCTCCCGCTCAGCGGCTACGCCGACTGTGCACACACCTAGACATACATGGACATCCAACTATAGGATGGCAACATATTCAGAACTTCGCGCCCGACCGCCCACGGAGGCGGTCCGGTGCGTCCGTCGAGCGAGAACGGGTCAGGAAAATGGTTCAGGAACTCACGCATTTCGTCGGTGGCAAGCGCGTCGCCGGCACCTCCGGCAAGTTCGGTGACGTCTTCGACCCGAACACCGGCCAGGTCCAGGCCCGGGTGCCGCTGGCCTCCAAGTCCGAGGTCGAGGCCGTCGTCGCCAACGCCGCCGAGGCGCAGCGCGAGTGGGCGTCGTTCAACCCGCAGAAGCGGGCCCGTGTGCTGATGAAGTTCGTCGCGCTCGTCAAC
The DNA here is from genome assembly GCF_042672245.1 of Rhodococcus sp. NPDC127527. Classification (NCBI taxonomy): domain Bacteria; kingdom Bacillati; phylum Actinomycetota; class Actinomycetes; order Mycobacteriales; family Nocardiaceae; genus Rhodococcus; species Rhodococcus sp. NPDC127527. The sequence goes on from NZ_JBHXVP010000012.1 coordinate 135,694, forward strand.
GACGAGATGGACTCGCTCGCGGCGCTGCTCTCCTCCGAGCACGGCAAGACCGTCCCCGACGCCAAGGGCGACATCCAGCGCGGCCTCGAGGTGATCGAGTTCGCCATCGGCATCCCGCACCTGCTCAAGGGTGAGTACACCGAGAGCGCCGGCACCGGCATCGACGTCTACTCCATGCGTCAGCCGCTCGGCGTGGTCGCCGGCATCACCCCGTTCAACTTCCCGGCGATGATCCCGCTGTGGAAGGCCGGGCCGGCTCTCGCCTGCGGAAACGCCTTCGTGCTAAAGCCGTCCGAGCGCGACCCCTCGGTGCCGCTGCGCCTCGCCGAGCTGTTCCTCGAGGCGGGCCTGCCCGCCGGCGTGTTCAACGTCGTCAACGGCGACAAGGAGGCCGTCGACGCGCTGCTGCACGACCCCCGCATCAAGGCCGTCGGCTTCGTCGGGTCCACCCCGATCGCGCAGTACATCTACGAGACCGCCACCGCCAACGGCAAGCGCGCGCAGTGCTTCGGCGGCGCCAAGAACCACGCCATCGTGATGCCCGACGCGGACCTCGACGACGTGGCGGACCAGCTGATCGGTGCCGGCTACGGTTCAGCTGGCCAGCGCTGCATGGCCATCTCGGTGGCCGTGCCGGTCGGCGAGGAGACCGCCGACAGGCTGGTCGAGAAGCTGACCGAGCGGGTGTACAAGCTCAACGTCGGCCACTCGCACGAGAAGGGCGTCGACTTCGGCCCGCTCGTGTCCGCGGACGCCGTCAAGCGAGTGACCGACTACGTCCAGATCGCGATCGACGAGGGCGCAGAGGTGGTCGTGGACGGCCGCAGCCAGGAAATCGACGGCGCCGGGGACGGCTTCTTCACCGGCGCGACCCTGCTCGACCGGGTCACCAAGGACATGCGGGTGTACAAGGAAGAGATCTTCGGCCCGGTGCTGCAGGTCGTGCGCGCGGCCGACTACGAGGAGGCGCTCGCGCTGCCGACCGATCACGAGTACGGCAACGGCGTCGCGATCTTCACCCGCGACGGCGACACCGCCCGTGACTTCGCGAGCCGCGTCGAGGTCGGCATGGTCGGCATCAACGTGCCGATCCCGGTGCCGATCGCGTACCACACCTTCGGCGGCTGGAAGGCCTCCGGATTCGGGGACCTGAACCAGCACGGCCCGGACTCGATCCGCTTCTACACCAAGACCAAGACGGTGACGCAGCGCTGGCCCTCCGGCACCAAGGAGCACGCCACCGACCACTTCGTCATCCCCACGATGGACTAGGGGCAGTTCCATGTTCACCCTGACCGACGACGAGCGGGCGATCAGCGACACCGCCCGCGACTTCGCCGCGGAGTACCTGGCCCCCAACGCGATCGAGTGGGACCAGGCCAAGCACTTCCCGGTGGACGTGCTGCGCAAGGCCGGGGCCCTCGGTATGGGCGGCATCTACATCCACGAGGACGTGGGCGGGTCCGGACTGACCCGTCTCGACGCCGCCCGGATCTTCGAACAGCTCGCCACCGGCGACCCGTCGATCGCCGCGTACGTCTCCATCCACAACATGGTCACCTGGATGATCGACACCTACGGCACCGACGAGCAGCGGCACCGCTGGGTGCCGGCGCTCGCCTCGATGGAACAGCTCGGCAGCTACTGCCTCACCGAGCCGGGCGCCGGTTCGGACGCGGCGGCCCTGTCCACCAAGGCGGTTCGCGACGGTGACGACTACCTGCTGACCGGGGTCAAGCAGTTCATCTCCGGTGCGGGCACCTCCGAGGTCTACGTGGTGATGGCCCGCACCGGGGCAGCGGGGCCGCGCGGCATCTCGGCGTTCGTGGTGCCGAAGGACTCGCCCGGACTCTCCTTCGGCGCCAACGAGAAGAAGATGGGCTGGAACGCGCAGCCCACCCGGCAGGTGATCCTCGACGAGGTGCGGGTGCCGGCCGCGAACCGGCTCGGCGCCGAGGGCGACGGCTTCAAGATCGCCATGTCCGGTCTGAACGGCGGCAGGCTCAACATCGCCGCCTGCTCGGTGGGCGGCGCACAGGCCGCGCTGACCATGGCGGTCGACTACCTCGCGCAGCGGCGGGCCTTCGGTGCGGCGCTACTGGATTCGCAGGCACTGCAGTTCCAGCTCGCCGACATGCGCACCGAACTCGAGGCAGCACGCACCCTGCTGTGGCGGGCCGCGGCCGCGCTCGACGAGGACGCGCCGGACAAGGTCGAACTGTGCGCGATGGCGAAGCGTTTCGCCACCGACACCGGCTTCGACGTCGCGAACCGGGCCCTGCAGATGCACGGCGGCTACGGCTATCTCGCCGAGTACGGTCTGGAGAAGATCGTGCGGGATCTGCGGGTCCATCAGATCCTCGAGGGCAGCAACGAAATCATGCGGGTGGTCATCGCCCGCAGCGTGGTGGGAAAGGCGGGCGCAGCGTGAGCGAAGCTCCAGTGAACGAGGGTGAGGTGCTCGTCGAGCGGACCGGCGGGGTGGGCCGGCTGACGCTCAACCGACCCAAGGCGATCAACGCGCTCAATCACGCGATGGTGCGGTCGATGGCCGCGGCACTGCTCGAGTGGGAGGCCGACCCCGCGGTGCACGCGGTCGTGGTCGACGGGGCCGGCGAGCGCGGACTCTGCGCGGGCGGCGACATCGTCGCGATCCACGACGACGCGAAGTTCGGTCGGACCGGTTCCCGCGAGTTCTGGCGCGACGAGTACGTCCTCAACGCCGCGATCGGCCGGTACCCCAAGCCGTACGTGGCGATCATGGACGGCATCGTGATGGGTGGCGGCGTCGGGATCTCCGCGCACGGCAGCGTCCGCGTCGTCACCGAACGCTCCTCGATCGCGATGCCGGAGACCGGCATCGGCTTCGTGCCCGACGTCGGCGGCACCTACCTGCTCTCGCGCACGCCCGGCGAGATCGGCACCCACGTCGCGCTGACCACCGGTCGCTTGGACGCCGGCGACGCGATCGCGCTCGGCTTCGCCGACCACTTCGTGCCGTCGGAGTCGCTCGCCGCGTTCGTGGCCGCCCTCGAATCCGGCTCGGTGGCCGACACGCTGGCGCAGTTCGAGAGTCCCGCGCCGGAATCCCCGTTGCTGGCGCAGCGGTCGTGGATCGATGCCGCCTACTCGGCGGACACGGTGGAGGAGATCGTGGACCGGCTGCAGTCCGCGGGCGTGCCCGAGGCCACGAAGGCGGCCGAGCAGGTTCTCACCAAGTCGCCGGTGGCCCTGAAGGTCACGTTGCGCTCGCTCCGTCACGCCCGCACCCTCGACAGCCTCGAGGACGTCCTGAACGAGGAGTTCCGGGTCTCCGTCGCGGCACTCTCCTCGCACGACCTCGTCGAGGGCATTCGTGCACAGGTGATCGACAAGGATCGCAACCCGGCGTGGTCGCCCGCCACCCTCGCGGACGTCACCGACGCCGACGTGGATCGCTACTTCCAGCCGCTCGGCGAGCTCGAACTCGGACTCGCCGCACCCGATCTCGAAGGGGTCTGACAGATGAGCACTCAACCGACCGTCGCGTTCCTCGGTCTCGGGCACATGGGCGGTCCGATGGCCGCGAACCTCGTCAAGGCCGGCTACGAGGTGACCGGCTACGACCCGGTGCCCGCCGCCCAGGAGCAGGCCCGCAAGGACGGCCTCACGGTCGCCGACACCGCGGTCGCCGCGGTCGCCGACGTCGACGTGGTGATCACCATGCTGCCGAACGGCAAGCTGGTGCTCGACCTGTACGACGAGATCCTCTCCGTCGCGAAGCCGAACACGCTGTTCGTCGACAGCTCGACGATCGACGTCGCCGACGCGAAGGCCGCCGCCGAGAAGGCGCACGCGGCCGGACACCGCGCCCTCGACGCCCCCGTCTCGGGTGGTGTCGCGGGCGCCGCGGCGGGCACCCTGGCGTTCATGGTCGGCGGTTCCGAGGCCGACTTCGCCTCCGCGCACCCACTTCTCGACGTCATGGGCGCGAAGGTGGTGCACTGCGGCGGATCCGGTGTCGGTCAGGCCGCCAAGATCTGCAACAACATGATCCTCGGCATCTCGATGATCGCGGTCAGTGAGGCGTTCGTTCTCGGCGAGAAGCTCGGCCTGACCAACCAGGCGCTGTTCGACGTCGCGTCCAACGCGTCCGGCCAGTGCTGGTCGCTGACCAGCTACTGCCCGGTGCCCGGACCGCTGCCGACCAGCCCCGCGAACAACGACTACCAGCCCGGTTTCGCGGCCGCCCTGATGGACAAGGACCTCGGACTGGCGTCGAACGCACTGCGCGCCAACGGCGTCGAGGACGGGCTCGGCCTGCGGGCCGCCGAGATCTACCACCGCTTCAACACCGAAGGCAATGGCGGCCTGGACTTCTCCGCCATCGTCAACGACATCCGCACCCGATCCCAAGAAGGCCAGGCGAGCAGCCAGTGAGCGAGTACGAGACCATCCTGACCGAACGCAAGGGCCGCGTCGGCGTCGTCACCCTGAACCGGCCCAAGGCACTCAACGCGCTCAACGATCAGTTGATGCGCGAGGTCGTGTCCGCCGTCGAGGCATTCGACGCGGACGACGAGATCGGGGCCATCCTGGTGACCGGCTCGGAGAAGGCCTTCGCGGCAGGCGCCGACATCAAGGAGATGCAGCCCAAGACCTTCGCCCAGGTGTACGCGGAGGATCTCTTCTCGCCGTGGGACCGACTCTCCGCGGCCCGCACCCCGATCATCGCCGCGGTCGCCGGGTACGCGCTCGGCGGCGGCTGCGAGCTCGCCATGCTCTGCGACTTCATCATCGCCGCAGACACCGCGAAGTTCGGGCAGCCGGAGATCAAGCTCGGCGTGATCCCGGGCATCGGTGGCTCGCAGCGGCTCACCCGCGCGGTCGGCAAGGCCAAGGCGATGGACCTGTGCCTGACCGGCCGGAACATGGACGCCGAGGAGGCGGAGCGGGCCGGCCTGGTCGCCCGCGTGGTGCCGGCCGCCGACCTCCTCGACGTGGCGCTCGAGGCGGCCACCACGATCGCGTCGATGTCGCTGCCGATCGCGATGATGGCGAAGGAGGCCGTCAACCGGTCGTTCGAGACCACGTTGGCCGAGGGCGTGAAGTTCGAGCGTCGCGTCTTCCACTCGACGTTCGCGACCGCAGACCAGAAGGAAGGGATGGCCGCCTTCGTCGAGAAGCGGTCGCCGAAATTCACCAACAGCTGAGCATCACCAACAGCTGAGTGTCGCTGGTCGGGAAGCTCTACCAACGAGGCAGCGTCGACCCGGCCGCGGTGGCGGCGGCGAGGAGCACCGCTCCGCGCCCCGCCACCGACGCCGGCTCCGCGGGCAGGACGACGGGGAGCCGGAGAAAGGTCTCGAGCCAGTGGCGCAGGGCGGCAACCTGTCCGCCGCCCCCGAGCAGGACGACCGCCGACGGCGTGGAGTGCGACTCGCGGATCATGGTGCGCAGCAGGGAGACCGAGTGCATGACGCCCTCCCTGGTGAGCACGGCCAGGTCGTTGTTCGTCACCACGACGGTGGCGCCGGTGCCCGGGTCGGCGGCTGTGACGACCCGCTCGAACGCCAACTGTTCCTTGAGGTCTCGGCAGGCGGTGAGTTCGAGGCGTACGCCGCTCGCGGCCAGATGATCCTGCAGCAGCCGGTCCAGTTGATCCCCGCCGACCACCGCGCTGCGCCGCGCGGTCAGGACCTCGCCGGTCGGGGCGTCGGCCACGCACACGGACAGTCCGGAGCCGCCCACGTCGTAGAGCACCACGGAGCCGCGCCGGGGGAGCTGACCGGTGAATCGCAGATACCGGAGCTGGGCCGACGTTTCGGGTAGCACCCGCACGTGGACTCGCGTGGTGGCGGGGGTCGCGAACTCGACCACCTCGGGATCGATGCCGGTCCGCAGGGTTACCGCGGTGGCGGAGACCAGCTCGGCCTGTTCGACCGCCGTCGCCCGGAGGGTGCGGATGGCGGAGATCACCGGCTCCCCGATGGCGCTACCCGGTCGGCGACGAATCTCGCAGCGCGCCAGCGGTTCGTGGTGGGGGCGATCCGAATGCGCGAGCACCGCGCGAGCCCCACTCGCGCCTGCAGACACGCCGAGAACCAGCACCACCGTCGCACTCCTCGCCGCCGTCGAAGGTCACCATTTGGTGGGTGCGTCCCCGGTGTCGAAGTCGCCGGCGGCCCGACGCAGCTCCGCGAGAATCCGCACGAGGTTGTCGAGTTTATCCGCGGACAGTCCGGGACGTGCAAACACCTGCTCGTTGAGCTGTTCGGTCGCGGCGAGCGCCAAATCTCGTCCGGCCTGGGTGATTTCGATCAGGGTGGCGCGGCGGTCGCTCGGGTGCGGAACCCGGCGGACCAGCTTCGCCGCCTCGAGGCGGTCGACGGCGTTGGTCACGCTGGTCGGGTGAACCTGCAGTCGCGCACTGGCCTTCGCCATCGGCAGTGCGCCGGTGCGGGTGAAGGTCAGCAGGGTGAGCAGCTCGTAGCGCGAGAAGGTGAGCCCGGTGGGCTTGAGGACTTCCTCCACCCGGGCCATCATGATCTGCTGTGCGCGCATGAGCGAGGTGACGGCGGCCATCCCGTCGGCGACCTCACCCCAACCGTGCTCTTCCCACTGGCGGTGGGCCTCCTCGATCGGGTCGAGCGGGAGCGGTTGTGACGGCATGCTCGCCATCATCCCACGATGCGGCTCCGCCGCAGTGGTGGGGGGGGGGGGGGGGGGGGCCCCCCCGCCGCCCCCCGCCGCGAAGCGCGCTGGGGGCGGGGGGGGGCCCCGGTGACGGCGGCGAGGGGGCGGCCGGGGCGCCCGCCGCCC